>DESK01000031.1:0-6138 GCA_002361955.1 Lachnospiraceae bacterium UBA3316
CTGTTTTGTTTTTGACAGCTTCATAAGTTTACCAGATCTTTCTGAGCTTGTCAAGAACTTTTTTCATCTTTTTATTTCTTTTTCGCCCCTCATCGAAGCGACTCCCATATATTAACACCTGTTCCGTTTGTTGTCAACCCATATTTTCAACTTTTTTATTTTTTCTTCAATTTTCTCAATTGCAGGATTAAGCTCTACCTTTCTATGGAACTTAATCCTGCAAATTACTTTTCAAAGTGGAATTTAATCTTGCAAAGCAGACTTTACTTTTTCAATTCACCTTTCTTTAAATTCCCGGCCTGGGAGAACCCATGGGATGTCATCTTCCGGCGTATTCTCTGAAGCGCATTGTCAATAGATTTCGGCGTCTTCCCCAAAAGTCTGCCGATCTCCCTGCTGCTCATTCCATTTAGGTAGGCTTCCAGCACCTGAATCTCATAACGGCTCAGATATTTTTTGATTTTTCCCGCCATCTGTTCCTGGGCTTCTCTGTGAAGCACCAAATCCTCCGGGTTTCCCTCTCTGGGGTCTGCCAACACTTCCCGCAGCGGCACCTTCCCTTCTTCCGCCGTTCCGGAATACAGAGAGACATAGGAGTTCAAGGGAATATGCTTCTTTCGGCAGGAAGCCTCCACGGCTGTGTACATCTGCCGCAGAACGCATAAGGCAGCAAACCCAGAGAAGCTTCCCTCCCTCTCTGGGTCGTAATCCCGCACCGCCTTAAAAAGGCCGATCATCCCCTCCTGGATCAGATCATCGCCGTCCCCACCCATGAGATAGAGAGTTCTCGCCTTTTTACGCACAAGATTTTTGTATTTATCCATAAGATAGTCCATGACGCCGGATTCTCCCCGGCGCATCCTGGCTATCAGCTCTTCATCTGTATATCTTCCGTATTCCTCTGCCTTTCCCCCCATTGATGTCCCCCGTATGAAATTAATAGCCTGATCTCTGGCGCAGGATCTCATAGGCCAGCACACCGGCCGCCACTGAAGCATTCAGGGAATCAATATCTCCCTTCATGGGAATCGACGCCGTAAAATCACACTTTTCTTTAACAAGACGGCTGACGCCTTCCCCTTCATTTCCGATCACCATGCCGATGGGGCCCTTTAAATCCAGGCGGTACATGGTCTCTCCGTCCATATCCGCGCACACGAACCACATTCCCTGCTTTTTCAGTTCTTCAATGGTCTGCCCCAGATTGGTTACCTTTGCTACCGGCGTATAATTCAGAGCGCCCGCCGAGGTCTTTGCCACCGTGGCTGTCAGCCCTGCCGCCCTTCTTTTGGGTATAATCACCCCATGGGCCCCGGCCAGATTTGCCGTTCGGATGATGGCCCCCAAATTGTGGGGATCTTCAATATTGTCCAGCAGGAAAAGAAAGGGCGCCTCCCCCTTTTCCTTTGCCAAAGCCATCATATCTTCCACCTGGGCATACTCATAGGCTGCAGCAAAAGCAATCACACCCTGATGTTTTCCCATCTCCGAGAGCTGGTCTAAGCGCTCCTTCGCCACATAATTGATAATCGTGTCATGCTTTCTGGCCTCCCTGATAATGGAGCGCACCGGCCCATCCTGGCAGCCGTCCAGCACAAACAGTTTGTCAATAGGTTTTCCCGACCGAAATGCCTCCATCACGGCATTTCTTCCCTCGATCGTCAGTTCTTCGTATCGCATATCTGCCCTCCTCTGTCCAATCCCAGCCTGATCAGCTCGATCATACGCCCCAGATCCTCTTTTAAATAGAGATAGCCCATCAGCGCCTCAAATCCCGTAGCCTTCCGGTAGTCTGACATCGTAGCGTTTTTGGCCATCGTGTAGGATTTGGCGTTTCTCCCCCGCCGGTAAACAGCCTCCTCTTCCTCCGTGAGGACCGGAAGCAGTTTCTCTATCATCTCCGCCTGGGCGGAGGCTTTCACAAGAGAGCTGGCTTTCTTATGGAGCCAGTTGGTTTGGGCATTTCCATGCTTTACCAGCAGGGTACGGATCACCAGTTCATAGACGGCATCGCCGATATAAGCCAACGTCAGGGGGGAATATGTCCTCAGGTCCGCGTCCTGGAAACCGAAGCTTTCCCGCAAGGCCTCCATCATAAATATTACGCCCTCTGCCATTTTACACCTTCCCTGGTATCTTTCAAAATAATCCCCCGGGCCAGAAGCTCATCCCGGATCTCATCGGCCCTGGCAAAATTTTTCGCCTTTCTGGCCGCCTGACGTTCCTCGATCAGCCGTTCAATGTCTCCGTCCAGGATTTCTTCCTCTCTCTCTACGGTCAGGCCCAGAATATCAGAAAGCTGTACCATTTCCTCATAGACAGCCTTTGCATACTGCCTGGAACTGTCCGTGTTTACATTCGCGTTTGCGAACCGCACCAGCTCAAAAATAGCCGCAATCGCGTCTGCCGTATTGAAATCATCATCCATGGCCTCGTCAAACTTCGCCGCAAAGCCTCTGGCCTCCTCCAAAAGGGCCTGTTCCGCGCCTGATACCTCTCTGTCAGCCCCTTCCTTCATGATATCCTTCAACCTGCCGACTGCTGTAACGATACGCTCCAGCCCGTTTTTGGAGGATTCCATCAGCTCTCTGCTGAAATTCAGGGGGCTTCTGTAATGGGCGTTCAGCATAAAGAAACGCAGTACCTGTAGGTCATACTGCTTGCTGATATCACGGACAGTAAAAAAATTCCCCAGGGATTTGGACATTTTTTTGTTGTCAATATTTAAAAACGCATTGTGAAGCCAATATTTGGCGAAGGGAACCCCGTTGCAGCACTCACTCTGGGCGATCTCATTTTCATGATGGGGGAAGATCAGATCCTCTCCTCCCGCGTGAATATCAATCTCTGCTCCCAGATATTTTTTCGCCATCACGGAACACTCAATATGCCAGCCCGGCCTTCCGTCGCTCCACGGAGATTTCCAGAAGGGCTCTCCCTCCTTTTTGGGCTTCCAGAGCACAAAATCCAGGGGATCCTCCTTCTGATCCTCACCGGACACAAGGAGGGTTCTGTTTCCGGAGCGCAGGTCATCCAGATTTTTATGAGACAGCTTTCCATATTCTTCGAATTTCCTGGTGCGGAAATACACCGTTCCGTTCACATTGTACGCATAGCCTCTTTCAATCAGCACGGAAATCATTTCAATCATCCCACTGATCTCCTGGGTGGCCAGGGGATGGGTAGTGGCAGGCTTTACGTTCATAGCCTCCATATCCTTTTTGCACTCTGCAATATACCGGGTGGAGATCTCCTCCGCAGGCACTCCCTCCTCGATGGCTTTGGCAATGATCTTGTCATCCACATCCGTGAAATTCGATACGTAATTCACCTCATAGCCCTTGTGCTCCATATAGCGGCGCACCGTGTCAAAAACAATCATAGGACGGGCGTTGCCTATGTGGATCAGATTGTAAACCGTAGGTCCGCACACATAAATGCTCACTTCCCCCGGCGTGAGGGGCACAAACTCCTCCTTCTGCTTTGTCAATGTATTATATACCTTCATAATATTTACCCTTTCTGCCCTCTTCCCTACGGAAGAGGAAATTCTATTTTCATGCAATAGATTGCCTTTTTCAGTCTATGCATTTTGGCTGTTTTTGTCAACTGCCACGCTACACCACTTCATTCAAAAACACCGGAGCGCAGGTCCGCACCTTCGCCCAGGCGTCGGCCGCGGCCGCCGGCAGGCCTGCCTCTGCGGAAGACAGGCTTCCAAATGCCAAAGCCGTCAGCTCTCCGGCAGAAACAGAGAACAAAACCTCCGCCCCCTCCTGCTTCCTCATGCTGCCGCCCCTGCTGTCCGCGCAAAAGCGGTAAACCCCGGAATTCTCCGGCAAAAGCTCATCGACCAGACGGAAACACAGCTCCACCGGCTCATCTGCGGTAAGGCCCGCCGCAAACCACTCCGGATTTGTAATTCGGGCCATGATCAGGGGCGTTTCCTTCTGCAGAACCGGCAGATGCTTATCTGCGCCGAGCAGACGGGCTTTCCCATGGCCGCCAAGATATGCCGCCGCGGAGGAGAGCAGGAGCTCCTCATATCCTTCCTCCGCCACAGGCTCCCTGATCTCAGCGCCTCCCTCAAAGGCCGTGAAGAAATATCCCCTGATTTCGCCCCGCTCCAGCATCAGGACGATCTCTCCCTTCTGGCAGCGCTGTTCCTCCAGCAGCGATTCGAAATACTCCGGAGTATGGATGGCATACGTCCGATAATGTCTCTGAAAGTACACCTCGGCGAACTCCGACAGAGCGTCCAGATCCCTCTTTTCAGCTCTCCGGCAGTCCAGGCAGGGTCTCCCGCCATACTCCTCCAGGATCAGGTCTGCCCTTCTCTGGTTATAGACAAACCGGAAGCCAAAGGGCCGGTAGATCGCCTCCGACGCGGGCATCAAAAACGCGAACGGCTCTCCCGCCCGGCGCATATCCTCCAGCGAGAGCTTCAGAAGGCTCCTCATCAGCCCCTGGCGGCGGCAGCTCTCCCGGGTGGCCACAGCCACCACATACTGCCCAAATGCCTCCCGTGCTCCCTGCCGCATCAGGTAAGGGTTCAGGTGGAGCATCGAAACGATCTCTCCGTTTCCATCCTCCGCCGCGTAGATCCTGTTCTCCCTCGTCTTATAGCGATAATAATACTCTACGAATTCCCGGCTGTCCTCCGAAAAGACACTCCGGTACAGCTCCCTCGTCCTCTCATTTTCTGCAGGCGCAAGCAGATGGATCCGAAATTTTTCAGACATCACAGGCTCCTCCCGCCGCAGCCGCAGCCGCAGCAGCCGGAAATGCCTCCGTCCGCCTGCTCTAAAAGCGGCAGCAGGGCACAGATGGCCTGGGCGGAAATCCCCTCTCCCAGTCCTGTAAATCCCAGCCCCTCCTCCGTGGTGGCCTTGATATTGACCCGATCCTCGTCGATTTTTAAAGCCCCCGCCACGTTCCTCTCCATCTCTTCAATGTAAGGACGGAGCTTGGGCCTTTGGGCAATGATCGTAGCATCAATATTTTCAATCACATAGTTCTTCTCCTCCAGAAGATCTCCCACACGCCGCAAAAGCTCTATGCTGGAAATCCCCTTGTAGGCCGGGTCAGTATCCGGAAAATGCTTTCCGATATCTCCAAGAGCCGCAGCTCCCAGCAGCGCATCCATGATCACATGAACAATCACATCCGCGTCTGAATGGCCCAGAAGTCCCTTTTCATAAGGAATCTCTACGCCGCCTAAAATCAGTTTTCTGTCTGTCACCAGCCTGTGAACATCATATCCCATTCCTACACGCATAATCCCACTCCTGTTCTGCTTCTTTTCACTTTCCGTTTACTATATCACAGTTTTATTCGTTCGCAAAGAGGGCATCACAAGTCTTTAAAATGAACCCAAAAAAACCGCCCTGGAACGGTCACGTTCCCGGACGGTTTGCATGTAAATGTATCTGATTACTCAGCTACAGACTCTGTCTCAACTGCCTCTGTGTCAACAGCTTCTGTGTCAACGGCCTCTGTGTCAACGGCCTCTGTGTCAACAGCCTCTGTGTCAACAGCCTCTGTATCTGCTGCCGGAGCCTCTGTCACTGCGCTTGTCATAGCCTCTGTAGTAGCTGTTGTATCAGTTGTTGCTGCTTCCTTATTTCCGCATCCTGTTACCAGTGCGCCTGCTAATACTGCCATTGCGGCAAATCCTAAAACTTTTTTCATCATAATTATATCCTCCTCATAAAACAAGGTACTCCGAATCTTTCGTACCTCCGTCTTTATTACGTCGATTATATTAGCACAGAAAAAAATGGAAATCCTTTTGATTTTTATTAATAAAATGTGAATGCTTTCTGAAGAGATTCATGTTTTATTAAGATTTCAGACACGTTTTGTACATATTTATAGGTTGTTTATTCCAAAATGCGCCTAAACCTCCATCCATCCCAAAAAGCAGCGCCGCCGCAAAACCAGGCAGCAAAAACATGCCGGTACGGCCGCTGCCTGATGCACACTGCAAAAAAGCTAAAGGCCTTTCGGTCTTTAGCTTTCTCAGTAGCGGAAGGGAGATTCGAACTCTCGACACTACGGGTATGAACCGTATGCTCTAGCCAACTGAGCTATTCCGCCATATACTTTGTTTTCAATGGGACCTATAGGGCTCGAACC
>DESK01000031.1:6442-24370 GCA_002361955.1 Lachnospiraceae bacterium UBA3316
CAGCTGAGCTAAGATCCCATTTATGCTTGTCCGCTTCCGGACTGCTTAGCCATTATACTATTATAGCGCCGGAAATGTCAAGCACTTTTTTTATTTTTTTGTTTTTTCTTGCTTTTTATTTTTCTCGTCACGGCGTAACCATCGGGATAGGCCTGCACATATACTGCCCAGGCCGTAAAAGAGTGATGCAGGGGCGTAAAAATCCCACTGTCAAAATCAATTTCCAATGGATTTTTCAACTTCTCAATCTTTTCCGTCACGTTCTTCTTTTCTGCTCGTCTTCTATTAATAGAGCATATTTTTCATGGTACTGCACAAATTTCTGCAGCGCTCTGCGTGGTTCTGAATCCAGAATATGCAGGACAGCCTCTGTAGCCACCAGGCCGGTGATGTTTCTGTGCCGGTAGTCCACATAGCTGCTCCACCAATAATCCTGTATCCTCTCCGCGTACCGGGCCGCCAGCAGATGAATCCGGCAGCAATATTCCAGGATGTCGGAATGGCTGCAGGGCGAAATCTTCTTTTTCCAGACAGATGGCTCCCTTTTTGCATCGGGCCCATAGAGCTGAACACTCTCCTTAAGTTTTTTTGCGATCCCGGCCACCGTCCGCTCAAAATCCCCATCCTCCGGGATCTCCAGCAGAAAATGTGTCTCCGCGTCCAGCAGACAGAATGCGTATATGCGGAAACCGCCTCTGCCCTGCAGCTTTAAAAGCTGATCCAGGAATTGTTTCTTTGCCCGCTCATCCGCCAGCCATCTTGTTTTCCCGCAGCCTGAAAATATCGTGTAATAATACTCATTCTCCATTTTTGTATGCACCATTGTCCCTCGCCTCCAAGCTTTTATCACACGCAATGGAACATGCCGGCTTTCCATTTTGGTAATACCGATATTTTATGATATTTTTTATCAATATTCAACATCTATTCACACCCAGGTTTGTTTTGAAACAATCACCTCAAAAGGAAAGCCTGTCTTTTTTTGCTACCTGCGATTTTCCCGGAATGTGCCGTTTTGCTACCCTCCAGCCCTGTCTTCCCTGACGCGCCCCGTAAAAATGCCCCTGCGGATTTTCCGCAGGGGCATTTCCTGTTTTTTCTTATAAGAAATATTCTACACCGGACTCAAAGATCTTCAGGTCCTGCTCGCCGTAAATGTTGATCGCCACGGAATCGCCACGGCGCTCCGCATGGGCCATCTTGCCCAGCACCCGTCCGTCGGGACTTGTGATTCCTTCGATGGCACAGTAGGAACCGTTTACGTTCCACTCTTCGTCATTCACCCGGAGGTTGCCGTCCGCATCCACATACTGGGTAGCCACCTGACCGTTGGCAAAGAGCCTGTCAATCCACTCCTTATTTGCCACAAAGCGTCCCTCTCCATGGGAAGCAGGGCTGCAATAGGTTCCGCCGAGAGCGGCCTTCCTGAGCCACGGGGATTTGTTCGACACTACCTTGGTATATACCATTTTGGAAATATGGCGTCCCATTGTGTTAAAGGTCAGCGTCGGTGAGTCCTCTGTCTGGCCTGTAATCTCACCATAAGGCACCAGTCCCAGCTTGATCAGCGCCTGGAAACCATTGCAGATACCGAGGGCCAGTCCGTCCCTCTCGTCTAAGAGCTTCCTGACGGCTTCCTTCATCTTTGCGTTCTGGAAAGCAGTGGCAAAGAACTTGGCGGAACCGTCCGGCTCATCTCCTGCGGAAAATCCGCCGGGGAACATGATGATCTGCGCCTGGTCGATGGCCTTTGTGAAAATATCTACAGAATCCCTAATATCCTCCGCCGTCAGGTTCTTGAATACCTTCACATCCACCTGGGCCCCTGCGCGCTCAAATGCCTTCGTGCTGTCGTACTCGCAGTTTGTGCCCGGGAATACGGGGATGAAGACTCTGGGCTTCGCCACCTTATGCTTACATACATAGATGCTGTCTGCCTTGTAAAGCTCCGTCTCCTTTTCCTCCTGGGGTTCCGCACCGGATACCGTCTTAAATACATTTTCCAAGGTACCTGTCCAGGCTTTCACAGCCTCCTCCATGGTGATGGACATGTCTCTGTACTCTAAGGCCGCCCTGTCGGTCACCTCACCGATCAGCGTGTAGGTGATAGACAGCTCGCCCACCTTGCCGTCAGGTACTTCCGCCACAATATTTCCAAAGCCTGCCGTAAACAGATCTCTCTCGTCTACGTTGTGCTCAATCTTCACGCCCATATGGTTTCCGAAGGCCATCTTGCTGACTGCCGCCGCAAGGCCTTTGCCGTCCACTGCGTACGCGGAAATGATCCGTCCTGCTTTTACATCCTGGAAGAACTTTCCGTACTGATCCATGATCTGGCTGTAATTCGGCAGATCGTAAACGTCCTTCTCAATGCTCAGAAGAACAAGTTTGCTGCCCGCTTTTTTCAGCTCCGGCGTAATGATCGTCTTGTCTGAGGCCACGTCCACCGCAAAGCTTACCAGCGTAGGCGGTACGTCGATCTCATTAAAGGTACCTGACATACTGTCCTTTCCGCCGATGGAGGGCAGGCCAAAGCCAAGCTGCGCCGCATAAGCGCCCAGCAGGGCGGAGAACGGCTGGCTCCATCTTTCGGGATCCTCGGTCATACGCCTGAAATACTCCTGGAATGTGAAGCGGATCTTGCTGTAGTCACCGCCGTTTGCCACGATCTTCGCCACAGACTCCACCACTGCGTAGACCGCGCCGTGGTAGGGGCTCCAGCTTGACAGGTAAGGATCAAAGCCGTAGCTCATCATAGTCACCGTATCCGTCTTTCCCTTAAGCACGGGAAGCTTCGCCACCATAGCCTGGGTTTCCGTAAGCTGATATTTTCCGCCGTGGGGCATAAAGACGGAGCCTGCGCCGATGGAGCCATCAAACATCTCCACCAGTCCCTTCTGGGAGCATACATTCAGGTCTTTCAGGGTATCCATCCATTTTGCGCGGACGTCGCCCACCTCTTTGCGGACAAAGAACTTGTCCTCCTGGGAAGGAATGTCCACATAGACATCCGTCTCCTGATGGGCTCCATTCGTATCCAGGAACGCCCTGGCAATATTTACGATCTCTTTTCCCCTCCAGATCAGCACAAGCCTGGGAGCCTCTGTGACCACTGCCACCTCCACAGCTTCCAGATTTTCCTCCTTGGCATAGCCCAGGAAGGCTTCCACATCCTTCGGGTCAACCACAACGGCCATACGCTCCTGGGACTCGGAGATGGCGATTTCTGTTCCGTCCAGGCCCGCGTATTTCTTCGGCACCTTGTCGAGATATACCTGCAGCCCTGCCGCCAGTTCTCCGATGGCAACAGACACACCGCCTGCTCCGAAATCGTTGCACTTTTTAATCAGGCGGCTGACCTCAGGCCGGCGGAACATGCGCTGGATCTTACGCTCCGTGGGCGCATTTCCCTTCTG
Organism: Lachnospiraceae bacterium UBA3316; assembly: GCA_002361955.1. Lineage (GTDB taxonomy): Bacteria > Bacillota > Clostridia > Lachnospirales > Lachnospiraceae > Hominisplanchenecus_A. The sequence goes on from DESK01000031.1 coordinate 9,859, forward strand.
CACCTCAGCCCCGCACACCTCGATGGACGCCTCCGTATGTACCTTGGAAGAACCGGTAGCTCCGCCAATACCGTCACGGCCTGTCCGGCCGCCGAGAAGGATGATAATATCTCCCGGATCGGACGTCTCACGGATCACGTCTTTTCTTGGCGCGGCTCCCATAACGGCGCCGATCTCCATACGCTTCGCCACATAGTCCGGATGGTAAATCTCCTTGACAAGCCCTGTAGCCAGACCGATCTGGTTTCCGTAGGAGCTGTAGCCGTGGGCCGCCTCGCGCACCAGCTTTTTCTGCGGAAGCTTTCCCTTGAGAGTCTCCTTCGCAGACACGGTGGGGTCTGCGGCGCCCGTCACACGCATGGCCTGATATACATAGGTACGTCCTGACAGCGGGTCGCGGATAGCTCCGCCCAGACAGGTGGCCGCCCCTCCGAAGGGCTCGATCTCTGTGGGATGGTTGTGCGTCTCATTTTTGAAATTGATGAGCCACTCTTCTGTCTCACCGTCAATCTCCACCGGAACTACGATGCTGCAGGCATTGATCTCATCGGATTCCTCCTGGTCCTCCAGCTTCCCTTCTTTTTTCAGTTTTCTCATAGCCATCAGCGCCAGATCCATCAGGCACACGAACTTGTCGTCCCTGCCCTTAAAGATCTCCTCTCTGTCGGCCAGATATTTCTCATAAGTGCCCTGGATCGGCTCTTTATAATATCCTTCCCCGAATTCCACATGCTTCAGCTCTGTGGAAAAGGTCGTATGGCGGCAGTGATCTGACCAGTAGGTGTCAAGCACCCGGATTTCCGTCATGGACGGATCACGTTTTTCCTCATCTCTGAAATAGTTCTGGATATGCTGGAAATCCTTGAAGGTCATAGCCAGGTTCAGGGAAGCATACAGCTCCTGCAAACGCTCCTCTTCCATCTGGATAAATCCCTCAAAGACAGCTACATCCGCAGGCTCCTCGAACTCTGTCACCAGAGTCTCAGGCTTTACAATCCCTGTCTCCCTGGAGTCCACCGGGTTGATGCAATGGGCCTTGATGGCCTCGAACTCCTCATCCGTGATATTTCCTTCGATCACATATGTCTTCGCGGAGCGGATGATCGGATCCTCATCCTCTTTCAGGAATTTGACACACTGTACGGCGGAATCCGCCCTCTGGTCAAACTGCCCCGGTAAATATTCTACAGAAAAAACGCGTGAACCTACTGCCACATCAAAGGTTTCCTTATACAGCACGTCTACCGGCGGCTCCGAGAACACCGTCCTGCATGCTCTCTCAAATACTTCATCTGAAATATTTTCCACATCATAGCGAATCAACTCACGCACGCCCGTCAGTGACTGAATGCCCAGATAACTGCGGATCTCGTGGCGCAGCTCCCTTGCGGCTCCCGCAAAAGCAGGTTTTTTCTCCACATACACTCTTCTTACGTTGCTCATTTGGTTCCTCCATGTTCCTTGTTTCTGATAAAATGGTGTTGGGGTCAAACTATATCTTTTTTATTTTAACACCCCCGGGGAATTATGGCAAGAACATAAAGAATCCTGTATTTTCCCATGGCCAGCCCGGGGCTTACCGGCGGCCCCTGCCCGCGGCCCGGAAACGGCGGTACAGCGCAAGCCCCACAGCCGCCGTCAGAAACTCCGCCGCCGGATAGGTCAGCCATATTCCCGTCATCCCCCAGAGCTTTGCCATCAGAAACGCCAGGGGGATGATCAGCAGAAAGCCCCGGAGCAGCGACAGGATGTGGGCTGGAACAGGCTTTTCCACTGAGGCGAAAAAGGTGGCAAGCAGCATATTGAAGCCCACAAAGACGTTAGACAAAAAGTACAGCGCGAGCCCCTCCGCTGCCATCGCCTGCATAAGCATATCCCTCTCACTGTTAAACAGCCCGGCGATCGGCTCCGCCAGCAGGAAAACGATCAGATAAAGGGCTGCGGAAATCACAAGCATCGTGGACAAGCCGTAACGCAAAACCTGACGGTACTCTCTTTCCCGGCCGCCTCCGTAAAAGCTGCTGACCAGGGGCTGCATCCCTTGGGACAGGCCGTTATAGGTAGCCGTGACTACCAGGGCGATATTGGCCACCACCCCGTAGGCTGCCACTCCCCGGTTCCCCTCAAGCCCCAGAATCAGCATGTTGAAAACGATCATGACAACTCCGGCGGAAACCTGGGCGATCAGGGAGGGAAGTCCGATGGAGAGCTCCTGTTGTAAAAGCCTTGCGGAGGGTATGAGCCTTACCAGAGAAAAATGGTTTTTCTTTCTCAGCCAGTGGGGCGACATGCACAGGATGCTCAGCACCGGAGAGAAGCCCGTGGCGAGGATCGCTCCCAGGATGCCCATCCCCATGGGAAAGATAAAAATATAGTCAAATAAAATATTGGCGAAGTTTCCTACCAGCATAGCCGCCGTGGAAAGCTGGGGCCCTCCGTCATTTCTCACAAAGCAGAGCAGGATATTGTTCAGAATAAAGGCCGGCGCAAACAGAAGCAGCCATTTCAGATACGTGTCTGTCATAGCGAGCACCTGCCCTTCCCCGCCAAGGGCCTCTGCCAGCTCCCCGGAGAAAAAAAGCCCCGCCACAAAAAAGAAAAGCCCCGCTGCCAGCCCGGCAGAAACCGCGTGGCTGAAAACCTGATTTCCCTGTTCCCTGTCGCCGCGGCTTTTGCAGATCGAAAACTTGGTCGCCCCGCCCATGCCCAGCATCAGGCCGATGCCGTATATAAAATTAAAGATAGGAATGGCCAGGTTCAGGGCAGCCAGCCCGTTGATGCCCATCCCCTCTGAAATAAAGAAGGTATCAGCTAAAATGTAGCAGGATACGCCAAGTGTTCCCAGAATACTCAAAACCGAGTAGCGGGCAAATTCCCCAAAGCAGGATTTTTGTTCCATGTAATCGCTCCTTTCCAAAGCGCTCTGTGCTTTGCGCCACAAAAACGGCGCCGACCCTTCCTCTCTTCTGCGGCCTAACGAGAGAAAGCCCGACGCCCAACACTTTACCCGGCGGCAAAGCTGTGTCTTTTTTATTTATTTGTCTCCGGCCCGTATTGTAGCATGATTCCCCTCAAAAAAGCAAGCTGAAACCGCCCGCTGTCCCTTCGCAACCGCCCGTTGCGTAATTTCCAAGCGCTCTTTCTGGCTGTCAACCGCTTTTTATGCTACAATAATGCCAAAATACAACACCGCAAAGCGCCGGCAGCACGGCTCTGGCGGCGATAGAGAAAGGGGAAAGATTATGATATTAAGTGAAAAAATATGTATGCTGCGAAAGCAGAACGGCTGGTCCCAGGAGGATCTGGCTGAAAAGCTGGACATCTCCAGGCAGTCCGTTTCAAAATGGGAAAACGGGACCTCCATCCCGGATCTGGATAAGATCATAAAGCTCAGCCAGCTCTTTGACGTGAGCACCGACTATCTTTTAAAAGATGAAGCGGAGGACAGCACGGCTCCAAAGGTAGAGCTGAATTTCGAGGAAAAGCCGATCCGCACGCTCTCCTTGGGAGAGGTCACCGAGTATACAGAGCTGGTGACCGCCACAGCCAGACGCATCGCCCTGGGCGTGGTGTTATGCATCCTGGGAGCCGCGGCCCTGATTGCAGTCTGCGGTCTCTCTGTCCCCGGCGCCATCGGCGCCCGTGCCCTCCTGACCGAAGACGCGGCGGGAGCCATCGGCGTCTGCCTGCTCCTGCTTCTTGTGGCTTCAGGCGTCATCCTTCTGATCACAAACGGCATGAAGCTCTCCCGGTATGAATTTCTGGAAAAAGAGGCGTTTTCCCTGGAGTACGGCATCGCCGGTATCATAGAAAAAAAGAAAGAAGACTTTGAGCCTTCCTTCCGCAAATATATCGCCCTGGGCGTGACGCTCTGCATCACAGGCGTGATTCCCCTGCTGCTGGCGGGAGGCCTGAACGCCGGTGACAGGGTCTGCCTGTTCTGCACCTCCCTGCTTTTGGTGCTGGTGGCCTGCGCCGTCTTCCTCTTCGTGTGGTCCGGAATGATCTACGGCAGCTACCAGAAAATCCTGCAGACCGATGATTACACCCCGGAAAAGAAAGAGACAAGCAAACGTCTCTCCGCCTTCTCAGGCTCCTACTGGTGCATCGTCACTGCCCTCTACTTAGGGATCAGCTTTTATTTTAACAACTGGGAGATTTCCTGGATCATCTGGCCGGTGGCAGGCGTCCTCTTCGCCGCCGTTTACCAGATCCTGGGATCTATTGTAAAACCCAAGCGCTGAGCGGCCGCCGGCGGCAGATATCCTTTCTGCCGTCGGCGGCCCTCAGGCCGTCAAAGCCTTTTCTCACTCATACAGCACCGCCGCGCATCCGTAGGCCGCAAGCTTCGCCTCTTCCGCCTCCAGGCGGCATCCATTGCCGGTCAGCAGCTTTCCCTTCTTCCCCTGCAAGGCCTCCGGCAGCCTGCAGCAGGTCTCATGCTCCACAAAGCTGCACAGTACCAGCAGCTTCTGGTCTCCAAGTGTTCTCAGGTAGACATAGAGCTCCCGGCTGTCCGGCAGCAAAAGCTCATAATCGCCATAGACAATAATCTCATACTGCTTTCTCAGGGCGATCAGCTTCTGATAATAGTGGAACACGGAGTCCGGCCGCCCCATCTGCTCCCTGGCATTGATCTCCCGGTAGTTCGGATTTACGGCGATCCAGGGCGTGCCCTCCGTAAATCCTGCCTGATGGCCGTCATTCCACTGCATGGGCGTGCGGGCGTTGTCCCGGCCCTTATAGCTGATATAATCAAACATCTCCTCCGGCGTAAAAATGCCTTTCTCTGTAAATTCCTGATAAGCATGAATGCTCTCGATATCGCGAAAATCCTCCAGCGACGTGAAGGGATAATTCGTCATGCCCAGCTCCTCCCCCTGGAAGATATAGGGCGTCCCCTGCATCATGTGCAGGCAGGTGGCCAGCATTTTGGCGGAAGCCTCCCTGTATGCGGGGCTGTCATTTCCCAGGCGTGAAACGCTTCTTGGCTGGTCATGGTTGCTCCAGTACAGGCTGTTCCAGGCCTTCCCTGCAAGCTCCCTCTGCCACTTGCTCATCACCTGCTTCAGCTCCGTGAGGGGGACTTTTTTATGGTTCCATTTGCACGTCTCTCCTCCGTCCAGATCCATATGCTCAAACTGGAACACCATGTTCAGCTCTTTCCCGGAAGCCGAGGCGTACTTTTTCGCCTCCTCCACCGTGACGCCGGAGCATTCCCCCACCGTGATCAGGTCATACTTTGACAAAACCCTGCGGTTCATCTCCTGCAAATACTCATGGACTCGCGGCCCATTGGCGCAGTAGGGCCCGAAATCCCCGTAGCCGCTCTCCCCTTCCGGGCCGTCAGGCAGCTCCGGTACCTTGGAGATCAGGCTGATCACATCCATCCGGAAGCCGTCGATTCCCTTGTCGCACCACCAGGTCATCATATCAAAGACCTGCTCCCTCACCTTCTCATTTTCCCAATTCAGGTCGGGCTGCTTCTCGGAAAACAGGTGCAGGTAATACTGGCCGGAAGCCTCATCATACTTCCAGGCAGAACCTCCGAAACAGGAGCCCCAGTTATTAGGCGCTCCGCCATCCCTGCCGTCCCTCCAGATGTAGAAATCCCGGAACCCATTGTCCCTGGACCTGCGACTTTCCACAAACCAGGCGTGTTCGTCCGAAGTGTGGTTCACCACCAGATCCATCATCACCCGGATTCCCATGGAGTGGGCCTCCGCCAGCATCCTGTCGTAATCCTCCATGGTGCCGAACTCCTTCATGATCGCCCGATAATCACTGATATCGTACCCCATGTCATCGTTGGGCGACTGGTATACGGGGCTCAGCCAGATCACATCCACCCCAAGCTCCTTCAGATACCACAATTTTGACCGGATTCCTTCCAAATCCCCGATACCGTCCCCGTTGCTGTCACAGAAGCTCCTGGGATAGATCTGATAAACCACGCTGCTTTTCCACCACTGTTTTTCCATATTCATAAGTCCCCTTGTCTTTTTTTTCTGCTTTTAGTATACTGAAAAAAAGCTGCTACCGCTTGCATTATCTTCTCCGATAATAACACAATTTTACGATTCAGGAGGTCTTCGCTATGATACCCATGTATCACGAAAAAAATACCCACGGCACCCCTGCCTTCCCTCTTGAGGTTTATTCCCACCCGGACAGAGACGGTGTATTTTTTGTATCTCAGCACTGGCATGAGGAGTTGGAGTGGATCTATGTGGAGGAGGGGATGTTAAACCTGACGGTCGGCGGCCAAACCCTTACCCTCCGCCCGGGGGAATTCTCCTTTGTCAACTCCGGAGAGCTCCACGAGATCCGCTCGCTGTGTCCCTCCCTCCACCATGCGATCGTCTTCAACCCAGAGTTTCTTGATTTTTCTCTGTATGACGACTGCCAGAGCCGCTTTATCGGACCCATCACCGGCAAAAGTCTCCTTTTTCCTGCGTCCGCCCCAGGGCTTTCCGCCCAGGTCTCCCAGGCCGTCGCCTCCCATCTGTCAGAGATCGTCCGGCTGTACCATACCCGCCCCTCCCTGGCCCCCCTCAGCATCAAGCTGCATATCCTCCATATCCTGGAGATCCTCTTTGAGACGAAATGCTTTCTGGAAAATACGTCCTCTTCCAGAGATGAGGACTCCATAAACAGGCTGAAGAAGGTCATCGAATACATCCACGGCCACTACGGGGAAGCCATCCCCCTCCAGTCACTGGCTGACATCTGCTGTGTGAGCCCCAATTATTTTTGCCGCTATTTTAAGGAGAACATAGGAAAAACACCCGTATCCTTCCTAAATGATTACAGAATTCAAAAAGCCTGCCAGATGCTTACGGAATCTGAGCTTCCCATTTCCCAGATCGCCCTTCTGACAGGCTTTGACAATTTCAGTTATTTTATCCGGAAATTCCGGGAATATAAAGGGGTGACGCCCGGACAGTACCGGAACGCCTCGTATGGCCCAGGTGAAACAGGCTGCTAACTGCCGTGGAGCACACTAGCAGGCATTGAGCATCTTATAAAACTCCTCCAGCTCCAGAGGTTTGTAAAAATAGTACCCCTGGATCATGTCGCTTCCCGTCTCCCGGACGATCCTTGCCTCCTCCGGCCCTTCCACGCCCTCTGCGCACACTTTTTTCCCAAACTGGTGGCAGGCAAAGATCACCGTCTTCAAAAAGGTCTGTTTATCCTTGGACTCCGTCAGACCGTTCAGCAGGGAGCGGTCCAGCTTTACCAGGTTGGACGGATATTTGATCAAAAGCCCCATGGAAGAATAGCCGCTCCCGAAATCATCCAGGGCGATGGACATACCCAGCCGTCTGCAGCCGTCCAAAAACTGTGTCAGCTTCTCCGGCTCCTCGTCAAAATGATTTTCCGTAAGCTCCATCACCAGGTTTTCCCCGCCGATCCTGTATTTCTCCAGCATTTCCTCCATAAACGGCACAAAGTCCTCCCCCACCACCTGGAGATAGCTCACATTGAAGGACAGGTGAAAGGCGGGATAATCAGGGATGATCCTGGCGCAGTGCCTCACCGTTTCCCGGAACACCCAGCGGCCTGTCTGTTTGATCAGGCCCTTTTTTTCCAGCAGGGGCACAAAGACAGACGGGCAGATATCCTCCCCCCTGTACTTCCACCGCAGGAGAACCTCCCCGCCCTCCACTTCGCCGCTCCCGGCCGACACGATCGGCTGGATCACCACACGGAAATTGCAGAAGCCGTTTAATACATCCTCGCTCAGCTGCAGCATCATCCCGGCGCTTTCCCGGTACTTATCGACCGTCCTGGCCGAATAGCTGATGTAGCTCTTCTCCCGCTCGGCCTTTGCCATCTCGATCAGGGGATTGATCTTCCCAAGAAAGAATTCCGGCTTTGGAATATCGGAGGGGTAATGGAACACGCAGAAACTGCAGGGGAATTTGACAAGCACATTCCACTTTTTGTAATAATACTTGACGCCTTCCCGTATTTCTGCCACCAGGCTCTCCACCTCTTCCGTACACTCCGGTTTCACTACCGCCATAAAGGAAACGCCGTCCAGCCGGTAAAACCACGCCTTATTTGACATGCGGTTTTCCCAGCACACAGAGATATCCTCCAGCAGCGCGTCTGCCGCCGCCCGGCCCTTCGTCTCGTTGATCTCCGTAAAATGGTTCAGCCCGATGCCCAGGACAATCGTATCCTTCCCTCTCTCCTGAAGCATCTCCAGCTTGCTGATCGCCGCGCTTTCCCTTGGCAGATTCGTTACCGGATCAATGGAAAATTCCGGTTTGGAGACAAACCCTGCGAAATAGAGGGGCTTATTGTTCTTATCCCGGTAAAGAATCCCCCTGCAGTGAATCCAGATCAGCTTTCCGTCCTTATCGTACACCCGATATTTGAAATCATGCTCCCTCTGGGTGTTGTTCCAGATATTTCTGATATCCTGCCTGTAAGACTCCAGATCCTCCTTATGGCAGATCCGCCGTTCCCATTTGTCCAGGAGGTTATACACCTGATTGCTCTCAAACCCAAACATCTCCCTCATATTGTTGGAAATATAAAACACGTTTGTCTGCAAATCCCCCAGATAAAGGCAGATGGGAGAATTCGACAGCTCCGTAGACTCAATCAGGGCGCCGATACTGTCCGGGGTACTCTGAAGGTATTGCTGCAGGGATTCCACTCCCCCCATAGCCCTCCTTCTTCTGTCGCTTCTTCCGCCAGCCTCCTTCTCCTCATAAAACCTGGCCATGTAACGCGTCCTTCGGTAATAGTCCTGTTTATCCTTGTACATCTCCTCCTCGGCTCTGTTTACCAGCAGATGAAGCGGATATTCCTGCAGATTTCCCCAGGAAATACCCACAGCCAGGTGGTAATCCCCCCGGTTGATCGTCTCCCTGAGCCTGCTGCATTTTTTCTGAAACTGCTGGCACCCCACCCCGGCATAGATTACAAGAAATTCATCCCCTCCCATCCGGTAGATCATATCCCGGTCAAATTCCCGGTTTATCATTTTATAGCACTGGCAAATCATAGCATCCCCGGCCGCATGGCCGAATAAGTCATTCTGGCGTTTCAGCCCCGTAATATCCCCATAGAGGATCCCCACCTGCACGTTGCCTCCCAGAGTCTTTTCTTTCTCCTTGTAGGCGCTTCTGTTCAGGGCTCCCGTGAGCTGGTCATGGTAGCTTACATACGACAGCCTGTAGGAGAGATCCCTCCTCTTTATAAAGGAAACTGCGAAATGCTCCAAAAGGCACAGAAAGTGCTGAAGCCCCCTTACCTGATGCCTCTGGGGGTTGTCCACCCCGAGAAAACCGATGACCTCCCCGTCGGAACGCAGGGGACAGGCCACCAGACGGCGGATCCCCTGGGGTTTCAGCGCCGCGTAGACGGAAGAGTACTCTTCTTTGATCTCCTCGATATCGTCAATCACAACCAGCTTTCCGCTCTGGAAGGACTTCATCCACCAGGACAGCGTATCGGAGGGTTCGTTTTGGAGCAAATCCTTCTGGGATTCACTCCCAGGGGCGCACCACTCATACGTATTGCTGAACGTATTGTTTTTATTCACTTCAAAAATATAGGCCCGCGCGCATTGAAAGGTTCCTCCGATATACGAAAGCATCCTGTCAAACGTATCCTGATAGCTTTCTGCCCCAAGGGCATACTGAAGGCACCCGTTGACAAGCTCCTCCGTGCCGGGACCCTCTCCGTTCTCTGCGTTTTTTCATCTTTCCCCAACAATGTACACCTTTCTAATTCCATACCTTCCTCCTTAGTCCCTCAAAAACAGTGCAGCCATCCGGCCGTTTCCGTCTCGATCCCCCAAGCACTGCCGATGCTCCCTTTTTCGTATTCTCAGGCGTGTCACAAGGCCTCTCATCTGCTGCCTTTAAACACTTAAACTATAAAAATGATACCAGGGTCAAAAGGTCATGCGTTTCATGCTTGCAGGAAAAAGCATGACTTTGTGACCCGCAAAACACCGAAAAGCAGCCATTTTTCTCCGAAAAATGAGCGGATTTGAGGTGTTTTAGGATTTCGGGAGTGCGCAAGCACGGAGAAATCCGTATCATAGTTGGGGGCAAAGGCTTTTGACCCCAACATCATAAAATAAGATTAACATAGGCCTATGGATTACGCAAGAAGCGAAGCTTTTCTTCTTCTCTTTTCTTTCAAAAGAGGCCGTAACTCCTATCGGTTACGGCCTCTCACATACTTCTTACATTCTTCCCATCTCCAGCACTTTTGTGGCGACCCGTTCCCGGAACCGTTTGTCGTGCTCCACAAACACCATGGACGGCCCGTTTTCCAGCAGAACCTTCTCGATCTGCATCCGGGAAAAGACGTCGATATAGTTCAGCGGCTCATCCCACACGTACAGATGGGCCGGCGTCAGCAGGCTCGCCGCCAGCAGCGCCTTCTTTTTCTGGCCCTCGGAACAGGTCTCCAGGGGCCTTCCAAACTGCTCTCTCTCAAAATCCAGCTGCCTGAGAACGGCAAAAAACAGGTGCTCCTCCAGTCCTCTCTTCCTGCAGAATTCCGAAAGCCCTCCCTTTAAAAAGGACGTATCCTGCCCCACATAGGAGATCACAAGGCCGGAGGCCGTCTCACAGACGCCTGTTTCCTGCACCGGAAGGGACTCCTCCAAAACGCCCCCTTTTTGCAGGAGCATTTTCAGAAGGGTAGATTTGCCGCACCCGTTAGGTCCGTGAAGCGCTACACGATCTCCCCGGAAGACAGCCGCAGTCAGACCCTCAAAGACAGGCTGCCGGGCTCCCGCGTACTGCACACCGTACTCCCGCAGATCCACAAGCCTCTCCTTATGGTGGGCCAGGGGCATCATTTTCAGGTCGATGTCCTCCTCCAGGTCTGCCAGCAGCCCCTCCTTTTCCCTGATTTCTTTTTCTATCCGTTTCTCAAAGCTTTTCACCCGGCTCTGCATCTTTTTTGTCTGGCCGCCGATATATGCCCTGGTAGGCCTGTCATGCTGGGTTCCGGGATAAAAGCCGATCTTTGTATGTTCTACCTTGTCCGCCCAGCCGGCCGTCTGCCTGGCCGCCTGCCGGAGCTTGGAAATCTCCTTCTTATGCTTTTCGTTTTCGCCTCTCTGAAAGTGATCCCGGCGGCTCTTATTCTCCCACCAGCCGGAAAAATTACCGGACTCTACCTGGATCGAACAGCGGTTCAGCACCAGCACATGGTCGATGCAGGCGTCGAGAAGCTCCCTGTCATGGGAGACCAGGATAAATCCTTTTTTTGACGCCAGATACTCTTTTACACACTCCCTGGCCGCCTCATCCAGATGGTTGGTGGGCTCATCGATCAGCAGGAAGTCATTCTCTCCAGAAAAAAGTACCGCCAGCAGAATCTTTGTGCGTTCCCCGGGGCTTAAGCTCCCAAAGGGCCTGTAGAGAATCTCCGCTCCCGCCTGCAGCTTCTCAAGCTCCACAAGCACCCGCCACAGCTCGCAGCCAGCCTTCAGCTCCTCAAGGAACTCCGCCGCCATCTGATCCAGGTGGTTTTCCCCGATTCTATAGGGAAAGTAATCAAAAACCGCAGAGGCCTGAATCTTTCCCCGGTATTCATACTGTCCCAGCAGCAGGCGCAGAAAGGTGGTCTTTCCTTTTCCGTTTCTCCCCACAAAGCCCAGTTTCCAGTCTGTGTCCAGGACAAAGGAAACATCCTCAAAAACAGGATCACTGCTTCCCTCATAGCTAAATGTCAAATGATCTACACGGATCTGTGCCATCTTCATTTCCCCTTTCATAAAGAAACTATTTGCCGCCAAACAGTCCTTTTACTTCCCACAGCACATCCCCGCCTGTAAATTTGCGCACGAAAAAAGAGAGGCTATGCGAAATCATCCACTTTTGGCAACACAACAAGCCGCAGGGACAGCCATCCCCGGGCCGGCAACATCATGTACACAACAAAAGCAGATTATTTCAACATAGTTTCACCTCTCTCTGATTAATAAAAATATTCTAGCATTCAGGGCCGGGTTTGTCAATCAGGCTATTCTGCATAACCCCCGACCGGACACAGTATCCCGCCGCCCCCTGGGCAAGAACCAGGCTCTCCTTTTCCTCCGTAATGCCGCCGATGGCGTACACCGGGATGGATACGGCCCGGCAAACCTCCCTCAGAAAGCCCAGCCCCCTGGGAGGAACTCCTTTTTTGCAGTCTGTGGCGAAAATATGGCCCGCCACAAGGTAGGAGGCTCCCAGCTTCTGCGCCTCCCTGGCCTCCTCCCCGGAGTGAACGGAAGCGCCCACCTTCTGAAAGCCCTCCAGCGTCCCTGCCATCTGCCGAAGAAGCCCCATGGGCAGATGGATATTCGGGCAGCCAAGGAGCCTGGCCGCCTCCGGGTGGGAATGGAGAATACAGGCCGTCTGATGCCTGGCGCAAATGGCAAGCACCTGCCTGGCAAGCTCCGTATACGCCGCCTCCTCCAGATCCTTTTCCCGCAAAAGGATGCCGGCGGGGCGGCAGGCGGCCAACTCTTCGATCCTCTCCAAAAAGGGCTCCGTACAGAGCGTTCTGTCCGTCACCGCCAGCAGGCGATTAAACGTATACATAGTCGTTCATCACCGGCTGCATCCCCTTGTTTTGGAGCATCCGGCAGATCTCATCCACATCTCTGTTGTCGTCGATCTCAAACTGGGCGTCGCCCTTATCCTGCACCTCCTCCACATGGCTTCCCACGCCGGTGCTGACGCCCGCGGAAATCTTTGTGGCCGCGATCGTAACAATATTGTCCCGGAAGCGGGCGCTCTCCCTGGTGGAGATGGTGATACTGGCAAAGGGCATAAAAAGCCTGTAGGCTGTGATCACCTGCAAAAGCTGCCTCTCATGGACGTCCTTCGGATTGATCTTGTCGTTATTGATGATCGGCCGCAGCCTGGGACAGGAAAAGGCAATCTCCGCCTGGGGATATTTTCTCTGCAAAAGCCATGCGTGGATACCTGTGGCATAGGCGTCCTTCCTGAAATCTCCGAGACCTAAAAGGGCTCCAAAGCCCACGCCCCGCATTCCTCCCTTTAAGGCCCTCTCCTGGGCGTTCAGGCGATAGGGGAACACCCGCTTGTGCCCCGCCAGGTGGAGGGTTTCATACTTATCGGAATCGTAGGTCTCCTGGAAGACTGTCACATAGTCGGCGCCGCACTGGTGAAGATAGGCATACTCGTCGCTGTTCATGGGGTACACCTCCAGCCCCACCATCTTAAAGTACTTCCGGGCAATCTTGCAGGCCTCCCCCAGATACTTGACATCAGACATGGAGCGGCTCTCCCCCACCAGGATCAGGATCTCCTCCAGCCCCGTAGCCGCTATGGCGGCCATCTCCTTGTGGATCTCCTCCTCGTTCAGTTTGGCCCGTTTGATCCTGTTGTGGCAGTTGAACCCGCAGTAAATACAGTAATTTTCGCAGTAATTTGATATGTAAAGGGGTGTGAACACATATACCGAATTTCCAAAATGCTTCCTCGTCTCCTGCTGTGCCTTTCGGGCCATTTCCTCCAGAAAGGGCTCTGCCGCCGGAGAAAGCAGGGCGGCAAAATCCTCCGGCGTGCAGATGCTGTGCTGAAGAGCGATCTCCACATCCGCTGCCGTATACGCCCCATAGTCATAGGCCTCCATGGAGGAGATTACCCGCTCCATCACATCGGAGTCCAGGACTTCCATCCCCTCCATGTATTTCATATGGTCTGTTCTCTCTTTCATCCCGCGCCCCCTACTCTGCCAGAAATCCCGTCAGTGGTGAGGAAGCGGAAGCCCGTCCGTCCAGCACTCTCCCAAGGCCTGCCAGGTAAGCGGCCCGTCCGGCCTCCACAGCCTTGCGGAAAGCCAGCGCCATGGCCGGGATATCCCCCGCTGTGGCAATGGCCGTATTCGCCATGACGGCCGCTGCTCCCATTTCCATTGCCTCACAGGCCTGGGAGGGCCTTCCGATGCCTGCGTCCACGATGACGGGCGCGTCGATCTCCTCCACCAGGATCCGGATAAACTCCCTGGTAGCGAGGCCCTTATTCGTGCCGATGGGCGCTCCCAAAGGCATCACGCAGGCTGCCCCCGCGTTGACCAGATCCCGGGCGATATTCAGATCCGGGTACATATAGGGCATTACGACAAATCCCTCTTTCGCCAGAATCTCCGTGGCCTTCACCGTCTCCAGGTTGTCCGGCAGCAGGTATTTCGTGTCACGGATTACCTCTACCTTTATGAAATCACCGCATCCAAGCTCCCTGGCAAGCCGGGCGATCCGCACGGCCTCCTGGGCGTTTCTCGCCCCGGAAGTATTCGGAAGCAGGGTAACGCCCTCCGGGATATGGTCCAAAATATTCCCGCTGCCGCTGTTGGCCCGGCGCACTGCCAGGGTGATGATCTCCGCCCCCGCGTACTCCACAGCCGCCCGGATCAAATCCAGATTGTACTTTCCCGATCCCAGGATGAATCTGGAAGTAAAGGCGTGCCCGCCTAATATTAATTTATCATCTTTCATTTGTATTACCCGTCTTTC
>DESK01000056.1:0-27463 GCA_002361955.1 Lachnospiraceae bacterium UBA3316
AACCGCTTGACCAAGGAGCCTTATATTGTAAGTCGTGACGACCGTTTTTTATAATAGCATAATTTGGGGTGGAATGCAAGCACTTTTTTTGATAAAATGATGATACCACGGAGAAATCGCAACAGTTCAGGCATCTGAACTGTTACGAGAAATCCGTATCATCATCAGGAATGAATGGTAGTGGAGGAAGAAAGATATGGAAAATGAAGAGCTGCGTTTAGAACATGCGATTATACATATTTTAGACGGAAGTGTGGGGATGCCTGTGCTTTCGGACCGGGAGTTGGAGTATGGCTCGGACTTCGGGGATTTTCTGCGGGCCCATATTTTGCGGATTTCCCAGAGCGACGATATCAAACACTGTAGTTTTGACAAGGAGGAATCGGCCGTCTACCGGATGCTTGCGGAGTGGCAGCCGGAGCAGTTCGTGGAGATTTCCAAGCAGATCGCCGCAGAGCTGTACGGGATCATGAATGCGAACATCGATATTCCGGCGGCAGATCTTTTGGTGGTACAGTACCGGGAGGGGGAGTGCCCCTGCCTGGCCTTGCTGAAAATGAATTATAAGACCAGCTATACCCACAGGACAAACGCCGATCCCTGGGGGAATCAGAATGATGTCATTCAGTATAAGGCCATCCTGCCGGGAGAGAAGCAGAAGCTTGCGGAGGCGGCGCTGATTGGCCTGGAGGATTTTTCTATCCGTCTGATTGAAAAGAAGTATGAGGTCAACGGCGTAAAGACAAATTATTTTTCATCGCTCTTTCTTAAATGCAGGGGTTCCATGTCTTCAAAGACCAAGCTTGCCATCGTAGGCCGGACGGTGGCCGATGTGCAGAAGAAGTATTACGCGGAGTCGGAGCAGTTTGAGGTGCAGATGGAGGCCAAAAGCATTATCAATCAGGAATTGGCGGAGAAGGGCAGCCTGGATGTGCCGGAGGTCATTGGGCGGATCTTTAAGGGAAATACGGAGATGGAGGAAGAGGTGAGGGAGAAGCTGGATAAGTGGAACATTACCGACGCGCCGGTAGCGCCCCAGAATCCTGCTACCACCAGGAAGTTTGAAAAGCAGCATCTGATGACGGACAGCGGGATTGAGATCAAAATCCCTATGGAAGCTTACCACAATAAGGACAAGATTGAATTTATCACAAATCCCGATGGGACGATTTCTGTATTAATTAAAAATGTGGGGCATATTGAGAGTAAGTAGGATAAGTGACGGGGAAGCCAGGTCAGGGAGAGCGCAAAATGGAGGGATATAGATGAAGATCGCATTGTGCCAGACAGCTATTTTATGGGAAAAGAAAGAGGAAAATCTGAAAAAAGCAGAAACGTGGATAGCAAAAGCAAAGAAAGACGGCGCGGAGCTGATATGTTTTCCAGAAATGAGTTTTACAGGCTTTTCCATGCATACAGAGCGGACGGCGGAGCGGAGAAAGGAAACGGTCCGGGCCGTTTCCCGGATGGCAGAGGAAGCAGGGCTGGCAGTCGGCTTTGGCTGGGTGGAACAGGGGGAGCAAAAGGCCAGAAATCATTATACGGTGGTGGGCCGGAGGGGAGAACTCCTGGTAGACTATGTAAAGCTCCATCCCTTCAGCTATTCCGGGGAGGATCTTCGCTTTGAGGCGGGGCAGAGGCTGTGCCTTTGCAGAGTGGGAGAGCTTCGGATCGGCATTTTTATCTGCTATGACCTACGCTTTCCGGAGCCCTTTCAGGCGCTGGCGAACCGCAGTGATCTGCTGCTGGTGGCGGCAAATTGGCCGAAGGGGCGCAGGGAGCACTGGAAATGCCTGCTTAGGGCCCGGGCCATCGAATGTCAGGCCTATGTGGCAGGGGTAAACTGCTGCGGGGAGCAGGAGGGACTGGCCTATTCCGGCGATAGCTGTATTTTTGCGCCGGACGGGAGGCAGATGGCGGGCTTTCAGACGGGAGAGGGATTGCTTACGGCTGAAATTCCCGGAGACGCGGACCTGTTCCGAAAAGAATTTCCTGTGCGTCAGGACAGGCGGCGGGAGCTGTACCGTCTGTGGTACCAGTAGGCGGCGACGGAACAGCTGTATGTAGGAACATAAGAAAATCTTCAGTTCCTGTTTACAACATATTTACACCCTCGTGTATATTTTGCGGTGCCTGGTTTTTTATAATGGTATATGAAGAGGAAAGAGATACGAAGTGAAACTTTTTCCGTATCAGGGGCATCTAATGAGTGAAGGCAATGAAAGAAATAGCCATAGGTACATGGATATTTGACGAGTGCCGCGAATACAGGCGGGGGGGATAAAGAAAATGAATATAAAACAGTATCTGGATCTGTTGAAAAATGAAGGCTTGGTGCTGTCTTACCAATTGTTTCGGAAGGAAAGAACAGAGATTCATCATATGACGTACGCGTCGGGGGACGTGGAGCCGGGAGGCATGTTCTTGTGCAAGGGCGCTTCCTTTAAGCGGGAGTACCTGCTGGACGCATTGCAGAGGGGAGCTGCGGTGTATGTCAGCGAAAAGGATTATGAGGTGGGGGGAGAAGTCCCCTATATTCTGGTGAAGAGTATGCGAAAAGCGATGCCGGTGCTGGCCAGGGCTTTTTATGGGAGGCCTGATGAGGAGCTGGCATTGACAGGGGTGACCGGGACCAAGGGAAAGACTACCTGCGTGTATTATATCAGGGCAATTCTGGATGCCTATCTGCAGGCGGCCGGGAAAGCGCCGTCGGGGCTGCTTTCTACGATTGAGACGTTTGACGGCGCAGAGCGCCGGGAGGCAGAGCTTACCACACCGGAATCCCTGGAGCTGTTTCACCATTTCAGAAACGCGGCGGACGCGGGGATGAGCCATATGACGATGGAGGTGTCCAGCCAGGCGCTCAAATATCACAGAGTACGGAAGCTGAAGTTTGACGTGGGAGTATTTTTAAATATATCCGAGGATCATATCAGTCCTTCGGAGCATCAGGATTTTGAGGATTATTTCAGCGCGAAGCTGTCCCTGTTTAAGCAGACAAGAACGGCCTGCGTGAATCTGGACGCGGATCATGTGAAGCGTCTTTTGGCAGCCGCCAGGATGGCGGAGCGGGTCATCACCTTTGGCACGAAGGGGAACCCCGATATCCTGGGCACCAATATCCGGATGGAGGGAGGAAGGATCACGTTTGACGCGGTGTGCCGCCAGTGGAAGCACAGCTTTTCTCTGGCGATGCACGGGATGTTCAATGTGGAAAACGCGTTGGCGGCGATCGCTGCCACCTATGCCATGGGGATTCCCGTAGAATATATGGAAAAAGGGCTTGCAAATACAAGGGTGCAGGGCCGGATGGAAGAGTATGGAAGCGCGGACGGGAAGCTCAAGGTGATCGTGGATTTCGCCCACAACCGGCTGAGCTTTGAGAAGCTGTTTGAGTCGGTGCTGACGGAGTATCCGGGATACAGGATTGTGACGATTTTTGGATGTCCCGGCGGAAAAGCCTTCAACAGGAGACGTGACCTGGGACTCATCGCAGGGCTGTTTTCCCAGAAGGTTTATCTGGCGGCGGATGATCCCGGCGTGGAGGCGCCGGAGGCCATTTCCAGGGAAATCGGGGAGTATCTGGAGGTGGTGGGCTGCCCCTATGAGTACATAGAAGACAGAGGACAGGCCATCCAGCGGGCCATCGGGGAGACGAAGGAAAAAACGGTGCTGCTGGTGCTGGGAAAAGGAAATGAGGCCAGACAGAAGTATGGGATGATCTCCTATAAGTTTCCCACAGACGGGGAGTTTGTGAAGATTGGGCTTCAGGAGTATGGCAGAAAGCAGCAGGAGGGGGCAAAAAAGATTGTGCTGGGGTAACTAAGCGGGAGATCACAGGGAGATAAGAGACAGGCCATGGCGGCAGGAATGGGGGATGCCGCCAGGGCCTGTTTTTTGTGGGCAGATTCCATTCCCAAAGGCTCTGTGTGCCAGCGGCATACTGGTTTCCCTTTTTTGCAGGGAATGTGGTATGATAGGAAAAGACAAGAGCATGATGACAGAAAAGGAGAAACATATGAACGCAGAGAAACGATTCTTAGATTACGCGGACGGCTATGACCGCAGCAATGGGAAAATCGAACTGAAAATTGTGCATACGCTGGCGGTGGCGGAGGTGATGGACAGGCTCACGGAGGCGCTGCGGCTGACGGAGCGGCAGAGGGAGCTGGCCCATATCTGCGCGGTATTTCATGATATCGGAAGATTTGAGCAGGTCAGGAGGTATGACACCTTTCTGGATTATTTGAGCCGGGATCATGCCGCTCTGGGCTGTGAGGTTTTGGAGCAGGGAGGCTTTCTGGAGGAACTCTCGGACGAAGAGCAGCGGCAGGTGCTGACGGCTATCCGCAATCACAACCGGTTTCAGATTGAGGAGGGACTGGATCCTGAGACGCTGCTTTTGTGCAAGCTGATCCGGGACGCGGATAAGAGCGATATTTTCCGGGTGTTTGCCTGCGAGGACATGGTGGATACCATGGGAGAGACGGAGGAACAGGTGGCGAAGGAGCAGGTGACAGACGTAGTATACCAGAGCATCCTGGAGCACCGCTGTGTGAAGAAGGAGGAGCGAGAGACGGGGCTGGATAAATGGGTGACCTTTTTAGGCTTTGTCTTTGACTTTTATTTTGAGGAGAGTATGGTGTTCCTGAAGGAAACGGGATATTACAGGCAGCCCTTCGACCGGGTAAGGTTTGCGGATCCTGAGACGCGGAAACGTGTGGAGCGGATCCTGGAGGAGGTGGAGGGCTTTCTGGCGGCAGGGACAGGACTGTCAGGCGAGAAAGCCCATACGGCGAAAGCGGAGAGAATCATCCTGGCGTCCGCGTCGCCCAGGCGCAGGGAACTCTTAGCCCAGGCAGGCTTTGGCTTTGAGATCAAGGTGAGCGACGTCTGCGAAACGGTTGCTGAGAAGGAGCCCGCCAGGGTCGTGGAGGAGCTGGCCGCCAGGAAGGCCGGGGCCGTGGCCGGGACGGAGCGGGATGCCCTGGTGATCGGCGCGGACACGATCGTGGCTGTGGACGGAGAGATCCTGGGAAAACCCCACAGCAGAGAGGAAGCCTTTGCCATGCTGGAGAAGCTGCAGGGGCGGACCCACCAGGTCTATACAGGGGTGGCGCTGCTCTGCGGGGAGAGGCGGCAGGTTTTTTCTGAGAAAACGGACGTGACGATGTACCCCATGACAGGACAGGAGATAGAAGCGTATATCCATACGGGGGAACCTATGGACAAGGCGGGCGCTTACGGAATCCAAGGGCGGGCTGCCGTCTATATTGAAAGGATCGAGGGGGACTACAACAATGTGGTAGGGCTGCCCATCGCCAGGGTGTATCAGGAGCTGAAAGCTTGCCATTTTGAGGAAAAGGCGGGACTGCAGCAAAAAGATAGTTGAAATGCCTATCTTTTTGTGGTAGAATCTTAGCAATTTGAGTACCGGCAGGTCAATGGCGACCGGGATATTCCAGGAGTATCCCCAGGTATTTGAGAGGGGAGAAGTCCCCGAAAGTGAGGAAAAGAAGAGGGGGTAGGCTCTCTGCTCCTGGCAGAGTGGCTTACCTTTTTTGCGGGCAAAATAAAGCTGGAAAGGACAGGTGGCAAATGAAAGCATTTCTGATTTTAGAGGATGGTACGGTATTCACCGGCACCAGTATAGGATCCAAAAAGGAAATCATCAGCGAGATCGTATTTAACACATCCATGACGGGATATCTTGAGGTGCTGACTGATCCCTCGTATGCGGGGCAGGCAGTTGTGATGACGTATCCCCTGATCGGCAATTATGGCATTTGTCAGGAAGATATGGAGTCGTCCAGGCCCTGGCCGGACGGTTATATCGTAAGAGAACTCTCCCGTATTCCCAGTAACTTCCGCAGCGGGGATACGATCCAGCATTTCTTAGAAAAGCACGACATTCCGGGAATCTCCGGCATCGATACCAGAGCATTGACAAAAATCCTCAGAGAAAAGGGAACTATGAACGGCATGATTACCACCAATGAGAATTACTGCCTGGAGGAAATTCTGCCGCGGCTTGCGGCTTACACCACCGGGAAGGTGGTAGAAAAGGTAACCTGTGAAAAGAGCTATGTGCTGGAGGGCGAGGGGCCAAATGTCGCCCTTCTGGACCTGGGCGCCAAGAGAAATATCGCCCGCAGCCTTCATAAGAGGGGCTGCCGGGTGACGGTCTATCCGGCCTCTGCCTCTGCGGAAGAGATCATCGCGGCAAAGCCTGACGGCATCATGCTCTCCAATGGGCCGGGAGATCCCAAGGAGTGCACGTCTGTGATCCAGGAGATCAAAAAGCTCTGTCAGACGGATATCCCGATATTTGCCATCTGTCTGGGACATCAGCTTGTGGCGCTGGCGAACGGAGCCGACACTTATAAGATGAAGTACGGCCATCGGGGAGGCAACCACCCGGTAAAGGATCTTCAGACGGGGAGAGTCTATATTTCTTCCCAGAACCACGGGTATGTGGTGGATACAAATAATCTGGATCCAGCAGTGGCGGTTCCCGCCTTTGTCAATGTAAATGACGGCACCAATGAGGGACTGTCGTATACGGGAAAACAGATCTTTACCGTACAGTTTCATCCGGAGGCCTGCCCGGGCCCTCTGGATTCCGGATACTTATTTGACCGTTTTATGAAAATGATGGAGGTGAATCAGAATGCCTAAGAATCCTGATATCAAAAAAGTACTTGTGATCGGCTCCGGGCCGATCGTCATCGGCCAGGCGGCAGAGTTTGACTATGCGGGAACCCAGGCCTGCCGTTCCTTAAAGGAAGAGGGGGTGGAGGTGGTTCTCCTGAATTCCAACCCGGCCACGATCATGACGGACAAGGACATCGCGGATAAGGTGTATATTGAGCCCCTCACGGTGGAGGTGGTGGAGCAGCTGATCTTGAAGGAACGCCCCGACAGCGTCCTGCCAACCCTGGGAGGCCAGGCGGGACTGAATCTGGCGATGGAGCTGGATGAGGCGGGATTTTTGAAGGCTCAGGGCGTGCGGCTGATTGGAACCACTTCCGAGACGATCAAAAAAGCGGAGGACCGGCTGGAGTTTAAGAGCACCATGGAAAAGATCGGCGAGCCGGTAGCACCCTCCCTGGTGGTGGAGAGCGTGGCGGAGGGCGTGTCGTTCGCGGAAAAGATCGGTTACCCGGTGGTGCTGCGCCCCGCCTATACGCTGGGAGGCAGCGGCGGCGGTATTGCCCACAGCTATGAGGAGCTGGTGGAGATCCTGGAAAACGGCCTGCGGCTTTCCCGTGTGGGCCAGGTATTGGTGGAGCGGTGCATCGCGGGCTGGAAAGAGATCGAGTATGAGGTGATGCGGGACGCCATGGGAAACTGCATTACCGTCTGCAACATGGAAAATATTGATCCGGTGGGCGTCCATACGGGAGATAGTATCGTGGTAGCCCCGTCCCAGACACTGGGAGATAAGGAATACCAGATGCTGAGAAGCTCCGCCCTCAATATCATCAGCGAGCTGAAGATTACCGGAGGCTGCAACGTGCAGTTTGCCCTGCATCCCGACAGCTTTGAGTACTGTGTGATTGAGGTGAACCCCCGGGTGAGCCGTTCTTCCGCCCTGGCCTCCAAGGCAACGGGATATCCTATCGCCAAGGTGGCGGCAAAGATTGCCCTGGGCTATACGCTGGACGAGATCAAAAACGCGATCACCGGAAAGACGTACGCAAGCTTCGAACCCATGCTGGACTATTGCGTAGTGAAAATCCCCAGGCTTCCGTTTGATAAATTTATCAGCGCCAAGCGCACCCTGACGACCCAGATGAAGGCGACCGGGGAGGTCATGAGTATCTGTGACAATTTTGAGGGGGCGCTGATGAAGGCTATCCGCTCGTTGGAGCAGCATGTGGACTCCCTGATGTCCTATGATTTCACCGCGCTGGACCAGGAGGCGCTCCGCAGGCAGCTGAAGGTGGTGGATGACAGGAGGATCTGGGTGATCGCGGAGGCCATCCGAAAGGGGATTTCCTATGAGGAGATTCATGAGATTACCAAGATTGATCTCTGGTTTATTGACAAGCTGGCGGCCCTGGTGGAGATGGAACAGGCGCTGAAGACGCAGCCCCTGACGGCGGAGCTTCTGAAGGAGGCTAAGCGCATGCAGTTCCCGGATCAGGTGGTTGCCGCCCTTACAGGAAAGACGGAAGATGAGATCAGGGAACGCCGTTTTGCAGGCGGCATTACGGCGGCGTACAAGATGGTGGATACCTGCGCGGCGGAGTTTGAGGCGGAGACGCCCTATTATTACTCGGTATATGGCAGCGAAAATGAAGCGGAGGCCACAGAGGGCAGGAAAAAAGTACTCGTTCTGGGTTCCGGCCCCATCCGTATCGGCCAGGGAATCGAGTTCGATTTCTGTTCGGTACATTGTACCTGGGCCTTTGCCCAGGAGGGATTTGAGACGATTATCATCAATAACAACCCGGAAACCGTCAGCACCGACTTTGACATTGCGGATAAGCTGTATTTCGAACCCCTGACGCCGGAGGATGTGGAGAACGTCGTAAAGATAGAGAAGCCCGACGGGGCGGTGGTGCAGTTCGGAGGCCAGACGGCCATCAAGCTCACCGAGGCCCTGATGAAGATGGGCGTGCCGATCCTGGGCACCTCGGCAAAAAATGTAGATGCGGCGGAGGACCGGGAGCTGTTTGATGAAATCCTGGAAACCTGCGGCATTCCGCGGCCTGCCGGCCACACCGTCTATACGGCGGAGACGGCCAAACGGGCGGCCAATGAGCTGGGGTATCCCGTACTGGTAAGGCCGTCGTATGTGCTGGGAGGCCAGGGCATGCAGATCGCCATAAACGATGAGGATGTGGACGAGTTCATCGGTATTATTAACAGAATCGCCCAGGAGCATCCGATCCTGGTGGACAAGTATCTGGTGGGAAAGGAGATCGAGGTGGACGCTGTCTGCGACGGCACGGACATTTTGATTCCGGGTATTATGGAGCATATTGAGCGGGCGGGAATTCACTCCGGCGACAGTATTTCCGTGTATCCGGCTCAGAGCCTGGACGACCAGGTGAAGGCGACGATTGTGGAGTACACGAGGAAGCTGGCCCAGTCCCTCCATGTGATCGGAATGATTAATATTCAGTTTATTGTCTGCGGCCAGGAGGTCTATGTGATTGAGGTCAACCCCCGCTCCAGCCGGACGGTGCCTTACATCAGCAAGGTGACGGGCATTCCGATCGTGCCCCTGGCCACAAAGGTGATTTTGGGACATAAGATCAAAGAGCTGGGCTATCCGACGGGGCTTGCGCCGGAGGCGGAATATATTGCCGTTAAGATGCCGGTGTTCTCCTTTGAGAAGATCCGCGGGGCAGATATCAGCCTGGGGCCGGAGATGAAGTCTACCGGCGAGTGCCTGGGCATCGCAAAGACCTTCAACGAAGCGCTGTACAAGGCGTTTCTGGGGGCTGGCATTCAGCTGCCCAGGTACAAAAACATGATCATGACGGTGAAGGATGGGGACAAAGAGGAGGCTGTGGAGATCGCCCGCCGGTTTGAGGCCATTGGGTATAAGATCTACGCTACCAGGAACACATCCAAGGCCCTGAGCGCCGGAGGCGTCCGCAACATCCGGATCCGGAAGGTGGAGCAGGAATCCCCCAACATCCTGGATCTCATCCTGGGCCATGAAATTGATCTTGTCATCGATACGCCGTCCCAGGGGGTGGAGCATTCGAAGGACGGCTTTATCATCCGGCGGAACGCCATTGAAACGGGGGTAAATGTGCTCACCGCCATGGATACGGCCAGAGCTCTGGTGACAAGTCTGGAGAATACGGACGCCAGGAAGCTTACGCTGGTGAATATCGCGGAAGTGAAGAATCTATAAAAGAGGAGAGGATTATGGAACATCAGGAAACGCAGCATAAACGCCGGGTCCGCTATTCGGGCACGCATCCGAAAAACTATAAGGAAAAATATAAGGAGCTGCAGCCGGAGAAGTACGGAGACACGATTGAAAAGGTGATACGGAAGGGAAGCACACCTGCCGGGATGCACATTTCCATCTGTGTACAGGAGATTTTGGACTTTTTGCAGATACAGCCAGGGCAGCGGGGGCTGGACGCCACCCTGGGCTATGGTGGTCATACGAGAAAAATGCTGGAGTGCCTCAAAGGGCAGGGGCATATCTGCGCGCTGGACGTGGATCCCATCGAATCTGCGAAAACGGAGGAACGCCTCCGGAAGCTGGGCTATGGGGAGGATATCCTGACGGTGCGGCTGCAGAACTTCGCGGATATTGACCGGGTGGCAGAGGAAGAGGGGCTTTTTGATTTTGTGCTGGCTGACCTGGGTGTGTCGTCCATGCAGATCGACAACCCTGACCGTGGATTTTCTTATAAGACGGAAGGCCCTTTGGATCTGCGCATGAATCCCCTGAAGGGTGTGAGCGCGGCAGAGCGGCTCCGGGAGATGGACATGTACGAGCTTCAGGGCATGCTTGAGGAAAACGCGGACGAGCCTTACGCTGCGGAGATCGCCAGAGAGGCCATGGCGCGCAGGAAGAGGGGAAGGGCCATCGAGACAACGACGGATTTGAAGGAGACGATCCAGGAGGCGCTGCGGTTCCTTCCCTCCGGGGAGCAGAAGGAGGCAGTGAAAAAATCCTGCCAGAGAACCTTTCAGGCGCTGCGGATCGATGTGAATAATGAGTATGAGGTGCTCTACACCTTCCTGGAGAAGCTGCCCCACGTTTTGACTCCCGGCGGCCGCGCAGCGATTTTGACTTTTCATTCCGGGGAAGACCGGCTGGTGAAGAAGTCGTTCAAACGTTTCCAGGATGAGGGGCTTTATCGTGAGATCGCCAGGGAAGTGATACGGCCCTCCGCTGAGGAATGCAGCCGGAACAGCCGGGCGCGGTCCACAAAGATGCGCTGGGCAGTGCGGGCATAGAGAAAAGTCAGCTGTGAAGGGACGGAGCAGTCACGAAAAAGATGCTTACTCCCCTGCGAAATGTAGGGAGTAAGCATCTTTTTTACTATGATATCGGACGGGCAAGCTGGTATGAGCAAGAAGTGCGATAGCGCGGATTGTGAATACCAGCGGCAGATGCGGGAGTGCCACGGGCACGGACCATCTGACTTTCTTCATAGAAAGTCCCGGACGGCTTGTTTCCTAGGACAGGATCTGCCGGATATCTGCCTCAGGGGTAGTCGTGGCGCGGATGCCGTAGGCTTTCACCAGGAATTCCGTCACGCCGGGGGAGAGGAAGGCCGGCAGGGTGGGGCCCAGATAAATATTTTTGATTCCCAGGTGCAGGAGGGTGAGCAGGATGCAGACGGCTTTCTGCTCATACCAGGAGAGGACGAGAGTCAGCGGCAGATCGTTGACCCCGCAGCCAAAGGCGTCTGCCAGGGCTGTGGCTACCCGGATGGCGCTGTAGGCGTCGTTGCATTGCCCCATGTCCATCAGCCGGGGAAGGCCGTCGATGGTTCCGAGATCCAGATCGTTAAAGCGGTATTTTCCGCAGGCAAGGGTCAGAACGGCCGTGTCAGCAGGCGTCTGTTTGACAAATTCCGTGTAGTAGCTTCGTCCCTTGCGGGCTCCGTCGCAGCCGCCCACCAGGAAAATATGGCGGAGAGCCCCGGCCTTTACGGCGTCGATGACCGTATCGGCCACGGACAGCACAGCGCCGTGGGCAAAGCCGGTGGTGACGCTCTTTCCGCCGTTGATGCCCGTAAATTCCTGGTCGGACGGATAGCCGCCCAATGCCAGGGCCTTTTCAATCACAGGCGTAAAGTCCTTGTCCTCCCCGATGTGGGTGATGCCGGGGTAGGAGACAGCGGCAGTGGTGAATACACGGTCAGCATAGCTACTCTTGGGGGGCATCAGGCAGTTGGTCGTAAAGAGGACGGGTGCCGGAATGTGGGCAAACTCTTTCTGCTGGTTATGCCATGCAGTTCCAAAGTTTCCCTTCAAATGAGGGTAAGCCTTAAGCTTCGGGTAGGCATGGGCCGGGAGCATCTCTCCGTTGGTGTAGACATTGATGCCTTTTCCGGCAGTCTGCTCCAGGAGAAGCTGCAGATCCTTCAGGTCGTGCCCTGTAATCACGATAAAGGGTCCTTTCTCAACCTTCAGAGAGACCTCTGTGGGCGTGGGTGTGCCATAGGTTTCCGTGTTGGCCTGATCCAAAAGGGCCATGCACAGCAGATTGATTTCCCCCGTTTTTAAGACAATGGGGAGAAGCTCTTCCATCCCCAGATCCTTTCCGATGGCAGCGAGCCCTTCGCAGAAAAAGGCGTTGACCCGGCTGTCAGAGTATCCCAGGGTCTCAGCGTGGAAGGCGTAGGCGGCCATACCGCGCAGGCCGAAAAGGATCAGGGACTTCAGGGAGCGGATGTCTTCCTGGGCCTGCCAGAGATTTCGCATATCATAGGCAGAAGCGGAAGGGGAGAGCCGCAGGGCTTCTTCCCGGACCGTCCGGATCTGGAAACGAATGGTTTCCGGGTTAAAGTTTACGTTTGTCACGGTAGTAAAGAGACCTTCCAGCATTATTTTATGTGTATCTGCCGTCAGGGCGCGGCCGTCTGCGGCCTGGGCCAGAGCGATCAGCTCCCCGGTCAGCGCATCCTGCAGGTTTGCCGTTTCGGCCGTCTTTCCGCAGACGCCGGAGGCCATGGTGCATCCGGCGCATCCTGCAGTCTGTTCACATTGAAAGCAAAACATTTGATTATCCATCTATCAATCCTCCGAAAAATTTAAGTTATGTGTTCTTGACTTTGCACCCTGAGTATAGTGCCATGCCATCAAAAAATCTGTTGTATATCCAACGAAAAAAGAAATTGTCCTGCCGCCCTTTGTTTGGATATTGCCTTGACAGCTGTGTCAGTGGTACAATAGGTGCATACAGGAGCCAAAAAGGCTCCGGAAAAACAGGAGGAATCAGGTTATGAGGTATGAGATAAAGGGTGAGACTCTGCCGGTGGTAGTCTGCTATCTGGAGGCAGGAGAGAAGATGGTTACCGAAGGCGGCGGCATGTCATGGATGTCACCGAATATGAAAATGGAAACAACCACCAATGGGGGGCTGGGAAAAGCCTTTGGAAGGATGTTTTCCGGAGAAAAGATGTTCCAGAATGTTTATACGGCGCAGGGGGCGGGCATGATCGCCTTTGCTTCCAGCTTCCCGGGCTCCATCCGGGCCTTTGAGATCGCTCCGGGGCGGGAGATGATTTTCCAGAAGAGCGCTTTTCTGGCCAGCGAAATGGGTGTGAACTTGTCCGTACATTTTAATAAAAAGGTAGGCGCAGGGCTGTTCGGCGGTGAAGGGTTTATCCTTCAGAAGATCAGCGGAAACGGTATCGCTTTTGCGGAGTTTGACGGTCATGTGGTGGAATACGAATTAAAGCCGGGCCAGCAGATCGTGATTGACACAGGCCATCTGGCGGCTATGACGGCAGACTGCCGGATTGATATCCAGTCAGTTCCGGGCGTGAAAAATATGCTGTTTGGCGGCGAGGGCTTCTTTAATACCGTGATCACAGGTCCGGGGCGTGTATGGCTGCAGACCATGCCTGTTTCCAATGTGGCCGGAGCGCTGCGCCCCTACCTTCCCACGGGAAATTCATAAGTGTTGTTTAAGGAGACTCGTTAATATGAAATCATTAGTAATCGCGGAGAAGCCTTCCGTGGCCAGAGATATTGCCCGTGTACTCCACTGCCAGAAGAAGCTGACGGGAGCCCTGGAGGGCCAGGACTACATCGTGACCTGGGCGCTGGGACACCTGGTAACGCTGGCAGATCCGGAGGAATACGATAAAAAATATGCCCAGTGGAACATGGAAACGCTGCCCATGCTGCCTGAAAGGATGCAGCTGGTAGTTATCAAGCAGACGGCAAAGCAGTTCAAGGATGTGAAGACGCAGCTTTACCGGAAAGACGTGGGCCAGATCGTCATTGCCACCGACGCCGGAAGAGAAGGGGAGCTGGTAGCCAGATGGATTTTAGAGAAGGCGAACTGCCATAAGCCCATCAAACGTCTCTGGATATCGTCTGTCACCGACAAGGCTATCCGGGAAGGCTTCGCCCATCTGAAGGATGGCAGGGAATACAACAACCTTTACGCCGCGGCTGTAGCCAGGGCAGAAGCCGACTGGCTGGTAGGAATTAATGCCACCAGGGCGCTGACCTGCAAGTATAACGCCCAGCTTTCCTGCGGCCGTGTCCAGACGCCTACGCTGGCCATGATCGCCAAGCGGGAGGAAGAAATCAGGCAATTCAGGCCGGAAGAGTATTTTGGGTTGAATCTGCAGGCCGGAGGCATCCGCTGGACCTGGCAGGACAAAAAGAGTAAGGGGACGCGCATGTTTCAGAAGGAGAGGATGGAGGAGCTTACAAAGAAGCTTTCAGGCCAAAAGCTTACGGTAGCTGCTGTGGAAAAGTCCGCAAAGAAAACGTACGCGCCAGGGCTTTATGATTTGACGGAGCTTCAGCGTGACGCGAACAAGCGGTTCGGGTATTCGGCTAAGGATACGCTGAGCATGATGCAGCGCCTTTATGAAAACCATAAGGTGCTCACCTATCCGAGAACGGATTCCAGGTACATCAGCACCGATGTGGCGGAGACTTTAAAAGAGCGTCTTCGGGCCTGCGCCGTGGGGCCTTACCGGAAAATGGCCGGCAGCCTGGCGATGAAGCCGATCAAGACGAACAGCTCTTTTGTGGATAACAAAAAGGTCAGCGATCACCATGCCATTATTCCCACGGAACAGTTTGTCCAGCTGGATCATATGACGGTGGACGAGCGCCGGATCTACGACCTGGTGGTGCGCCGGTTCCTGGCGGTACTCTGTCCGCCTTTCGAGTATGAGCAGACCACCATGCGGGCAGAGACGGCCGGGGAAATGTTCACCGCAAAGGGAAAGATTGTAAAATCCCTGGGCTGGAAGGAGGCTTATGAAAGCCTTTCCGAACCGGAGGAGGATGAGGAGGAAGAGAATTCCATCACTGAACAGACGCTTCCGGAGCTGAAAAAGGGAAGCAGACTGTCCATCGACAGGGTGCAGATGACAAGCGGGAAGACAAAACCCCCTGCGCCGTTTAACGAAGCCACCCTGCTTTCCGCTATGGAAAACCCTGTAAAATATATGGAATCCAAGGACGCGGCAGCGGCAAAGACCCTGGGGGAGACCGGCGGATTGGGAACGGTGGCTACCCGGGCGGATATTATCGATAAGCTTTTTAATACCTTCCTGATGGAAAAGAGAGGGAAGGATATCTATATTACCGCCAAGGCAAAACAGCTTCTGGGGCTGGTGCCGGAGGATTTAAAGAAGCCGGAGCTGACGGCGGCCTGGGAGATGAAGCTTTCCGGCATCGCGAAGGGTTCGATCAGGCAGGAGGTTTTCCTGAAAAGCATTCGTTCCTATACGGAAGAAATCGTAGGCGAGATCAAGACCGGGGAGGGTATGTTCCGCCATGAAAATCTGACGAATAAGAAATGTCCCGTCTGCGGTAAGCGGATGCTGGCCGTAAACGGAAAGAACAGCAAGCTTTTGGTGTGCCAGGACAGGGAGTGCGGCCATCGGGAGACGGTATCCAGGGTGACGAATGCCCGCTGCCCCAAGTGCCACAAGAAAATGGAAATGTATGTGAAGGGGGATGAGGAGACCTTTATCTGTGCCTGTGGGTATAAGGAAAAGCTCTCCGCCTTTAAGGCCCGCCGGGAAAAAGAAGGGGCGGGTGTGAACAAAAAGGATGTACAGCGCTACCTGAATCAGCAGAAAAAGGAGGCCAAGGAGCCGATCAACAATGCGTTCGCGGACGCGTTCGCAAAGCTGAATCTGAAATAGTAGTCCGTCACAGGGGAAGAGCCGTTCTCTTGCGCTGTGGGGGCAGAAAAAGAACCATTACTGTTCATGTAAGTCTGCGCATTTACTGCAGAGACCGTAACAAAGAACCTGCCGTCGCGCCGGGAAGCCCCGGGGGATGGCAGGTTCTTTTGATCGTAAACATAAACAGACGGTTAC
Source organism: Lachnospiraceae bacterium UBA3316 (assembly GCA_002361955.1). Taxonomy (GTDB): domain Bacteria; phylum Bacillota; class Clostridia; order Lachnospirales; family Lachnospiraceae; genus Hominisplanchenecus_A. The sequence goes on from DESK01000056.1 coordinate 16,017, forward strand.
CGGAAAGAAAAATGGGAACGATCGTTCCGGCAGGCAGCCTGCAAATTTCTCCATAAAAAGGGAGAACCGGGACTCGTGCAAGTCCCGGCGGGTTATGAAAAAGATTTTTGAAAAGGTATGTGCCTTGTTCTGTTTTACTTTACTAAATAAATGTGATGGAATTATGAATAAATTATGAAAAATTTAAGAAAAAATACGGATAGACTTTTGAAAAAATGAAGGCTTAGCCTGTTTTGGGGCTTGCTGGACAGAAACTTCATGGATACGGCGGGAGTAAGTGAACCCAAAAGAACCTATACATGCAATTTCTTGTGTGGTATATTATAATCAGCGAAAAAGGAAGAGAGGGAGGGAGTTCTATGAGAAGCAGAAAAGGGGCTATCTTATCGGTGATCGCTTTCCTGTTCATCTTAAGCATAACGCCCATCCGGGCAGACGCGGCAAAGCTGGATAAGACGTCCATCATCCTGATGAAGGGGAGGACGTCCACCGTCAAGCTGCAGAAATACCCGAAGAAGACAAAGAAGTTCGCCTGGAAGACTACCGGGAAGGCCGTGAAGCTGGTGAGCCGGAAGAAGGCCACAGCCAAGGTAAAGGCCGTGAAGTACGGCTCTTCCGTCCTGAAGATCAGGAGCGGGAAGAAGACGCTGAAATGCAAGATCACGGTAGTGAGAAACCATAGCAAGATGAAGCTGGCCAAGGGAACCGGCATCTGGGAGCTCGGGAGCCGGGTGACCAATACCTATTCCTCCAACACTAAGGTCGTGAAGGCCGCCAGGAAAGGGACGTCGGTAAAGCTGACCGCCCTGGGAGGCGGCACGGCAAGCGTGTACGCGACCACCGCAGGGACTGTCTACCGGGTAACGGTGACAGTGCCGGGGAAGCCGGTGAAACAGCCGGAACAGCCGGAGAAGCCGCAGACGCCTGTGACAGAAGAGCCGGAGACACCGGGGACTGAGCCGGGGACACCGGAGACGCCAGGGGTGCCGGATACACCAGAGCCTCCGGAAGAAACCAGTGAGTGGATCTGCCCAGGGTGTGAGAAGTGTATTGACCCAGAGTTTGGGTTGCCGACCGTTGTGACTATTCAGGCAGAAACTGCCATTGGAAACTTGTACTACTGTAATAATGCCGAACACACATACGCCTGCTTTTTTCCGGGGTTCTTGGCACCAAATAAAACTGCTGAAAAAGCGATGACTTGGATCAGGGAAAGAAGCGAAGAAGAGATAACCTTGATGGAACAGAAGATTTCTGAGAGCGACTATCCTGAGGAGTATAAAACAAGGCTTATGGATATTTTGCATGGGAAGGTAGTGCTTACTGATGAGTTGAAGGAGTCATTAGATCATGACCTTCTGGAGATCTTTGGTGACCACTGTTTTGCATACGGGTGTTCATCTTCTAATCCAGTAGTATATTATTACGGCGAATGGATGAGGGTTTCCGAATGCAAGCTTGATGAATGGAAGAAACTATATATTAAGTAATGTGACAATTCAAATGTTCCAGATTTGAAACAACCGTTAAATTAGAATAGTAACCGTCCTGTAAACACAGGGCGGTTTTTTCGTGGAAAAATTTAAAGAAAGGATAAGGCACAGATGAAAAAGGACCGACAGATCAGGGGGCCACCGCGGGGGCCCTTTTTTGGTGCACGAAAGACAGTTGTTTTTGCCCAAGGGCAAGAAAGGAGTACCTATGAAACAGAGACTTAAGAAGGCCGCAGCCATCCTGCTGTCGGCAGCCATGTGCGCCGGCACAGTGGCCCAGGCAGCGCCCGGGGCCATCGTACCGGGGCCAAAGGCGGAGGGCGCGGTCCCCGTAAAGGATACGGAAAAAGAAACAGAACAGGAAACCAAAAAGGAGAGCCCGGAGGCCGGGAAGAAGGAGTACCGGGTCATCCTGCCGGTTGTGGAGGACGCCGCTTACCAGGTGGAGGAAGCCCATAAATCCAAGGAGCTGTCCACCGCCCAGCAGGAGATCCTCCTGTACGGGGAGGGCGAGAAAGCGTCCTTTACCGTGGAGGGCAGCCGGGAATTCTGCCTCAAGAAGGCGGAGGGCCTGGATGGCAGCGTATTTTTGGATGCGGAGGACATCCATGACGGGAAGGCAGAGTTTACCATGCCCGCCTATGACCTGGCCCTCGATTTCCTGGATGCCGGGAAAGAAACAGAAACAAAGGACACAGAAACGAAGGATACTGAGGTAAAGGACACAGAAACAAAGGATACCGAAACGGAGGGCACAGAGCCAAAAATCCCGGAAACAAAGGATACGGAGACAGAGGCAAAAGCCCCGAAAACAAAGGCACCGGAGACAAAAGACACAGAAACAAAGGATACCGAGGCAGAGAACAAAAGCCAGTTTACAATCAAGGTAGAAGGGGACGCTTATGCCAACGTCTACTACGGCATCACGGATTTTGACGAGGCCCTGGCCCATAAGGGCGTGAGGGAGTCTGTCACGGATTCCTATACCCTGGACCTGGCGGACGTGAAGGACGGGAAGGTCTGGGTGTATGCCCAGTCAACCGGTGAGCTGGGGTATTCCGGGCTCTCACTCCCTGGGGAGGTGGAAAAGAAAGTAATCCGTTCTATGCCTGGCATGGGCGGGTTTATCTTCTATGAATTCGACCTTTCGGGATACAAAGGGACGGACGGCGTGGCGGAGTTCCGTTTCCAGGGGCTCCCGGCAAAGGTGTCCAGGGCCCTGGCCACGAAGGCTGCTTCCATTTTCAATACCAGCACCAGGAAGAAGGTATCAGGGGTGAACCTGATATGGGAGGGGGGACACCCTACCATGTATGAGCCAAAGCCTGCCACAGGTGAGAGCGGGTTCTGGGGCAGCGGGACATGGAGGCTCCTCCGCCCGTCCATTGATGAGGTGTTCACGCTTTTTGGCGTGGAGAAGCCGAAAAAGGCGAAGTTCACATCCGTTGGTACCGACGGGGGCAATAATATTTATATGCGCTGTACCGGCGTGGCCGACCAGGGGAAAGACCACTCTGGCCTGGGAGCTGGGGATATCTATGTCCAGTGCTACGATGCAGACACTTCCGGCAGCACCCACACCTATACCTTCCGGGTCTGGGCTGCCAACGGCGGCAGGGGGCAGAGCACGGAGGGGTACTTCCAGATCTCCGTGGAGCCCGAAGATGAAAAACCCACGAACATGCGCCTGCGTAAAACCCTGAAGCCAAGCACTACGAAATACCCCACGACGGACCTGCTTGGGAATACCCGGAAGGGCGACCTGGCCAACGCGAAGTTCCGTGTCTATAAGCTGAACAGTACAGGCCTGAACCGGATCGAAAAGAACCATAACGATACAGGCAGCAGCGCGGATGCCTGGTGGAATGCCCATAACGGGAGGGCAAGCAAAAAGGAGATCCTCGGGTACGTGGAGGGACTGATCCTGAAATCACACGCAAAGCCGGGGGACGGGGCCTCCAATGCCCTGAACCCGAATGACGACTGCTTCAGCGTGGTCGCAAGCTACGCCACAGGCCCCAAGGGATGGACAGACCGGTTTCCTGTAGACACGGGGGTTCAGGATTACTATATCGCCTTCGAGCGCCATGTCCCCGACGGCATGAACTACGGCTATGACGGGTACGACGGCGTGCCGGAGGGGAAGCATTATTTTTACAAGATCTTTTCCGTGTACGACGGGACCAATATCATCGCCATTGACGGGGAAGGGGGCTCGGAGAACAACACAGACGACAGGTCTGTGACCTTCGAGGACGGCCCGGTTATGACGCATATGAAGCTCAAGAAGGAAGTGGACATCCTGCCGCAGGCCAAGGGCCTGTCCTGGAGCGATTTTGAGTTCTTCATTTCGGACAAGGCGGACTTCTCCCATAAGGTGACGGTGAAGCTGACCGGGCAGGAGACGACGATCAATAACTTCCTGGTGGGCGACAAATATTACCTGAAGGAAAACCCGGATTCCCCGGCCTGCCGGTCGGATGTGGGGTATGTGCCGGACAAAAAGGTGTACTCCTTCCGCCTGGATGAGGATGGGAGGATCCTGTACTCGGATACATACCCCCAGGAGCTGGATAACCCAGGGGCTGTGGACGCCTACTACCACCCGGTGCTCAAAATCAAAAACGACAGTGACGACGGCCACCTGAAACTGATCAAGGTATCCTCCGTCCCGGAGATCGCCCTGAACAACAAGTGCTACTCTTTAGCAGGGGCTACCTACGACATTTACCTGAAGGATTCCCCCACAGGCCCCAACACTGGCGGAACCAAGTGGGGGACGCTGGTGACGGATGAGACAGGGGCCTCTAACGTGCTGCGGGATATCCCCGCTGGCTATTATTATGCCATAGAGACCCATGAGCCCAAGGGCTTTGAGAAGAATGAGGAGCCGAAGGCCTTTGTTGTTGAAAAGGGACAGACAAACAAGGTTGAAGTAAAAGACAAGCCGCTAGATGACCCGGTGCAGATCCTGCTGAAGAAGAAGGATTCTGAGACTGGGGAGGGCAGCCCACAGGCAGGTGCCGCCTTAGAGGGCGCAGAGTACACCATTAGTTACTATGACGGCTACTACGAGACAAGCGGGGAGCTGGCGGATGTAACACCGCTCAGGAGCTGGGTCTTCCGGACGGACGAGAACGGCGAGATAGATATGAGAGAACATCCCCCTATTTCCGGGGATGAGTTATACAGGGATGAATTTGGAAGGCCTACCTTCCCACTTGGTACTATCTCTATCTATGAGAGCCATGAGCCGGACGGCTACAGGATTGACCCGGAGGTCTACGTATACCAGATCAAGAAGGATGCCTCCGGCACAAATACCGTGGAAGCCTGGAACACCCCCGACTTCCTGGAGGAGCCGGAGCGCGGCGACTTCAAGTTCCGCAAGGTGTGTGAGGACAAGCCCCTGGCGGACGTGCCCTTTAAGATCACATCCAACACCACCGGGGAGTCCCATGTGTTGGTGACAGACGCGGACGGCGTCCTGGACACCTCGAAGCAGCACAGCCGTAATACCAACCGTGGGGAGACGGCGGAGGACGGCGTCTGGTTCGGCAGCCTGGAGGCCCTGGACGACGCCAAGGGCGCGCTGCTCTATGACACCTATACCGTGGAGGAGCTGCTGTGCGAGAACAACAAGGACAAGTTCCTGGCAGAGCCCTTCACCGTGACGGTTGACAGCGACCTGGCGGACACAGGCATCAAGGAGCTGGACCCCGTGGACAACGAGCAGAAGGAGGAGCCGGAGATTAAGACTACGGCCACCGACGCCGAGAGCCAGGCCCATGACGCTTTCGTGAATGAAATGACGACCCTTACCGACGTGGTGGAATATGCCAACCTGGAAGTGGGCAAGACCTATACGGTTGAAGGCTACCTGGTGCTGAAGGAGACCGGGGAACCACTGCTTGACGCTGACAATAACCGGGTGACGGCCAGCACGACCTTCACAGTTGCCCCGACCGCGGAGGGCTTCAAGCCTACGATCCCGGGATCGGATGACCCCAGGTACGGCAGGGGGACGGTGGAGCTTACCTTCACCTTTGACTCCAGCCTCTTAAAAGGCAAGCCCGTCGTGGCCTTCGAGGACCTGTACCTGGAAGAGTTCCATGTGGCGGAACATGCGGACATCAACGATGAGGGGCAGACAGTCACCTTCAAGGACCCGCAGCTGTCCACCACGGCCACGGACAAGAACACCGGGAAGCATTACGCCCCCCTGGAGAAGGAAGCCACCATCGTGGACGAGGTTGCGTATAAAGACCTGATCCCCGGCCACACCTATACGGTGAAGGGCATCCTGATGGACAAGGCCACCAAGGAGGCCCTGAAGGTAAACGGGGAGACAGTGGAAGCGGAAAAGGTGTTCGTGCCGGAGGGCAAGGAAGGGAAGGTAACCCTGGAGTATACCCTGGACGCGACCTTACTGGAGGACGTCTCCACCGTGGTTTATGAAACCCTGTACTACAAAGACCGGGAAGTGGCTTCCCACGCGGATATTGAGGACGAGAACCAGGAGGTCTACTTCACGGACACAAAGATCGGCACTACGGCAACGGACCAGGAGACTGGGAAGCATGAGGGCTTTGCCTCTGAAAAGACAACCCTGGTGGACAAGGTGTCCTATACGGGCCTGATCCCCGGGAGGGAGTACACCGTCAGCGGATATTTAGTATTAAAGGACACAGGGGAGCCCCTGCTGGACGCCGCAAAGAAACGCGTTGAGGCATCCAAGACGTTTACCCCGGCAGGGAAGGACGGGAGCGTGGACATTGTATTTACCTTTGATTCCAGCCTCCTTGCAGGGAAGTCCACCGTGGCTTTCGAGACCATCTATATGGAAAAACGGGAAGTAGGCGTACATGCGGACATCCATGATAAGGAGCAGACCGTCACCTTCAAGAAACCTGAGATCGGCACCACCGCCACGGAGCAGGAGCTGGGCGGGCATGAAGCCTTCCCAGGCAAGAAAACCACCATCCGGGACCTGGTGCGCTACAAAAACCTGGTGCCCGGCCTCACCTATACCCTGTCCGGCGTCCTGGTGGACAAGAAGTCCGGGAAGCCCGTGAAGGTGGATGGGAAGAAGGTGGAAAACACCGTGGAATTCACGCCGGAGACAGCGGACGGGGAGGTGGAAGTGGCCTTCACCCTGGACTCTACAAAACTGGCCGGGAAATCCACCGTTGTTTTTGAAACCCTGTACCTCGGGGAGCGCGGGATTGCCATCCACGCGGACCTGAAGGACAAAGGGCAGACCATCACCTTCCAGGATGTAAAGCTCAGGACGAAAGCCACCAACAAGGCGGATGGGAAGAAAGAGCTAAGTGCAGAGAAAAAGGTGACCGTAGTGGATACCGTGGACTACCAGGGCCTGGTCCCTGGGAAGAAGTATACCGTGTCCGGCGTCCTGATGGACAAGGAGACAGGGAAACCCTTAAAAGTGGGCGGCGGGAAGGTGGAGGCTTCCAAAACCTTCCGGGCCGAAAAGGCAAAGGGCAGCGTAGGGCTTACCTTCACCTTTGACGCGTCCGCCCTGGGCGGGAAAACCCTGGTAGCCTTCGAGACCCTGTACTATAGGGAGAGGGAGATTGCCTCCCACGCGGACTTAAAGGACGCAGACCAGACCGTAACCGTGAAGAAGGAAGATACAGAAAAGGAAACAAAGAAAAAGGACGGCGGAGGCAGCGTGAAGTCTCCAAAGACAGGGGATGACACCGGGACACTGCTCTATATGGTATTGCTCATGATCGCAGCCGCTGTGGTTCTTGATCATGTGGTAAGAACTTTGTGGAAAAAAGCGTTTGAAAAAGGAGAGGAGGTGGACATGTAATAAAATAGAAGGGTAAGTGACAAGCAGTCAAAAGGCCTGGCAGCAGAGAAAGCTGTCAGGTCTTTTTCCAGGCAATTTATAGGATTCAGGGATAGGCTGAAAAAATGTTGAAAAAAATTTTAAAAAGGGCTTTACAAGCCAGGAAAAGTGTGTTAGAATTCTTTTTGTTGTTAAGGAATGTGCGTTTAGCTCAGCTGGATAGAGCGTTTGGCTACGGACCAAAAGGTCGGGGGTTCGAATCCTCTAACGCACGTCGAAAAGGTTCTTGTCTGGATGGCAGGAACCTTTTTTCGTATCTGCGGAAAGCAAGCCGCATGGACATGCGAACAAAAGAAGAGTACTTAAAAACACCCCCGCCGGACTGGGCAGCCAGTGCCTGTCCGGCGAGGGTGTTTTTTAATGGTACATTCCGATTACTGCCGTGCGCCTTTGAGCTTCCATCACAGTTCAGGCTTTCCTTTTTTCTGAAAACAGTTACGCTGCATTTTACGGTTTGGCCTTTATATCTGGCGGAAATAACTGTTTTTTTTAAAAACTCCATCGGAACTCCATATAGTTCATGTATAATGGCTGGTGATAGTAAAAGGAAAACGGGAGGAATCGCTATGTTTCGGATATTGGTTGTGGAAGATGAAGAGGATATACAGAAAATATTAGAAAACTATTTGGTGGATCAGGGCTATGCGGTTACGCTGGCCAGTGACGGTGTGGACGGAATCGCGAAATTCCATAAGGGGGAGTTCGATCTTGTGCTGCTGGATATTATGATGCCAAAGATAGACGGTTTTGGAGTATGTGAATTAATCCGCAGGGAATCTATTGAAAGGGAACGTGCGATAGAGAAAAAAGAATTGCATTTTTTTCGGCAGTGTCCCATGAGCTGAAAACTCCGCTCACAATATTGAAAGGGCACTTATCCGGAATGCTGCAGGGAGTGGGGGAATATAGGAACAGAGATTATTATCTGCAGCGGTCACGGGAAATTACAGAAAAAATGGAAGAAATGGTAAAGGAACTGCTGACGGTTTCGCGGATCGAAAACAACAAATTTGTCACAAAAACCTCCGATATCGCAGAACAGCTCCGCCAGCAAATCGCTGACATGGCTGAATTGATCGAAAATAAAAAACTGGAACTGGAAGTAGACATTCCGGAACATTTATATGCAGATGTAAATCCGGTAATGATGAACAAAGTTTTTTCTAATCTGCTGCTGAATGCCATCCGTTATACGCCGGAAAAAAGAGAAAATAAGATCAGGGTTTCGCTGAAACAGAAAACAGGTACAGGAAGGGTTTCCTGCCGGATAGAAAATACCGGGGTATGTATCCCGAAAGAGGCGTTAGCCCATGTGTTTGAAGCATTTTATCGCGTGGAACAGTCCCGTAACCGCCAAACGGGCGGAAACGGACTGGGACTTTACATTGTGAAAATGATCCTTGACCAGCATGGGGCAATCTATCGTATGGATAACACAAGGGAAGGAGTCTGCTTTTCTTTTTCTCTGTAAACCACACACAAATCACACATAGGCTCCAAGTGCTTTACAAATTTCAATGTTATGGTGTAGATACAATAAAAAGTAAAGGAGCCAAACAACAATGAAAAGAAAAAGCGCAGTTTTATTAATGGGAGCGGCCTTATCTCTGGCAGCATGCGGTTACAGTGTGCGGGCAATGACTTACGCATATGATTTGGGAGAAAAAGGAGTTTACGCCGAGCCGGCAGAGGAAGACAGGAAAAAGCTGGCTCTCTGGCACAAGGAAGAAATGCGGAATGAGCTGGCCTATCTTGCATGTTACGGCGTTACCTATGATACAGAGAGCGATACCCTGTATTATCGGGGAAAAACGGTGAGATGGCTGTGTGACGAGCAGATCGAGGATACCTACAAGGCGATCCAGATGCCGGAAGGGGAAATTGACGTCTATACGGTAAGAAGAGATGATTACAGATTAACAGGCGTGCGGATAGCCACACAGGAAGAGTTCGACCGGAAAACAAAGGAACTGGAAGCAGAGGCAAAAAAAGAGGCATCTTCTACGGGAAGTATTCTTCATACGTTTGCTTGTGATGAGGAAGAGGTAACAGACAGCAAGGATGGGCTGACGACAGGGACCGCAGAAATAAAAGAAGATATCGTAGTAAACGATGCAGAGCAGAAGGAGGCTGTGGAGGAGGCAGAGGTATTTGATGTCTTTGAGGATGAGGATATGATAGCTTCTGAAAGAAAAATTCAGGAATATAAGAAAAATGGTATCGGTCAGGAGCCTGCCGCAGGCAGCTGGACCTGGCAGGGAAAAGAGATCCAATTGCTTATGGATGAGGATGGAAGCTTCTATCAGAATGGAAGCAAGGAGGCAAAAGAGGGGAAGATCTATCTGATCGTGAAACGAAAAGCGGATGGCAGTATCAAAGCTGTGAGACAGATCACAATCGAAGAAGTGATGGCGGAACGCATCGCCCATCTGAAGGACAAATGATCTCTGAACGTAACAGTTCAGGCAGGCCTGCACAGACTGTAAGAAAGTGATGGAAGGGTTAAAAACCATGACAGGTTTTCGCACGAACCCCCGCCGGACCGCGCAATCAGTGCCTGTCCGGCGGGGGTTCTGTATGTCAGGCGCACCGTCAATCCGCTGTGCGTCTTTAAGCTTCTATCACTGTCCCGGCTTTTCCGTCCAGTGCGTTCAAGGCATTTTCGAGATTGGTGATGACAGCCTTGCGGCCGGTTCCGGCTTTGATGAAATCAACAGAGGCCTGGATTTTCGGAAGCATAGCCGTTTCACCGAATTGATTGTCCCGGATGTGAGCTTCCGCTTCCTCTATGCTCAGGTGCGCCAGGGGTCTCGGATGTTCAGAAAGGTGGTCGAGGCACACCTTTTCATCATTGGTGAGGATCATCAGGATGTCCGCGTCTGTCATTTCAGCCAGCAGTCCGCTGGTGTAATCCTTTTCGATGATGGCGCTGGCGCCTTTCAGCTCACTTCCCTGGGCCAGTACAGGAATACCGCCGCCTCCGCAGGAGATCACTACATGGCCGGCGTCAGAGAGGGCGCGGATGGCGTCGATTTCTATAATATCCTTTGGGCGGGGAGAAGCCACGATCCGCCGGAAGCCTTTTCCCGGTTCTTCAACCATATAATTTCCTTTTTTCTCTTCTTCCTCTGCTTCCGCGGCAGTCATATAGCGGCCGATCACCTTTACCGGATGGTAAAAGGTATCGTCATACGGATCCACCAGAACCTGAGTCAGCACGGTGCTGACAGTTTTAAAAATCCCTTTCTGCAAAAGCGCTGCCCGCAGGGCATTTTGCAAATCATAGCCGATATAACCCTGGCTCATGGCGGAGCAGACAGACATAGGAGCCGCCGTGTAGTTCTGGTGGGATTTTCCGAATTCATTCATGGCCGTGTGGATCATGCCCATCTGGGGAGCATTGCTGTGGGTGATGATGAGCCGGTATCCCCCGGCAACCATTTCCGCAAGAACCTTGGAAGAGCTTTTAACGGCTACCTTCTGCTCCGGGAACGTCACTCCGAGGGCACGGTGGCCGAGTGCAATTACAATCTTCTTTTTCATGATGTTTTCCTTTCTTTCTGTGGGGTCAAGAAATCTTGCTGTTGCTGTCATTATAAGTTTTTCATTCAAAAAAAGCAACCGTTCCTTAGCCGTGGGGGAGGGCGGACAAAGGGCCGCGGCGCAAGCTATCCAAAGAAACAGATTTCCCAGCCAGACATAAAAGCATTTCAATAATAAAAGAAAAGGAATATAAAATGATAATTCAACTAAAAAAGGAAATATTATCAAAAGTTTAACAAAAATCACAGGAGTAAAAAAATAAAATAAAAAAATTTAAAAAAGTAGTTGACAAAACAGGAAATGCAGACTATAATAAAGACAACAAAAAACAAACGAGAGAAAATATAAAGAATAAGGAGGACAGTCCAATGGGAACTTAATCTTTAAAAATCATTCAAATTCAAGTGTTTAAGAAGGCGAATGAAAAATGAAATTTAAGAAAGAGAGGTACGGACCACCGAAAAATTAAACTTCCTGTTTTTGTAAAACACAGAAACAGAAAAAAATAATCAAAAAGATCAAAAGATCAAAAGATC
>DESK01000056.1:27730-155577 GCA_002361955.1 Lachnospiraceae bacterium UBA3316
GATCAAAAGATCAAAAGATCAAAAATCTGTAAATTCTAATAAACCTAAAATGAAAAAGAGGTAAAAAGAATGAAAGAAGTTCAGTAGGGACGGATATGTGAATCAAAAAAGAATCGCATATCCGTTCCGAATTTTTGCGGCGATTTTGCGGGGCAGCCGGCGGCAGGATGGAAAAGCCCCCGTTTTTTTGCGCCATCAACGAGACAGTTCGAAAAAGACAGTTCTAAGTTCATAAAGAAGTCATAAACCTTTGTCCACCTCATATATTGTGTAGTAGCCATCCAGGGCAGAAGTTCCTGGATAGGGAGATTGCTGGCAGTGGAGGTGAGTGTATCAAAGGGAAGGACGAGTTCATCAAGATTTTTTCTATCAGTATCCGAAATATTCTACAAAAAGTGAATACAGATCTGGACCAGCTCCAGGAAATCCGGCTGCGGGCGGGCAGGCCGCTGCTCCTATCAGCAGGCGGGCAGGAGTATTTTGTCACAGCGGAAGGAGGGCTGACAGGGGAATACGGAAGGGGATGGATCGTGACAAAGCGGGAAATCGCGGAGACGATGGAATACATCGCCAATTACTCTATGTACGCCTATGAGGAAGAGCTGCGCCAGGGGTTTCTAACCATCGCAGGCGGCCACCGGGTGGGGGTGGCGGGAAAAGCTGTGATAGAGGACGGAAAAATACGGAGTATCCGCCATATTTCGTTTCTCAATGTGAGGATTTCTCACGAGGTGCCGGGATGCGCGGACGGTGTGATGCCCTATATTGCCGTGGGAGGTGAGGTATGCCACAGCCTGGTTATATCCCCGCCCGGATGCGGGAAAACTACGCTTCTGCGGGATATGGTCCGTCAGATCTCAGACGGCGGGCCGGGGTTTTGCGGTCGGACCGTGGGGGTGGTGGACGAGCGTTCAGAAATCGCAGGCTCCTATCTGGGCGTTCCGCAGAATGACCTGGGGATGCGGACGGATGTGTTGGACGGCTGTCCCAAGGCGGAAGGAATGATGCTGCTGATCCGCTCCATGGCTCCCAAAGTGATCGCGGTGGATGAGATCGGAGGAAAGAGCGATATCCGCGCCATAGAGACGGCTGTAAACTGCGGCTGCAAGATTTTGGCCACCGTCCATGGGGAAAGCATGGAGGAGATTAGGAGAAAACCCTATCTGTCGGCGCTGGTGGAGGGCGGAATTTTTGAACGCTACCTTCTTTTGCAAAACAGGAAGGGGGCCGGGGAGGTCAGGCGGATCGTGGACGGAGACGGAAGGACGCTGTATGGCTAAATATATGGGGCTGGGGCTGGTTTTAGTCGGCTGCACAGCGATGGGGATCGCGGCAGGGAAGGACATGGAACGGCGGGTCAGGGATTTGCGGGAGCTCATAAAGCTTTTGCAGCTTCTGGAGGGGGAAATCGGATATGCCAACGCAGTGTTAAGCGAAGGATTTCGCCATGCGGCAAGGCGTATGAGGATGCCTTATGGAAGATTTCTGGAAAAAATGGCCGATCATATGGACGAGCTGCGGGGAGAGGGGCTGAAGGATATTTTTGAAGGGTGTATCCGGGAAGAACTGAACCATACGGCGCTGACCCGGGAGGACAAGGAGGCCCTTGCCGGCTTCGGGGCGCAGCTTGGCAATCTGGACGTGAAGATGCAGCTTGGGGCCATCGCCTTGTATCGGGAACAGCTTCTTCAGGCATATGGGCAGGCCCAGGAGATGTGGAGAAAGGACGCGAAGCTGTACCGGTATCTGGGAGTGATGGGAGGATTGTTTTTAACAGTTATTTTTCTGTGAAATTGCCGGGAAAGGAGGCAGGCATGAGTGTAAATCTGATATTTAAGATCGCGGCGGTGGGCATCCTGGTGTCGGTGCTTAGCCAGGTGCTCAAACAGAGCGGCAGGGAGGAGACGGCATTTCTGACGGGGCTTGCCGGATTGGTGGTGGTGTTGTTCTGGGTGCTGCCCTACATCAACGAGTTATTTGAGAGTGTAAAGGATCTGTTCGCGCTGTAGGAGGAAGCTATGCTGAAAATTGCCATGCTTGGAATTGCGGGAGTCCTGACGGGACTTTTTCTGAAAGAAACGAGACCGTCCTTTACGGTATTTATCAGTATGGCATCCTGCCTTCTCATCTTCTTTTATGCGGTAAATAAGCTGTCCTATCTGGCCGATATACTGACGGGCCTCAGGGATTATGTGGAGCTGAAGGATTCCTACCTGACTTCCCTGTTTAAAATTATGGGGATTACCTACATCGCGGATTTTTCCTCTAGCCTGTGCAAAGACGCGGGATATACGGCGATCGCGGGGCAGATAGAGTTTTTTGGGAAAATAACGATCCTGACGGTCAGCGCGCCGGTCATCCTGGCGCTGTTGGATACGATCCAGGGGTTTTTGATGTGAGGTGGCTATGAAGAAAATCTGTCTGTTGATTGGCGTGGCCCTGTTTTTGTGGGGCTGTGGGGCAGGCATAAGGGCGCAGGCGGCCCAGGAGGAGGCGGCAAGGACGGGGGCGGTGGATGAGTTTCTGGAAGAGCTTGACCTGGAGGAGATCGACAGGGGCTTTCAGGAGCTTCAGGGGAGGACACCCCTGAAATTCGCGGAGCTTGTGAAGGGCTTTCTGCGGGGGGAGGTTCCGCTGACGCCGGAGCAGGGAGCGGCGCTGTTTGAGGAGGAATTTTTTGCCCGGATGGGTGAAAATAAAAGGATGGCAGTGCGGATTTTGGTGTTGTTGGCAGCGGCGGCCCTCTTTACAAATTTTATCTATGTCTCGGAGAAGAGCCAGGCGGCAGATATCAGTTTTTACATGATGTACCTGGGGCTTTTTACGCTGCTGATGCAGGCTTTCGGGGGCATGGAGCAGATGACGGGGGAGGTGCTGGATCAGATCATCGGCTTTATGAAGCTTTTGATGCCCTCCTATTTGCTGGCCTCCGTGTTTGCCTCCGGGGCAGCGGCAGGAGCCGGGTTTTACGAGCTGACTCTGGGCATGATTCTGGTCATCCAGTGGATCCTGCGCTACGGCATACTGCCTGCCGTCAACCTGTATGTGCTGTTTTCCATGCTGAACCATCTGGCAAAGGAGGATTATCTTTCCAAGCTTGCAGAGCTCTTGAAGACCTTTGTGGAGTGGAGCCTGAAAACCCTTACAGCCATGGCCGTCGGCCTTCAGACGGTGCAGTGCCTGATCCTTCCGACGGTGGACGCGCTGAAGACCACTACTCTTGTGAAGTCCGCAGGAGCGGTGCCGGGGCTTGGAAATCTCTTTGGGGGCGTGACGGAGGTGGTGCTGGGATCCGCGGTTTTGATAAAAAATGCCGTGGGGGCGGCGGGACTGGTTTTTCTCGCGCTGCTCTGTCTGGCGCCTCTGGCAAAGCTTGGGGCCGGAGCCTTTCTCTATCGGCTGCTGGCGGCGGCAGCCCAGCCTGTTTCCGACAAAAGGATGGTGGAGTGCGTCAGCAGCGCCGGAGACGGGGCGGCGCTTCTATTAAAGGTTCTTTTGACGGTGGGAGTTTTGTTTTTTATTTCTATTGCCATGGCGGCAGCGTCCATCGGCGGCTGAGGAGGGAATTATGGAAGCAGTTTTTAGCTGGATCAGAAACCTTGTCTGCGGCCTTTGCCTGTTCCAGATTTTTATGCAGCTTCTCCCGGAAGGAAATTTCAGAAAGTATGTGCGGTTTTTCTGCGGCCTTCTTCTGCTTCTTTTGGTGTTTGGGCCGCTGATGGAGGCGGCCCATATGGCGGAGAGGTTTGAGAAGGCCTGGAGGCTTGAGAGCCTGCGGGAGCAGGCCCGGGAAATCAGGAGGGAGGCGGAAGGGATGGAAGAACTGCGTTCCGGAAAAATCCGGGAGGCCTGCCGCGGGGAGTTAGAGAGGCAGATCGAAGAGACGGCCAGGGTCCTTGGGGTAAGCCTGGAAAGGGTAGAGGTAGACTTTTCGGACGCAGAGGGATGTGAGCTTCAGGTGGCAGGCGTAAGCCTGCAGGTGGAGGAGGCGGAGGAGCAGGGACAGAAGCTTTCCGCCATAAAAAAAGAGCTTCTGGAAGTCTATCAGATCCCGGCGGAACATATAACTATCAGTATACAGGAGTAGCCTATGGGAAAAGAAATGGGGAATCTCAGAGAAAAGCTTGCTCATATGAAAAAAAAACAGTGGCTGGTCCTGGTGCTCGCGGGGATTCTGCTTCTGGTCATAGCCATCCCTGTTCCGGGGGAAAGTGAGAAAAAAACACAGGAAGTCCCCAAAGCGGAGGCGGAGGGGGGAGGAGAGATGGAGCTTCTGGAAAAACGGCTGGAGAGGGCTCTGGCTGATGTGGAAGGAGTGGGGAGGGTGCGTGTCATGCTTACCCGCAAATCAAGCGGAAGGAAGATTGTGGAGAAGGATACGCCGGTGATGGAGAAAAATACCGCGGAGGAGGGGAATGAGGGAAGCAAGAGTACAGTGGAAAAAACGGCGGAGGAGGCCACCGTATATGCCCAGGACGGTAACGGAAGCCAGATCCCCTATGTGACAGAGGAGATTGAGCCCCAGATCCAGGGGGTGATCGTGGTGGCAGAAGGGGGAGGGGATCCGCGGACTGCCCGCAATATTACGGAGGCGGTCATGGCATTATTTGGGGTGGAGGCGCATAAAATCAAAGTAATGAAAATGAATTAGGAGGGGAAACGTGAAAAATATTTTCAAGAAAAATCAGATCATCATTACAGCACTGGCAGTTATGATTGCCGTGGCAGGCTACCTGAATTATTCAGGCTCTAAGCTGGGGGAGGGGATCTCACCTGTATCGGTGGATAAAAACAGCGTCAAAAAGGATGCGGGGGAGGTGTCAAACGATACGGCCCTGATCGACATCGAGAGCCTGGACGAAGATTTTACGGATGAAGAGGTGGTGATGGATGACCTGTCGGGGAAGGATGCGGCGGCAGCTTCGGACGCGGCGGACGCTGACCTTTCCGCAGACGCCTCAAAGGGGGATACGGCGGCTGATACGCCGGGAGAGGCGGTACTTACAAGCGTACCGGGAAGCTCTGGATTTGCCGCGGAGGCGAGGCTTTCCAGGGAGCAGGTGCGGGCCAAAAATAAGGAGACCCTGCTGGAGGTGATCAACAATGAGAACATAGCGGAAGAGCAGAAGCAGGACGCCATCGCCGGTATGAACGCAATGGCAGATGTGGCGGAAAAAGAAGCGGCAGCGGAGCTACTGCTGGGCTCTAAGGGCTTCACCGACGCGGTGGTAAGTATCACGGACGGCACGGTGGATGTGGTGATCAGCCAGGTGGATCTCACAGACGCCCAGCGGGCGCAGATCGAGGATATCGTCAAGAGAAAGACGGAGATCTCCGGAGAAAATATTGTAATTACGCCTATGGCGTCCCAGGCTGAGACGCCTGCGGAGACGGAGGCGGAGACAGAAAAATAGAAAAGGCGGGCCGGACAGAAAAGGTGTCCGGCCCGTGTATTATCCGTTGGCAAGAAGCGCGTCCAGGGAAGCAGAGGCGCTTGCGTAGTCTTTGAAGTGAACGGTGCGCAGACCGAATGTTTCCGCGGCCTCCAGGTTTCCCAGGGTGTCATCGATAAAGACGGCCTGTTCGGGAACGATGGAAAAACGGGAGAAAAGCTCCCGGTAGATCGCAGGCTCCGGCTTGACAAGCTTCACCTCATAGGAGAACAGCCCGCCGTCGCAGAAGGGAAGGAAGCTCAGGGCTTCCGGGTTTTTGAGACGGGTGGTCTGGGCGTAGTTTGAGAGGTAGTAGATCCGGTAGCCTCTCTCCTTTAAATCCTTGATCCAGGGGGTGGCATGGGGAAGCAGCTCCAGGCAGGAGGGAAATTGCTCAAACACGTTGCGGATCTCCTCTTTGTACCGGGGAGCGGATTGGTATAAAAGGGCGAGGATTTCCTCGTCGGGGAGCGCTCCCCTGTCGTATTCCTGCCAGACAGGGTTGAGGAACATGGCCTTTCCGATCGCCTTCTCGGCTTCCGGGGAAAAATGAAAGCCGGCCAGGTATTCCCGCCACTCAAATTTTACAAGGACTCTTCCAATGTCAAAGATAATCGTATGTATCATAAAACCTCCTTTGGGCGTATCACGCGCGTATAGGCAGACTGTCTGCCTGCTTCTATCATACGCTCTGGCGTCGCGGTGTGTCAATCGTTTGAATGGCAACTCTTTCGCGGACTTTAAGAAAGATTTCAGAAGTTTTTTACTATGCTTTCATAATTGGGTGTTATAATTTAATCAACAATGGAAAAAACAAAAGCGTTTCCGGGAAAGACCTTTTCCGGCAATGAGGGGAATATAAAAAAACAATAGAAAAGGGGGATTTCATGCAGTATAAGACGTATTATGAAGAGAAAAACACAGTCACTGTAGGAAAATATCAGCAGATGAGACAGGCCATGACTGCGGGAGACCAGCAGTGCCGGACGGAACGGTATACGCTCAGGAAGCTGAAGTTTATCGGCGGGGAGACCAGGGCGTCTCAGGCGGATTACGCCCTCTGCGTGAAGGACGGGGACGAAAACCAGATCTTTCTGGAGAAGAAGTATGTGCAGAACGGGGTTTATTTCAGAAGCATCCAGAGAGTTACAAAAGAGGAATGCGACCAGATCCTGGAAGGGCAGCTGGAGTGGATGAAGAGCCATCGCTGCGACCTGCTGGCAGATTTCTATCTCCAGGTAACGCTGAACCATCTGAGCCCCGGATATTTGACGGAGTATGACAGGGAGCTGATCCAGTGCAGGAAGGGAAATGCCGTCGTTTTCTGCCGTAAGGTGCAGAGGGCTGTGGGTATCACGAACAGGCTGTTTGATGAGCCGGAGATCATGATTCCCTGCCTGGATGAGGGAAAGGTTCTGGTGACCTATAAGAAGAGCGTAAAACTGCCGGTAATCTTCAGCAGGCTGTTTACCGGACAGGAGGAGAATTTAGGGGAGGGCGTCTTCCTCTCGGTATAAGAGCGTGTATTTCTGCTATTGGCGGTATAGGAAGGACAGGCAGCATCCAAAAGATAGGATACTGCCTGTCTGAACTTCGTTTGGCCTGTCTCTGTTTTTGCTGGCGGCAGTCCGGAACTACGTCTGCTTACCGGTCTGCTGCCGGGAGATCCTACGGTTCGCTGTCCTTGCGGTGATCCAATACCCGGTACATCAGGGTGTAGGCGTACAAAAGGACAGGGATCAGCACGGTGCATACGATGGAGGCCATCAGCATATTGGAAGCGTTTTCATGCTTCATCAGGGCGAAGACCAGGGTGGAGGCATACATTCCCACCAGAAGGACTACGCCTGCCAGAGCCAGGATTCGTTTTGTTTTTTTCATAGCAAATCTCCGTAATATTTTTGTAGTTACAGTTTGCCCCATGGCGGAACTGCTCTTAGTATAATCATTTTGAGAAAGAAATGCAATAAAAGTTTTTTTCTAAAAAGTTCATAATTTGTTTATTGTTTCCTGGTGGGGGTTCGTGTATAATTTACCAACATATAGTTAACATGCAACTGCGAAGTCTTTGGCAGCCGCTGCTATGCAAAAAAGTATAAAATGCACAGGGTGAAACGCTACAGAAGGAGTGAGAGGGTCGAAAGATAGAGAATGTGGAGATCAAAAAAGGAAAGGCGAGGTGTAAGATGATGAAACAGAAAGAATACATGGAGCAGATATCTGCTCTGGCCAAAAGCTGTGTGGAAAATGGAAAGATTGATTTGGAACTGTACCAAAAGTATGACGTGCAGAGGGGGCTTCGTGATAAAAACGGAAACGGAGTTCTTGCCGGCCTGACGAAGGTATCTAAGATCGAGGCGTTTCAGGTGGTGGATGGAAAAAAGACGCCCTGTGACGGACGATTGTTTTACCGGGGATACAATATCAGAGAATTGATCCGCGGTGAGGTGCAGGGACACCGCTACGGCTTCGAGGAGGTGGCATATCTGCTTTTGTTCAGCAAGCTGCCGACAGAAGAGGAGCTGGAAAACTTCCGCAGGGCGCTGGCGTTTTGCAGAAAGCTGCCGACGAACTTTACCAGGGACGTCATCATGAAAGCACCCAGCCGTGATATTATGAATTCTCTGTCAAAGTGTATCCTGACACTGGCTTCTTATGACCTCCACGCGTCGGATATCTCTGTGGAAAACGTGCTCCGTCAGTGCATGATGCTGATCAGCACCATGCCGATGATGGCTGTTTACAGCTACCATGCGTACAATCACTATGAGAGGGACGGAAGTATGTATATCCACCGGCCGGATCCGAAGCTTTCCACAGCGGAGAATTTCCTGCGGATGCTCCGCCCGGATATGGAATACACCTCCCTGGAGGCCCATGTGCTGGATATGGCCCTGATTCTTCATATGGAGCATGGCGGCGGAAACAATTCTACCTTTACCACCCATGTGGTTACTTCCTCCGGAACGGATACTTACGCGACGATCGCGTCGGCTCTGTCTTCCCTTAAGGGACCGAAGCACGGCGGCGCGAACATCAAAGTGGTGGAGATGATCAAGGATCTGAAGAAAAAGGTGAAGGATGTCACGGATGAGGCCCAGGTGGAGGAGTATCTGAGAAAGCTTCTTCATAAAGAGGCATTCGACAGGAAGGGACTCATCTACGGGATGGGACATGCTATTTATTCTACTTCCGATCCGAGAGCCGAGGTATTTAAGTCCTTTGTACAGCAGCTGTCAGAGGAAAAGCACAGGGAAAAGGATTTTGCGCTGTATTCGATGATCGAGAGGCTGGGGCCGAAGGTCATTATGGAAGAGAGGAAGATCTACAAGGGCGTCAGCGCGAATGTGGACTTCTACAGCGGTTTTGTGTATAGTATGCTGGATATTCCGGAGGAATTGTTCACACCGATGTTTGCGATCGCGAGAATTGTGGGATGGAGTGCTCACAGAATCGAGGAATTGATCAACGTGGACAAGATCATCCGTCCGGCTTATATGAGCGTCATGGATGAGAGGGAATACGTAGGCTTGGAGGACAGATAAAAGAGCAGGCTGCCGCAAAGAGAAATCTTTGTGGGCAGCCTTTGTGTTTAGCGGCCAGGGGAGAAATGGATATCGGACGCAGATACATATTTCCATCAAAGTAGGATGGTACGATACAGAAAATTAATAAATATGTAACAAAAAAGTAATAAGGAGGTAATCATGGACAAAAGAAAAGGATTATGCAGGGGAGTGGCATTTGCCTTTGCGCTGATGCTTGCTCTGTCATCGGCGGCATCTCATACAACCGTGGCGGCAGAACCGGTCCTGGGGGAAGTGGAGAGTGAGTCTGAGAGCGGGTTTCAGGCGGAAAGTGAATCTGAGAGCGAAAGCGAATCCCAGACGGGAAGTGAGTCTGAGAGCGAGAGCGAGTCCCAGACGGAAAGCGAGTCCGAGAGTGAGAGCGAATCCCAGACGGAAAGCGAGTCTGAGTCTGAGAGTGAGTCCCAGACGGAAAGCGAGTCTGAGAGCGAAAGCGAATTCCAGCCAGAGGAAGAGTTTATCTCGATTACGAAGGCGGAGGAGCTGGCGGCTATCGCGGAAAAGGCAGACGGAAAGTTTATTCTTATGAACGATATTGACCTTTCCCAGACGGCATGGACCAGCATTGCGACGTTCTCCGGCGAGCTGAACGGAAACGGGCACGCGGTCAAGGGGCTGAAAGCGCCGCTTTTCGCCGCGCTGACGGCAGGGAGCATCTGGGATCTGACGCTGAGTGACGTGGATATCCAGGCGTCGGGCAGCACAGGAGCCCTGGCACAGACTCTGACGGCAGGAAAAGGAGAAACCTGCAGCATCAAAAATGTAAAGGTCACAGGTCAGGTGACAGGTGCGCAGAGCACCGGCGGGCTCTTCGGTACTGTGAATGTGGCTGACGGCCGGGCGGAAATCGCGGGCTGTGTCAATATGGCCAATGTCAGCGGTACTACGGAAGTGGGCGGTATTGCAGGAAAGCTGGTTTGCGCAGGCGGCGAGGAGGGGCTGGCTGCGGTTACAGGAACGGCCAACGCAGGGATCGTGAAGGGAACCGGCAAGGCAGGCGGCCTTTTCGGCAGTCTTTCCCTGGAGGACAGCTCCGTGGGCCTGGACGCCCGCGTGTCGGTGACGGAGAGCTACAATGTGGGGGCTGTGGACTGCGCGAATACGTACACAGGCGGTATCGCGGGCTTTCTCCAGGTTTCCGGAATCGGGGCGGCGGAAGGCGCGGTAAAACTTGAGAATTGCTACAATCTGGGAACGATGAGCGACGGCGGAAATATTGCCGGGGGAGCAGGCATGGCGTCGGGCAGCATCGCGATCAGTAAGTGTGTGGGCGTTCAGGTATATAACAGCAGGACATACGGCATCATCGGAACATCGGCAAACCTTGCCGGAGGCACAGAGGGAAATTGTATCCTGTCTGACTGCTATTACTTCAGCGCCAACGGCGCGTACGCCTATATGACGGGAAGCAGGGTTTCCGGCACGGCGGTGGCTTTGGACGAGACTCAGATTAAGACGGCCGCAAGCTACGCAAATTTTGATTTTACGAATGTATGGGCAGTGGAGGCCAATGTAAACGGCGGCTATCCCCATCTGAAGCATGTGGCTGTCATGGAAGCCTCCTACACGGCACCGGCAGCTGGGACAACCCTTACGGACAGCGGTTCGGCGGCGATCTACGAGGTGGTAAAACCGGGGTGTGAGGTCAGTTATGAGGGGACGACGAATCCCTCTGCAAAGACTGTGACGATTCCCTCTGAGGTGAGCATCGGCGGCTATACATACAGGGTGACAGAGATCGGAATCAAGGCGTTTTATAATAATAAAACCGTCACGGCGGTGACAGTTCCCGCTACGGTGAAAACCATACGAAAGGGCGCCTTCTATGGCTGCTCCTCCCTGAAAAAGGTGGGCGGAACGGCAGGCGTAGAGAGGATTCTCGTAAATGCCTTCCGGGGATGTACCTCCCTGACTACGGTGGGCGGAACCCCCAACCGTGTGACCCTAAGGTCGGTAACGTCTCTGGGGGCAAGGGCCTTTATGAACTGTACGGCGATCCGAAGAGTGTACATTTCTTCCACCGGGCTTACTAGTATCGGGATGGGAGCTTTTCGGAACTGCAAATCCATGACAAGGATCACGACTTTTTCTACGGAGATTTCAAAGATCGGCCAGTATGCTTTTTACAAGGATGTGAACCTGAAGATGGTGATTTTGCGGACGGAAAAGCTGGCCGGCAGCCATGTGGGGTATAAGGCCTTTACGGCGACTTACCCGCGGGCAAGATTTAAGGTGCCTGCGTCGAAAAAGGAGGAGTATAAAGCGATTTTCAAGAGCAAAGGGGCTGGAGAAAAGATTATTGTAAATGCGGTATAGAGATAGATGAAGGAGGGCAGGCGTCCCGGATGACAGCAAAATAAGGCTGTCAGGGACGCCTGCCTTTTTGGCGTATCAGGCAGGGAGGGGGAACAGGTGCAAACAATTAATTATTTAACGAATATTTTGGTTAAATCTTTCTAAAATAAGTATAAAAAGTGAAAAACAGAGTTGCTATTTTGGATACATTGTCCTATTCTATATTAGCTGATTAACTGGTTGGAGGTGAGACGATGGATAAGGCAAGAATGGAAGAGGAAGATGCGAGCAGCCTGCATATGCTGTTTTTGCAGGCCTCTCATATTTATTTTTCCAACAGCTACGAGCAACTGGCTGCCAAGGGGCTTCATCCGGGGCAGTATCCCATGCTGCGCCTGCTTTCTCAGAAGGGGGGCTTAAGCCAACGGGAGATCGCGGGGGAGCTCCACGTAAAGCCGCCCAGTGTGGCCGTATCGATCCGGCGGATGGAAAACGCGGGGCTGGTGGTGCGCGCAGGGGACGCGAAGGATCAAAGAGTCACCAGGATTTCCTTAAGTCCCAAAGGCTATGAGGCGCTGGCTGACATTGAGGAGATACTTGAGAGAAACCAGCAGCAGATGTTCCGGGGATTTACGGACAGTGAGGAGTGTCTGATGCGGCGGTTTTTATTGCAGATCATAGAAAATATGGAGGGTAAGAAAAGATGCTGAAAATGTTTCGCTATGTGAGGGACAGGTGGTATTACCTGATACTCATCCTGGGGCTCCTGTTTTTGCAGGCATACTGCGACTTGTCCCTGCCGGATTACACATCGAAGATTGTGAATGTGGGTATCCAGCAGAGGGGAATCGAGGACGGTGTGCCGGAGCAGATACGGCGGGAGTCGATGGAAAAGCTGTTCCTCTTTATGGATGAAGATACCCGAAAGGAAGTGGAAGACTGCTACGTCCTGGAGGGGAATGTTTATAAGCTGGAAAAGACAGACAAGGAGCAGCGGGAAGAGCTGGCGTCTGCTTTTGGGGCTCCCATGCTGGCCGTAGCAGGCCTTTCGGGAGACAGTGAAGAAGCCCGGGCAATGACGGAAAAGATGGGAATTCCCGCGGGAACGGATGTGTTCCAGGTGCTTTCCCAGATGCCGGAGGCCCAGAGGCTGGAAATGTTCGCAGGGCAGATGGATGAATTGAAGGAAATGCCGGAATCCATCGTCAGCCAGTCAGCCGTAGCCTACCTCCAGCAGGAATATGAGGCGATGGGAATGGATCTGGACAGGATGCAGACGGAGTATCTCGTGCGCTCCGGCCTGCGGATGCTGGGCATGGCCTTTCTCATTATGGCGGCCGCCGTGGCCGTGACCTTCCTGTCCAGCCGGGTAGCGGCCTACATGGGAAGAAATTTAAGAAATCAGGTGTACCGGAAGGTGATCTCCTTTTCGGGGGAGGAGCTGAATAAGTTTTCCACCGCTTCCCTGATCACGAGAAGCACCAACGATATCCAGCAGGTACAGATGCTGGCCACCATGATTTTCAGAATCGTGCTTTACGCCCCTATTTTGGGAGTGGGAGGCGTGATCAAGGTGTTTCAGACAGACGCGTCGATGACCTGGATCCTGGCGTTGGCGGTGGTGCTGATCCTGCTGGTCGTCTTCGCCCTGTTCCGGGTAGCGATGCCCAAGTTCACGCTGCTGCAGAAGCTGATTGATAAGCTGAATCTGGTGACCAGGGAGACGCTGACAGGTATTATGGTTATCCGCGCCTTCAGTACACAGCGCCATGAGGAGGAGCGTTTTGAGGAAGCCAACAGCAACCTGACAAAAACGAACCTGTTCGTTAACCGGGTTATGACGTTTATGATGCCGACGATGATGCTGATCATGAACGGAATCACCGTGCTGATCATGTACAGCGGCTCGTATGCCGTGGACGCAGGCAGGATGCAGGTGGGAAATATGATGGCCTTTATCCAGTACGCCATGCAGATCATCATGTCCTTCCTGATGATCACGATGATGTCGATCATGATTCCCAGAGCCAGCGTGTCCGCCAAACGTATCAATGAAGTGCTGGAGACAGAGGTTTCAATCCACAGCCCCCGGGAAGCGGAGAAGGCCGGAGAAGGAGAAAAGGGCCTGGTGGAGTTTGACCACGTAAGCTTTGCCTATCCGGGAGCGGAGGAGAAGGTCTTGAGCGATGTTTCGTTTAAGGCGGAAAAAGGGCAGACCGTAGCCTTCATAGGAAGTACGGGAAGCGGCAAGAGCACCCTGGTCAATCTGATTCCCCGTCTCTTTGACGTGACGGAGGGATGCGTTCGGGTAGATGGCGTGGATGTGCGCCAGATGGATCTGAAGGATCTGCGGGAAAAGATCGGTTTCGTGCCCCAGAAGGGCGTGCTGTTCTCAGGAACCATCGACTCCAACATCCGCTACGGAAGAGAGGACGCTACGGAGGAAGAGGTGCAGCAGGCAGCCCGGATTGCCCAGGCATGGGACTTTATCGAGGAGAAGCCGGAAGGCACGGCTTCGCCCATTGCCCAGGGAGGCACCAATGTGTCCGGCGGGCAGAAGCAGAGGCTTTCCATCGCCAGGGCTGTGGCGAAGAAGCCGGAGATCTATGTATTTGACGACAGCTTTTCCGCTTTGGATTACAGGACGGATGTAGCGCTGCGTCGTGCGTTGAAGAGCGCGACGGGGGACGCGACTACGTTGATCGTAGCCCAGAGAATCAGCACCATCCTG
Organism: Lachnospiraceae bacterium UBA3316; assembly: GCA_002361955.1. Taxonomy (GTDB): domain Bacteria; phylum Bacillota; class Clostridia; order Lachnospirales; family Lachnospiraceae; genus Hominisplanchenecus_A. The sequence goes on from DESK01000056.1 coordinate 41,776, forward strand.
CATGCGGATCAGATCCTTGTGCTGGATGAGGGGCGTATCGCAGGGAAGGGAACCCATAAGGAGCTTCTGAAGACCTGCGATGTTTACAGGCAGATCGCCATGTCCCAGCTTTCGGAGGAGGAATTAGCCAATGAGTGATAGAGTTAGCAGAAAAGCAGGCGGGCATATGGGACACGGCCCCATGGGGCGGGGCTATATGTCCGGCGAGAAGGCAAAGGATTTTAAGGGAACGATGCAAAAGCTGTTCCACTATATGGGCAGATACAAAAAGAGGATTTTCGGCGTGATGCTCTTTGCCGTGTGCGGTACGGTCTTCAATATCGTGGGCCCGAAAATACTGGGGCGGGCGACGACCGAGCTTTTTACCGGCCTGGTGGCGAAGATCAACGGTACAGGAGGCATTGATTTTTCCAGGATCGGGCAGATCCTTCTGATTACCCTGGGCCTGTACGGCGTCAGTGCCCTGTGTACCTTTATTCAGGGATTTATCATGACAGGGATATCCAATGACGTGACCTACAGCCTGCGCCGGGACATCTCGGAGAAGATTCACAGGATTCCCCTGAATTACTATGAGAGCAGAACCCACGGAGAAGTCCTCTCCCGTGTCACGAACGATGTGGATACCCTGCAGCAGGGGTTAAACCAGAGCCTGACACAGCTCATCACGTCCACGACCACCCTGGTAGGTGTGCTGGTGATGATGCTGTCGATCAATCTGTGGATGACGCTGGCCGCGTTGCTGATCCTGCCGGTGTCTATGGGGATCATCGGTACCGTCATGAAGCACTCCCAAAAGTACTTCAAGGCCCAGCAGAGGTATCTGGGCGAGGTGAACGGGCAGGTGGAAGAGGTTTACAGCGGCCACAACGTGGTGAAGCTCTTTAATAAAGAGGAGGCTGTGGTAAATGTCTTTGAGAAGACGAACCAGAAGCTCTATGAGTCCGGCTGGAAGTCCCAGTTTTTCTCCGGTATTATGATGCCGATCATGCAGTTTATCGGAAATATCGGCTATGTGATGGTGGCTATCCTGGGAGGCTTCCTGGCGATTAAGGGGGCGATTGAGGTGGGAGAAATCCAGTCCTTTTTCCAGTATATCAGGAATTTTACGCAGCCCATCCAGCAGATCGCCCAGGTGACCAATATGCTTCAGTCCACGGCGGCGGCCTCGGAGCGTGTGTTCGAATTCCTGGGCGAGGAAGAGGAAGATCAGACGGCGGAGGAACCGGCGGACATCTCCCGGGTAGAGGGAAATGTGTCCTTTGACCATGTGGCCTTTGGATATGACCCTAAAAAGCTGATCATCCACGACTTCTCGGCGGAGGTGCGCCAGGGGCAGACGGTGGCCATCGTAGGGCCCACCGGAGCGGGAAAGACCACCATGGTGAAGCTCTTAATGCGCTTTTACGATGTGAATAAGGGGCAGATCCGTATAGACGGCCACGATATCAGGAATTTTAACAGGAATGAGCTTAGGGAGGCTTTCGGTATGGTGCTTCAGGATACCTGGCTGTTTCACGGTACGATCATGGAGAATATCCGTTACGGCAGGCTGGACGCCACGGATGAGGAGGTCATCGCAGCGGCTAAGGCGGCTCACGCCCACCGCTTTATCATGGCCCAGCCCGGAGGCTACCAGATGGTGCTGAATGAGGAGACAAACAATATTTCCCAGGGACAGAAGCAGCTTCTGACCATTGCCAGGGCGATTCTGGCGGACAATAAGCTGCTGATCCTGGATGAAGCCACCTCTTCGGTAGATACGAGAACGGAGATCAGGATCCAGAAAGCCATGAACAACCTGATGAAGGGCAGAACGAGCTTTGTCATTGCCCACAGGCTGTCCACGATCAAGGACGCGGATTTGATCCTGGTGATGAAGGACGGAGACATCATTGAGCAGGGAACCCATGAGGAGCTGTTGAAAAAGAAGGGCTTTTATGAAAACCTGTACAACAGCCAGTTCGAAAAAGCAGTATAAGAAGCGGAGGCAGTAAAATGAAATATAAGATCATTGCGATAGAGAGAGAGTATGCCAGCGGCGGAAGCGAGATCGGAAAGCGCTTAGCGGAGCGCCTTGGGATTCCCTGCTATGGGCAGGAGATTCTGCAGGAGGTGGCAAGGCTCCGGGGAACTACCCCGGAGCAGATCGCCCATATGGAGGAGTCCTCCACCACCAGCTTTCTTTATACCATCGCCCAGGCTGCCCGGATGGCGGCGGGAAACGACAGCGGGTTAAGCCAGGAAAGCAAGCTGTACCTGGAGGAGGCAAAGGTGATCCATGAGATGGCGGAAAAAGGCGGCTGTATCTTTGTGGGACGGTGCGCAGGCCGGGTCCTTCAGGACAGGAAGGATGTGCTGAAGGTCTATATCTATGCCGACAGGGCGTTCCGGCTGCAGAGGGCCGTGGAGGTTTATCACGATCCGGCGGAGGCAGCGGAGCAGATCCTGCGCCGCTGCGATAAGCGGCGGAACGGATTTTATACAGCAAACACGGGACAAAGATGGGATGACAAGGAGGGATACCATCTGATGCTTGACAGCGGAAAGCTCGGAATCGAGACCTGTGTGGATATCATCAGCGGGGCTGTAAGTAAAAGGGATTGACAAGAAAGAAGGGAATATGCTAATATTTTCACAAAATTGCATCTGCCATCCTGGTTATAGCAGAGTGAAGGAGAAAGACTATGAGTGAAAAAAAGATTCCTTATAAAATTTACCTGGAAGAGCATGAGATGCCCACGCAATGGTATAATGTACGCGCTGATATGAAGAAGAAACCGGCACCGCTTCTGAACCCGGAAACCCATCAGCCTATGACGGCGGAGGAGCTGGGGGCTGTGTTCTGTTCAGAGCTTGTAAAGCAGGAGCTGGATGACACAAATCCATATATCGACATTCCGGAGAAAATACTGAGCTTCTATAAAATGTACCGTCCGGCGCCCCTCGTTCGGGCCTATTGCCTGGAGGAGAAGCTCCAGACGCCGGCAAAGATTTATTATAAATTTGAAGGAAACAATACCAGCGGAAGCCATAAGCTTAACTCCGCCATCGCTCAGGCCTATTACGCCAAGGAGCAGGGGCTGAAGGGTGTGACTACAGAGACGGGAGCCGGCCAGTGGGGAACAGCCCTTTCTATGGCCTGCGCGTACCTGGATCTGGACTGCAAGGTCTATATGGTAAAGTGCTCCTATGAACAGAAGCCCTTCCGCAGAGAGGTGATGCGCACCTACGGTGCCAGTGTGACGCCGTCTCCGTCAGAGACTACTGAGGTAGGAAAGAGGATTCTGGCGGCTCATCCGGGCACTTCGGGAAGCCTTGGATGCGCGATCTCAGAGGCGGTAGAGGTGGCGACCCACACGGAGGGCTACCGCTATGTGCTGGGAAGCGTGCTGAACCAGGTGGTTCTGCACCAGTCCATCATCGGCCTGGAGGCCAAGGCAGCCATGGACAAATACGGCATCAAACCGGACATCATTATCGGATGCGCAGGCGGCGGCTCCAATCTGGGAGGACTGATCTCCCCGTTTATGGGAGAAAAGCTCAGAGGCGAGGCGGATTACCATTTCATTGCGGTGGAGCCCGCGTCCTGTCCCAGCCTCACAAGAGGAAAGTTTGCCTATGATTTCTGCGATACGGGTATGGTATGCCCCCTGGCGAAAATGTACACCCTGGGCAGCGGATTTATTCCGTCGGCGAACCATGCGGGAGGACTGCGCTATCACGGCATGAGCCCCGTGCTTTCCCAGCTCTATGATGACGGCTATATGGAGGCGCGCTCTGTGGAGCAGACGTCTGTCTTCCAGGCCGCGGAGCAGTTCGCGAGAGTGGAGGGAATCCTTCCGGCGCCGGAAAGCAGCCATGCCATCCGGGTAGCCATCGACGAGGCTATGAAGTGCAAGGAGACAGGGGAAGAGAAGACGATCCTCTTTGGCCTGACGGGAACAGGCTACTTCGACATGGTGGCCTACGAGAAATTCCACAATGGAGAGATGAAGGATTACATCCCCACGGATGAGGATTTAAAACCTGGCTTTGACAGTCTGCCGGAGATGTAGAACAGAAATAGAATAAAGCATAGAAAAGAAGCCGGAGCGGGCGTTGAGCCATGCTCCGGCTTCTTTATCTATGTGGGTATCTTTCGACAGACGCAAAAAACCAGAAGCCCGCTGGCTTCTGGTTTAAGGAAAGAGAAAAATTAAAATATTTTGAGGGAGTACTCCGCAGCTTGTGGGAGCCGCGGAGTGTGAGTTATGAAATATATTAGCTATTAACTAATATGGATACACTATATCCGAAAAATATGTCAAAAATATGTGCTGAATATAAACAAAGTATTAAATGTTAGAAAAAATTATTAGCAGAATCGAAAGAAAAATATCCTGTCGAAAGAAAAATTGAAAAAGCCCTTTTCAATTATGGACGGGTTGTATATAATAAGTAGAGTCAAGAGGAAAGGAGCATCTAAATGACTTCAACAGACATAGGAATTGATTTGGGAACAGCCAGTATATTGGTCTACGTCAAGGGAAAAGGCGTAGTTTTGAAAGAGCCGTCAGTGGTGGCTTTTGATAGAGATACGAATAAAATCAAGGCGATCGGTGAGGAAGCGAGGCTTATGCTTGGGAGAACGCCGGGGAATGTGGTAGCCATCCGTCCTCTGCGCAAGGGCGTGATCTCTGACTATACGGTAACAGAGCAGATGCTGAAGTATTTTATCCAGAAGGCCATCGGTAGGCTTTCTTTCCGGAAGCCCAGGATCAGCGTGTGCGTACCCAGTAGTGTGACGGAGGTGGAGAAAAAGGCGGTGGAGGACGCCACCTATCAGGCGGGAGCCAGAGAGGTGATGATTATCGAGGAGCCTCTGGCGGCAGCCATCGGAGCCGGCATCGATATTTCCAGGCCCTGCGGCAATATGATCGTGGATATCGGCGGGGGAACCTGTGATGTGGCGGTGATCTCCCTGGACGGTATCGTTGTCAGCACGTCCATTAAGGTGGCGGGTGATGATTTTGACGAGGCCATTATCCGCTATGTGCGAAAGAAGCACAACCTTTTGATCGGAGAGCGCACGGCGGAGGATATCAAGATCAACATTGGTACCGCCATTGAAAGGCCGGAGCAGAAGGTGATGGAGGTTCGGGGGCGTGATCTGGTGACAGGGCTGCCCAAAACCGTGAAAGTCACCTCCGAGGAGACGAGGGATGCTTTGAAGGAGGCCACCACCCAGATTGTGGAGGCGGTTCACAGTGTTCTGGAGCGGACGCCGCCAGAGCTTGCCGCCGATGTGGTGGACAGAGGAATCGTCCTGACGGGCGGCGGAGCGCTGTTGAACGGCCTGGAAGAACTCATAGAGGCCAGGACGGGGATCAACACGATAACGGCGGAGGATCCGATGACAGCGGTAGCAGTGGGAACAGGAAAATTTGTGGAGCTGACAGCCGGGAACGGAAAGCTGGAAGACTAAAGAAGAGACAGCAGGCGGCGGCAAAGACAGGAAAGATGTAAGGGGCTGTAGTGTGCAGCCCCTTTTCCTTATGCCAAGGAGAAGGAGAGAACATGGAACGAATAAAAGGGTATGTAGATCACATCATCTACCGGAACAGTGAGAACGGTTATACCGTGCTGGTCCTGATCGGTGAAGATGAGGAGATCACCTGTGTGGGGACGCTGCATTACATAGGTGAGGGGGAGGCCATAGAGGCCGAGGGCAGCTATAAGGAGCACAGCACCTACGGCAGGCAGTTTGTGATCTCTTCCTATGAGATTAAAGCGCCGGAGGACGTCCTTTCCATTGAGCGGTATCTGGGCTCCGGCGCCATTAAGGGAGTGGGAGCGGCTCTGGCGGCACGGATCGTAAAGAAGTTTAAAGCCGATACGTTCCGCATCATCGAGGAGGAGCCGGAACGCCTGGCGGAGGTAAAGGGAATCAGCGAGAGAAAGGCCCGGGAGATCGCGGAGCAGGTGGAGGAAAAGAAGGATATGCGCAAGGCCATGATCTTCCTGCAGCAGTATGGAATTTCCAATGCCCTGAGTGTGCGGATCTACAACACATACGGGCCGGAGCTCTATCAGGTGATCAAAGAAAATCCCTATCGGATGGCCGATGATATTGATGGCATCGGTTTTCGTATCGCCGACGAGATCGCGAGCCGGGTGGGGATCCACACAGATTCGGATTTCCGCATTCGCAGCGGCCTGCTCTATGTGCTGCAGCAGGCCTCCCAGGAGGGGCACATCTATCTGCCGGAGCCGCTTCTTTTGGAGCGCACGGTCCAGCTGCTGGGGGTGAGCCGGGAGAGCGTTGAAAAGCATGTGATGGACTTGGCAGTGGACCGGAAGCTGATTTTAAAAGAAACAGACGGGGAGGTCTGTGTCTACAGCACGGCTGCCTATTACCTGGAGCTGAATACGGCGAAGATGCTCCACGACCTGAACATTTCCTGCGAGGTTTCAGAGACGGCGATTCTGACGAAGGTGGCCGGGATTGAGAAAAAGCGGGAAGCCGTTCTGGATGAGATGCAGAAATACGCAGTGGTAAAGGCGGCGGGGCACGGCCTTCTGGTAATTACGGGAGGGCCCGGTACGGGAAAAACGACCACGATTAACGCTCTGATCGATTATTTTGAGTCTGAGGGGCTCAACATCCGGCTGGCAGCTCCCACAGGGCGGGCGGCCAAGCGGATGACGGAGGCCACCGGCTGTGAAGCCCAGACGATCCACCGGCTTTTGGAAGTCAGCGGCGGAGGGAGTGAGGAGAGCCGGGGCCAGTTTGGGAGAAACGCGGAGCATCCCCTGGATGAGGATGTGGTGATCATCGATGAGATGTCCATGGTGGATATCTATCTGATCCACGCGCTGCTGCTGGCGATCCCCGTGGGGACACGGCTGATTCTGGTGGGAGATGTGAATCAGCTTCCCTCTGTGGGGCCCGGAAGCGTGTTGAAGGATATCATAGATTCCGGCAGGTTTCCGGTGGTGCGGCTGACGAAGATCTTCCGGCAGGCGGCGGAGAGCGATATCATTGTCAACGCCCATAGAATCAATAAGGGAGAACATGTGGTCCTCGACAATAAGAGCAGAGATTTCTTTTTCTTAAAACGCCAGGACGCGAATGTGATCATCAGCATTGTGATCACGCTGGTGCAGCAGAAAATGCCAAAGTATGTCCATGCCAGCCAAAATGAGATCCAGGTGCTCACGCCCATGCGGAAGGGGCTTCTGGGGGTGGAGCGCTTAAACAGAATCCTCCAGGAGTATCTGAATCCCCCTTCGCCCGATAAGCGGGAGAAGGAATATGGGGGAGGCCGTTTCCGGGAGGGAGACAAGGTCATGCAGATCAAAAATAATTATCAGATCGAGTGGGAAATCCGGGGAAAATACGGCATTGCTGTGGAAAAAGGGACGGGGATATTTAACGGTGACATGGGAATCGTGAGGGAGATCAATACCTTCGGGGAGCTCATGACGGTAGAGTTTGATGAGGGAAGATATGTGGAGTATCCTTTCCAGCAGCTGGAGGAGCTGGAGCTGGCCTATGCGGTCACCATACATAAATCCCAGGGCAGCGAGTATCCGGCTGTGGTGATCCCCCTGCTTCCGGGCCCCAGGATGCTGATGAACAGAAACCTGCTCTACACGGCGGTCACCAGGGCGAAGTCCTGCGTGACCCTGGTGGGGGACGCCCAGACCTTTTATCGGATGATCGACAATACCTTTGAGCAGAAACGCTATACCTCCCTGAAGGAGCGCATCAACGAGTTTTAAAGAGAAAGATCGGAACGCTGGGAGAGAGCCGGAAGATTGCTATGACAAAACGTTTGTTTCTGGAAATGATGCTGGAGATCCTGTACCCCAGGCGCTGTCCGCTGTGCAGGGAGACGGTGGGACAGAAAGGGGAAAAGATCTGCCCCGCCTGCAAAAGGAGCCTTCGGCCCATCAGGGAGCCGGCCTGTAAAAAATGCGGTAAGCCGTTAAACAGGCAGGAGCAGGAATACTGTGCCGACTGCGGGAGGGAGGAGCATCTCTATACAAGGGGGCTGGCAGTTTTGCCCTACGAGGGGGCAGTGCGGCGCTCTATGGGACAGATCAAATTTCATAATAAGCGGGAATACCTTGATTTTTACGGCCCCTATATGGCGGAAATCCTGGGACAGCGGATCCTTTCCTGGAAAGTCCAGGCGATAGCGCCCGTTCCCATGCATCCCGCCAAAAAGAGAAGGAGGGGATTTAACCAGGCGGAGCTGTTGGCGGAGAAGCTGGGAGAATGCCTGGGGATCCCTGTGATGCCGGGGCTTGTGGAGCGTGTCCGTGCCACCAGGCCCCAGAAGGAGCTCACCCGCAGGGAACGGCAAAATAATCTGAAAGGGGCTTTTAAAATCAGAGGATATGATGTAAAATTAAAGAAAATCATTTTAGTGGATGATATCTATACAACGGGGAGTACAGTCGATGCGATTGCCGGAGAGCTTTTGAGGCAGGGGGCGGAGGAGGTTTACTTTGCCAGCCTTTGCATCGGAAGAGATGACAGTGAAATTTTATGATCTGACGGGGGAACATTGATGAATGAGAAGCGAATCAGAATGATGACGAAGCTTGCGGATTTTGAACAGAGAAACGAAGAGTCCCTGCGGAACGCAGGAGACTATTACAGGAGTGATTACATAGGGATTCAGCTTTTGAAAAATTTTGTCCGGATCACCCTGGCGTTCGTGGTGGGGACGGGGCTTTGGGCCTGCTGCCATATGGACAGCCTGATGAAAAAACTGAATACGATGGATATCCGGGAGACGGGCATAAGGATTCTTGCGGCGTATCTTGCTGCGGCTGCCCTCTTTCTTCTGCTGACCTATGTGGTCTGTACAGTCAGATATTACCGTTCTGAGAGGAAGCTGCTGAAGTACAGAAATATGCTGGAGCAGCTGATCCTGGAGTATGACAGAGAAGAACCGAAGAGAAGAAGAAGGAGCAGCGGGGCGAAGCGCAGAAAACAGGGAGGTATAGACAATGACAGCATTGTTGAGCTTTAGGGAATCTATCATAAAATTTTACGCAAAGTACGATACATACGTGGTTTCCGTATGGAAATTTGTTCTGGCTCTCGTCTCGTTTCTTTTGATTAACGGAAGGCTGGGGTATCTGGAAAAGCTGAACAATCTGTTCCTTGTACTGATCCTTGCCCTTTTCTGTTCGTTTATGCCTGTAAACACCATTGTCCTTTTGGGGGCGGCTCTGATGGCAGGCCATCTGTACGGCCTGTCGCTGCCGGCTTTGCTCGTAGGCGGCGGAATCCTTATCATTTTGCTGCTGCTCTATATGGGGATCCTATCAAGAAACGGATATGCCCTGATTTTCACGATGCTGGCCCTGGCCTTTGGCTGTCCTGCCGCCGCGCCGCTGGTGTTCGGACTGGTGGCGGGCCCGGCTTCGATGGCGGCGATCTGTTTCGGAACGGCGGCTTACTACGGGATTGCAGCCGTAAACCGCACGGCCCAGGCCGGGACGGCTTTAGGGGGGACTACGGCGGCGGAGGAGTCCAAGGCTGTCGTGGAAACGATAAAGACCCTTATGGACGCTGTCCTCGGGGAAAACAGGATGGTGCTTATGATGATTTCCCTGGCGGCCGCCTTTCTGGTGGTTTGGCTCATCCGCAGGATGGCGATCAAGTATTCCTGGACCCTGGCGGTGGGCATGGGAACGCTGACCTTTCTGGTGGTGAGCCTGATGGGATGCCTGGTATTCGGGGAGTTTGGACAGATTCCGGGGCTGCTTTTGGGAACGGCCGTCTCCGCTGTGATTGCGCTGGCAGTCAAGTTTTTCCGGTTCCAGGTGGATTACACCCATGTGATGAATGTACAGTTTGAGGACGGGGATTATTATTATTATGTAAAAGCGATTCCAAAGAGAAAGAGGGGGTGTGAGGAAAGTGGAGGCAATTAAGAATTTTTTTACCTACTATCTGCCATGGATGACTCTGCCCTCCCTTTCCATCCGTGCCACGGATGTGGTGGAGATTATCCTTCTGTCATTTCTGGTATACAAGGTGATGCTGTGGATAAGGGAAACCAGGGCCTGGACGCTGTTGAAGGGAATTTTGCTTCTGGGTGTTTTCGTGGCGGTGGCCTATATCCTTCAGATGGATACCATCAAGTTTCTGGTGACAAAGGGAACGGACCTGGCCCTGATGGCCGCGGTGATTATTTTCCAGCCGGAGCTGCGGCGGGCCATGGAGCAGTTGGGGGAGAAAAAGGTGCTTTCCAGCATCGTACCCTTTGATACCTCCAAAAATGTCAGTGAACGTATGAGCGACCGCACGGTAAACGAGCTGGTGAAGGCGTCCATAGAGATGGGAAAAGCAAAGACTGGAGCGCTGATCGTACTGGAACAAAACGAAAACCTGGCGGAATATGAGAGAACAGGAATTCCCATCGACGCCCAGATTACCAGCCAGCTTCTGATCAATATATTTGAACATAACACACCTCTCCACGACGGGGCGGTGCTGGTCAGGGAAAACAGGATCGTATCGGCTACCTGTTACCTTCCTCTGTCGGACAATATGGTGCTGAGCAAGGAGCTGGGGACAAGGCACAGGGCAGGCGTGGGCGTCAGCGAGGCGACCGATTCCCTGACGATCATTATTTCCGAGGAGACGGGACAGATCTCTTACGCCTACAAAGGTGAGCTTACAAGGGGTGTCAGCGGAGAGGAATTGAAAAAGAGACTGGTCGTATTCCAGAATAAAACAGTGGATGCGAAAAAGTTCAGGCTCTGGAAAGGCAGGGCAAAATATGAAGAAAAAGATATTTAGCAATATGGGCCTCAAGATCATGGCAGTTCTGGTAGCCTTCCTGATCTGGCTCATGGTGGTAAACGGGGATGATCCGGTGAATACGGCGATCTACCGGGGGATACCTGTCACCGTAAAAAACGCGGATGTGTTTATGGAGAAGGTCAAGAAGGTCTATATTCCAAGAGTGGACAGCAAGACGGGGCAGGAACTGGATACGGTCACCGTGTATGTGAAGGCGAAGCGCTCCATCCTGAATAAGCTTACGTCGGAAAGCTTTACCGTCACGGCGGACTTCGAAAATATTGTGGAGGATCTGAATTCGATTCCTCTGGACATCAGCTGCAATACGGTGCCCACCCTTACCATGAGGGATATGTGGTGTGACCTGCGCTCCTTTAAGGTGGACTTGGAAAATGTGAAGGAGGCAAACTATGTGGTTTCCGTTCAGGAGGACGGGATGCCGGCGACGGGCTATCAGGTGGGAAGCTTAAAGCCTGTGGACGGTGAGTCTGTGGCCATAGCCGGGCCGGAATCCGATATGAATAAGATCGGCAAGGTGGTCGTTACGGTAGATGTGGGCAATCTAAAAAGAAGCACCACAGTCACAGCACCCATCAAGATTTACGATAAAAATGAGGAGCTTTTCCGGGAAAGCCAGATGGAGCGCCTGACGGTCAAGACGGTGGACGGAAAGGTTTTTGAGAACGGCATGATGGATGTAAACGCAGAGATCTGGCGGGTGAAAAGCGGCGTCATACCGGATGTGGAGGTGGAAGGCACACCGGCGGACGGCTATCGCATTGCCGAGGTCACCACTGCGCCGGAGTCGATCAGCCTGGCTGGAAACCGGACGGTTCTCTCAGAGCTTGGAACGAGCCTTAAGATTTCTGATCAGGTATTCGCGGATAACGCGTCTTCCACCTTCAGCCAGGAGGTCAACCTCAGGGCCTACCTGGAGGAGAACTATGGAGACGACTTAAAGCTTGAAAAGGACATGTCGGATATTATTGTGGTGACGGTGCAGATCGAGAGAATTGGTGCCACTACCATGAGGATTCCCGTATCGGATATCCTGATTAAGGGAAAACCGGAAAAAATGAGCTACAATCTGACTCCTGCAGACTATATTTCTATGGAGATCCAGCCGAAATCGGAGGAAGAGGTGAGTATTTCCCCGGAGGATATTCAGGTGACGCTGGATCTGTCGGATCCGAAATATCAGATACCGGGAAATTATCAGGTGCCGCTTGAGGTGATACTTCCTGAGGGATATACACTGACGTCGCAGGCATCCATTGCGGTGAACCTGGTGAAGGTGGCGGAAACAGCCACAGAGGAGGAGCAGACGACAGATCAGTAGAGAAGTAGAGAAATAGTAACCGTTCAGGTATCGGAACTGTTACGAGAAATAAAACGGGGGGATTTGCAGACATGGTAAAACAGAAAGTAATTGTTAAAAATGATTCAGGACTTCACTTGAGGCCCGCAGGCCAGCTTTGCAAGGAGGCGATGAACTTTAAGTGTTCTGTGCATTTTCGGTTTCATGATACGTACGCGAACGCAAAGAGTGTGCTCAGTGTGCTCAGCGCCTGCGTAAAGAGCGGAGACGAAGTGGAGTTTGTGTGTGAGGGAGAAGATGAGGAGGAGGCGTTAAAAACGATTATTTCAGCCATAGAAGACGGCCTGGGAGAAAGCAGCAATATTTAAGCATGAGGTGTAAAAAATGATTTTGGTATACGTTTGTCCCCAATGTCAGGAGATCCGTATCGTTTCCAGGCGCAAGGAAGTGACCTGTACCGTATGCGGCCACGGGATGGAGCTGAGCGGCCTGACCTTTCTTGAGTGGTCAGAGATGACGCAGGAGCAGAGAAAAGAGTACGGCGCGCAGTGGTGTGCCCGTAGAAGGACAAAAGAAATAAAAGAACAGCAATAAAAAACGATGTGCAGGAGGCGAACCTTTTGCACATCGTTTTTTTATTGCCAGGAAAGCTTTGGGGCATCTGCCCTTCATGCCCGTTTACTTAGAAGTTGAGTAGCTCGGGTATGCGATCGGGTCTGTGGGATCGTAATAGTAGGTAGGTGTCTCATTCATCTTGATATTTCTGGGCTTTCCGAGAGGTCCTGGATAGGTGGGGTCATCGTAAACAACAACCGTAGTTCCGATGGGAACCGTATCATACAGCCACTTGGCGTCACCCATGGCCAGGCGAATACATCCCTGGGAAGCCTGCTGGCCCAGCACATTGAACTTGTAGGAGGGAACCTGGGTTCTGTCCGTAGTAGGTGCCGGAATCGAGTGAAACAGGATGTCGCTGGTAATATGGGAGCAGTAGTATCCCCAGGTAGGTCCGTTCAGCTCATGCCGTGAGAGCTTGTCAAGAATCGAGAAGGTTCCCAAAGGCGTGGCATTGTTCAGACCGGTGGAGCAGAGGAAGGCTTTTACAGGTGTGTCTCCCTTGTAGACGGTTACCACATTCAGGGCTCTGTTTATCTTTACCACCCAGGCCCCGGGAAGGGTTCCCTGAGAGTAGATTCCGCTGGAGGAGAAATTGTAGCTCTTTCCGCCGATGGTCTGCTGTCCGGTCATCATAGCTCCTGTGGAAGGATTCATGTAGTAGAAATTTCCATTGTGTACCAGCCAACCTGTTTTCATAATGCCTGAACTCTCAAAGAAGTACCAGTTGTTTTTGATGCGTTTCCATCCGGTGGAGACGACACCCTTGCTGTCCATGTAATACTTATAGCCGTTTACCCGTTTCCATCCGGTCTGGAGGATTCCCTTGGGGCCGAAGAGGTAACGCTTATCTCCGATGCGCTGGAACCCGGTGAGCAGAGCACCCTTTAAGGAGCCTGACGGTGTTCCGTAAAATTTCTTTCCGTTTGCCGTGAACCATCCGGTGCGGAGGGTTCCGTTATCGTTATAATAATAATAGTAGGAACCAACCTTAGTCCTTCCGGTTCTCATCACGCCGGTTCTGGAATTGAAGTAGTACTTCTGGCCGTTGTAGCTTTGCCAGCCGGTCTTCAGTCTTCCTGTGGAGGTGGCATAGTAGGTTTTCTGGCCCACACGGAACCAGCCTGTGGCAAAGGTGCCGTTTCCCTTCGTGTAAAAGAGCTTTCCGTTATATTTTACTGTACTGTTCGTAATCATCTTGCCGTCTTCCGGGTTGAAGAAGTAGCGCTTTCCGTTATATCTCCGAAGCCCCGTCTTGGCGACGCCGTTGGACGCCAGAAGATACATGCTTCCGTTCAGCCGTTTCAGGCCCCCGGCCATCTTTACGCCTTTGGAGTTAAAGCAGAAGATTTTTCCGCCGATCCGGACGGAGGTGCTGACATAAAGCTTCGCGTCGTCTCCCGCATAAAAATAATTGTCCTTTGAATTTCCCCAGGAATTCCGCAGCAGGGTTCCGTCGGGTTTGATAAAATACCGGGTTTTCTGGAAGGTAAGCACGCCCTGCTTTCCGGTAACCAGGGTTCCGGCGGTGTTAAAGTAATAGTAGTAGCCGTCAGAGAGCTGGTGAATACCTGTGAGCTTCTGCCCGTTCACCAGATAATAGCTGTGGTCCGCAGACCAGCCGTTTGTTTGCACTTCTGTCTCTGTCTCAGTCTGTTCACTGTCTCCCGTTCCTGTGGCAGATACTGCCAGCGGGACAGCGAAGGTCAGCCCGAGGGTCAGAATACAGAGTGGAAATAGTTTCTTGAAATTCATTTTATCCCCTCACTTAAATTGTTAGTTGTTCCAGGTTATCGGTTTTAATTTACTATAAACAGGAGCGAAATGCAAACGAATTGGGAAGGATTCAGGAAAACTTAAGAAAAGATGGAAGAGAAGACCGGCTGCCATGAGATTATTGTGAGACTATTGTGAGCAGGCTGCAGGGAAAGGTGTTTGACAGGAACCGGGAGGAAACGTATAATAGGTCAGGAACCTATGCCGAAGGCATAGAGAAGGAGTATAGAAGATTGGCAGAAAAGGGGAAGAAGAATGAGAAAAGTAAGCAGGGGTATTTGCCTTTCACTGCTGCTGGTGATGGGCATGTGCTGGATCCTGGCAGGAAGACATTTGAAGGCAGCGGCAGCGGAGCCTGCCATACAGTATATTTATCAGAAGACAGAGGAATCGGGAACGCAGCTTATCATTATTTCCCTTCAGGCGGAGGACAGAATTGAGGGAGCCGTTCTTTCCTGGGAGACGGCGGAGGGAACGCGGACAGCCGAAGCAGTGGAGGTGGTCGATGGCTATGCCGCCTTTCTGATGCAGGAGGCAGTGGAGGAAAGCAGTCTCTTTTCTCTGACCGTGGAGCAGGATGGGCAGTCATATCTGCTGGATGCGAAGGCTTTCCGGCAGGAGGCTGACACAGTGCCGCTGGAAGCGGACGGCGAGGAAGAGGAGCTTCCGGTGGCGGAGACGGCGGAAGAGATCAGAAACGTTCTGGGAGAGGCGGAGGGAGAAGCCCTGGCAGCGGGAACAGAGCAGGTGCTTTCTCTTGGCGAACTGCCGGGGACAAGCCTTAACAAAACGGACGGGGATGTCGTGGTGGTGCTGGATCCCGGACACGGGGGATCAGACGCAGGCGCATGGCGCACCTGGAACGGCAGAACCTACATAGAAAAAGAGATCAACCTGAAAATCGCCCAGTACACAAAACAGGAGCTGGAGACCTATGAGGGTGTCCGGGTGTATATGACGAGAGACACGGATGTTTACCTGACGCTGGACGAGCGTGTCGATTACGCGGCCAGCGTGGGGGCTACGGTGCTGGTGAGCCAGCATATCAATTCCACACCGGAAAATGAGACGACGGCGGAGGGAGCCGAGGTGATGGTATCCAGGGGGTATTATCGTCCGGCCCAGGCCGAAGAGACAGCCCGGATCGCCAGGGCGATTCTGGCGGAGCTGGAGGGCATCGGCTTTTCCAACAGAGATCTTGTATACAGGCTCTCAGAGACAGGGAATACGTATCCCAACAAGAAGCCGGCGGACTATTACGGGATTGTGCGTCTCAGCGTTTTGGCAGGATTTCCGGGAATGATTGTGGAGCATGGGTTTGTCAGCAATCCGGAGGACTGTAAAAAGTATTACCGGACCGAGGAGAGGCTTCAGAAGGTGGGACAGGCCGACGCCGCGGCCCTCGCGAAGTATTATGGTTTAAGAAAGCGGGGCGTGGAGGGATGGAACCAGGAGGACGGCAAATGGTTCTATGTAAATGCCCAGGGAGAGAGAATGCCCGCAGGCTGGCTGGAGCTGAACGGAGTCAGGTATTACCTGGACGAAAACGGTTACCGGGTCACCGGATGGCAGACATTGAACGGGCAGAAATATTACTTTGACAGCCAGGGCGTTATGAAAAGAGGAACGGCGTCCATTGACGGGAAGCTGTACTATTTCGGGACGAAAGGCGCCATGTACAGGAGCTTTAAGAAGGGCTTTGACGGAAGGTTTTATTATGCCAGGAAGAACGGCGTGCTGCGCACCGGCTGGCAGACGATCGGCAAAAAGACGTATTATTTTGACGGAAAGACGGGGGCGTCCATGATTGGCTGGGCCAAGATCGGACGGTACCATTACTATTTCGGGAGTAATGGCCGGATGAAAAAAGGAATGCAAACTCTGGAGGAGGGAACCTACTATCTGGACAAAAACGGAAGGCGGATGAGCGGGTTTGTCACCTACAAGGCGAAGAAATATTATTTCCGCAGAGGGACAGGCCAGCTGCAGAAAAGAGTCTGGATAAAAGAGGGGCAAAACTGGTATTATATAGGGAAGAATGGCTATGCCATCCAAAGCGCCAGACGGATCATCGACGGAATGCGCTTCCGTTTTGACAGGAACGGCGTATGTCTTAATCGCTGAGAAAAATAAATAAGGTTGTCAATTCGGCGGATATATTGTAAGATAAAGAAAACAAGCGGCGGCATTTCTATGCCGCCGGTTACAAAGGAGAGACTATGGAACGCAGAGAAAAGTATAAAAGAATGATAATGTTCTTAGCATCTTTTTTTATTTTGGCCATCCAGACAGGTGGATTTGCATATGTGTGGTTCAGATATTACGCGGATGCGGGAGTTATCGGGCAGACGTTCTGGTACAGGGGAAATTATGTGGTGATCGGCCAATACGCTCTGATGCTCTTCCTTTTCTACAAGATTTACGGCGGTTTTAAGGTAGGGTATCTGCGGGTGCTGGATGTGCTGTTTTCCCAGATCCTGTCCGTGTTATGTGTAAATGTGATCACATATCTGCAGCTCGCCCTGATCGGCCATTGGAAATTCGGTTCCCATGTGGTTCCCATCTTATATATGACAGGCTTTAATCTGGCGGTCGTGGTGGTCTGGGTCGTATTTATGCGGTGGATTTACGCAAAGATATATCCGCCCCGGAGGATGCTTCTGATTTACGGGGAACACAGTCCGGTGGATTTGATCCACAAGATATCCTCCAGGGAAGACAAGTACAATATTTGCGAGACGATCCACCTGAATAAGGGCGAGGAGGCCATCAAGACAAAGATCGGGGAATATAAGAATATTATTCTGGGCGATATGCCTGTGAAGGAGCGGAATATCTTTTTAAAATATTGCTTTGAGCGGGATATCCGCTGTTACAGTATCCCCAAGCTTTCCGACATCATGATTCAGAGCGCCGATGACATTCACCTGTTTGACACCACGCTGATGCTGTTTCGCAACAGGGGACTTACCGTAGAGCAGAAGCTTTTAAAGAGAGCCTTTGATCTGGTGGTTTCCGCACTGGGAGTGGTGGTGGCTTCTCCCTTTATGCTGGTGATCGCGCTGCTGATCAAGGCCTATGACGGGGGCCCGGTGTTTTACAAACAGGAACGGCTCACCGAGGGCGGCAGGGTCTTCTATGTGCTGAAATTCCGCAGCATGCGTGTGGATTCGGAAAAGGCGGGGGCCAGGCTTGCCATGAAGCATGACAGCCGGGTGACGCCCGTGGGTCATGTGATCAGGAATATCCATTTTGATGAGCTTCCCCAGCTTTTCAACATCCTGAAGGGAGATATGTCCCTGGTGGGACCGAGGCCTGAGCGCCCGGAAATCGCGGCAGAGTATAAAAAAGACATCCCGGAATTTGATTACCGGCTGAAAATAAAGGCGGGGCTTACCGGGTATGCCCAGGTGTATGGCAAATATAACACCACGCCCTACGATAAACTGAAGCTGGATTTGACGTATATCGAACATTATAGTTTCTTTCTGGATATTAAGCTGTTGTTCCTGACGTTTAAGATCCTGTTCCAGAAGGAAAACACCGAAGGAGTGGAGGAATGGCAGGTAACGGCAGCAACAAAGGAAAAAAAGAAAAAGTAGAGGAAAGAAGGCCGGTGGTATCCGTAGTGATCCCGGCCTACAATTGCAGCAGAACCCTGGGACAGGCGATTGATTCCGCCCTGGCCCAGGAGGTTTCTATGGAGATTTTAGTTCTTGACAATGGGAGCCGGGAGGATCTGCGCCCGGTGATGGAACCCTACCTGACGGATCCCAGAATCTGTTACAGGCGAAATGAAAAAAACCTGGGGGCTTCCGGTTCCAGAAATCTGGGAGTCAGGATGGCCCGGGGAAAGTACGTGGCCTTTCTTGATTCCGATGACTGGTGGGAGAAGGATAAACTGAAAAAGCAGCTGGACTGTCTGGAAAGAACGGGGTGTGTGCTCTGCGCCACAGCCCGGGAACTGGTGACGCCCAAAGGAGAGAGGACGGGACGCGTCATCCCGGTGCCGGAGGAGATCACCTACCGGCGAATGCTCTCAGGAAACTGCATCAACTGCTCGTCGGTGGTGGTGGAGACAGAGGTGGCCAGGGAATTCCCCATGTGCCATGAGGACAGCCACGAGGACTACATCATGTGGCTTAGAATCCTGCAGAAATACAAAAAGGCCTGCGCAGTCAACGAGCCGCTGCTGTTATATCGGTTAAGCAGCAGCGGAAAATCAGGAAATAAGCTGAATTCCGCGAAGATGACCTTTAAGGTTTACCGCTACATGGGCTTTGGGCTGGCAAAATCCTGCTGGTGCTTTCTGCGGTATGCCGTCCACGGCGTGGCGAAGTACGCGGGAGCCCACCTGCGGGCGGGACGGCGTTCATAGAGGATGGGAGAAGACAATGGATGAATGTTTCGTATCGGTGATCGTTCCGGTCTATAATACAGAAAAATATTTGGAGCAGTGCTTAAACAGCATTTTAGGACAGACTCTGCGGGAGCTTGAGGTGATCTGCGTAGACGACGGCTCTTCCGACGGCTCCGTGGACATCATAAAGAAAATGGCCGAAAAGGACGGAAGGCTCCGTCTGCTGAACCAGAAAAACGCAGGGGGAGGCGCGGCCAGAAATCTGGGGCTTAGCAAAGCCAGAGGAAAATATCTGATGTTCCTTGACTCGGATGATTTTTTTCACCCGGAGCTTCTGGAAAAGCTCGCGGCCCGCTGCGAGGAGACGAAGGCCCAGGTCTGCGTCTGCAAGGCCAGATGCTACCATGAAGATTTGGGGTTTGAGACTCCGGAGCCGGCAGCCCTGCGGGAGGAGTTTCTGCCGGAAAAAGAGGTGTTTCACTGGAAGGATATGCCGGAGGGAATCTTTAACGCCTTTCATAACTGGCCCTGGAATAAGATGTTTCTGGCTTCCTTTGTGCGGGAAAAGCAGCTCTCCTTTCAGGAGATCAGGCGAACGAACGACCTGTATTTTACCTGCCGGGCGCTGATGGAGGCCGACAGAATCACAACCGTAAAGGAGGAATTGATCTGGTACCGGGTGGGGATCAGCGGAAGCTGCCAGACGACCAACCGGGAGGCACCCTTGGACTTTTTCCAGGCCTTTGCGGCTTTGAAGGAGTATCTGGAGGATCGCGGAGTCTTTGAACAGGTAAAGAGAAGCTTTGTGAACCATGCCCTGGACGGCTGCATCGCGAACTTGAATTCCCAGGAGAACGGCAGGTCACAGGAGGCTCTGTACGAGAAGCTGAAGGGAGGCCTTTTGCGCCGGCTGGCCATCGAAGGGCAGCCGGAAGAGTATTTTTACCCCGGCAACCGGCGGATGTATGGGTTTTATCAGGTACTGGAGCAGGGAGATTACAGCGATTATCTCAGATACAGGATCCGGGACCTGAAGGAAGAGCGGGATCGCTGCCTGCTGACCGATTATCAGGAAAAAATGGATCTGGCCCGGGGACTGGAGGGCTACCGGAAGCAGAAGCATGACCTTTTGGCCTGCAGGGAGTACCGCCTGGGGGCGGCTCTTTTGTATTTTCCCTTAAAGCTCCGGGGCATTTTCCGAAAAAAAGAGTAAGCGTTTGACAGTTCCTTTGGCTGTATGGTAGAATAAGCGGATGGTTCATTTTCACATGCAATGAGGAAAACAGACATGATGTCAGAGAAAATAAAAGTATCGGTGATCCTGCCCGTATATAATGTAGAAAGGTATCTGCGCCAGTGTATGGACAGTATTCTGGGGCAGACCTTAAAAGAGATTGAGATCATCTGTATCGATGACGGGTCCGCAGACGGCAGCCTGGAGATCCTGGAGGAGTACCGGGAGCGGGACAGCCGTGTGCAGGTGGTTTCCCAGGAGAACGGAGGCGCTGCCGCCGCCAGAAACCGGGGAATCGGACTGGCAAAGGGAAAATACCTGTCTTTTTTGGACTCCGATGATTTTTTTGAACCGCAGATGCTGGAGAGGGCCTGGGCTTGTGCCGAGAGGGAAGAGGCAGAGGTGACGATTTTCAGGGGAAACCGCTATGATGACACCCTGGAAAGGTATATTTCTATGGATTACTCCATCAAGAGGGAACAGCTCCCCCAAAAGAATCCCTTCTGCTGGCGGGACATACCGGAGCATATTTTTACCTTCGCGGTGGGATGGGCCTGGGACAAGCTGTATCTCAGAACATTTGTGGAGGAGGGCCTGCGCTTTCAGGAGCTGCGCACCTCCAACGACTTATACTTTGTCTTTTCTTCCCTGGTGAAGGCAAAGCGGATTTTTATCCTGGAGGAGCTTCTCGTCCATCACAGGATCAACGTGAAGGGCTCCCTGTCGGTGACGAGGGAGAAATCCTGGGGATGCTTTTATGAGGCGTCCAGGGCTCTGCAGCAGGAGCTGAAAAAAATGGGCATTTACGGGGAGCTGGGGCAGGGATTTGCCAGCTGGGCCCTGCATTTTTGTTTTTGGAACCTGGATACGATCCGGGGAGCGGCCTACGAGAAGGTGTATGACCTGATCCTGGGGCCGTGCTGCCAGGAGTTTGGATTTTTTGAATATCCCAGGGAAGGCTATGTGCAGCCGGAGCTGTATGACAGACTGTCGCGGATGCGGGGATGTTCCTGTGTGGAATTTCTCCTGAAAGAGAATCGGCGGCTGGAAAAGGAAAGGCAGGATGGATGCGCGCGGACGGCGGAACTTGAAAGGGAAAACAGGGCCATAAAGGCCTCGGCGTCCTTCCGGGCGGGAAGAGCCGTCACAGCGGTTCCCCGCATGTTTTTCAGAAAAAGAGGAAGGCAGCCTTGAAAAGGAGGAAGGGATGGCTAAGGTATCGGTAGTAGTTCCTATCTATAATGTGGAAAGTTATCTGGCGGAATGTCTTGACAGCCTGACGGGGCAGACCCTGCAGGATATGGAATTTGTCTGTGTCAACGACGGTTCCACAGACGGCTCCCCGGAGATCCTAAAGAGATACGCTGCGAAGGATCCAAGGATCCGGATTTTGGACGGGCCCAACGGAGGCTACGGGCGGGCCATGAACCGGGGACTGGATGCCTGCACCGGAGAGTATGTGGGGATTGTGGAGCCGGACGACTATGTGAAAACAGATATGTATGAGAAGCTGTATGGGCTGGCCAAGGCCAAGGATCTGGAGGTCCTGAAAGCAGATTTTTACCGGTTTGTGACGGATCCCGAGGGGAAGAGGGTGTTTCTGTACGAGAGCCTGACGCCTGAAAAGTCCATGTACGGGCGGATCCTGGTGCCCTTGGAGGAGCCGGAGGTTTTTAAGGCCGTCATGAATACCTGGTGCGGGATATACAAGCGCAGCTTCCTTGAGCAGCATAAGATCCGGCATCATGAGACGCCGGGGGCGTCTTTTCAGGACAACGGTTTCTGGTTCCAGACCTTTTGCTATGCTAAGAGATTGTATTTCCTGGATCGTCCCTACTACAGGAACCGGCGGGATAATCCAAACTCTTCCGTACATAACCGGGAAAAGGTATTTTGTATGAATGAGGAGTACCTGTGGATCCGGGAGTTTCTGCGGGGCCATCCGGAGTTTGAGCGGCGTCTGCTGCCCATATACAATTTCAGACGCTACCATAATTATGTGGCTTCCCTCTATCGTGTGGGGGAGGAATACAAGGACATGTATCTGGAGCGCTTCCAAAAGGAATTTATCCAGGCGGACAGGGACGGCGAGCTGGAGGCTTCTGTCTTTACGCCGGAGGAGTGGGAGCTGGTGCAGATCCTTTTGAAGGATGCCCGTGCCTATGTGTATGAGGAGCGGATCCACAGGCTGCGCTTTGAGAAGGATCAGGAGATCGGAAGGCTGCGCCGGGAACTGGATAATCTGGAGAATTCTACCTCCTATAAAGTTGGAAAGGCAGTGATGCTTCTGCCATGCGCGGTAAAAGAAGCAGTCCTGCGGTTAAAGAGAAAGCATGAATAAAATACTGACGGTGGTGATACCCACCTATAATATTGAAAAATATATCAGAACCTGCCTGGACTCTTTTGTGATCTCGGAGATCCTGGATAAGCTGGAAGTGCTGGTGGTAAACGACGGGTCGAAGGATCGCTCCGCAGCCATCGCCAGGGAGTATGAGACACGGTATCCCGGCACCTTCCGGGTGATCGATAAGGAAAACGGCGGCCATGGCTCCACCATTAACCGGGGGCTCTCAGAGGCCGCGGGAACCTATTTTAAGGTGGTGGACGGTGACGACTGGGTGGAGCGGACGGCGTTCCTGAAGCTGATGGACTGCCTGGAAACCTGCGGCTCCGATGTGGTGCTGTCCAACTACTACTGGGTCCATGACAGGACCGGGAAGCAGAAAGCGGAGTTTGACGAACCCTTTGCAGGGGTGCAGTACGGGAAAGAATACCGCTTTTCTGAGATCAGCGATAAGCTGTTTATGAAGATGCACGCCGTTACCTGGCGGACCGAGCGGATCAAGGGGAAGATTCCCCCTCTGGACGAGCACTGTTTTTATGTGGATATGGAGTATGTGCTCTTTCCAGTGCCGCTGATACAGACGGTGACCTGTATTGATGCCTTTGTGTACCGATACCGTGTGGGGCTGCCGGGACAGAGCATGAATACCAAGAGTATGCAGAGAAATGAAGCAAATTATGACAGAGTGCTGGACAGGCTTTTCGCCTTCTACGAGGAGCAGCAGAAGGAAAGAGCGCCGGATGAGGTGATGGTCTATCTGGAAAATGTCCTTGGCAGAATGGCTGCCAGCCGGATGAAGATCTACCTGAGCTTTCCTTATGGAAAGGAGATTCCGGGGAAAATGAGGGACTTTGACAGAAGGCTTTTGGAACAGTATCCTAAGGTCTACAAAGCAGTCAGAAACCGGGCAGTGCTGTTTCTGAGAAAGACAGACTACCGGGCATATTTTGCGGCCTGGATGGCCTATCATATGAAAGAGGGGATAAAAGGATGAATATTTGGCAGGAGAGAATCCATGTATTTATGCAGTATACGAATCTGCTCAAGCAGCTGGTAAAGCGGGATCTGAAGCTGAAGTACCGCAGAAGTGTTCTTGGATATGTGTGGAGTATCTTAAACCCGCTGTTGGTTATGTTGATCATGACCCTGGTATTTTCCAGCATTTTTGAGAGGGACGCGATCCAGAACTTCCCGGTATATCTGATCACGGGACGTACCATGTTTGAATTTATGACCACATCGACCAATGCTTCCATGCGCGCCATCATAGGAAATGCGGCTCTGTTAAAGAAGTGCTACGTTCCCAAATACATCTTCGTTTTGGCGAAGGTGGTAAGCTCCATGGTGGATTTCATTTTCTCACTGGGAGCGCTTGTCATTGTTATGGTATTTACCAGAGCGAATGTGACGCCGTATATTCTGTGTTCTCCGCTGGTAATGATGCAGCTGTTTTTGTTCTGCTGCGGCCTGGGCTTCTTTTTGGCCTCGCTGAACGTATTTTTCCGGGATGTGCAGTATATCTATAAGGCAATCACCACTGCATGGATGTATCTGACGCCTATTTTCTATCCGATCAACAGACTGGAAAAGAGCCTGCGGATCTTTGTAAAGACTTGCAATCCCATGTACTACTATGTGGCTCAGTTCCGTGATATGGTGTACACCGGGCAGTTCCCCGGCCCAAGGATTTTCTGGGGAGGCTGGATCATCGGCATTGTGATGTTTGTGATTGGAATTTGGGTCTTTAAAAAGTCACAGGATAAATTTATTTTATATATATAAGGGTTGGGTGAAGCTATGGGAGATAATAAATATGTTATTGATGTGGATCACGTGACGATCCGGTTCAACAAGGCCAACGCCAAGGTGGACAATCTGAAAGAATACTGCATCCGGCTGATGAAACGGGAGCTTTTATTCCAGGAGTTTCTGGCGCTCAAGGATGTTTCTCTGAAGGTAAAGGCAGGGGAGGCCTGGGGGCTGATCGGGACGAACGGTTCCGGGAAATCCACCCTTTTAAAGGCCATCAGCGGAATCATGAAGCCTTATAAGGGAACCATAACGGTAAACGGAAATATTTCGCCTCTGATCGAGCTGGGAGCGGGCTTTGACCCGAACCTGACGGCCAGGGAAAATATTTTTATGAACGGAGCGGTGCTGGGCCACTCGGAAAAGGTGATGCAGGAGCATTTTGATGAGATCGTGGAATTCGCGGAGATCGAGGACTTCCTGGATTCCCCGATCAAGAACTACTCTTCCGGAATGAAGGCCAGGCTGGGATTCTCCGTGGCCACCATGGTCAGCTCAAAGATCCTGATTGTAGATGAGGTGCTGTCCGTGGGAGACTTCCTTTTCCGAAAGAAATGTATGAAGCGCATGGAGGATATGCTTTCCGGGGGGACGACTCTGCTTTTCGTATCCCACAACCTGGATCAGGTGCGCAGGCTCTGCGACCATGTGATCTGGCTGGATCACGGGGAGACGGTGATGATGGGAGAGACGGAAAAGGTCTGCGATGAGTATCAGAGTATGGAAGATGAAGACAGTCCGTTCAATCAAAAGAGGCGGGCAAGGAAATTGGCAAGGCAGCAGGCAAAAGAGGCGGCCAAATAAACAGGAGAAGCTATGGATTTAAAGAGGATTGTACTGCCCACAGGTCTGGGGGCTGAGGAAGAACTGTATTATCGGAGAGACGGGAAGGTGTCTGTGGACGCAGACGGCAGCCTGCGGTTCGGGTTAGACGGACGGGCAGGCTTTGATACGTATTTTAATGGGTTTTCCACAGGAAAATGGGCCAGGTATACCGTGGTGGACAAGGTGCAGCTGGCGCTGGAGTTTGAGGGAACCTTTTCCGTGGAGCTGGTGTACCAGTGCCTGGAAAACGGAGAGGTAAAAGAAGAGATTCTGGAAAGCCGGAAGATCTCAGGGGCCGGCAGGACGGCGGCCCAGTTTGTGTTTGGCGCCAATCGGAAAACAGGAAGCTTTGCCTTCCGCTGCCAGGCGCTGTCTGAGGACAGCCTGCTGTACGGGGGACGCTATTTTTCGGAAAAACTCATGCCGGAGGATCTCAAGGTCAATCTGATGGTAGATATCTGCACCTTTAAACGCGAAGAATATGTATACAGGAACCTGAGGCTTTTGAAAGAGCAGATTCTGGAAAATCCGGAGTCGGTGCTCTACCGCCATATGTATGTTCATATTTCAGACAATGCCAGGACGCTGGACACTTCCATGGCAGACGGGGATTTTATAAAGATATCCCCCAACAAAAACGCCGGCGGTGTGGGCGGTTTCACGAGAGGGATCATCGAGGCTCTGAGCCGCTCCAAAGAGCGGGATATCAGCCATGTGCTTCTGATGGATGACGACGCGATGATTGAGCCGGCCAGCCTGGAGACAACGTACGTGTTTTTGACGGTGCTGAAAGAGGAATATAAGGATTATACGCTGGCAGGCTCGATCCTTCAGCTCAATAAGCCGTATCTCCAGTATGAGGCGGGCGCCCAGTGGAACCAGGGAGCCATCGAAGCGCTGAAGCATAAGATCGACCTTCGGGAGGTCAAAAACCTGCTGTTCAATGAGGAAGAAAGCGAGCGGGTGGAGTATGCGGGCTGGTGGTACTGCTGTATCCCCCTGTCTGTGATCGGAAAGGACAATCTGCCCCTTCCGCTGTTTATCCACAGGGACGATGTGGAGTATGGGCTGCGCACAGGAAAGGGCTTTATCTATCTGAACGGTGTGGGCGTGTGGCATGAGGCCTTTGAAAATAAGGTGTCGGGAACCATGGAGTACTATGATATCAGAAACCACTGCATTGTGAATGCCATCCACTGTCCGGACTATACCATTGGGCAGATGAAGCGCCTGCTTTTGAAGTGGACGACCTCCAATATCGTAAAATACCGCTATAAATACGTAGATATGAATATCCGGGGACTGGAGGATTTCCTGAAGGGCGCCCAGTGGTTTATGGAACAGGAGCCGGTGGCCCTCCACGGGGAGATCGGAAAGCTGAACTATAAAGCAAAGCCCAAGGAGGAATATATCGGGTATAAGGGAATCAAGGCGGAGGATTTTGACTGGGAAAAGCTGATCACGCCGGATAAGTCGGATTATATCCCGGTGTGGAAGAAGGTGCTGCATCTGCTGTGCCTGAACGGCTATATTTTCCCTTCAAAGAAAAAGCGGGTGCCGGTGGTTCCCCCCTATAACAATGTCTATAAAATGTGCCGTCTCTCGGAGGCAGTCATGGCGGACGCGGCCGGAAACGCGGTGTCCACCAAGAGGAGCATCCGGCGGATGCTTTCCTGCTACAGAGATCTCTTCCGGGTGTTCCGGCGGATGAAAAAGGAGTATGAACCGGCCTGTCAGTCCTTCCGGGATCATTACCGGGACATGACCAGTCTGGATTTCTGGAGAAAATATCTCGACCTGTGAGAAGGAAAGGGAAGAAGATATGGATGATAAGAAAAAGAATGTAGCCATCTTTGGGCTGTGGTGGAGCTGGAATTACGGCAGCATCATGACGTACTATGCCCTCTACCGGGCCATCAAAGAGCTGGGCTATTCTGTGACGATGATAGACAGGCCGGGCTTCAAGCCGGATGCCCCTATTTTCCACTCCCATGGCCGAAGATTTGCAAAAGAACATTATGAGGCGATCACGCCTGTTTTTGGCTTCCGCGAGATGCGGGAGCTAAATGCATATGCGGATACTTTTGTGATGGGGTCCGACCAGGTGTGGAACTATGGCATCAGCCGCCCCTACCAGGGGGGAATGTTCTTTCATTTTGTGGATGATGATAAGCGGCGGCTGTCTTACGGCGCTTCCTTTGGCCATCCGGGATTTTTCGCCCCGAAGGAGGAGATCGCCGTCACCAGGGGATACCTGGAAAAGTTTGACGGGATTTCCGTGCGGGAGGAGGACGCGGTGGAGGTGATAAACAACACCTTTGGCCTGAAAGCAGTCCGTGTGCTGGACCCGGTGTTTATCATTGATAAAAAGATCTACCGCCAGCTGGCGGAGGAATCCGCGGCGAAGGTGGCGCCTTTGCAGAAGGGGGTGTATCTGGCGGTCTATATCCTGGACGGAAATGAGGAGAAGCGGCGGGCGGCCAGGTATCTGGCGGACAAGCTGAAGCTTCCCATGGTGGTGATGCTGGACGGCACCATGCCGAATTTTGAGGAAAACAGGGAAAAGGTGGGGCTGTCGCCTGTGGCAGAGAATCTCCAGGTGGAGGACTGGCTCTATTATATTCAGAACTGCGCCTACCTGTTTACCGACTCCTGCCACGGGGCGAGCTTCGCGATCATTTATGAGAAGCCCTTCCTCTGTGTGCAGAATGAGGAGCGGGGGCTTTCCAGGTTTGAGTCCCTGGGAAAGGTTTTTGGCCTGCGGGACAGGTTTGTGACCAATCCCCTGGCCGTGGAAACCAGGGAGGATCTGTTGGAGTCTCCGGACTACGGACAGGTGGGAAGAATCCTGGAGGAGGAGAGGGCCAGATCCCTGGCGTGGCTCTCGGAGACATTGGAGAAACCGGTACTGCCTGTGGGGAAGAAGGGGAATGCTTATATTCCGCCGAGACGCCCCCTGCACAGCCTGGCAGCCAGAGGGCGCCGGCTGTTGGGACGTGTTTACCGGAAGGTTTTGAAAAGATAAGAAGGAGGTTGCTATGAAATACGATTATCTGGTAGTAGGAGCAGGATTATACGGGGCAGTGTTTGCCCATGAGGCGAAGAAGGCGGGAAAGACCTGCCTGGTGATTGATAAGAGGAACCACATCGCCGGAAATATTTACTGTGAAAATGTGGACGGCATCAACGTACACCGGTACGGAGCCCACATTTTCCACACCAGCAATAAGGAAGTATGGGAGTATATCAATCAGTTTGCGGAATTTAACCATTATATCAACTCCCCGGTGGCCGTGTATAAGGACGAGCTGTACAACCTGCCTTTCAATATGAACACGTTTAGCCGCATGTGGGGCGTAAAGACGCCGGCGGAGGCAAAGGCCAAGATCGAGGAGCAGCGGGCGGAGCTTGGGATCACGGAGCCGAAAAACCTGGAGGAGCAGGCGCTCTCCCTGGCCGGGCGCGATGTGTACGAAAAGCTGATCAAGGGCTACACAGAGAAGCAGTGGGGACGCCCCTGCACGGAGCTTCCCGCCTTTATTATTAAGCGGCTTCCCTTCCGCTTTATGTATGACAACAATTACTTTAACGACCGCTACCAGGGAATTCCCATGGGCGGTTATACGAAGATCGTGGAGAAGATGCTGGAGGGCATCCCGGTGCAGCTGGAGACAGACTATTTTGATTTTATCAAGGAGAATCCGGAAATCGCCGAAAAGACGCTGTTTACAGGCATGATCGATGAGTTTTACGGATATAAGCTGGGAACGCTGGAGTACCGCACCGTGCGCTTTGAGACGGAGAAGCTGGACATGGAAAACTATCAGGGCAACGCCGTGGTCAATTATACGGACCGGGAGGTTCCCTATACCAGGATTATCGAGCACAAGCATTTTGAGTTCGGAAAGCAGCCTGTGACGGTGATCTCCAGAGAGTATTCTTCTGAGTGGAAGCCGGGGATTGAGCCCTACTATCCCATCAACGACGAGAAGAATAACGGGTTGTTCGCGGAGTACAGGAAGCTGGCCGACAAGGAGGAGAAGGTCATCTTTGGCGGACGTCTGGGTAATTACAAATATTATGATATGGACAAGGTGATTGAGGCGGCCCTGGAGCTGGTAAAGACAGAGCTGGCGTAGAAAGGACTTTTTGGGAATGAAGGAAGGAAGTATTATGAGGGAGAAGGAGAAAGGGCGGTATCTGAGGCTGCTGTTTCTGTTTTTGATTGCCCTGGTGCCCAGGGTGATTCTGATCTTTGCGGTGGAGACGCCTCTGCGGACGCCTATGGACGAGTTGTCCACCATGTCGGTGGCGGCTCATATGGCGGGCCTTTCGTGGACGTCCGCGGTGGATTATGGAAACCATTACTATGGGGGAGGCATGACCATCCTTATGACGCCCCTCTTCCGGCTGATCAAAGACCCGGTGCTGTTATACAGGTCCTGCCTGGTGTTCTGTGCCGTGCTGCAAAGCCTGGTGGCCCCCATCGCTTACCATATCCTGAGCCGGTATATGGGCGTAAAGAAAAAGGCTTATCTGTATGTGGCTTCCCTGGCGGCAGGCTTCCTGATGGTAAACAGGGCCCTTGTCATTTACAATGAGCATATGCTGGTACTCGTATCCTGGCTTGTGGCCTGGGTGCTGTGCCGCCTGATCCGTGAATCTCAGAAAGAAAAGCCGGACTATAAGGCAAGCGCCGTCTTCTCTGTGGTGCTGATGCTGCTTTTATCCTACAGCCTGACCCTCCATACCAGGGCAAAGACGCTGTGGATCGCCCTGGTTCTCCTGGTGGCGCTGTATTACCTGCTGTATAAAAAATGGCTGGTGGCCAAGCTCCCGGCGCTGCTTTCCGGCGCGGCGGGCTACTGGCTGGCCGGGCGCTTTATTTACTGGTCGAAGGTGACGCTCTGGCTCTGGCAGGAGGGGGACAACCTGAAAAATACCTCCGTCAAGCTGAACCTGTCCAAGGAGCTTTTATCCTCGCCCATCTCCTGGCAGGGATGGTTTGCCACGGTCGTGGGACAGGTGCATACCAGCGTGATCTTTACCGGGGGCTTCGCAGCCGTGGCGATCACGCTGCTGGTGATCTACATCTGGAAAAACGGCGCAGCCATTTTCAGCAAGAAAAAGAGGCCGGTAACGGAAAATACGGAACAGCTTGCCGTGAAACCCTACATCCTGGTGCTGGGAACCTTCTTTATGATGTGCATCGGCGCCACGATCCTGGCCCAGAGCGTCACATGGATGTTCCGGGTGCAGGACGCCCTGCTCCACGCGCCCTACGGGACGAACAGCTACGGATACAAGGCCTTCACTTATTTCCGCTATTACGGCGCGTACATGGGGCCCTTTTTCCTGGCGGGGATGGCCTATGTGTATCATTACAGGGAGCATCTGAAGCGCTATCTTCCCGCGATTTTTACCGTCTTTGCCGTGCTGCAGATACTGTTTTTATGCGTGGTGCTGCCCCATATTACGAAAAACAGGGTGGCCTCCGAGGTCTACTGGCCCTTTGGCTTCCACAAGTCCTTTGACGTGCAGATGCGCTGCCTCGTATACCTGGGGGGCGTGCTGGTCAGCAGCGTAAGCTTTCTGGTGATGTTTATCGCTCTCTGGAAGGGGAAGCGGACGGTGCCCGTGGCCCTGCTTCTGCTCCTTGTGGTCTACCAGTACGGCTACAACGGCGTATATTATGACGGTTCTTTCTGTGAGCGCCATCATGAAAAGGCTGACGCCGGCTATGAGCTGGTGAGAGGGATGGAGGAGGCCGGCTATGAGCTTCCGGAGGAGCTGTACGCCTGCGGCTACCGGGCGGATCTTTCCCAGAAGCCGGCGTACACCTACCAGTTCCTCTTAAACCGCCATGAGATACTTCCCGCGATCCCAGAGGAAAGCGTGGAGGAAGCCATCGTGTTCTGCCCGAGGCAGGGCTACAAAAAGCTTCTGGCCAGGGGATACCGCTACGC
The DNA here is from genome assembly GCA_002361955.1 of Lachnospiraceae bacterium UBA3316. Lineage (GTDB taxonomy): Bacteria > Bacillota > Clostridia > Lachnospirales > Lachnospiraceae > Hominisplanchenecus_A. Next base: position 72,839 of record DESK01000056.1, read on the forward strand.
TGTTTTGGATGAGGATGAGTGCGTTTACGTCAAAGGGGAGGAAAATATCTCCATGGTCGAGGAATACACGGGACAGGCGCTGCAGGAGAAATAAAACGGAAAACCCAAACCCCGCCGCAGGCAGCGGGGCATCACACCGATAGAAAAGAGAGAAAATAAAATGAAATTGATTATACAGATTCCATGTTACAATGAGGCGGAGACACTGGAGATTGCGCTGAACGATCTGCCCAAAAAGATCGAGGGAATTGACGAGATCGAGTACCTGATCATCAACGACGGCAGCAGGGATGACACGGTAAAGGTGGCGAAAAACTGGGGCGTCCACTACGTGGTAAACTTCAAGAAGAACAAGGGGCTGGCCAAGGGCTTTATGGCGGGCATCGACGCCTGCCTGCGGGCCGGCGCGGACATCATCGTCAACACGGACGCGGACAACCAGTATAACGGAGCCGATATTGAAAAGCTGGTGCGTCCGATCCTGGAGGAGAGGGCAGATATCGTCATCGGAGAGCGCCCCATCGATGCCACCGAGCATTTCTCCCCTCTGAAAAAGAAGCTGCAGCATATCGGGAGCTGGACGGTGCGGGTGGCTTCAAAGTCTGACATTCCCGATGCGCCCAGCGGCTTCCGCGCCTACAGCCGGGAGGCGGCGATGCGGCTGAATGTGACAAATGAGTACACCTACACCCTGGAAACGATTATCCAGGCAGGAAGAAATAAGACAGCCATGGAGTCGGTTCCCATCCGCACGAATCCGGAGCTGCGCAAATCCAGGCTGTTTTCCAGTATGTTCGGTTATGTGAAGCGCTCCATGGTTACGATCGTCCGTTCTTTTATGATGTATAAGCCTCTGCGTTTCTTTACCTTGATTGGCAGCCTGTTTCTCGTTGTGGGCGTGGCCCTGGGCATCCGTTTTCTGGTGTATTTCTGCCTGGGCGCAGGGGCAGGCCATATTCAGTCCCTGATTTTGGCCAGCACCCTTTCCATGATGGGCTTTATGACGGTGATCATAGGGCTGCAGGCAGATATCATCGCCGCGAACAGGAAGCTTCTGGAGGATATTCAGTTCCATGTGAGGAAGCTGGATTATGACAGTGAAAATCAGTTATCGGCAGATACTGACAAAGAGGATAGGAAAGCATGAGAGATATCGTGATTGCGATCACTGCCGCGAGCTACAGCGGAAACAAAGGCGCGGCAGCGATGCTTCAAAGTTCGATTCGACAATTACATGAGAGATACGGGGAAAGACTGAACATCAACCTGATGTCAGTCTACCCCTCCGAAGACAGAAAGCAGATTCCATGGGATTTTATTAAAATCGTTCCCTGCAAACCGGAACAACTGCTTTTTGTTGCGTTTCCGCTGGCTGTGGCCTACCGGCTGTTTGCCTGGTGCCCGCCTGTTAAAAAAGCTCTTTTGAAAAATAAAATTTTAAAGGCCTACTCCCAGACGGACGCGGTGCTGGACGAGGCGGGGATTTCCTTTGTGGACAGCAGGGGAGCGGTGATGAATCTCTATGCCTTTGTGTGCGCCGCCGTACCGATGCTGCTGGGAGTTCCGGTGATGAAGTATTCCCAGGCCATGGGGACGTTCCATTCCCCCGTCAACCGCTTCCTTGCCAGGTGGATTCTGCCCAGGATGAAGCTGATCTGTGCCAGGGGAGAGGGCACCCTGGAAAACCTGCGCTCCATCGGCGTGGAGAAAAATGTAAGGCTCTGCGCCGACGGGGCCTTCACCATGGCGGACGATGAAAGGTGCGAGGCCATGGTGGAGGCGGTCTGCGCCGCCGATGAGTTTTACAGGGACAGGGAGCGCCTGGTAGGCCTTTCTGTCAGCTCTGTGGTGGAAAAGAAATGCAAAAAGCTGGGCATCGATTACAAGGCGATCATGATCGACTTTATCGGGCGGCTGAACCGCCAGGGGTACAAGGTGCTGATCATCGCCAACGGGGCAAGGATCAACAGCAAGAAACCAAGGAACAATGACCTGATGATCTGCGACGCCGTGTACGGGGGAGTGAAGAACAAGGACATGGTGCGCTGGTACCACAAGGAGATGGAGGCGGAGGAGATCCGTGCGTACATTGGCAGATGCCGGTTCCTGGTGGCGTCCAGGTTCCACGCCATGATCGGGGCCCTGGAGAAGAAGGTTCCCGTGCTTTTGGTGGGCTGGAGCCACAAGTACCAGGAGGTGCTGGACTTTTTTAAGCTTGGCCAGTACGCCATCGACTTTTCCGACCTGACGGCCGATTCCCTGGAGCAGGAGTTTCAGAAGTTTGTGTCCTGCGAGGACGAGATCCGGCGCAATATTCAGGAGAATTATGAGGCTGTCATGGAGAGCTCCCGGAAAAATATCCGCTATGTGAGCCAGGTCATAGATCAGCTTCTGGAAAAAGAAGCTGGGAAGAAGAAAATCCTGGATTACAGGAACCCGGACAAGTATCTGGGCCCCCATGTGGCCTGCCGCAAGGGCTACGCCGCGGACGCGTCCATCCGGGAAAACGCGGCTTCCGGCGGCATGGTGACGGCGCTGCTGTGCCATCTGCTGAAAACCGGGCAGATCGACGGGGCCTGGGTGACGAAGACGGAGGTGACGGACGGAAAGCTGGGATACCGCACCTATATCGCCGTCACCGAGGAGGAGATCCGGGACGCGTCCTCCAGCGTGTATATGAATATCCCCCTTCTGAAGCATGTGGATTTGGTGAGGAACTTTGAGGGACGGGTGGCGGTAGTCATGACTCCCTGTATGCTGGCGGGACTTACCAGGCTGATGGAAAAGGAAACGGCTCTGCGGCAGAAGATCGTGCTGAAGCTGGGGCTGTATTGCAGCGGCAACCATTCCGAGAAGGCCACGCTGCTGTCTTTGGAACAGTCGAAGGTCACTCTCGACGGGGCCGGAAGGATTTATTACCGCAGGGGCCACTGGAGGGGCCTATCTGCCGTGCGCTACCGGGACGGAAGTGAAAAGACCTTCTCCTACACAAAGACGATCTGCGCCTACAAAAACGCCTTCTTCTTTGAGAAGGGAAGCTGCATGACCTGCCAGGATCATTTTGCCCTGGCCGCGGATATAAGCTTTGGGGATATCTGGCTGTCGGAGATGAAGGGAAACCCCATCAAGCATACAAGCTGCGTGATCCGGAATGAGAGGGCGCTCAAGCTGTACCGCTCCGCTGTGGAGGCCGGGGCGATCACGGACTCCCATATCAGTGACAGGGACATGGTGCGCAGCCAGAAGAGGGCCCTGGTGTTTAAGTATACCTGCGCGCCGGCAAAGCTGGCATATTATGAAAAGCAGGGAAAGAAACTGTCCCTGACGGCGGATGACAAATGCAGGTGGAATCACAGGCTGGCGTTTGCCCTGGCAAGGCGCAATAAAGAGTATTCTGAAAAGCATTACAACAGCCTGCGGAGGATTCCCTATCAGCTGATTTATTATTACATGTGTTTTATCCGGGTACTGTTAAGCTTTTAAGAGGAGCGAACTTATGGAACAAGAGACGACAAAAAAGAAAAAAGGGATGAAGCTTTTAAAAAACGGCTTTCTGATCCTGGTGGTAATCTTTCTGGCCAGATATTTTTATAAAAACGCGGACGCCTACCGGAACCTGGAGGTCTCCATCAACTGGCCGGTGTTTGCGGGGGCGGTGCTGTTTTACTTCCTGTATAAGGTGACGCTGGCTTCCCTCTGGCATTACCTGACGAAGCTGAACGGGTGCGCCATCGGTTACTTTCAGGCCGTCACGGCGTATCTGTACTCCATCCTGGGAAAATACATACCGGGAAAGGTGTTTATGCTCCTGGCCAGGATTCCGGCATATGAGGAGGCGAAGGCCCCGATCCGGAAGGTGACCGTATGCTTTTTCCTGGAGAATATCTGCACGCTGCTGGGAGCGGCGTTCCTGTTTTTAGTATCGCTGCTGTTTTTCCCCAATGATCTGCTGGCGGATTACAAGTGGGCGGCCATCGGGCTGGTAGCAGTCTTTTTTATCTGCATCAACCCGAAGATCATCAATTTTTTCCTGCGGATCCTGGGAAAAGTCATCAAAAAGCAGGATATGGAAATACCCATCACCTATGGCCAGATGATACGGGTGGTGCTGCTCTTTATCGGCAACTGGATCATTGTGGGCGTCGGCTTTTATATGCTCACCTGCTCGATCTACGCGGTGCCGCTCTCGGAGCTTTTGTACGCGGCGGGAATTTTCGGACTGTCCTGTATCATCGGCATCCTGGCAGTGTTTGCCCCGTCGGGTCTGGGAGTCAGGGAGGGCATCCTGGTGCTGGGCCTTGGACTGATCATGCCGGAGGAATACGCGGTGATCATCTCCATCGTATCCAGGCTCTGGATGACAGTGTCGGAGCTGGCCCTGATCGGTATCGCGTTTATCGTCAATAAGGTAAGGCAGAGGACAAAGAGCTGAGGCAGGACAGCTTTGCAGAGAAGAGGGAAAGAAAGCTATGGAGGCGGAGGAGGAGAACCTATGGGGATCAAAGCAAAAATAAAAGGGATATGCCGCCGGCTTGGCGCTGCCGCCGGGGACTATGAAGAGCTCCTTCGTGAGCAGCAAAGGCTGGGACAGGCCGTGGAAGAGCTGAAAAAGAAAGAGGCCCAGCAGGAGAAGACCCTGGGGGAGCTGAAGGAGCTGCTGGACGGGGAGCTGCACCGCCGGGACGACTGGAAAAAGCGTGAAGCGGAAGCGAAAAGGCAGGCGGAAGGAAGGCCCATCTGGGTCATCAAATGCCCGGCGCCGGAGGACGCGTCCAGGGTGCGCTGGGGAGATTACCACTATGGCGTATCCTTAAAACGCCACCTGGAGAAGCTGGGAATGTATGTGATTCTTGATACCAGGGAGGACTGGGACTGCCCCTACGGGGAAGATGTGGTTCTCGTATTGCGGGGCTGCAAGTTCTACCGTCCCGACAGGCGGAACGAGAAATGCCTGTATATTATGTGGAATATCAGCCATCCCGACCAGGTGGAAAAGGAGGAGTATGAGCTCTATGACCTGGTGTGCGTAGGCTCCCGGTATTATGCGAAGGAGCTGGCGAAGCGTGTGTCTGTGCCGGTGGTGCCGTTGCAGCAGTGTACGGATACGGATTTGTTTTTCCCGGACCAGACGGATACTTCCCGGGGAGACTATATTTTTATCGGCAATTCCAGGGGCATCGCCCGGAGCTGTGTCATGTGGTCAGTGGAGGACAAGCTTCCCTTAAAAATCTGGGGAAGCGGCTGGGGGAAGATCCTGCAGGGACATATGGACCTGATCGAGGCCCCCACCATCGAAAACGACGAGATTCCTGCCCTCTACCGGAGGGCGAAGGTGACTTTAAACGACCACTGGCAGGATATGCTGGATTATCAGTTTGTAAATAACAGGATCTTTGACGCCCTGGCCTGCGGCCTGCCGGTGATCTCTGACGGCTGTGAGGAGCTGCGGGAGATTTTCCCGGAGGCGGTTCTGTACTACAGCAGCCGGGAGGAATTTGAGCAGTGCCTGGAGAAGCTGGAGGGGGATTATGAGTCCATAAAGGCCTGTGTGCGGAGCCAGTGGGAGATGATCCATGAGAAGTATTCCTTTCAGGCCAGGGCCAGGGAGCTGGTGGAGCTGGCAAAAAAATACCGGGAGCAGGAGATCACTCCTGTCCCGATACTTCCGATACACTGATATTTGGATAGAGGGCGTAGCCCAGAGCCCTTGTTTTCGGGCTTAGATAGGCAATCTTATTATTTCCGTTCAGATAGCCGGAGCAGGATACTTTCTGATCCATCAGGGAGGTGTACTGCTCCGTTTTCCATGTGACGGCATAGAGATCGCCGGAACCCTCCTGGCGGATCAGAAGGACGGCCTGCCCCACATCTGCCGCGAAGGACTCATAAACCACGGTTCCGGAAAGATCCATCTCCTGATCCATGTAGTAAAAGGGATATTCGCAGATCTCCCGGTAGGTGTTGGTGAGGCGGTCGTAGGAGACCGTCTCCTTGTCGGTCTCACCGGAAATAATGGCCAGCTCCGGTATCGGAGCCGCCTCCAGCTCCTCGTCCTTCAGAAGGCCGTAGGGGCGGTAGGTGTTAAAAAACTCGCCGTCCACGATGGATGGTGAAAATTCCTCAAAATCCATCTCATAGCCCAGCGCATGTTCAAAGAGAGATATGGGATGCTCCGTCAGATCGGCAGGGCCTAAGTATCTGCCCAGGATAGTTACCTGGTCGCCCACAGAGAGATTCTTGATGCGGGCGGGGGCGTATTTATCCATCCTGAGGTTGATATTTTTACACAGGTAAAGGTTTCCATGGGAATCCGTGATCTTCAAATAGGAATAGCGGGGAGTCTCATAGATGGCCCGGACAGTGCCGGAGATCCGGACAGGGGCTTCCACGTATTCGTAGGGGGTTTCCGTCAGCTTCCGGTAGGTCGGGGAGAGGGCGTCTTCCCTCCAGACGCTTTGGGGTGTTCCCAGATAAAACCAGTCAGTACCGGTAAGCGTTCCGTCCTCATCATAGGAGCGGAGATGCTTGTAGGGGGCGTTCTGGGTGCAGGCGAAGGTCTGGCTGCTGCCGTCGGGATTTGTGACGGATACGGGACCGGAGATGCTTCCCTGTTTGTACTTTACCTCGGCGGTACGTCCATCAGAAAAGGTAACCGTGCAATTGCCCTTAAAGGCATGGTCTTTCCATGTCCCTGTGATCTGAAGGCTTTCGCCTTCGGCGGTGGGCAGGGAGGTGAAGACCGCGTCGGCGGATCCCTCCGCCTGGGTCAGAGTCCCGTAGTAAAGGCTATGGAAGACAGAAACGGTTTCGAGGGCGTCCGCCCCGGCAGCCTGGGAGCGGATGTCTGAAACCTCCGTCTTGAGGGCTGCCGGGCAGAAGGCCCACAGGCCGGACAATATAAGAAGGCCGGCAAATGCTTTTTTCATCATTATGATATCTCCATCATTTTAACAAATTTTAGTGGTATAGTAAAAAATATAAGCCGATGTAACAATTATATGTTACTGTTCACTTCGTTCACAGTAGCAATTATACTATAAATCCGGGCAGTCCGTCAAATTCTAATTGAGGACTTGCCTTACGTTATATAATTTGCTATAATCAAACGATAATAATGGTATAAAAAAGAGAATAGAGGGACAGCATGAATCAGAAAAAGAAGAAGGGAAGGGAAAAAGGGAAAAAAAGGAGGGTCCTGCTGGCGGTGAACGCAGTGTTTGTTCTTATCCTGCTGGCATCTCTTGTAATTCCAAGCAAAGGAAAAAAGGTCCTGTTTGCGAATATGGATATCAGTATGTACGATGATTTAGACAGCATTCCGGTAATCGGGGCTGTTACGGATAAAAGACCGGCGAAGATCCGGTTTCAAGTGTATGGGGAGAGGCTGTATGGAATCTGCCTGTATTTTTATGTGGACGGGGGAAGCGCCCTGCCGGGCGAGGAGAAGGGAATGCTTACCTGTACCCTGAAGTCCGGAGAGGAAGAAATCGGAGTCTGCCAGGTATCTGTGCGGGAGCTGGCTTCTCTGATGAGTCAGGAGACTCTGAACGGAAGGGAGCTGGTCTTTGACTGCAAAGAGGAACTTTCCGGCGAATATACGCTGGAGATTTCCGGCGAGGGGATTCCCGATGACACGAGGGTGGCCCTGTACGGGAATAAGAGTGACCAGAGGCATTTGGAATATGTGAATGCCGGGCACGATCTGTACAACGGGATCTTATATTCCCTGGAGGCGGCAGACGAGGAACATCCTTTTGTGTGGCCTGCGGCGCTGCTTTTGGCACTTAGTTTTTTGTTTAGCTGTATGATGAATGATGGAGAAAAAAATTGAAACTTTCAATGAAATGCTGGAATAAAGACAATAAAATGTGGAGGAGACGGCTGCTGGCAGCAGTCTTCATTCTGCTCTTCCTCTGTATCCAGGAAGCGGCGGCAAATTATCACGCGCTTACCGGGGAATATGAACTTCTGGAGCTGGACGGCAGGATGCAGAAAACAGTGGAAGACGGAAAGGAAAAGTATTACCTGTATTATCAGGCCGAACCGGGACTGTACGCGGGACAGCTGAAGATTCGCGGGGACTTCCGGGAAAAATCCACCTATACAGTGGATGTGATGGCGGTGAATTCCTTTGGAAAGACGGAGGAGATCAGCTATACGGATACGGTGGATCCCAGGCTTCCGGAGGCCTGTACCGACATAGGAAAAGAGGTTGCGTCTATAAAGATCACGATGCCAAAGGCTGCCGGGAAGGCGTTTCTGTCCGCTTCTTTGACCAATCGGCCGGAGATCAATAAATACAGGCTGCTTTTCTGGCTTCTGACGCTGTGCTTTTTTTATGTTGTTTTCTTTGAAAAGAAGGCATTGGAGAAACTGGAGTGGACCTTTGCCATTTTTGCCATGGGCTTCGGCCTTCTGCTGATCCTCACCTCCCAGCCCGAGCGGGTATCCTGGGATGAACAGATTCATTTCAGAAATGCCTACCGGGTGGCTTACGGCACAGAGGTGAGATGGTCCAAGGCCGCGGCGGAAGTGCGGGAAGCGGCAGGGCCGAAATGCAATACGAAGGCGGAATATGCCCAGCTCCGGCAGTATATGGACGAGCAGGGGAAGGAAGCGCTCATGCTGGAGGACCGCACAGGCACGTATCTGGAGTATGACGATCTGGCTTACCTGCCCCAGGCAGTACTTCTGCGGGCAGGCATCGGGATAGGGCTTCCCTTCTCTGCAGCGTATGCCCTTGGAAAGCTGGGGAACCTTCTGGTGTATGTATTCGCCATGTTCTGGGCCATCCGCCTGGCAAAATTCCGGAAGCTTTTCCTGCTGTTTTTTGCCATGCTGCCCACGGTGCTGTTCCAGGCTTCTTCCTATACGTATGATAATGTGGTGACCAGCCTTGTGACCCTGGGGTGCGTGCTGTGGGTAAATATGATGTACGGCGAGGCGAAGGACAGAAGCACGGGAAAGATGATCCTGACGGTACTGTTGTGGGTAGTGGGCTGCTTTTCCAAGGCCGTGTACATTCCCGTGGTGCTGTTGATGCTGCTTCTTCCCCAGTTCCAGACGGCGGAAAAGAGAAGGCGGCTTTTTATATACGGAGGAGTGGTACTCGTCTTCGGCCTGGTGGCCATGACCTTTGTGCTTCCTGCTGTATCCAATACGGTGGCCGGAAACCTTTCCTATGGCGGTGACGCCAGAGGCGGAGATACCAGCACCGTGCGCCAGATGATTTCCATGGTGAAGCATCCGCTGCCAAGTATCAAATTGATGTTTGAAAATATGTTCAGCCTGGACAATTTCAGGAACCTGGGGAACGGAGATTCGGATCTTCTGTTTTTCGGAAACCTGATGTTCTTAAATTATGCCTCCCTGGGAATGCTTGGGGATAAGTGGTGCGCCCTTCTCGTTCCTGTGTTCTTTATGCTGATGTTTTATGAGGACAAGGAGGAAAAGGAGATAAGGATTGGCAGGGGATCAAGAATTTTTATGGCCCTCGTGCTGGTCATGACACTTTTCCTGATCTGGCTGGCCCTGTATCTGAGCTTTACGCCGGTGGGGGATGAGGTGATCTCGGGAGTTCAGGCCAGATACTATCTTCCGTTTATTTATTTCCTTGCGATTTTCTTTATGAATGATAAGCTGCGTTTCCGCATGAAGCGGGAGCTTGCGGCAAAGATGGCACTGGGCACAGGAGGTCTCCTCACAGCTGTGATGATCTACCAGTGTGCCCTGGCAGGCAGATTTTTTTAAATGCCTCACGGCAGAAAGGAGCGGCGATGGAGCTGGTTAGTGTTTTGATTTCTATGTATCGCCCCGATCCTGTGTTTCTGGAAAAGCAGCTGCGCTCTCTGGAAGAACAGGATTATCCGGAGATCGAGGTGATCATCCGGGACGACGATCCCGCCACGGAGTTTCAGACGAAGGTATTGGAAGAGATTTTCCGGACAAAGAAGTACCGTTACCTGGCGGGGGAGGAAAACCTGGGATATGCCAGATCCTTTGAGCGGCTCACGGAGATGGCCCAGGGAACGTATCTGGCCTACTGCGACCAGGATGATATCTGGAGGAAGGATAAGATATCCAAATGTGTCAGGGCTCTGGAGGAAGAGGGGGCCGTGCTGGCGTCCTCAGACAGGGCGATCATCGACGGGACAGACGCGGTCGTGAATCCCTCCTACCGGGCGAACCACCAGGATGTGTGCGATCAATGGAGGACGGGAGACGCCATCACCTCCCGGGCGGTGTTTACCACCTATGCCATAGGCATGAGCATTGTGGTGCGAAGCGATGTGGCCAAACGGCTGCTTCCCTTCCCGGAGGATACGGCCCATGACAAATGGGTGACGGCGGGGGCCAGCGTTTTTGGAAAGGTTGTCTTTTTGGAGGAGCCTCTGGTGCTCTACCGCAGGCACGGAGCCAACGTAAGCGGTATCTTCAAGAGCATCGCCTCCAAAGAAGAATATTATAAAAAGCGGGTGGACTACAGCTACAGGCTGGCTATGGAATTTATCAAGAGATTCCCGGAGCTTCCGGAGAAGGAACGCAGGGAGATCCAGGACTTTGCCAGGGCGCGGAAAACCAGGGATATACGGAAAATGTATGCTATGCGGGACATGGCGCCTGTGATCATTAAATTTGAAATCGTGTTGAAGCTTGTGCCCGGCTGGATGTTTGGGCTGGGGCTTTCGTTATTAAGGAAAAGGGCAAAGAAGTGAGAAGCTTAAGAGAACAACCAACGGATAAAACGATATATTTCTGGAATATTATGGGAAGCGCCTGCAATGCCTGCGTGTCTGTGCTGCTCCTGGCGCTGGCGGCGCGGTTTCTGGGAGCGGCAGAAAGCGATATTTTCAGTATTGCCTGGTCCATCGTCCAGGTGACGCTCACCATCGGAACCTTTCAGGTGCGGCTCTACCAGGCCACAGATGTGGCGGGAAAATATAGCTTCCGGCAGTATTTTATTTTCCGCATGGTCACGGTGCTGGCTATGATCGCGGCGACGGGAGGCTACATTCTTTACTACGGCTATACGGGGTACAAGGCCGCGGTGGTCCTGGCCCTCAGTGTCTATAAGGCGGGGGAAGCCGTGTCGGATGTGTATCAGGGATGGTTTCAGCAGAAAGAGAGGCTTGACCTGGCAGGAAAAGCCCTGTCCCTGCGGGTAGTGTTATCCCTGGCTGTCTTTGCGGCCGTCCTGGTTTCCAGGTCTGACCTGCTGGCGGCCTGTATCTGCATGGGCTGCGTTTCTCTCGTTTGCCTGGCTCTCTTTGAGCTGCGCTATATGCGGAAGGCCGGAGTGCGCGACGAAAGGCAGGAAAAGGAGAAGGGATGGCGGTGGTTCCCGGAGCTGGCAGCCATCTGCTTTCCGCTGTTTTTGAATTCGTATCTGGTGATGTCCATTTTCAATGCGCCCAAGATTGCCATTGACCATGCCATCACCGGGGGAATCATGGAGGCCGGGGCCCAGACGGTCTACGGAATCCTGTTTATGCCGGCGTCGGTGATCAACCTGATCTACATCGTATTCCGCCCGGTGATCACAAAGATGGCCATTGAGTGGAACCTGCACCATATGGAGACCTACCTGCGGCTGGTCCGGGGCGTGCTGTTTAAGCTGGCGGTCTTCGCCCTGCTGGTGCTGGCAGGGGGCTATGCCCTCGGGATTCCCGTGCTTTCTCTTGTTTACGGCGTCCCCCTGAAGGGGTACCGGGGGGCTCTTCTGATCCTGCTTCTGGGAGGAGGGCTGAACACCTTCGTGAATGTGCTGGATAACTCTCTCACGGTAATCAGAAAGCAGCATCTTCTGGTGGTGGCGTATATCATCACCTGGGGATTTGCCCAGTGGGCTTCTCCGCTCCTGGTGAGACGGGCAGGCGTAGAGGGGGCGGCGCTGTCCTTTATGCTGTCCATGGCAGTGCTTCTTTTCAGTGTTTTTGTTTTATTCGCATACAGTATATGGAAAATTAAGAGCCAGCCTGAGGGACAAAAGGAGAGATGATTATGCCGGTAAAAAAGCGGGATCCCTTTGTGGATCATTTAAAAGCAGTGGGAATCATATCGATTGTCTTGGGCCACTGCTGCTGGAAGCTTCCGATGACGGGATTTCCACTGGGGCCCTTTGTGTATACGTATCATTTGATGGTATTCTTTTTCGTGTCGGGCTTCTGCTTTAAAAAAGAGAAGGCGGAGAGGCCCTGGGAGGCTATGGGGGTCAGACTGCGGAACTATGTGCCCCTGTTTGTGGGATATGGCACCGTTTATGTTCTGCTGCACAATGTCTTTCGCAGTTTGCACATGATCTCCAGCGAAAAGGAGGTCTATGACTTATCAAAAATAATCTATTATACAGCATCCTCCTTTGTCATGACTACGGCGGAGACTCTGCTTTCTGCCCTGTGGTTTGTGCCGGTGCTGTTTCTTGCCAACGCAATCTTCTTTCTTATTTTTAACTATTCAGAAAAAAAGAGCCATCCCGTGAGGGTGAGAGGGCTTTTGATTTTACTTACAGGCTGCATAGGCCTTTATATCAATAATGCCAATATCGGGCTGAACTACCATATGCAGACGGTATTTCTGGCAGTTCCGGCCCTTTACGCAGGATATGCGGCGAAGCTTTCCAGGGAACGGCTGGAGAAGTATGTAACCTGGTATGGGACAATCCTGGCGGCTGTTTTGCTGTACGGGGTGCTGAGCCTTGATATCGGGATGATTGAGCTGGCGAAAAACAGCATTATTCATCCCCTGCTCTTTTACCCGGTGACGGCGGTGGGCATTTACTTCTGCGCAGGGCTCGCGAAGGCCATGGGCCACAGCCGGCTGTTTACCTGTATCGGAAAGAACAGCTTCCATATCATGGCCCTTCATTTTACAGCGATCAAGCTGGTGGACATCCTCTACGGCGCATGGATTCATGCGGATACGGCAGTCATAGAAACCTTTCCCTACGCTTTTGGCATATGGCCCGTATATTGCGCGGCAGGCGTCTTTCTGCCTCTGCTGGCTGTCGGGGGAGCAAGGTGGTTCCTTCGGGCCGTGCATCGGGGATAGTTGCGAAATGAGCCATTGTGTGATACACTTGACCCAATATGAAGATGCAAGGGACAAATGGCCATAAAAATTTTTGATAGAATCTATAAGGAGAAACAGATATGCAGGGAATTATTTTAGCGGCTGGAATGGGAAAGCGTCTGAAGGATCTGACGCAGAATAATACAAAGTGCATGGTAAAGGTAAACGGCGTGACCCTGATCGAAAGGATGCTGCGCCAGCTGGACGCCCTGGGCCTTGCCAGGATTGTGATCGTGGTGGGCTATGAGGGCAAAAAGCTTATGGATTATGTGGATTCTCTGGCGATTTCCACGCCCGTATGTTTTGTGGATAACCCCATATACGATAAGACAAACAACATTTACTCCCTGGCCCTGGCCAAGGAATATCTTCTGGAAGATGACACGCTGCTTCTGGAATCCGACCTGATCTTCGAGGACAGCGTATTAAAAGTCCTGATGGACGACCCCAGGGAGACCCTGGCGCTGGTGGACAAGTATGAGAGCTGGATGGACGGCACCTGCGTCAAGCTGGGGGAAGACGATTCCATTGAGGCCTTTGTGCCGGGAAAGAAATTTGTCTTTGAGGATATCCCCAATTACTATAAGACCGTAAATATCTATAAGTTCGGCCGTCACTTTTCCCAGACCCACTATGTTCCCTTCCTGGACGCCTATTCCAGGGCCCTGGGAAACAACGAATATTATGAGCAGGTTCTCCGGGTGATCACCATGCTGGACGATCCGGAGATCAAGGCGAAGAAGCTTGACGGGGAATCCTGGTATGAGATAGACGATATCCAGGATCTGGACATTGCCTCCTCCATCTTTGAGACGGACGGGGACAGCAAGCTGGAGGCTCTGCAGAGGAGATACGGCGGTTACTGGCGCTATCCCAGGATGCTGGATTTCTGCTATCTGGTAAATCCCTATTTCCCGCCCCAGAAGCTGATGAACGAGATGAAGGCCAGCTTTGAGACGCTGCTGACCCAGTATCCCTCCGGTATGAGCGTGAACAGCCTGCTGGCGGCAAAGAACTTCGGTGTTCACCAGGAGCATATCCTGGTGGGGAACGGGGCCGCGGAGCTGATCAAATGCCTGATGGAGAGGCTTCACGGAAAGACAGGCTTCATCCGCCCCACGTTTGAGGAGTACCCCAACCGTTATGACAGGGAGGAGAGCGTGATCTTTACGCCGCAAAATGAGAACCTGTCTTATACGGCGGAGGATCTGATAGCATATTTTGAGGGAACGGGAATTGAAACCCTTGTCCTGGTGAACCCGGACAATCCCACAGGAAATTATATCCCCAAAGGGGAGGTGCTGCGCCTGGCCGATTGGTGTAAGGAGAGAAATATCCGCCTGCTGGTGGATGAATCCTTCGTGGATTTCGCGGATGAGGAGGACAGTACCCTGATCGCGGAGGAGATCATCGGCGCCTACAGGAATCTTGTTGTCATGAAATCTATCTCTAAGTGTTACGGCGTGCCGGGAATCCGGCTGGGCATCCTTGTATCCGCCGACGAGCAGATGATCGGTGAAATGAAAAAAGAGGTGGCTATCTGGAATATTAATTCCTTCGGGGAATTTTATATGCAGATCGAGGAAAAATATAAGAAGGATTATGCCCAGGCTTTGGAGAAAATCCGCAAGGTGCGGAGGCAGTATATGGAGGATCTGAGCAAGATCGACGGTCTCCGTGTGATTCCCTCCCAGGCCAACTATGTGATGGTGGAGCTGACCGGAGGGAAAACCTCCAGGGAGGTGACGAGAGAGCTTCTGGTAAAACACAGGATGCTGATCAAGGATCTGTCCGGAAAGATCATTATGGACGGCAGGCAGTTTTTGCGCCTGGCCGTGAGAAATCAGGAGGATAACGACCGTCTTGTGGAGGCGTTAAAGGAGATTCTGTAATTTTGTCGCAGGTTTTTCACGGAGTTTGCGGCATTCGATTGGAAAGCAGAGGGGCAGTATGAGCAATGTGTGCATTTTTTCTTCACAGTATCTTCCCCATATGGGAGGTGTGGAACGCTATACCTACAATCTGGCCAGATACCTGATCAGGAGAGGAGACAGGGTCACGGTGGTGACCTCGCGGATACCGGGGACGAAGGCCCACGAGGTGTCTGAGGGCATCGAAATCTTCCGCCTGCCCTGCCTGGATCTGATGAACGGGCGGTATCCGGTGCTAAAGCCTGTGGGAGAATTCTTCAGGCTTCATAAAAAACTGATGGCGAAGGAGTTTGACCTGGTGATGGTAAACACTAGATTTTATATCCATTCGGTCTACGGAGCTTTTTTTGCCCGCAGGAAGGGCGTCCGGTGTATTATGGTGGATCACGGCACCAGCCATCTGAACATTCACAGCAGGGTGGGAAACCTGGCTGTCCAGGGGGTGGAGCACCTGCTTACGGTTTTTGACAAACTGCTGTGCCGGGAGTTCTACGGAGTCTCCCAGGCTTGCTGTGAGTGGATCAGGCATTTCCATATACAGGCCAGGGGAACTCTGTACAACGCGGTGGATCTGGAGGAAATCGAGGAGGTCAAGCAGAGGAAGCTTACGGATTTCCGGGAAAAGTATCAGATTCCGGAGGACGGAACGGTGATAGGCTTTACAGGCCGGCTTTTAAAGGAGAAAGGAATCCTTCAGCTGGTGGACGCCGTGAAAAAGCTTCGGGAGGAAGGGCAGAAGGTCTTCCTTTTGATCGCGGGAGACGGAGACGAGAGGGAGACCATCGAGAACCGCAGCGGGGAGGGGATTTTTCTGTTAGGCAGGCTGGAGTTTGAGGAAGTGATCGGGATGCTGAAGCAGACGGATATCTTTTGCCTGCCTTCGGATTCCGAGGGCTTTTCCACCTCCATACTGGAGGCGGCGGCCTGCGGCTGCTACATCGTCACCACCGAGAGAGGCGGAGCCAAAGAGATGCTTCTGGATCCCTCCTACGGCATGATTATACGGAAAAACGATACGGAAACGGTGACGGAGGCTTTGCGGCGGGTACTGCCAAAAGAGGAGTACCGAAGGAAGGCAGCGTCAAAGACCTATCAGAGATTAAAGGAAAATTATACGTGGGAGATAACAGCTGAGCGGGTACACCGTTTGGCCGAGGGACAAAAGCTTGTGTAGAGGCTCCCGGAAAGGAAAGGGTAGAGTATGGCTTTTAAGTATGAAAGGCGTGGCTATGAACCGGAGGTTTTGAAAAGATTGCAGGAGACCCAGCTTGAAATCCTAAAGGATTTCGCGGCTGTGTGCGAAAAGCACGGGCTGCCTTATTTTGTGGTATACGGGACGGCCATCGGCGCTGTCCGCCATCAGGGCTTTATTCCCTGGGACGATGACACGGATGTGGCCATGATGCGGAAGGATTATGAGAAGTTTTTGAAGATCGCCCCTAAGGAGATGGGAGAGAAGTACAAGCTTCTGACCCCGGAGATCGACAAAAACTACGCCTGCAACGTTACCCATCTTCAGAGAAAGGGGACAAAGTTTGTGGCAGAGTTCTCGAAGGATATGAAATGCGACCTGTGCATCGACCTGGACATTTTCCCGCTGGACGGCCTTGCGCCCACAAAGAAAAAGGCAAAGAGGCAGGCCTTTACAGCCATGGTATACGGCAAGCTGCTCTTCCTCTGCGGGACGCCCCATCCGGTGATCAATCTGGAGGGCCTGGCAGGCACGGCGGCAGGAGCAGTCTGCGCAGCCGTCCACTACGCCATGAAGCTTTTCCACGTATCGCCCCGGTTCCTCTACCGCAGGTTTGAACGGGCGGCGCGGAAATATGAACATATGGAGACAAAGTATGTAACCACCTTCGCGGGGATGAATCCACTGAAAAAGCGGCTCCGCAGGGATGGGATCTTTCCTCTTCAGAAGGTGCCCTTTGAGGATACAGAGGTTTATCTTCCCCATAATAACCAAGAGTTTCTGACGGCGGTGTACGGGGACTATATGCAGGTTCCGCCGGTGGAGAAGCAGGTGAACCATATTCCTTATATTTTGCAATTTGAAAATGAGAAACCAGTCATTTTAAACGGCGTCATGCAGAAGTAGCGCGGCATGGCACGCACAGAGGAGAATAGAGTTTTGAAGTTATTAATTGTTATTCCGGCTTACAATGAAGAAGAGAATATTGAGCGGGTGGTGGAGGAGCTGCAGTCCAAATACAGACAGTATGATTATCTCATCGTCAACGACGGCTCCAGGGACAGAACCTCTGAAATCTGCCATCGAAATCATTATCATATCCTGGATTTGCCCATCAATCTGGGACTGACGGGGGCATTTCAGACGGGAATGAAGTACGCCTATGAAAATGGGTACGACTGTGTCCTTCAATTTGACGCGGACGGCCAGCATCTTCCGAAGTATATCAGTATGATGCTGGAAAAGATGGAGGAAGGGTATGACATCGTAATCGGTTCCCGCTTTGTGGACGAAAAGAAAAACAAATCGTTCCGTATGCTGGGAAGCTTTTTGATCTCAAAAGCTATCCGCATGACTACCGGGCGGAAGATCGCGGATCCCACATCGGGGATGAGAATGTTCAACCGGGATATGATCAGGGAATTTGCCAACAACATCAACTATGAGCCGGAACCGGACACCATCTCCTTTTTGGTAAAGCAGGGAGCAGAGGTGGGAGAGGTGCAGGTTCACATGGAGGAGAGAATCGCGGGCGAGAGCTATCTGAATTTCTCCCGATCCATGAAGTATATGATGCGTGTGCTGGTATCCATCCTGGTGGTGCAGAATTTTAGAAAAAGAAACCGTTAATCCCAATAAAAAGATACGAAAGCGAGCGGAGAAAATATGCTTAGTTTAGTTTTCAGAATTGTTTTGATCGTAATTTCCATAGGAACGGCCGCGTATATGCTGAAAAAAATAAGGCAGTCGAAGCTTCAGATCGGGCATGCCATTTTCTGGCTGGTCTTTTCGGGGATTCTCGTAATACTCAGCCTGATTCCCGACCTGGCGATCTGGGGGGCAAAGCTGCTTGGAATTTACTCATCCACAAATTTTATTTTCCTGATTATTTTCTTCCTGCTGATCCTGAAATGTTTCTATATGACCATTGAGATATCCAGCCTGGAGTACCGGGTGAAGGAGCTGGCCCAGAAGATCGCTCTTGCGGAGCGGAAGGAATGGGACAGGGAACAGGAAGAGCAGGATGGACAGAGCAAAGAGTCATAAAGGAGGAGCCGTTATATGAAGATCATTTCCTTTGACAGGATCGCAAAGGCGGGGATCACCCCCATGCAGTGCTATGAGTGGGTATCCTGGGCGATTGCCCATAAAAAGGAGGCGCTGCTTCCCGCAAAGATCAGCCTGAAACCCGGGATTCCCGGAGTGTTTTACAATACGATGCCAGCTATCCTTCCGGGGAGCGGCTGGGGCGGCGTCAAGCTGGTGACAAGATATCCCGAGAGAAAGCCAAGCCTGGAAAGCCAGATCCTTCTCTATCAGCTGGATACAGGGGAAAATCTGGCGCTTCTGGACGGAACCTGGATCACGACGATGCGGACGGGGGCTGTGGCGGCCCATGCAGTGAAGCTGCTGGCGGTGAAGGATTTCTCGCTCTTAGGGTTTATCGGCCTTGGAAACACGGCCCGGGCAGCCCTGGCGGTGCTTCTGGCCCTTTATCCCGACAGAAAGCTCACGATCAAGCTGAAAAAATACAAAGATCAGCATGAGCTGTTTGCAGAGCGGTTTGCCGATGCCAAAAACGTGGAGTTTGTTTACTGCGACACCTACGAGGAGGTCGTGAGGGAGAGTGACGTGGTGGTCTCCGCGGCCACCGTGTTTGAGACGGATATCTGTCCGGACGACTGCTTCAAGGAGGGCGTTCTCGTAGTCCCAGTCCATACCAGGGGATTTACAAACTGCGACCTGTTTTTTGACAAGATATTTGCTGATGACAGGGATCATGTGAAGGGATTCCGCTATTTTGACCGTTTTCATTCCTTTGCGGAGGTGTCGGACGTCGTATCCGGAAATGCGGCGGGAAGAGAAAATGACAGGGAGAGAATCCTGGCTTACAATATCGGCATTGCCCTCCATGACATCTATTTTGCAGGGAAGCTCTATGAGATCTGCGGCCAGGAGTGCCCGGAGATTTCTCTGGAAGCTCCCACTGAAAAGTTTTGGATATAGGAAAAACAGCGGAAAGGACGGAGATATATGCTGTCAGTAGTGTTGCCCGCATACAATGAAGAAAAAATGCTGGCCAAAGCAGCGGAGACGATCAGCGGCATCCTGGAGGATGCCGCTATTTCCTATGAGCTGATCTTTGTGAATGACGGTTCCAGGGACGGCACCTGGCAGGAAATTGAAAAAGCCGCAAAAAAAAACAGGCATATCGTAGGGGTACATTTTTCGAGAAATTTTGGAAAGGAATCGGCGATCTTCGCGGGAATGGCAAACGCCTCGGGAGACTGCTGCGCCGTGATGGACTGCGACCTGCAGCATCCGCCGGAAACCCTGGTCACCATGTACAGGCTCTGGGAGCAGGGCTATGAGGTGGTGGAGGGAGTCAAACGAAGCAGAGGAAAAGAGAGCGCCCTTCACAGAGCCAGCGCCGGGATGTTCTACCGGATCATCTCCCGGGCAGTGGGATTTGATATGTCCCGGGCTTCGGATTTTAAGCTGATGGACAGGAAAGCTGTGGAGGCGTTGCTCTCCATGCCGGAGAGAAACGCCTTTTTCCGGGCCCTGTCCTCCTGGGTAGGGTTTCGGTCCACGTCGGTGGAGTTTGACGTGCAGGAGCGGGAGGCCGGGGAGTCCAAGTGGTCCACCTGGTCCCTCATCAAATATGCCGTCACAAATATCGTATCCTTTTCCGCCGTGCCCATGCAGCTGGTGACGGTGGCCGGGGTGTTCGTATTTTTCTTTGCCCTGGTCATGGGGATACAGACCCTGGTGAAATTCTTCCTGGGACACGCGGTGGAAGGGTTTACCACCGTGATCCTGCTGATTCTGATCATCGGAAGCATCATCATGATCAGCCTGGGAATCATCGGCTACTATATTTCGAAGATCTATGAGGAAGTAAAGGGACGCCCCAGGTATCTGATTTCAAAGAGGATAGGAGGCAGCCATGAAGGAACGGAAGGCATGGATTGATTGGGCGCGGGTATGTGCCGTCGTGTGCGTCGTTCTCTGCCATGGGACGGAGAGTCTCTATGGGCCCGTCCTGCGGGGAGAGCAGCAGGTGGGAAGGCTGCTGTGGCTGGCGGAAAATACGCTGTTTACCATAGGAAGGCTTGGCGTGCCGCTGTTTTTGGCCATCACCGGGACGCTGCTTTTGGACAGGGAAAGGGATCCCGGGGAGTTTTACAGGAAATCGTTTCTGCCCCTTTTGGCCACCACAGAGCTGTGGATCGTGCTGAATTACGGCTTTGCGTGCATGTTCCAGGATGTGGTCTTCCGGTGGACGGATCTTTTGAAGGAGATGGTGTTTTTGCGGACGCCGGAATTATCCCATATGTGGTATATGCCGATGATTCTGGGCGTTTACCTGGCCCTGCCCTTCCTCTCCCTGGCAGTCCGGGGGGTAAAGAATACGAAATCCTTCTGCCTGCCCTATCTGGTGGGCTGCGCGGCGTTTCTTGTGGTCCCTACGGTGAATGTATTTCTCACGGAGGCTGTGGCCGGAGGGGAACCCCTCAAAATAAAGCTGGAGCTGGAGTATCTGGGCGGGCTGTACGGCCTGTATTTGCTGGGGGGCTACCTGATCTCCCGGCGGAGGGTGCTGGAGCGGGTCAGGACCTGGCTTCTTATGCTGGCCTTCGCCGTCTCCTTCCTTCTGAACACGGCAGGGCAGTATTACCTCTACAGCCATGGATTTTTCAAATCCACCAGGCTGACATGGTACAGCAGCCTGTTTCTCTTTGTGATGGGAATGACGCTGTTTGAGCTGCTTCGGAGAGGGTTTTCCTGCGTACATACTTCCAGAGTTGTGGAGCTGGCTGCCCGGTGCAGCTTTGGGATCTACCTGCTCCACAAGCCCATTCAGATTCTTGCGGCCAGGTACCTTCCGCTGGAGGAGCTGACGGAAGGCGCGGCCATCGCCCTCTTATCTGCGGCGGGGCTTGGTTTTAGTATGCTGATCCTGCTGCCCTTTGGCCTTTGGTGGAAACGGGCCGGGAAGTGGCTGTTTTTTATAAAATAAAAAAAGCTATGCAAAAGGTTCGCCGATTGCATAGCTTTTTTCTTTTATTTTTTCTTTACCGTGGAAAATTTGCTGTAAACCTTTTTCCCGCCGATGACGGTGTAAGCCCTGACCTTATAATAGTACACCTTTTTCTTTTTCAGCTTGTAGGAGCAGGAGGCTTTCTGGCAGGTTTTCAGGATCCGGAAGCCTCTGTTTTTCCTGGAAGAGCGGAAGACCTGATAGCCTTTTGCGCCGGTAATCTTTTTCCACTTGAGGGTCACCTTTTTGCCGGAGACCTTCACCGTGGAAAGCGTCGGCGCAGACAGGGAAAGTTTTACGTTCTTCACCAGGGAATACTTGCTGTAGGCGGGGGCGCCGTTTAAGGTCCGGCGGGCCCTGACCTTATAGTAGTAGGTGGCTCCCGGCTGCCGTTTTGTGTCGCTGTAGGTAGTCTTGGACGTGACGGCGATCCGCTTATAGCCGCTGTTTTTCTTCAGGCTGCGGTAGAGCTCGTATTTTTCTGTGTTTTTTACGGAACGCCATTTAAGTTTGACTTTCCCGGAACCTGAGCGCTTCAAATACGTGATCACCGGGCGCTTCAGCGTGCCTGTGATGACCTCCACCTCTGTGGGAGGCTCCGAAGTGTCTGTGGTAAAGGCCTTGATCCTGGCCGTTTTCCCGTACCCCAGGCTGTGGAAATCGATCCAGCCGTCGGAGGCCTCCGAGGCGTAAAAGCTTTGGTTCGCAGAAGAGGAAGAGAGGAACTGCAGGCCGGAGGCCTCGCCCGTCTGGTCCACAAAGTATTTTACGGAGGATTCCCCTAAAGAATGGAGGGTGATGACCACGGAAAAGGTATCGCCCTGGGTAAATACGATCTTCTCGTTCAGCGGGATGGTATAATAGCCGCTGTAGGTCGTTGTCCCCGTCTGCGGCGAGGATAACACGGGACTTCCGGAATCCGGTTTCCCGGCGGAAGGATTTTTGTAGATCTGGATACTGTACCGTACGTTCTGGCTGAACAGGGAAAAGGAGACGGCATCCAGCCGTTCATTGCTTCCGGGGTTTCCGCGTACCTTATAGACATTTGCCAGGCTGGTGTCGTTCATGGACGTGACGATCTCTGCCCCAAAAGAGCCGTCGTACTGGTAATTGTGGTCATAGTTGTCCGCTTTTTCCATGTCAAAGGCGTAGCTTAAGTAATCTCCGTTGATCTGGGTAAAGGATGCGTCCTCGTAGGAGATATAGATATATCCCCCGTCTCCCAGGGAGGTTCCGTAGCTGTTCTTGACGATCCAGGCGCCGTCTGACGAGGGCCGGACGGTCTGTCCGCTATAGGTCACGGAAAAATGGCTGCGGGAATAGGTGTCATCCCACCCTACGATGCTCACGATGTGGTTGGTTCCGTTCCCGGGATAGGGGAAGAAATACGCCCCGTTGGTATTCTGGAAGGAGGGATGGTAGTAGAGGGCGGTGGATACTGCCCCGTATTCCATGATGAGGTTTTTTACGCTGGCAGAGTCTGCCGAGTTCACAAACCGCGCGTTCTGCAGGTGGGCAGTGTCCCGGTAGGCGTAAGCCTGGCTGATGGCGGAGGTATTGCCGTAGGGCATCAGGGACTCAGAGATCGGCCCGAGCCATTTGGAGAGGGCAAACATGGTGAACAGATTGTTCCCTCCGGTGTTGAGATAATGCTCTCCGGTGTTGTTGCGCACAGTGTCGCCTGCCGTCAGCCCCAGAGGATCCTGGGGACATTGAAAAAAGAAGTAGGCGAGGTGCATTTCCGAAAGGTCAATGGTGCTTCCGGCGATCCCCTTCTTTAACATACTGCTCTCCCCGGCAGCGAGGGCGCCGAAGGCCCAGCAGGCGCCCCAGGAAGCCTGGTCCTTAACGGATGTCACGTAGCCTTTGCTGCGGGAATCGTACCGGGCGGGCAGGATTCCCCGTGACAGAGACAGCGGAAGGCTGTCTCTGTTGTAGTTTGGAAGAACGGGGAGTCCGGCTGAGGGAAGGGGCGCCGCCGCTTCCCCGTCAAAAAACGTCCCCTCAGACAGCGGCTGAGGGGCAGCCGTTTCCTCCAAAACTGCCGCATCCGCCGCCAGCCCGTGGCCGGCAGCGGACGGAGACAGCAGAAGGAAGGTGAATAGAAGCGCGGACAGGAGCCGTCGCCCAATAGGGTTGTTTAAGATCATACGTCTCTCCTTAGATGTTTACTCATAAAGCCTTTCCGGGTAAACGCCTGCGGCGATCAGCTCCCGGAAGGAATTTACAACCGTTTCTTTATCCTCTTTGTAGGTGACGCCAAACCATTTGTCCTGTGTCTCAAGCATCGTAACCTGAGCCTTCCCGGAGGCGATCAGAGAATCTACGATGGTGGGAAGCAGGTATTCGCTGGTCAGCTCCCCGCCGGAACGGCTGAGGAAATCTTTGAAGCCGTCTTCAAGGATGGCAAAGATCTCGGGGGTAAAGCCCCACATATTCATAGACACGTTGCTTGCGGTGTCCACCGTCCGGTAGCCGCCGGCTCCGTCCGGTACACCGGCTCCCGTTTCCAGCTTGTAGATATCGTGGGTCTCCTTGACGTCCAGAAGATGGTTTTCCCTGTCCACATGGCAGATGCCTCTTGTCACGGAACCGTTATCGCTTAAGGTGTTGCCCAGAATAAAGCCTGCCATGCAGAAATTCAGTTTGTCCTGCAGAGGGGAGGCGGTCACAAGGAAATCGTGAAGCTTTACGAAGGCTTCCTTTCCATAGTAGTCATCGGCGTTGATGACTACGAAGGGGCTGTCCACCAGGTCTTTGCAGCTGAGGATGGCCTGGCCCGTTCCCCAGGGCTTTACGCGTCCTTCCGGGACGGTGAAGCCATCCGGAAGGTTGTCGATCTCCTGAAAGGCATAGGCTACATCGGCAATTTTCTCAATGCGGTTACCGATAATCTCGCGGAAATCCTTCTCCAGGCTCTTCCGGATAATGAAGACGATCCTGTCAAAGCCCGCCTCCAACGCGTCGTGGATGGAATAGTCCATGATAATCTCGCCGTTCGGCCCGAAGGGCTCAAGCTGTTTGATTCCGCTGCCAAAGCGGCTGCCAAGCCCGGCAGCCATGATAACCAGTGTTGTTCTTTTCATAAAATACGTTCTCCTTACTTGGTATGAACCCAGGGACAGACGGCTGCCTGCCCGGGGCATATTGATGCTGCGCAGGAAATGCGCAGACCTATCTGATAATAGGAGTATAACACATAATAGGGGCGTTGTCGAGAAAGCGGGTTGAAGTATTAAGGGTTCTTTGTTATAATTGTTACTGTTCATATAGGTCTGTGCATGTACTGCACAGACCGTAAGAAAGTGATTCAGGTGTGAGCAAATTTTAGATGGATTTGCGAATGTTACTGTGAACGAAGTGAACAGTGGCTTATAATTATAAAAAAATGTTCAGAAATAACCTGTGCCTTTTGCGGGCATTTTTTGGCGCGGAAGGCAAAGAAGGAGTAGGTATGGTTAAGAATTTTGTGACAGAGCGGAAACTGATCTGGACTCTGGCAAAGAATGATTTTAAAAAGAAATTTGCAGGCTCTTACCTGGGGATCGTGTGGGCGCTGGTGCAGCCCATCGTCACGGTGCTTGTATACTGGTTCGTGTTCCAGGGAGGCTTAAAGCCGTTGGCTACCAGCGAGTATAACGGTTATCCCTTTTTTTTATGGATGCTGGCCGGTATTGTGCCCTGGTTTTATTTCCAGGACGCGGTGACGGGAGGCACCAACGTGCTGATGGAGTACAGCTATCTGGTGAAGAAGGTTGTCTTTAAGATCGAGATCCTGCCTGTGATCAAGGCCATTTCCGCTCTGTTTATCCACGTATTTTTCGTGTGCGTGACCCTGGTGATTTTCGGATGCTATGGGAAATTTCCGGGAATCTGGGGGATACAGGCGCTGTATTATTCGTTTTGTATGTTTGCCCTGGTGCTCGGCTTTTGTTATGCCTCTTCCGCCATCGCAGTGTTCTTTCGCGATCTTTTGCAAATCGTCAATATCCTGCTGCAGGTGGGCATCTGGGCGACGCCTATCATGTGGAATCTGGAAAGCTTCGGGCTTCCGGCAGTTTTGCAGACGATCTTCAAACTGAATCCCATGTACTACATTGTCTACGGCTACCGGGACGCTTTCGTTTACCATGTCTGGTTCTGGGAGAGGCCGGGGCTCACCTTATATTTCTGGGGCTTCACCCTGCTCCTCTTTGTTTTGGGAACCAGGATCTTTAAAAGGCTCCGTATCCATTTCGCGGATATTTTATAATCGGATACCAGGGGGTAAAGGCTTTTGGCACTTAAATCATCATTTCTTATGATAGGAGATAAAAAATGAGTGAAACGGCGATCCGGGTGACGGATGTTACGAAAATTTATAAATTGTATGACAATCCCAAGGACAGGCTTAAGGAATCCCTGGGGCTCACGAGAAAAAAATGTTACCAGGAGCATTATGCCCTGCATCATATCAATTTTGAGGTGAAAAAGGGGGAGACTGTGGGGATCATCGGGACGAACGGCTCAGGAAAGTCCACCATGCTCAAGCTGATCACAGGCGTACTCACCCCCAGTGCCGGGGAGATCCAGGTGGACGGCAGGATTTCCGCCCTCCTGGAGCTGGGCGCCGGGTTTGATATGGAATATACGGGCATTGAAAATGTATATCTGAATGGGACGATGATCGGCTTCTCCAGGGCAGAGATCGATGCGAAGATGCAGGATATCCTGGATTTTGCCGATATCGGGGATTTCGTGTACCAGCCGGTAAAATCCTATTCCAGCGGTATGTTTGTGCGGCTGGCCTTCGCCGTGGCCATCAACATCAATCCGGAGATCCTGATTGTGGATGAGGCCCTGTCAGTGGGAGATGTGTTTTTCCAGGCCAAGTGTTATCGGAAATTCGAGGAGTTCAAAAAACAGGGGAAGACAATCCTGTTCGTCAGCCATGACCTGGGAAGCATTACAAAGTACTGCGACCGGGCCATCTTGCTGAATAAGGGGCAGAAGATCTTTGAGGGAACCCCGAAGGAGACGGTAGATATCTACAAAAAGGTGCTGGTAAACCAGTTTGATCCCTCGGAGCTGGAGCAGGATGAGGACGCCAATGACATCACAAAGCTTTCCGGCACCAGGGAGTGGAAGCAGGCCATACAGGCCAATCCGGAGCTGATTGAGTACGGGGAGAAAAGCGCGGAGATCGTGGACTACGCCCTGCTGGATGAGGAGGGGCTTATCACAAATACTTTCATGAAGGGGACAACGTTTTCGGTGCGCATGAAGATTCAGGCCCACAAGGAGGTCAAGGAGCCGATCTTTGCCTTTACGATCAAAAACCTCAAGGGCATTGAGCTTACCGGGACGAATACCACCTACGAGAAGGCGGCGGTGCCGCCGATGAAGCCCGGGGATGTGCGGGAAGTGACCTTTACCCAGAGGCTGGATCTGCAGGGAGGGGAATACCTGGTATCCCTGGGATGCACCGGCTATCAGGACGGGGAGTTTCAGGTGTTCCACCGGCTGTACGATGTGTGTGGGCTGACTGTGATCTCAGATAAAAATACAGTAGGCTATTATGACATGAATTCTAAGGTTTCATTAAAATAAAGAACATGGGGGCGGATATGGCGAAGTTAAATTTAGAGTATTACAGCGGAGAAAATCACTATTCGGACGGAGATATCGAGGAAGAGATCCTGAGGATTGCCCGGGAGGGGAAGCAGCTGTCGGAGCTTGGGACGGTGGAGTTTCCTATCCTCTACCATCTTTCCCCGGTGCGTGAAAATATCCTGAACTGGTATCCCTTCCGGGAAGAGGGCGTCTGCCTGGAGATCGGTTCCGGCTGCGGGGCCATCAGCGGCCTGCTCTGCGACAGGATGAAAAAAGTCGTGTCGGTGGAGCTGTCCAAGCGGCGGGCGGATATCAATTTTGCCAGACACCAGGGAAAGGAAAATCTGGAAATTATGGTGGGAAACCTGAATGATATGGTGTTCCCGGAAAAGTTTGATTACGTTGTCCTGAATGGGGTGTTTGAGTACGCCATGAGCTTTACGGCGGGGGAGAAGCCCTATGAGGACTTTTTGTCTTATATTGCAGGTTTTTTGAAGCCGGAGGGCGTGATCCTGGTGGCGATTGAAAACAGGCTGGGGCTGAAATACTTTGCCGGCGCGCCGGAGGACCATACAAACGCCTACATGGACGGTTTGCGCCGCTATCCGGGAAACCGTTCCGTGCGCACGTTCTCAAAGGCGGAGTGGGAGGAACTGATGGCGGCCTGCGGCATGATAGATTACAGGTTTTATTATCCGTACCCGGACTACAAGTTTCCCTGTGAGGTGTTTACAGACGAGACGCTGGTGAGCCAGAAATACGGCAGGAAAAACTGGAACTTTACGGAAAACAGATTTGAGCTCTTTTCGGAGCAGGAGATGGCAGACACCCTGCGGAAGGAAGGCGTCATGGACCGGTTTGCCAATTCCTTCCTGATCGAGATGGGAAGGCAGCCCATCCGGCGGGAGACGGAGGTGCTGTACGCGAAACTGAACCGTGACCGGGCAGAGGCGTTTGCCATCGCCACAAGGATCGAGCGGGTAAACGGCAAGCTTCAGGTGACGAAGACGGCGCTGACGGAGGCGGCAAAGGCTCATCTGGGGCGGATGCAGGAACAGGAGGCGGCAGAAAAGCCGCAGAGCTTTGGTGGGATGCGCCTTCTGGCAGGAAAGCATGAGCCAGGGCGCGCCACATACCCCTATCTTACGGGAAGGAGCCTGGGCTACGAGGCGAACCAGGCCATCCGGGCAGGGCGCCCGGAGAAGGTAAAGGCTCTCGTCCGCCAGGTCTTTGACCTCTGCCTGGAAGGGCGGACAGACGGAAAGGAAACAGAGACGGAGGAGTTTGCCCGGGTGTTCGGAAGCGAGAGCCGGGGGAGAACCTACACCTGGGTGGCGCCTGCCAATATCGACCTGATCCTGGATAATATTTTCCGGGAGGGGGAGGCTATGTATGTGATCGACGGGGAGTGGATCTTTGATTTCCCCGTTCCCGCGGAATTTATCCTTTGGCGGATCATCAATGAGATTTATACGAATGCGCCCTGGCTGGAGGAAGAGCTGCCAAGGGCCGCGTTTTTAGAAGAATACGGGATTGGAGAAGAGGACTGCGGCCTGTTCTGGCAGTGGGCGGATCATTTTGAGAAGGTTTATGTAAAGGCCAACGGCCTGGGGGCTTACGCAGTGCCGGAGGTCGGGGTGAGCCTGGAGGAGATCCGCAGGCGCAGGATGGAGGAGCTTTATCTGGACAGCACCCTTTACCTGGATACGGGAAAAGGCTTTTCGGAGACGGAGACGGTGAAGGCAAAGACAAGGCTGGCAGAGGGAAGGCTGGAGCTGTCCCTGCGGCTGCCAAAGGGCGGGGATATCCGTGCCCTTCGCTTTGATCCTTTGGAGGGAAGGCCCTGTATCTGTGATCTGAAGGCGGAGGAAGCCGGCCTGGTTCCCCAGAACGCGGCAGAGATGAGAGACGGGAAGGCAGTCTTTTTGACCACAGACCCGGTGTATCTGGTGGAGGCCCGGGGAAGCCTGCCGGAGACGCTGAGGATCAGCGGAACCGTCGAGGTAAAGGATAAGGACTGGGCGCTGCAGGAATACCAGAGACTGGCAGAAAAGAGCAGCAGACGGTGGAAATTTTGGAAATAGGAAGCAGGGAGGTACAGCATGAACAGAAACGGAGACGCGATCGACATTGTGATTCCAGTATACAATGGCTATGAGGATATACAGCGGTGCATGGACAGCGTGCGGAAGCATACGGATCTGGAGAAACACAGGGTACTACTGATCAATGACTGCAGCCCGGATGAGCGTATCCGACCCTATCTGGACGGACAGGCAGGAAACCATGTGGTGGTGCTGCACAACGAAAAAAACCAGGGATTTTCCGCCAATGTCAACAAGGGCATGGCGTACTCGGACAGGGACGTGATCCTCCTGAACGCCGATACCATCGTCACGAAGGGATGGGTGGAGAAGATTCAGGCCTGCGCCTACCGTTCCAGGCGCACCGCCACCGTGACGCCCCTCTCCAACAGCGCCACTCTGTGTTCCGTGCCCATCATGTGCCAGGACAATCCTGTGCCGGAGCATGTGACGGTGGATGAATACGCAGCTTTGATCGAGCGGTGCAGCCTTCACCGCTACCCCAGGATCACGGTGGCGGTGGGATTCTGTATGTACATCAAACGCCAGGTGATCGAGGAAGTGGGATTTTTCGACGCTGAGACGTTCGGTCGGGGCTATGGGGAGGAAAATGATTTTTGTAACCGCTGCGAGCAGCTTGGCTATATCCATGTGATGTGCGACGATACCTTTATTTTCCATAAGGGTACGGCCTCCTTTGACACGGCGGAAAAACAGGCCCTCTGTGACGCCCACAACGGGATTTTGGAGGAGCGCTATCCCGCCCAGATGCGGAAGAACCATCTCTACTGTATGGAGAATCCCGACCAGGAGATCCGGGACAATATTGACCTCTACACAAAGCTCTTTAACGGGCGCAAAAATATCCTATACCTGCTTCACCTGGATTTTGCCACGGAGGCCTTCAACAACATCGGGGGCACACAGCTCCATGTGAGGGATCTGGTGCAGCATTTAAGAGGAGAGTACAATCTTTTCGTGGCGGCCAGGGACGTGGACTGTCTGCGGCTGACGGCCTATACGGAAAAAGATACGATTTCCCTGAAATTTTATATCGGGGAGGCGGAGAAATTCCCCGTATTTTACGACGAGGGTCTGGCGAAGATCTATGAGGAGATCCTGAAGGCCTTTTCCATCGACCTGGTTCACGTACACCATACGGTAGGGCTGTCCCTGGATATCTATGAGACGGCGGCCAGGCTGGGGATTCCGGTGACGGCCACCCTCCACGACTATTACTATGCCTGCCCCACGGTCAAGCTTCTGAACGGGGAGGGGAAATTCTGCCCGGACCAGGAGGAGAGGGACTGCAGGGCCTGCCTGCATAAGACCTGCGGGTTCGCAAAGCAGGTGACGCTTCTGGAAAAGTGGCGCAGGGAGAATGAGAGGGCCCTGGCTCTCTGTGAGAGGCTGATCTTCCCCTCAGAGAGTGCGAAAAAGGTAGTTACTGATATTTTCCCGTCCCTGACAGCAAAGAGCATGGTCATCCCCCACGGCTCCGACCTGGTAAAAAATGAAAAGAAAGCGGTGGCTCTGCCGAAGGAGCCGGAGAAGACGAAGGACGTCAAAACCCATCTGGATCAGGTGCCGGGGACAAAACGGGGCTTTAATTATGTGACAGGCTGGGCCTATTATGACAAGGCGGATAACAGGGAGGTGGCCCTTTATCTGGAGGTCACCGACGGGGAGGGGAACGTGTTTACCCTGCCCCTGCAGAAGAAGGCCCGCCCCGACGTGGTGAACAGTACGGGGCTTCCGGGAGTGCTCTGGTGCGGCATCCACACGGTATTTTCCATTCCCGATATGGCGGAAGGAAAATGCAGGCTGCGCCTGATTCTGGAGCATCAGGGAAGGTATTATACGGACGGAAAGATATACAGCGGGAATTACCGGGCGGAGCAGGGAGAGCCCGGCAGGATGAATGTAGCCTTTATCGGCGGCATGGTTCCGGCAAAGGGCAGCCGCCTGGTGTACGAGCTTTTGCAAAAGGAGACGGATCAGATCAACTGGTTTGTGATGGGGGCCATCGGGGATGACTGCCTGAACCAGTTAGGGGAGCTTCCCCATACGTATTTCAGCAATGTCTATGAGAAGGACGACATCTTTGAGCTGTTAAAGAGCAGCCGGATCGATGTGATCTGCATCATGCCCACCTGGGCGGAGACTTTCTGCTACACGGTGTCCGAGGCATGGCTGTGCGGCATCCCCGTGGTGGGCGCGGATATCGGCGCAGTGGGCGAGCGGATCCGGCAGACCGGGGCGGGTTGGGTCGTAGATGTGGACACGAAGCCCGAGGAACTTTTGGAGCTGCTGCATCATATCAAAGCCCATCCGGAGGAGCTGGAAGAAAAGAGGCGGATCACGGAACAGCTTTCGATCAAGACCATCGGGGAGATGTGCCGGGAGTACAGGGAGTTTTATGAAAAGCTTCTGGCAGAGCATCCCGTGTCCCATGAGGGCGGAGACGCCGACTATGACTTTATCTTCCAGGGACTCGCCCTGGGGAACCCCCAGGTGCGGGGAAAAGGCAGGGTGGCCTCCTTAAATATGCTCCGTGAAGAAAATAAGCGCATCACGGCGTCCATGGAGATGCTCAAAGGAACCACCTCCTATAAGGTGGCAAGAAAGATTTCCGACGCGAATATTCCTTTTAAGGAGACCCTTAAGAGGCTTGTGAAACGATAAAAAAGAAACGGGCAGTTCCCGGGGCCTATGGCCGGGAAGCTGCCCGTTTTTGCGTGGCGGGAATACCGCCTCAGTGGGATACCTTTTGCAGGATCCTGCGCACCCCCAGTCCCATATAAAACAGGAGCCAGCCTGCCAGGCTGAGCCAGAATCCGGCGGTCAGCCCCGGTGCCCGGTAGCGGAAGGTGATGCTGTGGTTTCCGGCAGAGAGGGGAAGACCGATAAACCCGTAGTCCGCCCGGAAAATCTCTGTTTCTTCGCCGTCCACATAGGCCTTCCATCCATCTTCGTAGGGGATGGTCACCATCAGCGTACCGTCTGCGGGGGCCATAGCCCTGCCCTCCACCAGGGGGTCCTTTGCCGGCATGGAAATGTCGATCTCGGCTTTTGGAGCCGTATCAGGAACGGCTTTTGCGCCGTAAAAGCGCACCTTTTTTATGGTGCCGCTGATGGGGCCGGAGGTAGAGGTGACGCGGATCTGGCTGCAGGTTCTCCGGGGAATGCGCATACGGAGATGGACCGTGGAGCTCTCCGGGGAGGTGGCGGCGTAGCGGCAGGAGGAGTCGCTGAGGGTGACTGCCACGACAGCGGGCTCGTCAAAGGTTATGGTAAGGTCGGCGTATACCCGGTCATACTCATATAGATGCTCCTTCTCCAGGGGCAGAGCGATCTCCTGGGTGTCGGAGAATGTTTGTCCCTTGATAGAATAATTCAGGATCTCCAGCCCGTAGTCTTCAAAAAGGGAGGCGTCGCTGGTGCCTTTGCCCTCTACGATCAGATGTTCCGAAAGAAAACGGTCCATATCAAGGCCGGAGGTATCTTCCGGCACAGCGTCCTCAGAAATTGTGTTTGTATAAAATTTTCCGATAGATGCGGTGCGGCTGTTTTTGTACAGATACACAGAGCCGAACTGTTTTTCCATGGAGAACCCGTCCACATCCAGGGAAGGATTGTGGGAGAGCAGGTATTTGATATTCATAAGGGAAGCCAGTTCCCCGTCATAGACTGTCTGCCGATAGCTGAACATGGAGGGAGTCAGGCGGCGCAGCCCCGGCCACAGCTTGTCCACAAAGGTATTGATATTTTTGTTGGGGGTGGAATTGTAGGTGCTTACCCCGAAATAATTCTGGGCGGAGGCGTCCATGCAGTAGCTGCCGGCGTCGTAGTCCTTTTCCACCCGGTAAAAGGAGGCGTCATTTTCACGCAGATAACCTAAGGCGGCCGTCACATCGGCGCCATAGAGCTGTTCAAAATACGCGGCGTCTGTCTTTTTTAAGGTTTCCCGTCCATTGTAGGTGTAGTAGCTGTCATAAATCATGTTTGCCATGACAAGGAGCAGTAGAAGGGCGGAGGTGAGGGCGGGGGGCAGGGCAAAGCGCCTCTGGTATCCCAGCAGGAGGGCAGCCGCCGTGAGCGCGCCCAGCAGGCAGAGGAAGAGAACGGATACACGCGCCTCGTCCCCACCCTTTACGGCGTAGAGCAGGGCGAACAGGGCGGCCGAGACGGCCAGGCCTGCGGCGCTGATCCTGTGCCGTTCCCAGAGCTGATCCAGGGTACAGGCCGCGATCAGGGCCGCAAAGGGCATAAAGAGGAAGGTATGGCGGGAAAAGGCCTGGACAAACCCATTGAAAACCATACTTCCGGCCTGGATAAAGATGCAGAAAAGAGAGAGCAGGACGGCCAGGTACTGGGCTGCCTTCTCCTTCCGGCTAGTCTCCTCCTGGCGGTGAATCGTAAAGAGATACTGGAAAAAAAAGATCACGAACACGATGCCCATAAACAGCAGGGGGGCTTCATAGTAGTTTCCTGTTCCCGGATGTATCTCCGAGAGGCCGAACAGGTTCGAGGAAAAGATCCTGCCCAGAGCCGCCTCATAAAAGGTGGAGGGGAACAGGCAGAGGTTTTCCGCGAGCCGCCCGAACAGGGAGCCTCCGGCGTCCATCCGGGAAGAAACTGTCAGCAGGTAGACGGCGGAGGGCAAAAAGACAACCATCATCATCAAAAGCCCCAGCAGGATAGAGCCGCAGTTTATGAGAAAGAGCCGGAGCCGTGCCCCAAAGCAGTATTTCCTGGTGGGCTGCTCAGGCAGATCCATGGAAAAAATCCGGAACAGGAAGTACAGCCCCAGAGTCAGCAGGGTCATATAGGCCATATAGACGCTGCTCAGAACCGTGACGCAGACGGCCAGAGTGAGCAGGAAGCTGAACCGGCGCTTTTTCAGGGCTTTTTCCGCCAGCATAAGGAGGAGGGGAAGCAGGATCAGGAAAAGGCCGAACTGGTAATGCTGCCCCCACACCAGGAGATAGCCGTTAAACCCGTAGAGATAGGCTCCCAGAACTCTGGCCTTCGCCGTCAGCCGGAACTGGCCCACAAAGAAAAACACGGCCGTCGCCGCCAGAAAGATCTGGCCGATGGCAAAAAAGACCATCAGAGAAGGCAGGCGCACAGGCCCCAGCACGGCTCCTGCCAGATAGAGCAGAAAGAGCAGGGGGTGGAACAGGTTCAGGGCGTACATGCTGGTGCCGAAGCCGTTGGTAAAGTCCCAGAGGGAGAGGTTTCCGTCCCGCAGGGCGTTGATGATGGAGTCATACTGCATCAGGTACTGCTGCAGCGTATCGGATCCCACATCCTGAAAGACAGCCAGCTCATCACCGAAAATAAATGCCCGGAAGACGATCAGGCAGCTTACCAGGACGAGAAGCCACAGAAATAAGAGGGCTTTCGTGTTTTCTTTGAATCGTTTCATAGTACATCTCCTTATCATAGGCCTGTTTGTAGAACAATTACGATCATCATAACATTTCCGGGGCATAAGCACAAGTTACTTGACATACGATCTTTCTTTTACTATTATGATACCAGGGTCAAAAGGCTTTTGAACCCGGCATCCTATTTTTCGCAGTCAGAAAAGAGGAGATTTTCATGAATTTCGTTGAAAAAGTTCGTAATTATTATAAAGAACATGGCGCCGGGGGTGTGGCATGGCGGGCGGCGGAGAAGCTCACAGGCAGACGTCCAGGCGTCATTTCTTATGAAAAATGGATACAGCAGAATACGCTGGGGGAGAAGGAGCTGGAAGCCCAGAGGGAGAAAGAGTTCCCCTACCGGCCCCTTTTTAGTATCGTGGTGCCCCTGTACCGGACGCCGGAGGCCTATCTGCGGGCCATGGTGGATTCCGTCCGGAAGCAGACCTACGAAAACTGGGAGCTGTGCCTGTCGGATGGGAGCGGCGGAGACTCGCCCCTGACAGCGGTACTGGCAGAATACGCGGAGCTGGACCCCAGGATCCGTGTGGTGGCTTCCCAGGCATCCCTGGGTATTTCAGAAAATACCAACCTGGCGATCAGCCAGGCCGCGGGGGATTACCTGGTGTTTGCCGATCACGATGACCTCCTTTCCCCGGACGCCCTTTATCTGTGCGCCGGGAAGCTGAATGAGGATCCTTCCATCGAGATCCTGTATTCCGATGAGGACAAGGTTTCCATGGACGGCGGGAAACGGTTCGATCCCCAGTTTAAGCCGGATTTCAACCTGGATTTGCTGCGGAGCACCAATTACATCTGCCATCTCTTCGTGGTGAGGAAGAGCCTTGCGGACGCGGCGGCCAGGAAGGATATCAGGGGAAGAAAGCAATGGCTGGATATGGCCTATGACGGCGCCCAGGATTACGACCTGATCCTGC
Organism: Lachnospiraceae bacterium UBA3316; assembly: GCA_002361955.1. GTDB lineage: Bacteria > Bacillota > Clostridia > Lachnospirales > Lachnospiraceae > Hominisplanchenecus_A. The sequence continues at coordinate 108,117 of DESK01000056.1, forward strand.
GGTGTACAGAAAAAGCGGAAAAGATCGCCCACATTCCCAAAATCCTCTATCACTGGCGCTGCCATCAGGACTCCACGGCGGCCAATCAGGAGAGCAAGCGCTATGCCTTTGAGGCAGGCCAGAGGGCCCTTCAGGCCCATCTGGACAGGCTGGGGATCAGGGGAAAGGTCAGCCAGGGAGAATACCTGGGGCTCTACAGGACGTCTTATGATATAGAAGGAACGCCTCTGGTGTCCGTGCTGATCCCCAATAAGGATCATGGGGAGGATCTCGCGCGCTGTGTGGCTTCTATTCAAACATCCTCCTGGAAGAACTATGAAATTCTGATTATAGAAAATAACAGCGAAGAGGCGGAAACCTTTGCCCTCTATGAAACCCTGTGCAGCCAGGATGAAAGAATCCGGGTGGTGACCTGGGAGGGGCCATTTAACTATTCCGCCATCAACAACTTTGCGGCGAAGCAGGCGGCAGGAAAGTACCTTCTGTTTCTGAACAATGATACCCAGTGGATCAGCCCGGAGGGGATCCGGGAGATGGTTTCCATCTGCCAGCGGCCGGAGGTGGGAGCCGTGGGGGCAAGGCTCTATTACGGCGACGACACGATCCAGCACGCGGGAGTGATTCTGGGGCTGGGCGGCATCGCGGGACATGCGTTTGCGGGAGAGCGAAGAAGTGCCACCGGCTATTGCAGAAGGATCATCTGTACCCAGGACATGGGCGCTGTGACGGCGGCCTGTATGATGGTAAAAACGGCGGATTTCTGGCAGGCGGAGGGCTTTGATGAGAGCCTGGCGGTGACCTTCAACGATGTGGATCTCTGTATGAAGCTTCGGAAGGCCGGAAAGCTGATAGTCTACGCTCCCTACGCCGAGGCCTACCACTTCGAGTCCAAATCCAGGGGGGCGGAGGACAGCCCGGAGAAGGTGGAGCGGTTCCACCGGGAAATTGGGCGGTTCCTTGATAAATGGTGCCCAGAGCTGGAGGCGGGAGATCCCTTCTACAGCCCGAACCTGACCCTGCGGAAACCGGATTTCTCGCTGCGGGATAAGAACAAAGAACCTTTGATTGGCGTACCGGAGAACTATAAGGACTTTATGACAAAAGAGAGAGAAAAATATGATAAATTTTAATATACCGCCCTTTGTGGGAAAAGAACTGGACTATATCAGGGAATCCGTGGAAAGCGGAAAGATCAGCGGAGACGGCATGTTCACGGCCAGATGCTCCCAGTGGATGCGGGAGAATTATGGGCTGAAGCATGTGCTTCTGACAACCTCCTGTACCCATGCCCTGGAGATGGCGGCCGTGCTCTGCGGCGTACAGCCGGGAGATGAGGTGATTCTTCCTTCCTATACATTTGTGTCTACGGCAGACGCTTTTGTGCAGCGGGGGGCGAAGCTGGTATTTGTGGATATACGTCCGGAGACTATGAACCTGGACGAGCGGCTGATCGAGGACGCTGTCACAGAAAAGACAAAGGTAATCGTGCCTGTACACTACGCCGGTGTGGGCTGCGCCATGGATGAGATCATGGAAATCGCGGCCCGCCGGGGCCTGAAGGTGGTGGAGGACGCCGCCCAGGGCGTAGGCGCTTACTATAAAGGAAGGGCTCTCGGCAGCATAGGAGATTTCGGCTGCTACAGTTTCCATGAGACGAAAAATTATTCCATGGGAGAGGGCGGAGCCATTACCTTCTCTGAGGATGAGGTGATGGACGCGGCGGAAATCCTGCGGGAAAAAGGGACAAACCGCAGCAAATTTTTCCGGGGGCAGATCGACAAATACCGCTGGGTGGACTATGGTTCCTCCTATCTGCCCAGCGATATGAACGCGGCCTATCTCTGGGCCCAGCTGGAGGCAGCCGACGAGATACGGAACGACAGGCTGGAGAGCTTTGCCTACTACCATGAGGCCTTGAGGCCCCTGGCGGAAAAGGAGTATATCGAGCAGCCCTACATCCCGGATTACGCGGAGCACAACGCCCATATGTACTATATTAAAGTGAAGGATCTGGAGACCAGGACGAGGCTGATCGCTTACCTGAAGGAGCAGAGGATCAATACGGTGTTCCACTATGTACCTCTGCACACAGCCCCCGCGGGAAAGAAATTCGGCCGCTTCTGCGGCGAGGACCGCTACACCACAAAAGAGAGCGAGCGTCTGCTCCGGCTTCCCATGTACTATCATCTGAAGCCGGAGGACCGGGAGAAGGTTGTGGAAAAGGTGACGGAATTTTTTAATGACGGCAGGGCATAAGGATTACTGTTCAGGACAGGTCGAAGCACTTGCTGCGACGCAAAGCTAGTCCTTTAGGGCTGAGACCGTAAGAAAATGATACAAGAGTGCAAAATCCTATCGTCGGAGACGATTTTCAATGGATTTTGCATCGTAACTGTGAGGGGACTGAACAGTTACGTATGAGGAGAAGAGAATGAATATAAAAAGCATGGCAAAGCGCCTGACTCTTTATAATATGAAAAAGGGGTTTCTGTACCTGAAAAAATACGGAGTGAAGGATTTTTCCGTGCGGCTGCGGGAGCGCTTTGCGGAATCAGCGGTGGATTATGACAAGTGGTACCGGGCCAGGCTTCTGACGGATGAGCAGCGAAAGGAGCAGAGGGATCACGTATGGGAGGAAGAGCCCATGATCAGCGTGGTAGTGCCTGTTTACCGGACGCCGGAGGTGTTTTTGCGCCAGATGATCGAGTCTGTCCAGGCACAGACCTACGGAAACTGGGAGCTGTGTATCGCGGACGGCAGCGGCGAGGACGGGCAGGCCGGGCGCGTTATTGCGGAGTACCAGAAGGATGACATCAGGATCCGTTACCAGAAGCTCTCGAAAAATGAGGGGATTGCCAGAAACACCAACGCGGCCCTGGCCATGGCCCAGGGGGAGTACGTGGCTCTGTTTGACCACGATGACCTGCTGGCGGAGGACGCTCTCTTTGAGGCCGCCCTGGCAGCGGTGAAGGAGGGCCGGCCGGATATGATCTATACGGACGAGGATAAGGTGAGCGCCGATCTCGGTGAATATTTCCAGCCGAATTTTAAGCCGGATTTCAACCTGGATCTCCTGCGGGCAAATAATTACATCTGCCATCTTCTGCTGGTAAAAAGAGAACTGGCCGAGAAGGTGGGCGGGCAGGATCCCTATTATGACGGGGCCCAGGACTATGATTTCATTTTCCGGTGCGCCGAGGCGGCCCAGAAAATCGTCCATATCCCGAAGATCCTCTACCACTGGAGAGTCCATCCCGCCTCTACAGCGGAGAACCCCTTTGGGAAGGACTATGCCCTGGAAGCGGGCAGGCGGGCCATCGGGGCTCATCTGCAGAGGAAGGGCATTCCGGCAGAGGTTTCCATGCTGAATTACCGGGGCTTTTACCGGGTCAAATATAAGGTCAGGGGGAATCCCCTCGTATCCATCCTGATCCCAAATAAGGACGAGGCAGACACCCTGCGGCGCTGCCTGGATTCCATCCGGGAAAAGACGACGTACCAGAATTATGAGATTCTTGTCATAGAAAATAACAGCACCGACCCGGCCACCTTTGACTTTTACGAGAGCATTGACGGAAAGGATAAGGTGCGTGTGATCCGCTGGGAGCGGGAATTTAACTATTCTGCCATCAACAATTTCGGCGCGTCCCAGGCAAAGGGAGACTATTTCGTGCTTCTGAACAACGATGTGACGGTGATTACAGGCGACTGGCTCCAGGAATTTCTGGGGCACTGCCAGCGGGAGGAGGTGGGGATCGCAGGGGCGAGGCTCTACTTCCCAGACGACACGATCCAGCACGGCGGCATCGTCATGGGCATCGGCGGCTGCGCGGGAAGCATGTTTGTAGGCATGAAGCGGAGCATGACAGGCTATATGCACCGGGCTGTGCTCCAGCAGGACATGAGCGCTGTGACGGCTGCCTGCCTGATGGTAAAACGGCAGGTTTTCCAGGAGCTGTCCGGCCTGGACGAAAACCTGGCAGTGGCGTTCAACGACGTGGATTTCTGCCTGCGGGCGGGAGCTCTGGGGTATCTGGTGGTCTACGATCCCTATGTGGAAATGTATCACTATGAATCAAAGACCAGGGGATACGAGGACACGGAGGAGAAAAAGCAGCGGTTTGAACGGGAAAAAGCATATCTCTGCACCCGTTGGGCGGAGCTCCTGGAAAAGGGAGACCCCAATTATAATAAAAACCTGTCCCTGAAGACCTGCGATTACTCCATTCAGCCGTGAGAAATGAGGGAGATGCGATGGAAAGAGTATCGGTGGTGATACCAAATTATAACGGAAAGAGATTCCTGAAGGCCTGTCTGGGCTCTCTGGAGAGACAGAGCTTTTCGGAATTTGAGACGATCCTGGTGGATAACGGCTCCACAGACGGGAGTATCCCCTATGTGCGGGAGAAGTTTCCCTGGGTGCGGCTGGTGGCCTTGGAGCAGAACGGCGGTTTCTGCCGGGCGGTCAACGCAGGGATCCGGGCGGCGAAGGCCCCTTATGTGCTGCTCTTAAATAACGATGTGGCGGCAGATAAAGAGTTCGTGGGGGAAATGCTTTCAGGCATCCGCAGATATAAGAAGTGTTTTTCCTGCTCGGCCCAGCTTCGGAATATGCATCACCCGGAGCTTGTGGACGATGCGGGGGACTATTACTGCGCCCTGGGCTGGGCCTATGCCCTGGGGAAGGACAAGCCTCTGGCGGCCTATCAGAAGCCCAGGCGGATTTTTGCCTCCTGCGGGGGCGCCGCCATTTACCGGAAGGCCGTTTTTGAGCAGATCGGCTATTTTGACGAGGCCCATTTTGCATATATGGAGGATATCGATATCGGCTACCGGGCCAGGATTTTCGGCTATGAGAACAGATATCTGCCGAAGGCCGTCGTGTATCACGCGGGCAGCGGCACCACAGGCTCCCGTTACAATGAGTTTAAGGTGCGCCATTCCGCAAAAAATAATGTCTATGTCATTTATAAAAATATGCCTCTTCTTCAGTTCCTTATCAATCTGCCCTTTTTGGCGGCGGGATTTCTGGCAAAGCAGCTCTTTTTTATAAAGAAGGGTTTTGGCAGGGAGTACGCGCAGGGCTTTGCGGAGGGACTGTCATTGTGCCATAAGGGGCGCAAGGTGCCCTTTTCCCCGAAGCATCTGAAAAACTATGCGGTGATCCAGGCAGAGCTGTGGATCAATATGTTCCGTAGATTTTAAGAAAAAACATGTTGCCCTTTTTTGGGGAATATTGTATGATGGAACGGATTAAATACGAAAAATAAGAGAAACTAGCAGTAAAACTGTAATGGAAACATGCTGCTGCAAAAGGAGGGGACAGCTTGATAAAAGATAACCAGCAGTTCTTTAACCGGATGCACGTGGTGGTAGACGGGGCTGTCACAGCCCTGTCGTACTTGCTTGCATGGTTCATCCAGTTTACTTTTTTTGCGGATAAGAGCGCAGGAAAGCTGCCTTTTGAATGGTATATGTTCATCCTGGTTTTCATTGTGCCGGGGATGCTTCTTTTATATTATGCCTTTAATCTCTACACGCCCAAGCGTGTCCAGGGGCGGAGGCTCGAAGTAGGAAACATTATCAAGGCAAATACCATCGCCCTGCTTGGCATGGTATTGATTCTGTTTTTGCGGCATCAGGATGACTTTTCACGAAAGATGCTGTTTCTGTTTTACGGAATCAATATTTTCCTGGAAACGCTGGTCAGAAACCTGATCCGCATCTTTTTGATGCGCCTGCGAAAAAACGGCATGAACCTGAAGCATATCCTGCTTGTGGGCTACAGCAGGGCTGCGGAAGAATATATTGACAGAATCAAGCAGAATCCCCAGTGGGGATATCTGATCCGGGGCGTCCTGGACGACAACGTGGCCAGGGGGACACGCTATGGAGATATCAAGGTGATCGGGCGCATCGACAACCTGATGGTGATCCTTCCGGAAAACCGTCTCGATGAGATCGTAATCACCCTGGGGCTGAATGAATATGATAAATTGGAACATATCGTCGCCCTGTGTGAAAAATCAGGGGTGCATACAAAATTTGTGCCTGATTACAACAAAATCATCCCTACGAAACCGTATACGGAGGACCTGCTGGGGCTTCCGGTAATCAACATACGCCACGTCCCGCTGTCAAACACCTTCAACCGGATGGTGAAGCGCGTCATGGATATCGCAGGCTCCCTGGTGTGTATCGTCCTGTTCTCACCGGTCATGCTGTTTGCCATCCTGATGATGAAGCTTACCATGCCGGGGCCTTTGATTTTCAGGCAGGAGCGGGTGGGGCGCCACAACAAGCCCTTCCAGATGTATAAATTCCGCTCCATGGAGGTACAGAAGGAGACGGAGGAGAAGAAGGGATGGACGGTAAAGAACGATCCCCGGGTGACGGGCTTCGGGAAATTCATGCGGAGAACGAGTATCGACGAGCTTCCGCAGCTTTTTAATGTACTGAAGGGCGAGATGAGCCTGGTGGGGCCAAGGCCGGAGAGGCCTCAGTTTGTGGAAAAGTTCAGGGAGGAAATACCGCGCTACATGGTAAAGCACCAGGTCTGTCCGGGAATGACCGGATGGGCACAGGTAAACGGATACAGGGGAGACACATCCATCAAGCGGCGCATAGAGTTCGACCTGTACTATATAGAAAACTGGACGGTGGGATTTGATATCAAGATATTGATCCTGACAGCGTTCAAGGGATTTATCAACAAAAACGCATACTAAGAGTAAAAGAAGGGGTAAACTATGGCAGAGAGAAGAAACACGAGAAACGGCCGCAGCTATCAGGACCGTCCGGTGGACGGCAGAAGAAGGCGGCAGGACGCGTATGACAGAGAACCTTACGGCCAGAACCCATATGGCAGAGAGCCGTACCGCAGAGGACAGCAGGGATACCGGCAGGAGGATTATTACCGGGAGCCCTACCAGCAGCAGGGCAGATACCGCCGGGAGGATGACAGGTATTACCAGGACAGATATGATAACAGGGACGACTATTACCAGCAGGAGAATCAGAAAAACAACCGTAGGAAAAAACGGAAAAATAAGAGAAAGGTGATTTTCGCGGTGGAGGTTCTGGTGCTTCTGGTGCTGGCAGTGGTGCTGTTCGGCGCCTTTAAGCTGAGTAAGATCAAGAAGCAGAACATCAAGAAGGGAGATATCCTGATCAACGAGGAGATCGACCAGGCGGAGGCCAAGGTGCTGGACGGCTACCGGAACATCGCCCTTTACGGCATCGACACCCGTGTGGGCAAGATGGATCAGGAAGCCCACAGCGACGCGCTGATGGTGGCCAGCATCAACAATAAGACGAAGGATGTCAAGCTGGTGTCTGTCTACAGGGACACCTATCTGGACAATACAAACGGGGAATACCGGAAGGCTACGGAGTGCTACTACTTCGGAGGCCCTCAGCGCTCCATGAATATGCTGAACAAGAACCTGGATCTGAACATCACGGATTTCGTCACCATTGACTTCAGCGGCCTGGCCAATGTGATCGAGCTTATGGGCGGCATCGAGATCGACGTGCAGGAGGATGAGATCCAGTGGATCAACGGCTACCAGGAGGAGGGCTCCCAGGTGACCGGACGGGAGATCGTACCTGTGACCTACGCAGGTCCCCAGGTGTTAAACGGCCTGCAGGCCATGTCCTACTGCCGTATCCGTTATACCGAGGGCAGCGATTATAAGCGTACGGAGCGCCAGCGCACCGTGCTGCAGAAGATTCTGGAGAAGGCCAAGACCATGGACCTGCTCACGTTAAATTCCATCATCGATGAGATGGCTCCTAATATCCTGACGAGCCTGAGCACCACGGAAATTCTGAGCCTTGCGAAGGATGTGGCCAAGTACAATCTGGTGGATACCACGGGCTTTCCCTTTGAGCTGCAGACGGCCAATATCAGCGCCGGGGACTGTGTAGTTCCCCAGAACCTGGCTGCGAACGTGCTGGAGCTTCACAACTGGCTCTTCGGCAGCGACGGCTACACGCCTTCCGCTACCGTGCAGGAGATCAGCAACAATATTATTAACGAGACAGGGATACAGTAAGCTATGAGAGAATATACCGTCGATCTTGTGATTCCATTGTATAAACCGGATGAAAAATTTGATCAATTGATGCAGATGCTCACGAGGCAGACGTACCCCATCGGGACGATCCTGCTGATGAATACGGAAAAGGCATATTTTCCGGATAAGGGCTATGAGAAGCTGCCCCATGTTCAGGTAAGGCATCTGCGGAAGGAAGAGTTCGACCACGGCGGCACTAGGGATAGTGCCGCTTCTCTTTTGGACGGGGAACTCATCCTTTTTATGACCCAGGACGCCGTCCCGGCGGACGAGCACCTGGTGGAACGGCTGGTAACCGCCTTTGCAGACAGCCGGGTGGGGGCGGCCTACGCAAGGCAGCTGCCAAACCCGGACTGCAAGCTTCTGGAGCGCTATACCAGGAGCTTCAATTACCCGGAGCAGAGCAGCGTGAAATCCAGGGAGGATCTGCCCCGGTACGGCGTTAAAACCTTTTTTTGCTCCGACGTGTGCGCCATGTACCGCAGGAGCGTGTACGAGGGTCTTGGAGGCTTTGAGAAAAGGACGATTTTCAACGAGGACATGATCTTCGCCGGAAAGATCATTCAAAACGGAGGCAGTATCGCCTATGTGGCGGAGGCCTGCGTCTACCATTCCCACAATTACGGGAACCTGGAACAGCTGCACAGGAACTTTGACCTGGCGGTGTCCCAGGCGGACCATCCGGAGATCTTTTCTATGGCAAAATCCGAGAGCGAGGGGATCCGCATGGTGAAGCAGAGCGCCAAATACCTGCTGCGTACCGGAAAGCCCTGGCTGATCCCGGATCTGATCGTTAAGAGCGGTTTTAAATATCTGGGATACCTGCTGGGGAAATTCTACAAGAAGCTTCCCAGATGGCTGGTTCTGCGGCTGACCATGAGCCGCTCTTACTGGAAATAGGCATACTTTTTTAAAAGTTTTATCACAGATTGAACACAATTCGTTGATAGACTGTTTTCAGATTCAAGAAAGAGCTACGAAGGAGGTACTTATCATGTATGATGAATTTGAAAACATAGATCAAAAAAATAGAATGGACGGTGGAATGCCTGATCCGGACGGACAGGAGATCCCCACTGCGGAGGACAGCCGGGAGGCTGCAGGATACAGAGAAGAAGAAACGCCCATGTACAGCGAAGGAAATTCTTCAGAGGCGGGCTACAGTCAGGCTTCCGATGAACCGGAGTTTTCACAGGCTCCCCAGAGAAGACATGAAGCCTGCGCCTACGATGAGGAGGATGTGCAGGAGGAGCCGGCCTACCGGGCGGAAGACCACAGGGAGGCAGGGCAGACGCCTCATTCCGGTGTGGTGCAGCACCAGCCGGACAGTGGTTTTTACCACTACGCCTACCAAAACGGCGGCCAGGAGCCGGGAGGACAGGATCCCGTTTTCAAGAAAAAGATGCACAAGGCCAAGAAGCATCAAAACGGCAAACGGCCTCTCTGGAAAAGCTTCGCACTGTGCGCAGGGATGGCAGCCGTCTTCGGCGTTGTGGCAAGCGCAGCCTTCCAGGTGACGGGCTTTGTGGGAAATCAGATCGCTCCCAGGGAGACAGAGATGACGGTGGGGACAGCCGATACGGTGAAGCAGAGTGAAATGCAGACCACCAGCACGGAGGTGTCCCAGGGAGGCACCACAAGCATTACCCAGGTGGCAGCCAACGCGATGCCTTCCATCGTGGCCATCACGAACCAGGGTGTGGAGGAAGTGCAGAGCATGTTCTTCGGAAGAACCTACCAGCGTCAGACGGAGAGCGCCGGTTCCGGTGTGATCGTCTCCCAGAATGACAAGGAGCTTCTGATCGCTACGAATAACCATGTAGTCTCCGGCGCGGAGGTGCTGAGCGTCTGCTTCACCGTAAACGTGGAGAACGATGAGGATGCAGTGGTATCCGCCCAGATCAAGGGCACGGATCCGGAGCATGACCTGGCAATCGTCGCCGTGAACCTTTCCGATATCCCGGAGGATGTAAAGAGCCAGATTAAGGTGATCCAGATGGGAAGCTCCAGCAAGGTGGTTATGGGCCAGCAGGTTATCGCCATCGGAAATGCCCTGGGCTATGGACAGTCCCTGACAGTGGGTTATGTGAGCGCTCTGGACAGAGAGGTAACCGTGGAAAGTGAAGACGGCAGCGGTACCATCACAAACAACATGATCCAGACGGATGCAGCCATCAATGGCGGAAACAGCGGCGGCGCGCTGCTGAATACAGCCGGGGAGCTGATCGGTATCAACTCCGTAAAGGCCGTGTCCACAGGCGTGGAAGGTATGGGATATGCGATCCCCATCGACACAGCCCAGCCGATCCTGGATGAACTGATGAACCGGGAGACAAGGAACATGGTGGAGGATACGGAGAAAGGCTTCATGGGTGTAACGCCGAGAGACGTATCCGCTGAGGCAAAAGAGGTTTACAATATGCCCGCAGGCGCCTTTGTCTACGATGTGCAGGAAGGCTCTCCGGCAGAGACGGCAGGGTTAAAGAAGGGCGATATTATCACGAAGTTTGACGGCAGGACCATTTCTTCCAGCGATGATCTCTACGACACGATGAATTACTACAAGGCCGGTGAGACCGTCGATGTGATTGTATCTGCGGCAGAGGGCGGCGAGTATGTGGAGCGTACCGTCAGCGTAACTCTTGGGAAATACCCGGAGGACGCGGCAGCTTCCGGCAGCAGCCAGTCAGGCAATGACCAGTCCGGAAACGAACTGCCAGATGGCAGCCAGCAGCCGGACGGCAATAACGGCGGATACGGCGACGACTATATGAATCCATTTGAACAGTTCTTCAACGGAAATTAAGAATAAAGATAGCAGGGCGGGGTACTTTGGTATCCCGCTTTTTTTCCTGCGGGCAACAAGCCAAGCAGCCGCACTTGTGCGCATATTTGGTTAGATTGTGAATAGACGCAGGTTTTCCATCTGCATATGTGCAATAGCAGGCCAGACCTTCTCAGGGGGGGACGAGCCTGCTATTTCTATGTGACGATCCTTAAGAGAATACAAATAGACACTCAACGATGTATCTTGAGTGACAGGGATGTATTAGCGCAGAGGGCATATGGAAAATAAAATAAAAAGTATAGTTATTACTCATAACAATATAACAAAAGTAATAGTTGACAAATTATACAAATTATACTATTATAGATATAACAAGTTCTAAATGATTTGAATTTGCGTTACAAAAGACTATAAGACCATAAAAAGAAAGGGGAACGTATGAAAAGAAAAAAAGTATTTATGTTTTATGCACGATTATTTTGTGTTTGATGTGTGCTGTACCAGCACATGCAGCTGATCCATATTTAAATTGTGGTGATGCAGATGGAAAAATAACAATTAAACCCTATAAAGACAAGTATAATGATACATGGATTAAGATTATTAGAAAAAGTATTGTAGCCTGGAATCAGTCAGATGCAAATGTAAACATATCAGTATCCACTGACAGTACTAATGAAATAAGAGCTAGAAGCTTTGATGATACATGGTATGGATTAACTAGTCAGACGTATGATGTAAGCACAGGCTATACAACAAAGTTCACGATTAAAATGAACGTGAGAACAATAAAAAGAGATGCAATAGATTTTCCAAGATTTGCAAGAAGTACTTTGGTTCATGAGTTTGGCCATGTGTTTTGGCTGTGTGATAATCCTAATACGACTAAAAAAACAATTATGAGTTACGGACGGGATAGGAATACAATGATAGAGCCTCAGCCATTCGATGTAACAAACGTAAATAAAAAGTATATGTAGGGGGTGTGCTTATGAAAAAAAGAGTGATAGGTTTCACTATAATAGCGGCGATTGTGCTTGCTGTTGTGGGGGGATGTAAAGCGAAACAGGGAAATGATAGTGCCGAAAAGGTGTCAGTGAATACAATACATGCGGAATATCCAGAATATGATACGGCACAAGATATTGTCGAAGCTTCAGATTTAGTGTTTAGCGGTACTGTAAGGACTATAGATTATCAGATGCTAGATGTGGGCAGCGGCATGAACCAGGATGATCCGGAAGTTTATGATGAGAGTGAACTTTTGCCATATACCTTGTATACAGTTGATGTAGAGAAAGTATATAAAGGGAACCTGGAGACTTCCGAGATTATTATAAAGCAATTAGGCGGGCGGTTTGATAACGATGAGTATATGATTGAAAATTCTTCAGAAATTGTGGAAGGAAAGAAGTATCTGTTTCTGACAGAGACCTATGAGAATACTTATCCGAGTCTTTTAAATGCAGCGCAAAGTTCCTATGAAATGGATAACGTGCAAGAATTGAGGGCCGCAGAGGAGGATACCGAAATCACTTTACCAAAGATTTTGTCATTGTTCGAGGAGGATCACACAAATGAATAAGAAATGTTATAAAATAATTACGCTGTTTTTGGCATTGAGCCTGTATGCTCTGTCTGCAGTAACCTGCCTGGCATCAGGAAGAGACGGGGCGGAGAACGAGAGTAAGGAATCGGAAATATTCCATATGGAAGAGTTCGAAAATCCGCTGAAAGACGGACAGACGATTGAGGATGAAGAGCTTGTTCCGAAGGAAGGGGAAATGCTCTTTGAAATTGAGGATGGCGGTGTGGGTAAAAAGGCGAAAGCCATGCCGAAAAAAATTGTCCTCAGCCATAAGAAACTTGTGCTTCATGTGGAGGAAACAGAAAAGCTTTCTGTAATAAAGGTAAAACCAAAGACTGCTTCTGCGAAAGTGCTTTGGTTCTCTGGAAACAAAAAGGTTGCTGCCGTATCTAAAGCGGGAAAAGTAACTGCGAAAAAAGCAGGAAGAACTACGATTACAGCCGTTTCCAGGAAGAATCCGCATGTTAAAGCTGTCATAAAGCTGACGGTCAAGAAATGATGGGGCAAGGATGTCTTTTGGGATAATCGAACGGAAGGAGGGTCTGACCTGAGGGGCGGGCCCTTTTCAGTTACTGTGAACGAAGCGAACAGTCCCCCTTTTTAAGTTCTCGCTGCTGCTTTATAAAAACTTCACTTGTGTATGCTTATGTTCTGGGCTATAATATGACAGAGTACGATTGCCGGAAATTTATGATTGGAGCGCGTGTGAGGCGCAGTATATAAGGAGAGTATCAATATGTCAGAGGATAAGAAGATAGAAGACGAAGTATTGAAGGAGATGGGGGAGAAGAAGGACGACGAGGAATTTGAGGATGTGTGCTTTATGTGCCGCAGGCCGGAGAGCAAGACCGGGAAAATGGTTCATATGGCCCAGGGCGTGTGCGTCTGCCAGCAGTGTATGCAGAAGGCCTTTGATTCCATGGGGAACGGCCGGTTTCCCTACGGCAACATAGATATTTCCAAGATGCCGAATATCGGCATGATCAACCTGTCAGATCTGACGAACCAGATGCCCAAACAGCAGAAGGTCAAGAAGAAAAAGACAAAGGAGGAGCCGAAGAAGGCCTTCGACGTCAAGTCGATTCCCGCTCCCCATAAGATCAAGGCCAGCCTGGATGAGTATGTGATCGGCCAGGAGCACGCCAAAAAGGTCATCTCCGTGGCAGTGTACAACCACTATAAGCGGGTGGCTACCGACACCATGGAGGACATAGAGATCGAAAAATCAAATATGCTGATGATCGGGCCTACCGGCAGCGGAAAGACGTACCTGGTAAAGACCCTGGCAAAGCTTCTGGATGTGCCCCTGGCCATCGCGGACGCCACCTCCCTGACGGAGGCGGGCTATATCGGGGATGACATCGAGAGCGTAGTGTCCAAGCTGCTGGCTGCCGCCGGGAACGATGTGGAAAAGGCAGAGCACGGCATTATCTTTATTGACGAGATCGACAAGATCGCCAAAAAGAAGAATACCAACCAGAGGGACGTGAGCGGCGAATCCGTCCAGCAGGGAATGCTGAAGCTTTTAGAGGGCAGCGAGGTGGAGGTTCCGGTGGGAGCCACCAGCAAAAACGCCATGGTTCCCATGGAGACGGTGAATACGAGAAATATTCTTTTCATCTGCGGCGGCGCATTTCCCGGCCTGGAGGACATCATCAAGGAGCGGCTGAACAAACAGGCCTCCGTGGGCTTCAAGGCAGACCTTCGCGATAAGTACGACGACGACCCCAATCTTCTGGAAAAGGTGACGGTGGAGGACATCCGTAAATTTGGCATGATCCCGGAGTTTGTGGGACGTCTGCCGGTGATCTTTACCCTGCAGGGGCTGACAGAGGATATGCTGGTACAGATCTTAAAGGAGCCGAAGAACGCCATCCTCAAACAGTACCAGAAGCTTCTGGCCCTGGACGAGGTAAAGCTGGAGTTCAACGAGGACGCTTTGCGGGAGATCGCCAAAAAGGCCCGCAAAAAGGATACGGGAGCCAGGGCGCTCCGGGCGATCATAGAGGAATTTATGCTGGATATCATGTATGAGATACCGAAGGACGACAATATCGGAAGCGTCACGATCACGAAGGAGTATATCGAAGGGACAGGGGCTCCGCTGATACAGATGCGGGGAGTGCCTGCGTTGGAGGGATAAGATGAAGTTTCTTTTCACGGCGGCGGCAGCCTGTGCCGTGGACACCGCTATCAAAGAATATATAGAAAAGCAGCCGGAGGATTACAGAAAAGAACTGTTAGGCGGAAGGGTGGTTCTGCGCAAGTCCCACAACCAGGGGGCCATGCTGAATCTGATGGAAAAACGGCAGGAACTGGTGGCCGGATTTTCCTTAGGGCTTACGGCGGCCCTGACCTGCCTCTGGGCGGCCCTTCCTGCTGATAAAAGCTTCCGGGGCCTGAAAGGGGGACTCTCCCTGCTGCTGGCAGGGGCCTACAGCAACGTGCTGGACCGGGTGCGCCGGGGATATGTGGTGGATTACTTCAGCCTGAATGTCGGCGGGCGGTTAAAAAAAGTCGTATTTAATCTGGGAGACCTTTTTATTTTCCTGGGGTCTTTCCTGACGGCAGTCACTGCCAGAAGTTTCCGCAGGCAGTGAAGCAGGCCTGGGATTTCTGCGGCAGCGGGCGCAGCCGGTCAAATAAGTAAGCTTTTTCGGACTTTGCATCTGGGTGCAAAGTCCTTCCCATGTCCGCAGAATCCGGACTTTTTTAGATTTTTAGTAAAATGGACAGCGCAAAAGTTGACAGGTTCCGTCAAAAATGGTAAGCTAACATGTACGAAAGCGGAAAGTGAACGGGAATAGGAGATAGATGTTATGGATCAAATGCAGGAAGAACAATTTACAAAAACCCTCCTTGGACTGCTTGACAAGGCCAAGACGAAGAAAAATGTTCTGGAGTACAATGAAATCAGCGATGCCTTTGCCAGCTTCGAGCTGGACGAGGATAAGATGGATCTTATTTTGGAGTTCCTGGAAAAAAACCATGTGGACATCATGCAGAACGGCGTGAAAGAGAACGACGGGGAGGATCTTCTGATCGATAATGACGACGATGTGATACTTGCGGAGGCAGAAGAGGTAGAGCTCATTGATGACGTGGATGTGCTGGAGGGAGTCAGCACAGAAGATCCGGTTCGGATGTACTTAAAAGAGATAGGAAATGTGCCCCTTCTTACGACGGAGCAGGAGGTAGAGCTGGCAAGACGTGTGGAATCAGGCGATGAGGAAGCGAAAAAAGCCCTCACGGAGGCAAATCTGCGTCTGGTGGTCAGCATAGCGAAAAAATACGTGGGCCGTGGAATGCCGTTTCTGGATCTGATCCAGGAGGGAAACATGGGCCTGATGAAGGCTGTCGATAAATTTGACTATACAAAAGGGTATAAATTCAGTACCTACGCTACCTGGTGGATCCGCCAGGCCATCACCAGGGGAATTGCCGACACAGGGCGTACCATCCGTGTACCCGTACATATGGTGGAGACGATCAATAAGACACTCCGCATGACGAGGACGCTGCTGCAGGAGCTGGGTCGGGAGCCTACGCCGGAGGAGGTGGCTTCCCGCCTGAACGTGCCCGTGGCCCGCGTGCGGGAGGTGCTGAAGATTTCCCGTGACCCGGTATCCCTGGACACCCCCATCGGCGAGGAGGATGACAGCCATCTGGGAGACTTTATAGAGGACGACTCTGCTCTGTCCCCGGCGGATTCCGCCGCCTTTTCCATGCTGCGGGCGGAGCTGGCCACAGCCTTGGAGTCCCTGACTGACAGGGAGCGCCAGGTCGTGCGCCTGCGTTTCGGCCTGGAGGACGGCCGTGCCCGCACCCTGGAGGAAGTGGGAAAAGAGTTCAACGTTACAAGGGAGCGTATCCGCCAGATCGAGGCAAAGGCCCTCCGGAAGCTCCGTCATCCGTCCCGCAGCAAGCGGCTGAAGGATTTCCTGGCGTAACATACAAAGGTTACTGATAGAATACAGACCCCCGGACAGAACACAGACTGTCCGGGGGTTTTTCGAAAGGCAAATCTACAGAGAATAAATCAAAATCCCTGCGATGATCATCAGGTTTCCCATAAGCTTCCCTTTTGTGATCCGCTCTCCCAGGAGAAACCGGGACAGCAATAGCACAAATACATAGGTAAAGGTGTCAATGATGGAGCCGTATTTGTAGGGTACCTGCGTATAGGCGTAGGTGTTCAGGAGCAGCACGCCGAAAAAAATGGCGTAGGCTGTCATGACCCGCCAGTTCAGGTACTCATAGATGCCGCTTTTATGCTTTTGGTCCGCACTCTGCTTCAGTAAAATCTGTGAGACGGCAGAAAAGAAGGTTCCGCCGAACATCAGCAGCATAAAAAGTCTGGTCATAGCTGTTCACCTGCCTTTTCTGTGTCCGCCGTGTCAAAATGCTGTACCACCAGTACCCCGGCCAGAACGACCAGCATTCCCAGGAGGTTGTTCCAGGAGAGGGATTCCTTAAAAATCAGCACGGCCCAGAGCTGCGCCCAGATCAGGTAGACGCTCCGGTGGGCGTAGGCTGTGGACAGGTCAAACTTCTTTATGATTTTTTGCCAGGCCAGGGCATAGATCCCGCAGTTTGCCACCATCAGGAAGAGGAAGAGGTAGAGCTTCCATCCCCCAAGCCCATGGGCGTTGTACTGAAGGGAGGCCAGCTTGGAAAAAATCCCCGTAAAAGAAAAGAGCATGATATTTAAATGAAGCTGTAAATATTTTTTCATTCGTTCCATAAGGTCTCCAAATCTGTGCCGTTAACGGTGACCGCCCGGCGGACGCGGCGCATCATGTGTTCCAGTTCCTCTGGGCTGTCCGTCTTCAGGATCACCTGCCCGATCCGGCTGGTGCCGTTTTGCACGCGCTCCACCCGGGCGCCCACAGGGTAGTCCAGGGAGAGATCCAGGCACTCCCGGCCCAGGCGGCGAAGCGCCTCCTGATCGATGGAGGTCAGCCGCCCGTCACGGCCCGAAAAGAGCAGCTTTGCCATACAGGGGTGAGGTTCCCCCATAGAAAATTCAGGGGTCTCTCCCAGGGCGCAGCGAATCATTTGTTCATAGTAGTCAAACCCGCAGTAGGCGGAGATCAGCTCCGGGATACAGGTGGCCCCTGCCCGGGCACCGATCTCCAGGATCCAGGCCTGGTTCCCCTTCACTAAAATGTCCGCGTTGACGGCGCAGTGATCCAACCCCAGGGCAGTCACGGCCTGTTCCATTTGCAGCCGGATTTCATCAGCCAGGGCCAAAGAGCAGCGGAAGGGAAAACGGTGTCCCTCGGGCAGGGTTACGCCTCCCACCCTGCAGGTGAACTTCTCGTGGGGCAGTAAAAAGCAGGGCTTCCCCTGAAAGATAAAGCCGTCGACGCCGATCTCTTCGGCCTGGATAAAGCGCTCCACCAGCAGATATTCTTTTCTGGTCACAGCCCTGGCCGCCTGCCAGGCTGCCTCCAGCTCTTCGGGTGTGTCCGCCCTGGTGACGCCGCGGCTTCCGGAGCTGTCCACGGCCTTTACGATCACAGGGGGCCCGAACTGCGCAAAGGCCGCCCTTGCTTCCTCGAGGGAGGAGACTTTGCAGGCCTCCGGTGTAGCCACGCCGTGGGTTTGCAGGGCGTCCTTCATAAGGGCTTTATCCGTCACCTTCCGCGCGCAGTCCAGGGGAACGCCGGGAAGGCCGAGGGCCTGGCAGATACTTCCCAGGGAGAGGACGGCAACATCGGTGCCGGAGGTGCAGACGCCGTCAATGGCGGCCTTTCCGGCCAGGGCCGTGAGGGCCGCATGGTCGGTCGTATCCACCTCCCAGACCTCATCCGCCAGAGCCAGCCCGGGATAATTCCCGGCGCAGCTTGCGGCGATGGTGTACAGCCCCATTTCCTTCGCTTTTTTAATTAAGGGCACCTGGTAGATACCGGCGCCCAGGATCAGTAGTTTTTTCATTTTCCGACCACCCGTCTCATCCTGTCCCAAATCGTTACATTTCTTTGGAATGATTTGGCTTTTTCACAATTACGTTTCTTCTATATTTATAGAGTCCCGGATAATGTACTGGGGCGTGTTGTTGATGCACAGCATGATCTTTCCCAGGTACTCTCCGATGATCCCAAGAACCATCAGCACAAACCCGAAAAACAGGAGCATGGCGCACATCAGGGAAGCCCATCCCATCTGGGAGCTGGGAGCCAGAAGCTGGCGCACCAGGATCGCCACAAAGCCTATAAAGCCCGCCACGGAAAACAGGATGCCCAGCATAGAAGAGATCCGCAGGGGCACCACGGAAAAGTTCCAGTAGGCCATCCACAGCTTTACCAGCTTCCGGAACGTGTAGTTGGAGGAACCCTGCTCCCGCTGGTGATGCTCGATGGTCACATCGGCGATGTTGCTGGTGACACGGTAAAAGATCGCGTCAATATAGGGGTTGTAATTCGTATACTTGATGACCTCGTCCCTCACCAGCTTCGTGATCACCCAATAATTGCTGGACACGATATTTTTCGGCCGTCCCAGCAGAATCCGGGAGGTTACCTTATTAAATTTGCTGGAAAGATTTTTTAAAAAAGAGTTTTTGCGCTTGGCATAATCCCCGTACACCAGATCATAGCCCTCCTGGATCTTGTCCAGCAATTTGTACATCTGGGAGGGGTGGGTCTGCAGGTCGTCATCCATACCTACGATCAGATCCCCTTTGGCATAATTGAGGGCGGCCATCAGCGCGTTGTGCTGGCCAAAATTCCGGGCCAGGTTGATCCCCTTCACGCAGGGGTACTTTTTCGCAAGCTCCCGGATCTTCAAAAACGTGCCGTCCTTAGAATAATCGTTGACCAGGACAAATTCGTAAGTATACTGGGGCATTTTGTGAAACTCCGCAATCGTCAATTCCACCACTTGTTCAATCGAATCCTGGGAATTGTAGCAGGGAATAACAACAGAAACTAACATGAGAATCTCCTTTTCATAAGATTACGGGAGAAGTATAGCATATTTTGGGGTGGGGGACAACCGGATTATGGGGGAAAGGCATTTTTGTAATACTTGCTTTTTCTATATTGTAAGGGAAAACATATTATATTGATCATAGAAAAATCTGTATAGTATAAATTCGTGCGCTTTGGATAAGAACTATTAAGGGATAAAATATTGCCTATAGTTCATAACGTGCTATATTAAATCTATACAAAAAATGAACAGGGTGAAAAAAGATGTGGTATGTGGTAAAAGTGCGCGCAGGCGCAGAGGAAGATACGCGAAAAAAGTGTTTGGAACGGATTCCTTCCGAAGTCCTGGAATCATGCTCCCTTTTTTATTATGAAGAAATGCACCGCTACGGGGGAAAATGGACAATGGAGCAGAGAATTTTCCTGCCGGGCTATCTCTTTGTGGACACTTCAAAGCTTCAGGAGCTGAAAGAGCAGCTTCAAAAAAGCGAAGAGGGAGAGCAGCTGTTTGAGGAGGAGCCCCTGCCGCTGACAACAGAGGAAGAAGCCCTTCTTCAGAGCCTGGGGGGAAAAGAAAACCTGATACGGATGTCAGAGGGGATTATTGAGAAAAGTAAGCTTACCGTCTTGTCCGGTCCCTTACAGGGGAAAGAGGGCCTGATCCGCAAAATCGACAGGCATAAACGGAGAGCTTACCTGGAAGTGCCGATGTTTGGAGAAACACAGATGGTGCGGGCGGGCCTGGAAGTAAAGTCAAAGACTGTGTGAAAATTGCCGGAGGGAAGCCTATCCCACCGGCTGGCAGAATAAGGGAACGTCAGTTATTCCTTGACTGCCTGTAGATAAATGCTGATGATCTGATTCAAAAAGTCCCGTTTCTCCGCCGGGCAGGATTTCAGCAAAGCCAGGCTATTGCTGATCCCCTGTTCTTCCGGAGATTCCCCAAAGAGCAGGTAGTCGGCAGAAACCTTCAGCACGTTGGAAAGCTTGCATAAGGTAGGGATGGACATTCCCTTAAGCCCGAGCTCCAGGTCATAGCAGAAGCGGGGAGTGATATCCAGCCTTTCGGCAAGTTCCTCCCTGGTCAGGCCAAGAAGCTCCCTTTGGGCTTTCATTCGCGTGCCGATTTCAGATGAATTTGTCATTATTGTACCTCCTTAAATATAATATATGAATGGGCTGTTTGTAATATGGTGAAAATGTATATCCAGTTGACAAAAAATACATTATCAGCTATCAGAACACACAAAAACGAACTATTAAGGGATAAAAGCTTGCCTAAGAGTTCAGAATCTGCTAAAATATTTCCCGGAGTAAGAAGAAGGAGTAGAAGAGTTATGTTTAAAAATCGATGGAGCCCCAGATGGGGGCAGACCTGTATACAGCGAAGGTGAAATCCGGCGTATGCAGGAAAACTGGTATATCTTGTATGCACTGGTGGACAGACAGGAACAGCTTTGCAGCGTGCTCAGCCAGCAGGGGCTGCGCGCCTTTGTGCCGAAGATGGAATATTACCGCAGAGACCGAAAGGAGCTTGCCGTAAAGGCGATGTTCCCGGGGTATGTCTTCATCCGCTCAGAACTTGGCCAGGAGGCCTTTGACCGCCTGTTGACCGAGCTGGGAGAAAGAAAGCAGGGAATGATCCGTCAGCTTAAGGAAGAGGGCACCACGGCCATGCGCAAAGAAGAGAGAGAGTTCTTTTCTCATCTGCTGGATGATACGGGTCTCTCAAAGATGTCCTACGGTTATCTGAAGGGCGGCAGGGCAGTCGTTACAGAAGGGCCATTGCTGCATTTCCAGGAGCGCATTGTCAAAACGGACAGACATAACCGTCTGGCATGGCTGGACTTCGAGTTTATGCACCGCAGGATCCAGGCAGGCCTGACGATCCAAAAAGCACAACAAGCGCCGCCGGAGAACACAGAGCCTGGAAAAATGTTTCTGGACGATGGCACGACAGTGGATATTGAGAAATTAAAAAGCAAAATGATGGGATTGTAGCCGGTTTACCGCACATCTCCATGTTTGAACATAGCGGACCATAGAGCTCCATCCGAGAGGATGGGGATGGCGAAGCTATGTTTGGGCAGAGAGGAAGAGGTGTGGGGAGATGGGCTTTTTTTGTGTGTAGAAATAGAGGAATAACATCTGCATAGGATGTACGGGAGAAAAAAGTCTATGGTTTTAGATCATATAGCGCTGATTGTGAGCTCAGAGGAATGCCTTCGATTTTACGAGAAGCTTGGGTTTAAAGAAACGAATAGATTTGAAAGAAATTACGACACGGTTGTGTTCATGGAAAACAGAGGAATTGTTCTGGAAATCTTCATTGATCCGAACCATCCGGAGAGAGTGAATTCTCCGGAGGCAAAAGGCTTAAGACATATAGCCTTTACGGTGGATAGTCTGGATGACGTCATGAAGCTTGTGGAGTGTGAAGAAATAAGAACCGATTGGTTTGGCAGAAAATTCACGTTCACAAAAGACTTGGATGGACAGCCGATTGAATTGAAAGAGAAGGCTTAAAGAGGAATAAAGGGAGATATTTATGGACAAGAAAAAAATCGGAAAAATTATCGGTATATCTGCTGTGGTTCTTGGCACAGCTTTTGGCTTGACTTCTATCATTGGAAAGAAGAAACAAGGAGATAGCCGCTATGAAAATGATCCTGAACAGAAAAATCCTCTGGAAGGCAAAAAGGTAATCTTCGTAGAAGATGATGAGGAACCTGAAAATGCCGATGGCGCAAGGGGACATCTTGAAGCTGTAGGAGACTCAGATCATGCTCCAGGTTTCTACGAAAAATACATAAAGCGTGGCATGGACATTCTTTTGTCCTTCGGTGGTTTAGTGGTTCTTTCCCCGGTTCTTCTTGGAATATCGATTGCAATCAAAATTGATGATCCAGGCCCGGTTTTATTCACACAGAAGCGAATAGGACAGAATAAAAAGTATTTCAAATTGCATAAATTCCGTTCTATGAAAATGTGTACTCCCCATGACAAACCGACTCATATGTTGGAAAATCCTGAACAATACATAACAAGAGTTGGTAAGTTTTTACGCGCACACAGTTTAGATGAGCTACCTCAGATCTGGGATATTTTCATTGGAGATAGCGGTATAATAGGGACAACCAAGAAAAACCTTGATTTTACAAGGGTTTCGCTGGCTTAGTCGAATCTGGTTATGATGATTTTTCTGCATGGTTGTGTCGGTTGAGCTGGGAAATTATGTACATATGAATGGTTTCTTGGATGCTTATTTTGACCCACACTATAAGCCGAAAAATTATGATAAGGAGGTTTGACCTAGCCTGCGGATGCTCTTCAAAAAGAACATTCACAGGCTAGTTGTCGTGTTAGAGAAGCCTTTAAGACTGTTAAAAACAAGTAACTATTTCATTCTGTTAGGAAGGAGGATGCATTATGCCACATTCAAACAAAAAAATGATTTCGTTCTTTTTGACAACAAAATGTAACTTGTGCTGTCGGTATTGTTACAACGCAAAGGAAAGAAACTGTATTGTTGAACAGACTTTAAATTTTGAAATCGCAAAAAATGGAATTGATTGGTATTTCAATAATAACCCAAGTCGCCATATAAGATTTTATGGTCCAGGAGAACCTACACAAGAATTCGAAATGCTAAAGAGAATTACAGAGTATGCTAAAAATCATCCTAATAGGGGATCAGATGTTACTGTAGAAATTCAGACAAATGGTGTATTCACTGAAGCAATTCGTAACTGGGCATTAGAAAATTTTAACATCATGTGGATGTCCTTTGATGGAATGAAAGAGATTCAGGATTATAACAGACCTTTAAATCCACAATATGCTCATCTATACAATGGACGTACATCAGCAGAAGTCCTTGAAGATAATGTAAGATGGCTTATTGAAAATAAGAATGACCGTAATCTTATGGTAGGAGCAAGGGTCACTATTACGGATAAGAACATCAGTAAGCAGATGGAAATGATTGATTATTTCTATGATTTGGGAATCAGGTATGTGTGGACTAATCCTCTTTTCTATACTGTTGGGCGAGTTCCTGTATGTCAGGATATTAAGAAAAAAGAAGCGTACCATTTTGATATGGATTTGTATTTATCAGAATATATAAAAGCTTTTTACTATGCAAAGGGCAAAGGAATGTTTTGGGGAAGCTTTTTGTCAATCAATTTTGATGGAGAATCTCCTTATCATTGTAGATGTTGCACACCATTAGAAGCTCCGCATTTAACTCCTGACGGATACATATCAGCGTGCGATATGGTTGTATTGGGAGCAGAGGCATATCATATGTCCCCATTTATTGTAGGAAAATGGAATGAAAGTTCTAATGAATTTGAGTTGGATTATGAGAAAATACAACGCTTAAACATGCGTAAATCAACAGAAATGTTACATTGCAAGTCATGTCCGGCTCAACTACATTGTGGTGGGTATTGCCTTGGAGAAACTGTAAATGAATCTGGAAAACTTGATGGTCAAAATGTTGTAAAGTGTAATGCTGTTCGTAAGTTGTTAAAGGAAATTGGAACAAGTGAACCATATAAATATTTACACCCATAGGAGGAAAATTTAATGAAAAAAAGTGCATTAGTAATGGGATTTGATAACAGTGTAATTGCTAGAGAAAGCATTCTTTTATTAATTAATGAAGGATACTATGTTGTTACAGGATATGAAGGAGATTCTATTAATAGAGAAAAATTCGTTGAGGACAATGGTATATCTTCCGAAATAGAATTTGTTCAGATTAATTACTCATCTGGCGAAACTGTAAATACTTTTATTTCACAGGTTTCAAATAGGGAATATACAGCCATTGTAAATTGTTATGCGACGTTAGCGGAAACTACGGACAAAGGATTAAGACATGAATTTTTTGATTTTGACTATATGGAATTTTCAAGAGTCATGAATGCAAATGTAACGGCCATTGCGGCAATTGTGATTGGTTTAAAAGACAACATTGTTGAAAATGGTTGCATAGTTAATGTTACCAGCAGTGCGGCTTTTGAAGGAGCTTTTGCAACTATTTCGTACAATGCTAGTAAAGCTGCTATTGAAAATTTAAGTAAATCCCTTGCAAATAATCTGGGACCATACCGGAATATTAGAGTTAATTGTGTTGCGCCTGGATGGATTCCGCAAAGTGAATCAGTGGTAGAGGGAAATATTGTGGAATTAGCGAATAAATGTACGCCAGTCAGTCAATATGGAAAAGCTAAAGATGTTGCAAAGGCTGTGCTTTCACTGATTGATAATGAATATGCGAATGAGACTACCTTGAAAATTGATGGCGGCATAACCAGTAGCTATATGATGTATTTGCTGGAATCAGCAGATTTATCAGGACATGAAACAAAAGAAGTTATGAATCAACTTACAAAACTTGTGGATTCAGTGAAGTCAAGTGTAAAAAAGGAAATTAACTAATTATGAGCGCACAAAAAGATAAGCAAAGTAAAGCCCAGACTATACAGACAGTTGTATTTGTATGTCAGATTATTAGTACGTTTATTATTCCATTTATTTTGACAAAGTGGAATAGTATGACGATTGATCAGGGCATTGCTATTTTAGTTGCAGATGTTTCTGTTTTGTTTTTAACAAGTGAGTTTTCCAATAAGTTTATTTTAGATGAATATGAGGAAAAAACGGATGGAGAATATGCGGACTTAAAAGATGAATATGCAAATCTGAAAAATGAACTGTTAATTATTGAAGAAAGCCTAAAACTAGATGATTTGTATAAACGGATTTACATGCTGGAAAATTCAGAACAAAAAGAAATATATCTCAATTCTATGAGATTATACATTAATACTATGAATGACAGGATAATGGGGGCACGTTCTGGTGCATTGTCAAGACACGATTATTATGGTGAGCTTACAAAGGCTGGGGATTCAATTATTAACGATCACAGTATTAATGGGACGAATTTTTCAGGTGAAATCTGGGCGATGACATTTTGGCAGGACGATGAATTGGATTTCAGCGATGCATATGAAAACGCATGGGTCAAAAAAATGGAATCAATGGACAACGAGGGAATTAAGACACGTAGACTGTGTGTTATGAAAAACAAGAAAGATATATTGCGTCGTGAAGTTGCGGATGAGTCTGTTAAAGATTTTTTAATTCGTTTGAAATATTACTGTCAAGAGAACGCTATATGTAAAAATACTACAGTTTTTGCGATTGATTCTATAGACACTTTGACAGTTGAACAGCAGGAGTGGATTGGAAAAGGTTTTTTTGCTACTAAACTTTCCAATGGAGAATTACGTCTGATCAGAGGTGTTAGTCTGGATAACAGAAATGCAACTACATTAGGTGGGGAAATTGATTTTGATGAAAGACGAGTAAAAGAGATTAGACATCTATGGGAGCGTTTAATTGAAGAAAGCGGAAGCCAAAGTGTAAATGAATACCTTTTGCGAGTATCTTCTATGGCTGTAAAAGATGAAATGAAAAAAATGAATTTTGAAGGATGTAGTGCAAGCGGTGCAGAAGGAAAATAGTAAATTACAGTTTAATAGTAACAATGATTCTGATGAAATATCTATAAAGAAAATGGGAATTTCTGATTTTGATAATATTAAAGATTTTGTTGTTGAGCAACATAATAGTCTTGAACGAGAGGATTTCTTCATAATTGAGGATATTGACACTGAATTACCAGTAATTCTAAGCAATGGTATTGTGGTTGCGATAATGCAAAAAGATAAAATATTGGGTTTGCAGGCTATTGATTTGAGCTTGAAAAATAGCCTGACTTTACAAGAAATTCTACAATCGGTTTATACAACCAATGGAGAATTATATGAGCTTGGGTGGACGATGGTACGGAAGGAATGTAGAGGAAAAAACTATGCAAAAAAGTTGATAGAACATGTGTGTAGTTATTTAGAAGATATATCTGAATATACATTAGTTGCCACAGTACACCCAGCGAATACCATTGCTCTAAAAGTCTACATGGATTATGGTATGAAACCGATTTTTCAAACTCAATATTATGGTTATGATAGAACTTTTCTGATAAAAAAAGTAACACAAATAAAGTAAGCGGTTTTATAGAAAGAATATGATTAATAACAAGTGAATATATAGGGAGTGATGTATATGGAAAATAAATTATTGATTGTTGCCTCAGAAAGATATGGAGATTATGTAAAGAAAATAGCAGAGTCAATGGGCTGCTTTGAGTCAATCTCCTTTGTAGATAACGACAGAGAAGGTGCTATTGGAAAACTGGAAGAAGTAGAAACTTTTTATCCAGAATATAACTGTGCAATAGCTGCATGTGATGATGGTGCAAAAAGACTTGAATGGAATAAGAAATTAGAAGCACTTTATAGTATTCCGGTTTTATTCCATATGGATTCTACAATTTCTCCATCAGCTAACTTAATGCCTGGTTGCATTGTTGAGCCGAGAGCAGTTGTGGGTTGTGGAAGCACTATCGGTCAGGCAACAGTTGTAGGTGCTAATACAGTAGTGGAGCCATATAGCTTTATTGGAGATAGCTGTACATTAAAATCTGGAACGATTGTGAAATCAACAAGCGTACTTGAAATGGGAACTGAAACGGAGCAGGGAACTGTTTTGTTTACACCACTTGAAAAGAAGTAAACCACAAAATTGAAAAAGAATTATGAAAGGATGAAACCCGCCCAAGTTTCGTGGGGGGGGTAAACAATGAATAGAGCGAATGAGAATAATATGAACTTAAATCGTACAAAGCAGAGCAGTACGCCTAATATCAGATGGATGCTGGTCGGGTATGATTTGATTGTGTATGCAGTAGTAGCAGTAATACTGTTGGTGCTGTACGGAGGAATGGATAAGTTATCAACTACAGGAATACTTCAACAAGTATGCCTCTCTGTACTGTGTATTTTTGTAGCACGTCTTATTGGTAAAGTATATGGGCAGGTATGGAGATATGGTGGGATACAATGTTATATCCGGCTGCTGTTTACCGATTCTATTGCTTTTGTTGCCTATCTGTGTCTGGAGTTATTACTTCCAGTTCAAAAAATTACATTTGCCAGAATGCTTTCGCTTGTCTGCCTCAATCTCTTAGGGGCTTTAGCACTTCGTATGATGTATCGCTACGCATATAAGTGCGGAAATCAGGAAACAACAAGAGGAAAAATTCTTTCTACATTATTACATATGTTTTCTGGTATAGAGGCAGGAAATGAAAAAGAAGTTCAGAAAATCAAAGTTGCAATTATTGGCGCTGGTCGAGTAGGAGTCAGTTTAGCTGAGGAACTTTTGAATAACTCAGAAGCAGCTTATATTCCAAGGGGATTTATTGATGTAAACAAAGAGAAAGTTGGGCGTGAAATTCATGACATTCCAGTTTGGTCAGAAGATGAGGCAACACTTCAGAAGTTAGGAGAGTTTGAAGTGCAGGAGATTATTTTTGCTATTCCATCTATGGATGCCGAAAAGAAGAAAGCTCTTTATGAATATTACAAAAACGCAGGATATAAGTTAAAGGTTTACGATTATCCGACCATGTACACTGCAGGTGGAAAGAGGCATCTTAGAGAATTTGATATTGAAGAACTTCTGTTTAGAAAGCCATTAGTGGTTTCTGATGAAAGAACAAATGCTTACTACAAAGACAAGATAGTACTTATCACTGGCGGTGGTGGTTCCATTGGATCAGAGCTTTGCAGACAGTTGGCAAAGATGAATCCAAAGAAGATTATCATTTTAGATATTTATGAGAATGGTGCATATGACGTTCAACAGGAATTAAAGATTGCTTACGGAAACCGTTTGGATCTTCAGATTGAGATTTGCTCTATTACACATAGAAAAGCTCTTGAGAAAGTATTTGAGAAATACCACCCACAGATCATCATTAATGCAGCAGCTCATAAGCATGTTCCGTTAATGGAGCATAACTGTGTGGAAGCCATTTACAATAATGTATTCGGCACACAGAATCTTGTAGAGCTTTGCGAGGAATACGGAGCAGAACGCTTTATGATGGTATCTACAGATAAAGCGGTCAATCCAACCAACGTTATGGGTGCGACAAAGAGAATGTGTGAAATGATTGTGCAGAGTGCAAGTACACATGGAAAAGTAAAATACAGTGCTACACGATTTGGAAATGTACTGGGCAGTGCAGGATCAGTTATTCCGTTGTTTAAGCGTCAGATCGCAAATGGGGGTCCGGTTACTGTTACAGATAAGAGGATTATCAGATACTTTATGACAATTCCAGAGGCTTCACAGCTTGTTCTTCAGAGTGGGGCGATTGCGAATAATGGAGAATTATTTGTTCTGGATATGGGACAACCGGTTAAGATTATGGATCTGGCAGAGAATATGATCCGTTTATCTGGTGTCCAGGGAATTGAAATTGTTGAAACTGGATTAAGGCCAGGAGAAAAGTTGTATGAGGAACTGTTAGTTAAGACAGAAGAACTCGATAAAACAGACAACAGTATGATTTTCATTGAAAGAGATAATGCACTGAGTAAAGAAGAAATCTATAAAAAGATTAATGTACTTAGAGATGCATGTGATACAGGTGATGATCTGATTGCAAAAGAAGCTCTCCGAAGTGTTGTTCCAACATTTAAAAGACCGGAAGACGTAAATAAAGAGATTGCTTAATAACAAGTTAATATATTCTGAAA
Source organism: Lachnospiraceae bacterium UBA3316 (assembly GCA_002361955.1). Classification (GTDB taxonomy): domain Bacteria; phylum Bacillota; class Clostridia; order Lachnospirales; family Lachnospiraceae; genus Hominisplanchenecus_A. The sequence continues at coordinate 137,195 of DESK01000056.1, forward strand.
AAATGAGATTAGGCGAAAAGAGGTAGAAAGTTATGTTTAAAGAAAATAATAAATTTGAAAAATTTGAGTCTAAAGTATGGTTGAGCAGCCCAACCATGCATGGTCCGGAAATTGAATATGTGAAAGAAGCGTATGAAACAAACTGGATGTCCACAGTTGGTAAGAATATCAATGAAGTAGAAAGAATGGCATGTGAATATATCGGCTGCAAATACGCAGTTGCATTATCAGCAGGAACAGCGTCACTTCATCTTGCAATGAAATTGGCTGGTATTGAAGCATATGGAATGCCGAAAGTTGGACATGGTGCATTAGAAGGGAAAAAAGTATTTTGTTCTGATATGACATTTGATGCAACTGTAAATCCGGTAGTCTACGAAGGCGGAGAACCTGTATTTATTGATACAGAGTATGATACTTGGAATATGGATCCGGTTGCGTTAGAAAAAGCATTTGAAATTTATCCAGATACAAAAGTAGTTGTGGTTGCACATTTGTATGGTACACCTGGTAAAGTAGATGAATTAAATGCAATCATTAAAAAGCATGGTGCCATTTTAGTAGAAGATGCAGCAGAATCTATGGGAGCTACATATAAAGGCATTCAGACTGGTACATTTGGAAAATATAACACCATTTCTTTTAATGGAAATAAGATCATTACCGGCAGTGCTGGTGGATGCTTCCTGACAGATGATGAAGAAGCAGCAAATAAGGTTCGTAAATGGTCTACTCAGGCGAGGGAAAATGCTGCATGGTATCAGCATGAAGAACTGGGATACAACTATCGTATGAGTAATGTGGTTGCTGGTGTTGTTCGTGGACAGTTCCCTTACCTGAAAGAACATATTGCACAGAAGAAAGCAATTTATGAGAGATATAAAGAGGGATTAAAAGGACTGCCAGTATCTATGAATCCGATGGATCTGGAAAATTCTGAACCAAACTATTGGCTGTCTTGTCTGATTATTAATAAGGAAGCCATGTGCAAACAGGTTCGTGGCGAGCAGGATGTGTGCTATGTAAAAGAAACAGGAAAGTCTTGCCCGACAGAGATTCTGGAAGCGATTGCATCTATTAATGCTGAGGGGCGTCCAATTTGGAAACCAATGCATATGCAGCCGATTTATCGTTTGAATCCATTTGTTGTCAGAGATGGAAACGGACGTGCCAGATCAAATGCGTATATTGCAGGCGGAGTAGCTGATGTAGGTATGGATATTTTTACAAGAGGATTATGTCTGCCAAGTGACAATAAAATGACAGCAGAGCAGCAGGATAGAATTATTGAAGTAATAAAGGCTTGCTTTGAATAAGGAAGTGTTTTAGGAGAGATTTATGAAGAAAGAAAAAAATCATAAATTGTACCGTAAAATGGGATTTTACGAAAGATACATAAAAAGAGCGATTGATATTTTTTGCTCTGGATTGGCAATTATTGTATTCTGTTGGCTGTATGCAATCATCGCTCTGCTGGTTCGAATCAAACTGGGAAGTCCAGTGTTGTTTACTCAATATAGACCTGGACTGATTGATCCGAAAACGGGAAAAGAACGAATTTTTAAAATGTATAAATTTCGGACTATGACAGATAAGAAAGATGCAGAGGGAAACTTGCTGCCTGATGAAGTGCGTCTGACAAAATTTGGTGCATGGCTTAGATCTACCTCTTTGGATGAACTGCCAGAAGCATTTTGTATTTTAAATGGAACGATGACACTAATAGGGCCACGTCCGCAGTTAGTTCGAGATATGGTGTTTATGTCAGAAAAACAAAGAATGCGTCATACTGCAAAACCTGGATTGTCCGGACTTGCACAAGTAAGTGGTAGAAATGCAATTTCATGGGATAAAAAATTGCAGTATGACTTGGAGTATATAGAACATGTTTCTTTTGGACGTGATTTGAAAATTCTTTTTAGAACCGTTGAAAAAGCATTTATTAAGCAGGAGGGAATTACAGAAGAAGGTAGTGTAACTGCTGCAGATTATGGAGATTATCTTCTCCAAACAAAACAGATAAGTAAAGAAGAATACGATAAAAAACAGAACGAAGCAAAAGAACTACTAAAAGGATTGAAGTAATGAACGAGTTAGTTTCAATAATAATGCCCTCATATAATACTGCGAAATTTATTAGTAAGACAATAGAATCTGTATTAGAGCAAACATACAAAAATTGGGAACTGTTGATAGTTGATGATTGTTCAACTGATAATACAGATGAGATTGTATCGAAGTATGATGATGACCGAATTATTTATTTAAAAAACAAAAAAAATTCTGGTGCTGCCGTATCAAGAAATAAAGCATTAAAAAATGCAAAGGGTAAGTGGATTGCATTTTTGGACAGTGACGATTTATGGTATCCGACTAAGCTGGAAGAACAAATAAAGTATATGAAAAAAAATAAATACTCTTTTTCATATACTAGTTATGAAGAAATTGATGAAAATGATGTGACGAATGGAGTGAAAGTAACCGGACCTAAGAAGATTACGAAAATGGGAATGTATCGTTATTGTTGGCCGGGGTGTTTGACCGTAATGTATGATGCGGAGAAGATTGGCAAAATACAGATTGCAGATATTAAAAAGAATAACGATTATGCCATGTGGCTGAAAGTAATCAAAAAGGCAAACTGTTATCATTATGATAAAGTGCTGGCACAGTATAGAAAACGGTCAGGATCAATATCTAATCATGGCTATTTAAAATTAGTAAAATGGCACTATAAGTTATTCAAGGAAGCAGATAATAAGAATAGTATTGCATCGTTATTTTTGACTTTACAAAATTTAATTTATGGATGCTGGAAAAAGGTGCGGTACGTTAAAAAGGTGAGTTAATTATGGGTATGAATGATATGCTGCGTAAAATGGCTGTTCTTTTGGAAAGAAGGCAAGACGCATTATTCTCATATGATGTCAGTAAACAAAAAAAATACATTGCTAAATTAGGAAATCCACGAGATGAGATTGAAAGATCGTATTTTCAGTATAAGTGTCAGATGCAGTTTAATGGAAAAGGAATCACTTTTTTGTTAAATCTGGTTTCATTTCCAGTGGCGATTCTCTATTGGTTCAAATATGGAAAAAAGGTTCAGGTGAATCGGCTAGAGCATAAAAACTTGGTATTTTTTAGAGATGGTAAACCGGAAAACATTTTGCCAAAGTCTTTGAAAAAAAGGTATAAAGCAATTGAAAGTAATCCGGTAGAAGGAACTTTATTAACTGCAAAAGATAAAAAGTTTATAAAAGGAATAATATGTAGATATCCATTTTCTTGGCAGTTTATTTTAAAATGTTTGATTAAAATTGGAAGATATAGTTTTGCCATTGAAGAATATTCACCTGAAGCAATAGCGGTTTGTGCGGAATACTCTTTTACGTCTTCAGTACTGACAGCTTACTGTAAACAAAGAAATATCAAGCATATAGATGTCATGCATGGAGAAAAAATGTACTATATGAGAGATTCGTTCTTTAAATTTGATGAATGCTATATTTGGGATGAATACTATGGAAAAATATTAGCTTCTATGAAGGCAGATAAAAATCAGTTTGTTGTTGAAGTTCCGGCTTCTTTGAAATTCGATGGAGAGCTGATCAGAACACAGAAATATGATTATACATATTATTTAGGCGCAGAATCGGAAGAGGTATTAAAGAAAATATCAAAAATATTGGAACAGCTATATAAGAGTGGAAAGAAAATTTCAATACGTCCACATCCGAGATATTCTAATATGGATATTGTTAAAAAGGTATTTGCTTTTGCGAATGTAGAAGATACAACCAAAATTTCGATAGAGCAATCTTTATTACAATCTGGTGCTGCAATTTCGCTTTATTCAACGGTATTGAATCAGGCATTATGCAATTCAATTCCAATAATAATAGATGATATGAGCAATCCTGAAAATTTTAACAAATTAAAAGAATTGGGATATGTGTGTCTTTATAAGGAGCATAAACTTTTATCAGAAGTAGTGGAGGAAAAGGCATGATAGGAACAATTATAAGAAAATTGAGAACAGATTTTTGTACAAGTATGTGTAAAAAAACAGCTAAGCAGTATGGAAATGGATTACATATAAATCATTGGAGCAAATTTACCTCTAAAACCTATATTGGTGATAATTGCCATTTTAACGGTATGAAGATTACAGGTAATGGAATGGTTACTATTGGTAGTAACTTCCACTCTGGGGGGGGTATATTGATTTTAACATCTAATCATAATTATGAAGGAAAGGCTATTCCTTATGATAATACTATGGTAGATGGCAATGTAATTATTGAAGATAATGTTTGGTTAGGACAAAATGTTACTATTTTGCAGGGCGTTAAAATTGGAGAGGGTGCTATTATTCAAGCCGGTAGTGTAGTAGTTTCGGATATAGAGCCTTGTTCGATTGCAGGAGGACATCCGGCAAAAGTTTTCAAAAAAAGAAATGAGGAGCATTATTTTCAATTAAAAACCGAACAGAAGTTTTTTTAGGAGAGTTTATAATGAAAATAATGATACTTGCACCGTATATATATGATAAAGATATGCCAGAGTTTTCGATAAATAAAACGGGTTTTGGAATTATGGTCAACGATATAGTGAAATCTATTGCAGAAATAGAAGAGGTTGAATTAGTGACCAGAGTTATTACTGATGCTCGAAGAAAACATGATGGAAAATATAAATTAATAAGTCATACTTGGAAACAAGTTATAATGTCAGCGAATATTGGCGATTGGGCAATGTCAATAAAAGTGTTCTTTGCTACTAAGGGTACATTAAAAGATAAATTGAGAAAAATGTTTTACTGCTTAGACAGGGGCTATGTAAGAAAGTGCATCATGACATCTAATCCAGATGTCGTACATATACATGGAATTGGTTCGATTACTAAAAGTTATATTGAAATATGCGAAGAATTGCAACAAAAATATATGGTTACATTACATGGACTAATTGGGCTAAACGAGTCTGTTAAAGTATCAGAAGATGAAAGGAATATTGAAAAAAATTTTTTACGATATGCGGATGAAAAAAATATACCCGTTAGTGTTATAAGTTCTGGAATGAAAAATAGAATTGAAAAAAATTATTTAATGCATACAGCGGATAATATAACAGTTATAACTAACGGTACTCATATTCCTGATATACATAAAATTGATGATAAAGACGATATAAGAAGAAAGTATAATCTTTCGGATACATGCAAGATATGTGTTGTGATTGGATCTATTATGGAAAGAAAGAATCAGATTCAAATAGTAGAAGCCTTTGCGCAACTTGATGAAGATATACGTGAAAACTGTGCAGTTTTTATGTGTGGAAGGGATATGTTGGAAGGCGCAGTAGAAAAGCGAATATCCGAGTTAGGATGTGAAAAAAGAATTTTTACGCTTGGTTTTGTATCACATAAAGAAATAGAAAAAATTTTACAAGTTGCTGATTTAAATATTGTTGCAAGTTTAGATGAAGGTTTTGGATTATCAATTATAGAAGCCTATGCATATGGGGTTCCGACAGTTACATTTTCTGATTTAGACGCAATTACGGATTTATATGAAGCTAACGCAATGATTTTGGTTGAGAAGAGAAATACAGAAAGTTTAGCCGAAGGAATGAAAACTGCTTTGGAAAAAAAATGGAATAAAGAGGAAATAAGAAATTATTCAAGAAATTTTTCAATAGAAAATATGGCAGCGTTGTATTTAGAGTCCTATAAAGAAAAATTGATAGGGGGGGGTACGCCGAAAAAAATGAGTTAGGAGATTTTTTATGGTGTTGCAAGAAACTTAATAAGCAAATTCTTTTCTGTGTTGGAAATATTTCTGAAAATAAAAATCAAATAGCATTGATTGAAGCATTATATGAAAATAAAAATAATGATTTAATTGCAATCATATTTGGTGGAGAAAACGACAATGGAATTGTAAGGAATCAAATTATTGAATATCAATTGGAGAATCAAGTAGTTCTTATGGGATATTGTGAAGGCATAAATGATTACTGGCAATATGCGGATTTAAATGTATTATTTAGTATTAATGATGGATTTGGTTTATCTATTATTGAAGGTTATATGAATGGTGTGCCAAGTATTGCTTTTACCGATTTGGACGCAATAGAAGATGTGAATGCAGCAGAAGCAATGATAGAGATCCCGGAAAGAAATTTAAATACGGTAGTAAAATTTTTAAATAGAGCATTAAGTCGAGAGTGGAACAAATTAGAAATAGAAGAATTCGGAAAGAGGTTTTCTATTGAAACAATGGCGAAGCAGTATGTAGATATTTATAAGAAAATTTAGAAAGATATAAAAGTAAGGTGAGGATAGTATGGAGAAGGAAACTATAGAAACAAGACTAAATATACAAAAAATTATATTTTCAAAGGAATTTTTGTTTGTTATCTCAATAGTATTTTCGTCATATGAAATATTTGGAATGTCATTAACATATGTTCTTTTGGGTATATATGTAATTTATACATGGTTTATATGTGGGAAACGCTTCATATTATTAGATAAAAGTTTTCTGTTTTTTATGATGGTTTTATTAGTACACGAAATGATAATGATCTTTGTTCATTCTAGTGATGCTAAAACGATTATCAATAATATCATAGGAGCGATTATAGCAGTTGCCATAGTGGGAACATTGAGCAGTGGAATTGATTTAGAAAAATTAAAAAGAGCTTATTATGTAATTGCTGTAATAGTATCTTTGGGGTTGTTATATCATGCTGTTTTAGTGTATGGACTGGGAAGAGCTGTAACACCTATTCAATTAATACCAGGACTTATTTCTCATAGCACATTGCAGTGGGAGCATAGTTTAATGAGGCCAATGTCCTGTTTCATAGAACCACAGGCATACGCAACATTTATGATACCGGTGATCTTTTTTTTGTTAAATGATAAAAAAATGATTGGGGCATTAGCTGCAACGATATGTGTATTGCTCAGTACATCTAGCCTTGGAATTTTGATGTGCGCTGTAATGTGGCTGGTTGTTTTGGTTGATAGCGATTTATCATTACAAATGAAAATGGTAATTGTTGTTTTGGGAATTGCTTTTTTAGTGGCAGTTTTTCAAAGTAATATTTTTCAATTTGCATTTAATAAGATAGAAAATATTGATACGTCATCAGATGCTCGCTTATCTCAAGGATTTATAATATATAGTCAAATGCCTTTTGGAGATCAAGTTTTAGGAATTGGAAAGCGATCATTAGTTAATTACATTTTAAACCATAATATCTATGTGCCAAGAATGAAATATGCTACTGATGCAGGAAAATGGAGTTATGTAACAACAATAGCAGGAATTTTGATTTATTACGGTTTAGCGGGGATTTTTTCTTTTGGAATATTTGTCGTAGGACAAATAAAAAAGAAAGATTTTATGATAAGGGAATTTATTGTGCTTTTAGTAGCTATTTCGTTTGGACAGACTATCTTGTTTAATGTGTATTTTGTGCTATTTTATGTACTGTTATTTTGTCTGGATAAAGATAAAAGTAGGTACATAGTGGTTAAATTTTAAGGAGATTATCATGAAAATAGGAATAATTACGACTTACTGGGCTCTAAATTATGGAGCAGTACTTCAATCATTTGCATTAGAAAAATATTTGCAGGCACAAGGGTATGATTGCGAGATTGTTGATTTCAGACCTCAAATTGGAAAGTATGGAAGAAACTATATTATTTGGAATAAAAATATTAAACAATGGTGCCCAAATATTATCAAATTATTTAAAGTAAAAAATAAAAAGTTATTTCAAGAAAAAGTAAAAGTGTTTGATCAATTTGTGGAAGAAGAATTGGATAAAAGCCCTCAAAAATTCTTTTCCATTGAAGAGATGGAAAATATAGGAGAGTACGATGCATTAATATGTGGAAGTGATCAGGTATGGAATTTGAATCTCTTTGATATGCCTCCGTTTTTTTTACCATATAAAAATAAATTTAAGAATACAAAATTTATTTCGTATGCTGCTAGTGTAGCCGAAAGTTTAAGTGAGGAACAATGGAAGACAATTATAAAAAGAACAGATCATTTTGATGCTGTTTCGTTAAGAGAGGCAGAGGCAACGGAACAATATAATAAGTATAATCCAGGGAAAGCAGTAACCGTTCTTGATCCTGTATTTCTACTAAGTAAAAGGGAATGGGATAGTAGAATTGGGGACAATAAATATATGGAAAAGGATAGTTACATTTTATGCTATTTTATTGGATACAGAGGTATAGAGTATGATTTGGTGAAAAAAGTTCAAGAAGTTTATGGTGGAAAAATTGTTAATGTGGGACAAGATCCAACAAATCATTTAAATGCAGATGTTCAGTTGAGTAATGTATCACCATTTGAGTTTGTAGCATTGATTCGAGATGCAAAATATATAGTGACAAATTCATTTCATATGACAGCATTTTCAACAATATTTGAAAAAAATTTTTTGATAGTAAAACATCAAAACAGAAACTCAAGGATGGATAATTTACTAAAATTATTTTGCATAAATGATAGATTTATAGAAAGCAAAGAACAAATAGAACATCTGGAAAAAAGAGATTTTATATGTGATTATTCTCAAATATCTGAAGAACGGAAAAAGAAGGTTGCTTTTTCTAAAGAATATTTGCGTAAATCAATAGAGGAGGATTTATAAAATGTCTAAATCTAAAAATGGCTTACTCAGTATATCGGGCATTATGATCCTGACGCTATTTGGACAATTAATTTCGTTTGTGCGTGAAGCCGTATTTGCAGCCTATTATGGCGTATCTGTTTCAGCGGACGCTTATGTTATTGCAGCACAAGTTCCTGTTACGTTGTTTGCTGTAGTAGGGGTAAGTTTAACTACTACAGTTCTGCCTATTTATACGAAGAAAATTAAAGCAGAGGGAAATAAAGAAGCAAATAGTTTTATAAATAATATGATTAGCATATTTACTATTATTTCAATTTTATTTGTAGTAATAGGTGTTATTTTTGCCCCAGAAATAGTCAATATATTTGCTCCATCTTTTTCACAATCAGCAAAACTTTTAACTATTAAATTAACAAGGATAATATTTCCGATAGTTATTTTTTCTTCATTATTTAATATATATAAAGCAATACATAATGCCTATGAGTCTTTTTTTATTCCGGTTATTGCTATATACATACAAAGTATTGTGATTTCCGTAGCAATAATTTTGTTTGGCAAAAAATTTGGCATTTATCCGGCTGCGATAGCCACTGTTGTAGCTGGAGCGTTAGAAATGTGTTTTTTAGCATATACAATAAGAAAAAAATATGTATATAAGCCATATCTTAATATATTTGATTCAGAAATTGAAAATGTTTTGAAGTTAATTGGCCCAGTAATTTTAGGGGTTGGTATTGCCGAGGTTAATCGAGTAATAGATAGAATGTTAGCGTCTGGTGCAGGAGAAGGAGCAGTAGCGTCAATAAACTATGCAAGTAAGCTGATTAATGCGTTTAGTGGGTTATTGGTTTCCGGATTGAGTGTGGTTTGCTTTCAAAAGTTTACAGAATTATATGCAGAAAATAAGATAGATCTCTTATTGTCACAGTTCTTAAAATATATAAAACTGGCAAGTTTTTTTACAATACCTATTTCATGTGGATTATTGGTTATGAGTAATGAAGCGGTAACTATTGTTTTTGGAAGAGGAGAATTCAATGAAAGTGCAGTGCATTCAACTTCATGTGTATTCCTCTTTTACAGTTTGGGACTGACGTTTATTGTATTAAGAGAGCTTGGAACAAAGGTATTTTATGCAATGCATGATACAAAAACACCGATGTTTAATTCTGCAATAGGAGTTGGCATTAATATTGTATTAAATATTATATTGGTAAAAAAGATGGGGGCAGCAGGTCTTGCATTAGCTACAAGTATATCATCATTTATTATTTGCATGTTATTATTTAAGGCATTAAAGAAAAAGCAACAGAAAATACAATATAAAAGAGTAGCTGTTGAAATTTTTAAAATTATATTAGCATCGGCTGCAATGTGTATATGCATAGTATTAAGTGAAAAATGTTTAATAAGATTAAATATTTATTTGAGAAGTATATTGCTTGTACTTTTGGGATGTGTAGTGTACTTTGCAGTAACATTCGGCTTGAAATCCGAAGTATTAATGCCTGGAATAGATAAAGTTAAAAAGGTTATTATCAAAAAGAGGAATTAAATTATGTTTAAAATGATTAAAAGCTATGCGTGGGATGTATTTGTGAATAAATTTTTTGCTAGTTATATTATTCCATATAAGATTCGTGAATATATGTATAGATTGATTGGAATAAAAATGGGGAAAAACAGTGCAATTCATGCTAAATGCTATGTGAGTGGTAAAAATATCACGATAGGTAATCATTCATATTTAAATAAGGAATGTATAATTGATGCATGTCATGGAAGAATTTCTATTGGGAATAATGTTGGAGTTGCTTATAGGTGTCAATTATTGACAACAAATCATGATTATTCAGATGGAAATAAAAGAACAGGAAAAGTATCTGGTGCTGATATTGTAATAGAAGATGGATGTTGGATCGGAGCTGGTGCGATTATCTTACCGGGTGTAACAGTTAAAAATGGGGGGGTGGTTGCGGCTGGAAGTGTCGTAACTAAAGATTGTGAAGAAAATTGCTTATATGCAGGAAATCCAGCACGAAAAATCAAGGAGTTATAGAAAAGTAAGAAGGGAAAAATTATATGATAAAATTGGCGGATGAATCTATATGTACAGGATGTGCTTTATGCCATGATGTTTGCACAACTGGAGCCATTATAATGTCTGTGAGTGAAGATGGTTTTAAATATCCAATTATAGATAGTAACAAATGTATAAAATGTGGAAAATGTCAAAAAAATGTCCAGTTATTAATGATAACGAATTTCATGAAAGTAAAAATGCTTTATATGGAAGATTAGTAGATGGCATTGAGTTTAATTCCTCCGGCGGTTTATGTAAAGCATTGTCTAAAGCAGTAATGCTAGACGGAGGGGTGGTTTTTGGAGCAGTACTTGTACATGATGAAGTTGTTCATTTGAAAGCGACAAATGAGAATGAATACACTGCGATGAGTGGAAGTAAGTATTTACAAAGCAACCTGGAAGGCGTGTATGCTCAAATTGCTGAGGAATTAAACAAGAACAACAAGGTGTTGTTTATGGGATGTCCATGCCAGTGTGCTGCTGTGGATATAAATTTTAAGTCTAAAAAAAATTATGAAAATTTATATGTATGTGAAATTTTATGTCATGGTGTTCCATCACCTGGAATATTTAAAGATTGGATTCGCTTTTTAGAAAATAAATATAATAGCAGTGTTGTAAATTATTATTTTAGAAGTAAAAAGAATGGGTGGAGTAGACCGTCAATAGAGATAGTGTTTAAAAATGGAAAAAGAATTTTTCAAAGTCATAATGAATCTTATTATCATATGTGGTTTGGAAAACATTTGTCATTGAGAAAATCTTGCTACAAATGTAAATATCGAAATATTAAAAGAGTAGCTGATGTTACGGTGGGAGATTTTTGGGGAATAAAAAATTTAGATGTAGTAGATGATGATATTGAAAAAGGTACAAGTGTGCTTTTGATTAATACTGATAAGGGACAGAGATTACTTGATTTAGCCAGGGAAGTGAATAATGTATTTTTAAAAGAAATTTCAGTCGATGACGCATATATTAATAATACGCCATCATTAAGTAACTTTAGTATGCCAGTGGAAAGAGAAAATTTCTTTGATACATATAAAACTGAGCATATTGAAGGAATCATAAAGAAATATCCGGCAGAGAATAAAGTTATTTCGTTATTGAGAAAGATAAAGCATACAGTAAAATCAACTAGAAAAGAATAGGTGTTAAAATGAAAAAACTAATACTTATAGGTGCAGGTGGACATGCAAAATCGGTTGCAGATTCAATTAACAAATTAGAATATGAATTATGTGGATTTATAGATAGTAATAAAAAGGGTACACACATGGGACTACCCATTTGGGGTGCAGAACTTGAAGATATTCCTAACTATGAAGAATATAGTTATTTTGTTTCTATTGGAGATGTTGGATACCGTAAGCAGTGGTTTGACAGACTTAGAGAACGAAGGTTGAGCATAATCAATATTATTGATTCTTCAGCAATTATATCAGCCAGTGCAAAAATGGGAATAGGGAATTTTATTGGCAAAATGGCAGTAATAAACGCTGATGCAGAAATAGGAAATAATAACGTTATCAATACAAAGGCTTTGATTGAACACGAATGTAAAGTGGGCAATCACAATCATTTATCAACAAATTCTGTTATAAATGGAAATGTAATTGTAGGAAATAGTGTTTTTTTGGGAAGCTCATCTGTGTGTAACGGACAATTGAAAATCGGTTCCAATGCAATTATTGGTTCGGGGAGTGTGATTATAAAAGATGTGCCGGAGAATGTAACCGTAGTAGGTGTACCTGCCAGAGTTATAAAGAGGAGAGATTAGAAATGAGTAACATCCAAATTGTTGCAGAGATTGGCTGTAATCACAATGGAAGTGTTGAATTGGCAAAAAAAATGATGAAAGAAGCGAAAGAAGCTGGAGCAGATGCAGTTAAATTCCAAAGTTTTGTGCCAGAAAATCTTGTTTCAAGATATGCACCTAAAGCCGACTATCAGAAAAAAAATGACGGAAATGGTTCGCAGTTAGATATGTTAAAAAAATTAGCATTAACGGAAACGGAATATTTGGAATTGGTACAGTATGCCTCTACTTTAGATATTCAGATTTTTTCTACGCCATTTGATTTTGAATCTTTTTCTTTTTTGCAAAAAATTGGTCAGAATATATGGAAAGTACCATCAGGAGAGATTACAAATCTTCCTTATTTACAGAGGGTAGCAGCAATTGAATGTCAAAATAAACAAGTAATTCTATCAACAGGAATGTCTACAATTGATGAAGTTAAATATGCAATAAATGTTTTGCAACAAAGTAAAGACACAAGTTTTACGGTATTACATTGTAATACACAATATCCAACAGAGCCGGAAGACATGAATTTGCGTGCTATGAATAAGCTTCAGGAATTAGCACCAGATTGGAAAATCGGACTTTCAGATCATTCAGAGGGAATTGTTGCTTCTCTTGTAGCTGTTGGATTGGGAGCTAAATTTATTGAAAAACATTTTACTTTAGATAAAGCTATGCCAGGGCCTGATCATAAAGCGTCTATTACACCGGAAGAACTAAAAGAATTGTGTGTAGGTGTACATAAAGCTGAAATTATGCTTGGAAATGAAACGAAAGAAGTAACTGAATCTGAACGAAGCAATATTTTTGTTGCAAGAAAATCTATTGTGGCAAAAAGAAAAATCATGAGAGGTGAAATGTTTTCCGAAGAGAATATCACTTGTAAAAGACCAGGAAATGGAATTTCTCCGATTCATTGGTATGAGGTGTTGGGGAAAGAAGCCGAAAAGAATTTTGAAATAGATGAATTGATTTCTTGTAAAGGAGTGAATAGAGAAGATGAATAATTTAGCAATAATACCTGCAAGAAGCGGTTCAAAAGGCTTGAAAGATAAAAATATAAAATTATTAAATGGAAAACCGTTAATTGCATATAGCATAGAAGCAGCGAAGAAATCAGGAATTTATTCACATATATTAGTTTCTACGGATTCTGAAAGGTATGGCAAGATTGCAATACAATATGGAGCAGAAGTACCTTTTTATCGTTCAGAAAAAAATGCATCAGATGTAGCGTCTTCATGGGATGTTGTAAAAGAGGTATTGAAAAAATATAGGGAGATGGGAATAGAATTTGATACATTTACACTTTTACAGCCTACATCTCCATTGCGAAAGTACGAAGATATAAAAAAGGCTTATGAATTATTTAAAGAGAAAGATGCAATAGCGGTTGTATCAGTCTGTGAAATGGAGCATTCGCCATTGTGGAGCAATACTTTACCAGAAAATAATTCGTTATCCGGATTTTTGCAGGCAGACAGTAATAAACAAAGACAGAAGTTAGAAACATTTTATAGGATAAATGGGGCAATTTATATGGCAAATGTGAAGGCTTTTTTGGAAAATACAAATCTGTATAGAGAAGATTGTTACGCATATATAATGCCGGCAGAACGCAGTATAGATATAGATACAGAACTTGATTTTAAAATTGCCGAAACTATTATAAATCAGTAAAAGAAGGTTAGTATGGGAAAGTATAGAGTAGCGTATGCGACTGGTTCAAGAGCAGATTATGGAATAGTAAAAAATTTTTTGAGATTATTAGATAATGACAAAGATATTGAGTTTTCAGTATTGGTTACAGGTTCACATTTGGAAGATAAGTTTGGTCACTCTGTAGATATAATACAGCAGGATGGATTTAAAATTGATTTGGAGGTTCCATTAAATATAGAAAATGACAGTAATGCAAATGTGATGCATTGCATGGCAACAGCTTTAGATTGTTTTGGAAATTATTTTGAAAATAATAAATTTGACTTGTTAATTATACTTGGGGACAGATATGAAATGATGGCGGTTGCGATTGCAGCAGCTATGCAAAGAATTCCAATCTTACATTTACATGGTGGAGAAGTTACATATGGCAATTATGATGAATTTATACGTCATTCTATTACCAAAATGAGTCAGTATCATTTTACTAGTACAGAAGTATATAGAAAACGTGTAATACAGTTGGGAGAAGATCCTAAAAGAGTATTTTATCTTGGGGCATTAGGGGCAGAAAATTGTTGCAAGATAGATGAAGAAAAAGTAATTGAAAAGGTAAAAGAACTTATTCCACAAAAATATTGGGTTGTAGCTTTTCATCCTGAAACATTAACTGATGTGAAAATGGAAGACCAAGTGAAGGAAGTATTGACTGCATTGCAGGAAAATCTGGATGGAATGAGCGTTATTTTTATGGGGACGAATGCAGATACAAAATCTGATATTATACGTTCTTCATGGCTTAATTATGTAGATGAGCATGAAAATGCGTATTACTATGAAAATTTGAATGTGGATTCATTTTTATATTTAGTAAAAAATTCTATAGCACTAATAGGAAACTCATCTTCTGGAATTATTGAAACACCGTCATTAGGAAGATATACAATTAATATTGGAGATAGACAAAAGGGACGAGTGCATGGTAACAGTGTTATTGATGTTGCTTGTGACAGTAGCATAATCGGTCAGGCAATGAAAGAGATTACCGGGAAAAACGAAGAAATAATTAATCCATATTATGTAGAAAACACTGCAGAAAATTATTATAAAAAGACAAAAGAAATTTTAGAAAATGGAACATCCATTTTGAAGGAATTTTATGATATAGTCTAAAATTCAGTAGAAACAAAAGTGTAAAGCAGGAGGTATGTGAACATGAAAATTGCAGTTGCAGGAACTGGATATGTGGGACTATCCATAGCTACTTTGTTATCGCAACACCATGAAGTGATTGCAGTAGATATTATTCCAGAAAAAGTAGAATTAATCAACCAAAAAAAATCTCCAATTCAAGATGAATATATTGAAAAATATTTGGCAGAAAAGGAATTAAATTTAACAGCGACATTAGATGCAGAATCTGCATATAAAGATGCGGATTTTGTAGTTATTGCTGCACCTACGAACTATGATAGTAAGAAAAATTTCTTTGATACATCAGCGGTAGAAGCTGTGATTAAGCTGGTTATTGAATATAACCCAGATGCAATTATGGTAATTAAATCTACAATTCCGGTAGGATATACCGCAAGTATTAGAGAGAAATTCCACTGTGATAATATTATCTTCAGTCCAGAATTTTTACGAGAGTCAAAAGCATTATATGATAATCTGTACCCATCCAGAATTATTGTGGGAACAGATGTTGAAAATGCTAGACTTGTAAAAGCTGCGAACACGTTTGCTGGATTGTTACAGGAGGGTGCAATTAAAGAAAATATTGATACCTTGATAATGGGATTTACAGAAGCTGAAGCAGTGAAATTATTTGCTAATACATATCTGGCTCTCAGAGTTTCATATTTTAATGAGCTTGATACTTATGCAGAAATGAAAGGACTGAACACACAGCAGATTATTAATGGTGTGTGCCTTGATCCTAGAATCGGTTCTCATTATAACAATCCGTCATTTGGATATGGTGGTTATTGTTTACCAAAAGATACCAAGCAGCTTTTGGCTAATTATGAAGATGTACCACAGAATATGATGTCTGCAATCGTTGAGTCTAATAGAACAAGGAAAGATTTCATAGCAGATCGTGTTTTGCAGAAAGCAGGATACTATGCTTATGAAGATGAAAATACTTATGATGCTTCTATGGAAAAAGAGGTCGTGATTGGTGTATATCGTCTTACTATGAAATCAAATTCAGATAATTTCCGTCAGTCTTCTATACAGGGAGTTATGAAGAGAATTAAGGCTAAAGGGGCATCGGTTGTTATTTATGAGCCGACATTGGAAGATGGCAGCACTTTCTTTGGCAGTAAGGTTGTGAATGATTTGGATAAATTTAAGGAACAGAGCCAGGCAATTATTGCAAATAGATACGACAGTTGTCTGGATGATGTGAAAGATAAAGTATACACAAGAGACTTATATGGTCGAGATTAGAAATGCAAATGAATTGGATGGAGGTTGAGTTGGTATATGAAAAGTGATCCACTTGTTAAGATAAATGAATTAATTGAACAGGACTATTTGATTGTTGTTGATACGAATGTATTGCTTGGATTATATCGACTTTCTCCGGACTATGCTGATTTTGCCTTGAAATGTTTAGAAAAAATAAAAAGTTTTATTCGGATACCATATGTTGTAGCATTAGAATTTTCAAGGCATAATAGAAAGCTGTATAAAGACAGACAGCTATCTATAAAAAATTCTATAAGTGACAATCTAACCATGATAGAGAATCATAAAAAGAGAGTCCTGAATGCGATTTCTGTATTGGAAAAAAGAAATTTTCCAGAAATAGATGAATTACTTAATTCTATTGGGGCTTGTTATGACAAGGCAACTTCTTTATTGGATGATTATTTTGATGAGCATAGTGTTCTTACGCTGATAAATGATACATGGAATGCGGATTTGCCTGAAGATTTTTTAAATAAATTACAAAATAATCAACAGGTTATGGCTCCGCTGGAACTTTCTGAAATCTATGGTATATGTGATGATGGCGAAAAACGTTATAAAAAAGAAAATCCGCCAGGATATAAAGACGCAAAGAAAAAAGATGGAATTAGAAAATATAGTGATTTAATATGGTGGAAAGAAGTCATTCAGTATGCAAGGAAAAGTAGAAAAAATATTGTTCTTGTGACAGATGATGTGAAAGAAGACTGGTGGACTATTGATGAGAAGGGACAGTATCTGTTTCGATGTGAGTTGATTACAGAGTTTGAAAAGGAAACAAAAATTAGGGCAAATCAGAATCAGGGAACTCAACTGGAATCGTTAAAACTGATACCATTTATATCATCAGATTTTTACACAGCAGTTGCGAATAGTTATAATATAGAAAAAGCAGATGCGATTGGGTTGGCAATGAATCTTACGGATAAGAGTTACATATCGCATATTCAGGAAAAAGTCTTTGATGATATTTTAGATGATCTTATTTTCTCTGGTACTCAGTACGTGAATGACACGGTAACATATGTAGGAACTGAAGGAATTGAATCTTGGGATTTAGAAGATTATGAGTTTTTAGGATATGAAATTGAATCAAGAGATGGAAATACGATATATTACAGGTTAAATTATTCGGTATGCTTGTCAGGGTATTCTCATGATTATTGGGGTAGAGATGAAGATACAAAAGCTGTAATATTATCTGAACCATTTTATCATAAGGTGAAAGGTGAAATTAGTGTGCTTGTATGCCGAGAGGCTGATTTATTGATTGACTATGAAGAAGATGACGATTATGCAAGTGCGGAAATAGAAGAAGGTGATCTTTCGGAAGTAGTATATAAAGATTATCAATACGAACCAGAACCAGATCCGGAAGCATATACGACATGCTCGGAATGCGGGAAACCACTATCAGTTTACAATGATTTTAATGGTAAATGCCCAGAGTGTGCTGCATTGGAAGATTAATGGGAGGGATAAGGAATATGGCAAGATTCAAGAGCCTTGCAGATCAGGCAGATTCACAGGAAGCAATTTGTGATTATATGTATTACAGAGAAGAAAATAAATATATGCATAGAGCACGTGTATTAATTTCTTCCTGTGGAGAGAACCAATATAATAGAATATTAAATATAATTCCAGAGATAAGTAAGTTTGAAACAAATAAGTAGAG
>DESK01000060.1 GCA_002361955.1 Lachnospiraceae bacterium UBA3316
AGGATGCGCGCAAATGCAGAAAAGGAGAATAAAATATGAAGTATACAAAACAGGATGTCTTGCGTCTTGTGCAGGAGGAAGATGTGGAATTTATCCGTCTGCAATTTACGGATATGTTTGGAACGCTGAAAAATGTAGCGATCACCTCCAGCCAGCTGGAACGGGCACTGAATAACCAATGCATGTTCGACGGTTCTTCCATCGAGGGCTTTGTCAGAATCGAGGAGTCGGATATGTACCTGTATCCCGATCTGGATACCCTGACGATTTTTCCCTGGCGTCCTCAGCAGGGAAAGGTAGCGCGGCTGATCTGTGATGTGTACCGGCCGAACGGGCAGGTGTTCACCGGGGATTCCCGCTATATCCTGAAAAGAGCTGTAAAAGAAGCGGCAGACATGGGATATACCTTTGAGGTAGGGCCGGAGTGCGAATTTTTCCTTTTTCACACCGACGATAACGGTCAGCCTACCACGATTACCCATGAGAAGGCGGGGTACTTTGACCTGGGGCCTGTAGATTTGGGGGAAAACGCCCGCCGGGATATGGTGCTGACGCTGGAGGAGATGGGCTTTGAGGTAGAGGCTTCCCATCATGAGGTAGCTCCGGCCCAGCATGAGATTGATTTTCATTATGATGAAGCACTGGCTGCGGCAGACAATATTATGACCTTCAAGCTTGCGGTAAAGACGATCGCCAAACGCCACGGGCTGCACGCCAGTTTTATGCCCAAGCCAAAGGAAGGGATCAATGGCTCCGGGCTGCACATCAATATGACTCTTTTAAAGAACGGAAAAAATGTTTTCTCTGACCCGGAGGACAGCCTGGGACTCAGCAGGGAAGCCTATTATTTTATCGGAGGCCTGATGCGCCATATGAAGGGGATGGCAGCCATCACAAATCCCCTGGTAAATTCCTACAAGCGACTCGTTCCTGGATTTGAGGCCCCTGTCTATATTGCCTGGTCGACTACAAACAGAAGCTCTCTGATCCGCATTCCGGCAGAGCGGGGGGAGCATACCAGGATCGAGCTTCGAAGTCCGGATCCGTCCGCAAATCCCTATCTGGTGCTGGCAGCCTGCCTGCGGGCAGGACTTGACGGGATCCGTGGCAAGATCCTTCCGCCGGCCGCTGTAGATAAAAATATTTTTGAGATGACTGACCAGGAGAAAGAGAAGGAGGGAATCGATTCCCTTCCAGGAAGCCTTCTGGAGGCAGTGCGGGAGCTGGAGAAGGATGAGCTGCTCAAACAGGTACTTGGGGAGCATATGAGCCAGGGGTATATCCGGGCGAAAAAGCAGGAGTGGGACCAGTACCGCAGGCATGTGTCGGCCTGGGAGCTGGAACAGTACCTGTACAGAATTTAGAAGCCGGGAGGTGGTTCGTTGGTAGGTGTAATCGTAGTATTTCCCAGGCCGGAGGATGCCAAAAGCATCCGCAGCCTCCTTGTGCGGAATGGATATGAAGTAATCGGAGCCTGTACGAGCGGCGCGCAGGCATTACAGCTTATGGAGCACCTGTCAGACGGAATCGTCCTCTGTGGTTACCGGTTTCGCGATATGCTCTACACAGAGCTTTACGAATATCTTCCGCCCAATGTTCAGATGCTGCTGGCGGCATCCCCCCATGTGCTGGATGGCTGCCGGGACAACGACATTGTGTGCCTTTCCCTTCCGTTAAAGGTGCATGATCTGATCAACACCCTGGAAATGATGATGGCTTCCGTTATGGTACAGAAGAAAAAGCGGAAAGCCAGGCCGGCTGTGCGGAATGACGAGGAGAAAAAGATCATCGAGGGGGCGAAGAAGCTCCTGATGGAGAGAAATAATATGACGGAGGAGGAGGCGCACCGCTATATCCAGAAGTGCAGTATGGACAGCGGGAATACCCTGGTGGAAACAGCGCAGATGGTATTCAGCCTTATGAAATATTGACAATGGCGTCCGCGGACAGCCGGGCGCAGCAACAGGAGGAGTGTTTCAATGAAATTTACGAAAATGCAGGGCATAGGAAACGACTATGTCTATGTGAACTGTTTTAAGGAGAAGATTGACGATCCGGCGGCGGTGGCTGTGCGGGTCAGTGACAGACATTTCGGGGTAGGTTCTGACGGGCTGATTTTGATTCTGCCGTCGGATACGGCGGATTTTCGTATGGCCATGTATAATGCCGATGGTTCCGAGGGAGCCATGTGCGGAAATGGTATTCGCTGTGTGGCAAAGTATGTGTATGATTACGGACTGACCGACAAAACAGTCATTCAGGTGGAGACGAAGAGCGGCGTGAAGGAGCTTGCCCTTACCGTGGAGGAGGGGAAGGTATCCCAGGTGCGGGTAAACATGGGAGCGCCGGAGCTTTCCCCGGCAAAGATTCCCGTCGTTTCCCAGAAGGATCGCGTGGTGGACGAGCCCATCCAGGTGGACGGGGCAGACTACCGGATGACCTGCATTTCCATGGGAAATCCCCATGCAGTCGTCTATCTGGAGGACGTAAAGGGACTGGACATAGAGAAAGTCGGCCCGAAATTTGAGAAGCACCCCTGTTTCCCTGACCGGGTGAATACGGAGTTTGTGCGTGTCCTTGACAGACACACGGTGGAGATGCGGGTCTGGGAGCGGGGGTCCGGGGAGACTCTGGCCTGCGGTACGGGAGCCTGCGCCGTGGCCGTGGCTTCCATCTTAAACGGCTATGTGGAAGGGGAAGTGACCGTCAAGCTTTTGGGGGGTGATTTAAGGATCTCCTGGGATCAGGAGAACAATCTTGTGTATATGACGGGACCTGCGGCAGTTGTATTTGACGGAGAGATTGAGCTGTAAGAGGATGAGGAGGAGATTATGTTTAAAATTAATGAGAATTATCTGAAATTGCCGGGAAGCTATCTGTTTTCTACCATCGCGAAGAAGGTGGCGGCCTACTCTGAGGCCCATTCGGACAAGAGCATCATCCGGCTGGGAATCGGAGATGTGACACAGCCGCTGGCTCCGGCTATTATTGATTCTCTCCACGGAGCGGTGGATGAGATGGCAAAGGCCGAGACGTTCCGGGGCTATGCGCCGGATCTGGGTTATGAGTTTCTGCGCACGGCCATAGCGAAAAATGATTATGCCGATAAGGGCTGTGAGATTGGAGCGGATGAGATCTTTATCTCCGACGGCGCCAAGTGCGATTCGGGAAATATTCAGGAAATCTTCAGTGTGGACAATAAGATCGCAGTCTGTGACCCGGTGTATCCTGTCTATGTGGACACCAATGTGATGGCCGGCCGCACAGGCACCTATGACGCGAAGACGGAAACCTGGAGCGACGTCATCTATATGCCCTGCACAGCCGAAAACGGATTTGTGCCGGAGCTCCCCAAAGAGACGCCGGATATCATTTATCTGTGTTTCCCCAACAACCCTACAGGGACGACGATCGCCAGGGACCAGCTTCAGGTGTGGGTGGACTATGCCAACAAAGTGGGGGCGGTGATCATCTTTGACGCAGCCTACGAGGCATATATTTCAGAGGAAAACGTGCCCCACTCCATTTATGAGTGTGAGGGAGCCAGAACCTGCGCCATTGAGCTGCGCAGCTTTTCTAAAAACGCGGGCTTCACAGGGACACGACTGGGCTTTACGGTGATCCCCAAGGATTTAAAATGCGGGGATGTGACCCTTCACTCTCTATGGGCAAGACGTCATGGAACGAAGTACAATGGCGCGCCCTATATTATCCAGCGGGCGGGCGAGGCCGTTTACTCTGAGGAGGGAAAGGCGCAGCTTCGGGAACAGATCGCATATTATATGAAAAATGCCCATACGATTCAGCAGGGGCTGCGGGAGGCAGGCTATACGGTATTCGGCGGCGTGAACGCTCCCTATATCTGGCTTAAGACGCCGGGACAGATGACATCCTGGGAATTCTTCGATTATTTGCTGGAGAAGGCAAATGTGGTGGGCACGCCGGGTTCCGGCTTCGGTCCCAGCGGAGAAGGGTATTTCCGGCTCACAGCCTTTGGCAGCTATGAGAATACGCTGGCAGCCCTGGAGAGGATCAAAAAAATATAAAAGAGAGAAACGGGAGTCCGAGGGCTCCCGTTTTAAAGTCTTTATAAAAGCTGAATCCCATTCTTCTGGGCTTCCTTTGCTGTCTCTTCCGGCCACAGGGAAGCCTGCACTTCGCCGATATGGGCCTTTCTAAGATAGAACATACAGATACGGGACTGGCCGATACCGCCGCCGATGGTGTAGGGAAGCTCTCTGTCCAGGATGGCTTTCTGGAAGGGAAGCTTGGCCCGTTCCGGGCAGCCTGCCAGGCTGAGCTGGCGCAGCAGGGCATCCTCATCCACACGGATTCCCATGGAGGAGAGCTCCAGGGCAATGTCCAGTACCGGATAGTAGACAATGATGTCTCCGTTCAGAGTCCAGTCGTCGTAGTCCGGGGCACGGCCGTCATGCTTTTCCCCGGAAGCCAGGACGTCGCCGATCTGCATGATAAAGACGGCTCCCTTAAGCTTTGTGATCTTGTATTCCCGCTCCTTCGGGGTGCAGTCCGGATACATATCCTCAAGCTCCTGGGTGGTAATAAAGAAAATATCCTCCGGAAGGATCTCTTTAATATAATCGTATTCGATGGACATATAGCGCTCTGTCATGCGCAGGGCTTTGTATACGGTGCGCACAACGTTCTGAAGGGTTTCCACCGTGCGCTCTTCCTTCTTGATGATCTTTTCCCAATCCCACTGGTCCACATAGATGGAGTGGATATTGTCCGTGATCTCGTCCCGGCGTATGGCGTTCATATCGGTGTAGAGCCCTTCCCCGTAAGTGAAGCCGTACTTTTTCAGGGCGTAGCGTTTCCACTTGGCCAGGGAGTGGACGATCTCCGCGTTTGTGTCATTCTGCTCTTTGATCCCAAAGCTGACGGGACGCTCTACGCCGTTCAGGTTGTCGTTCAGACCGGATTCCGGTGTCACGAAAAGCGGGGCAGAGACACGGAGCAGGTTCAATCTTGACACCAGGGTTTTCTGGAAAAAGTCCTTTACCGTCTTGATGGCTACCTGGGTGTCATGAAGATTCAATTCCGAACGGTAGTTCTCAGGTATGATAAGATTTTCCATAAATGTACTCCTCCTTTGACTTTGATAAAAAATCCTAGCCATTAGTATAGCACCCACAGACCCGGTTGGCAAAGAATTTTTTTGCGTTACTGTGGGCGAAGCGAACAGTAACTTTGCCGGAAAGTCTTGCAATCGAAGGATAAGTGTGTTAAGATACTGCCCATAAAAGAAAAGGCGAGAGATTTTTTTGCCGCAAAGGTGCGGAAGGAATGCAAGAGCATTCCGAGTGTTTGCGCACCTCTGCGGTATTTTTATACCCTGAAATGGAAAAAACAGCAGGCTGCGGTGCGCGTTACGGAAAAGGGAGGAAATTGGAATGGCAGAAAAACATTTATACAGAGATGTAACGTTTGACCGGCTGGGGGAAAGTGATATCGGCAGGGAGCTGAAAGTGGCAGGATGGGTAGAGAATATCCGGGACCACGGCGGCGTTTCTTTTGTGGATTTAAGAGATATGTACGGAGAACTGCAGGTGGTGCTCCATGACGAAGGGCTTCTGAAGAAGCTTTCCAGGGAGGCCTGTGTTTCTGTGACAGGGGTGGTGGAGCGAAGAGACGCGGAAACTTATAATCCCAGGATTCCCACAGGAACCATTGAGCTGGCAGTAAAGAGCGTGGAGGTTTTGGGAAAAGTATACCAGCCCCTTCCCTTTGAGGTTATGTCTTCCAGGGAGGTGCGGGAGGAGGTGCGGCTGAAGTACCGCTATCTGGATCTCAGAAACAGTAAGGTGAAGAGGAATATCCTGCTTCGCTCCCAGGTCATCGGTTTTCTGCGGCAGAAGATGACGGAGCTGGGGTTCCTGGAAATCCAGACGCCGATTCTCTGTGTATCCTCCCCGGAGGGAGCCAGGGATTATATCGTGCCCTCCAGAAAATATAAGGGGCGGTTTTATGCCCTGCCCCAGGCGCCTCAGCAATACAAACAGCTGCTGATGGCTTCAGGCTTTGACCGGTATTTTCAGGTGGCTCCCTGCTTCCGTGACGAGGACGCCAGGGCTGACAGGTCGCCGGGAGAGTTCTACCAGCTCGATTTTGAGATGAGCTTTGCCGTCCAGGAGGACGTGTTTGCCGTAGGCGAGGAGGTGCTGACAGCCGTTTTTGAAAGGTTTTCCCCGGAGGGATATGAGGTGACAAAGGCTCCTTACCCGCTGTTTAGCTACCGGCAGGCGATGCTGGAGTTCGGAACGGACAAGCCGGATTTGAGAAATCCTCTGCGGATTCTTGATGTGACAGAATTTTTCCAGAGATGCAGCTTCCGGCCCTTCCACAAAAAGACTGTCCGGGCCATCAGAGTCTGGAAACAGATGTCAAAGGGCTTCCACGAGAAGCTGCTGAAATTTGCCCAGTCCCTGGGAATGGGGGGCTTAGGGTATCTGGAGGTGCAGGAGGATCTGTCCTACAGGGGGCCGATTGACAAGTTTATTCCGGAGGATAGGAAAGGAGAGCTTGGGAGGCTGGCGGGACTGACAGCGGGAGATACGGTTTTCTTTATTGCCGATAAGGAGGCCAGGGCCAATTACTATGCGGGGCAGATCCGCACGGAGCTGGGGGAAAAGCTGGGCCTGACGGAGAAAAACGCTTTTCGTTTCTGCTATGTGAAGGATTTCCCCATGTATGAGTACGATGAGGAGACGAGGCAGATCGGTTTTACCCACAATCCCTTCTCCATGCCCCAGGGCGGGCTGGAGGCCCTGAAGAACCAGGATCCTCTTGACATTCTGGCTTATCAGTATGATATTGTATGTAACGGGATCGAGTTATCCTCAGGCGCAGTGCGGAACCATGACATCGAGATTATGGAGAAGGCTTTTGGGATCGCCGGATATGGCAAGGAGGAATTGAAGGCGAAATTCGGAGCCCTTTACAGCGCGTTTCAGTTCGGGGCGCCGCCTCACGCGGGCATGGCTCCCGGCATCGACCGCATGGTGATGCTTTTGGCCGGGGAGGACAACATCCGGGAAGTGATCCCCTTCCCCATGAGCGGCAGCGCCCAGGATCTGATGTGCGGAGCCCCCGGGGAGGTGACGGAGCAGCAGCTCCGGGAGGTGCATATTAAGGTCAGGGATTAGCAGAAAGGAGACGGCAGAATGGCAAACAGTATTTCAGATGAGACGATCGAGTATGTGGGAATTTTGGCGAAGCTGGAACTGTCCCGTGAGGAGAAGGAACAGGCCAGGCGCGATATGGGCCGCATGCTGGACTATATTGATAAATTAAATGAGTTGGATGTCACAGGGGTGGAGCCCCTGTCCCACATCTTTCCCATAAACAATGTGTTCCGGGAAGATGTGGAAAAAGACAGCAGCGACAGGGAGCAGATGTTGAAAAATGCGCCGGAGCAGAGGGATGGGGCCTATGTGGTGCCCATCACGATCGAGTAGGAGGCAGCGCGATGGATATCAGAAGCTTGACAGCCTTAGAGCTGGGAAAAAAGATAAGACAAAGAGAGGTGGGAGTCCGGGAGGCGGTGTGCGCCGCCCTGGAGCAGATCCGGGCTGTGGACGGTACGCTGAATGCCTTTGTGACGGTGGACGAAGAGGGCGCTTTGCGGCGGGCCCAGGAGGTACAGAGCCTGCTGGATCAGGGAACGCCCTTAGGTTCCCTGGCCGGTGTTCCTGTGGCCCTCAAGGACAATCTCTGCACGGAAGGATTGCGCACCACATGCAGTTCCCATATGTTGTACCATTTTGTGCCTACTTACACGGCGGAGGCTGTAAGGAACCTGGAGAAAGCAGGAGCCGTGATTCTCGGGAAGACAAATATGGATGAGTTCGCCATGGGAAGTACCACGGAAACCTCCGCTTTTGGCGTTACGAGAAATCCGTGGAATACGGACCATGTGCCGGGCGGCTCCTCCGGTGGTTCCTGCGCGGCGGTGGCTGCGGAGGAGTGCTTTTTCGCCTTAGGCTCCGATACGGGCGGCTCCATCCGCCAGCCCAGCGCTTTCTGCGGAGTGACGGGCATCAAGCCCACCTATGGTACCGTGTCCCGGTATGGGCTGATCGCCTACGGTTCTTCCCTGGATCAGATCGGGCCCATCGCGAGAAATGTGAGCGACTGCGCGGCGGCTCTGGAGGCTATCGCCTCCTATGATAAA
This sequence comes from Lachnospiraceae bacterium UBA3316, assembly GCA_002361955.1. Classification (GTDB taxonomy): domain Bacteria; phylum Bacillota; class Clostridia; order Lachnospirales; family Lachnospiraceae; genus Hominisplanchenecus_A. The sequence goes on from DESK01000060.1 coordinate 8,195, forward strand.
AAAGACAGCACCTCCCTGAACCGGACGGACTGCGATTTTACCTCCGCCCTGGTGGATGATGTGAAGGGGATGCGGATCGGGATTCCCAGGGATTATCTGGGAGAAGGCCTGGACGAAGAGGTGAGGCAGGCCGTCCTGGCCGCGGCAAAGACGCTGGAGGAAAAGGGCGCGGTGGTGGAAGCCTTCGATTTAAGCCTGGTGGAGTACGCGATTCCGGCTTACTATGTCATAGCCTCCGCGGAGGCCAGCTCCAACCTGGCCAGGTTTGACGGCGTAAAGTACGGTTACCGCACAGAGGAGTATGAGGGACTTCACAACATGTATAAGAAGACTAGGTCCGAGGGCTTTGGGGAGGAGGTAAAACGGCGGATTATGCTGGGCTCCTTTGTGCTGAGCTCCGGCTATTATGACGCCTATTATCTGAAGGCCCTGCGCACCAAGGCCCTGATCAAGAGAGCCTTTGATGAGGCCTTCGCGAAGTACGATGTGCTCCTGGGCCCTGCGGCGCCGTCCACAGCCCCAAGGATTGGCGAGTCCTTGAGGGATCCTCTGAAGATGTATCTGGGTGATATCTATACGGTTTCCGCGAACCTGGCAGGGCTGCCGGGGATGACGGTTCCCTGCGGCAGGGACTCTAAGGGGCTTCCCATCGGCCTGCAGATCCTGGGAGACTGCTTTAAGGAAAAGCAGGTGATCCGGGCGGGATACAGCTTTGAGTGTACGAGAACCTATGAAGGGCCGGAACTGGCGGGAAGGAGAGAGGGGAAAGATGAGTAAACAGTATGAGACAGTCATCGGGCTGGAGGTCCATGTGGAGCTGGCCACAAAGACGAAGATTTTCTGCTCCTGTTCCACAGCGTTCGGAGGAGCGCCAAATACCCGCACCTGTCCGGTGTGTACCGGGATGCCGGGTTCCCTTCCGGTGCTGAACAGGCAGGTGGTGGAGTATGCCCTGGCGGTGGGCCTGGCCGCCGGATGCCAGGTCAACCAGTATTGCAAATTTGACAGAAAAAATTATTTTTATCCCGATAATCCCCAGAACTACCAGATCTCCCAGCTCTATCTTCCCATCTGTCACGACGGAGGCATCGGGATCGAGACAGAGGACGGGAAAAAGGTGATAGGTATTCACGAAATCCATATGGAGGAGGACGCGGGAAAGCTGATCCACGACGAATGGGGGGACTGTTCCCTGGTGGACTACAACCGAAGCGGCGTGCCTCTCATAGAGATTGTCTCGGAACCGGATATGAGAAATGCCGGGGAGGTCATTGCTTATCTGGAGAAGCTGCGGATGACGATCCAGTATCTGGGGGCGTCGGACTGCAAGCTCCAGGAGGGTTCCATGCGGGCCGATGTGAATCTGTCTGTCCGTGAAGTGGGGGCGAAGGAGCTAGGAACCAGGACAGAGATGAAAAACTTGAACTCGTTTCGGGCCATCACCCACGCCATCGAGGGGGAGAGAAACCGCCAGATCGACCTTCTGGAGGAGGGAAAACCGGTTATTCAGGAGACAAGGCGGTGGGACGAGGCCGGAGGCTGTTCCTACCCGATGCGCTCCAAAGAGGACGCCCAGGATTACAGGTATTTTCCGGATCCCGACCTGCCGCCGGTGGTGATCGACAGCGCGTGGATTCAGAAAATCAGGGACGCCCAGCTGGAAATGCGGGAGGAGAAGATGCGGCGCTATCAAGAGGAGTATGGGATTCCGGCCTATGACGCGGGGATCCTCACTTCCGACAAGGGGATGGCAGATATTTTTGAGGAGGCGGCCGCCCTCTGCGGCAAGCCGAAGAAGGTGTCCAACTGGCTGATGGTGGAGACTTTGCGCCTTATGAAGGAGCATGGGATGGACGCAGGGGAGCTTCGCTTCTCACCGGAACATCTGGCGAAGCTGGTCAGCCTGGTGGAAGAGGGAGTGATCAACGGCACAGTGGCAAAGGAGGTCTTTGAGCTCGTCTTTGACAGAGATATCGATCCGGAAAAATATGTGGAGGAGAAAGGGCTGCGGACGGTAAAGGATGAAGGGAAGCTGCGGGCAGTCATCCAGGAGGTCCTGGAAGCAAATCCCCAGTCTGTGGTCGATTACAAAGGCGGCAAGCAGAAAGCCATAGGCTTTTTAGTAGGGCAGACGATGAAAGCCATGAAAGGGAAGGCGGATCCGGGCACGGTCAACCAGATTCTGACGAAGCTGCTTGCGTAAAACAATCGTATTTGGTACCGCCACCGATCCATGGGCCGGGCGGTGACACAAATTGCCTCTTTACATCTATCGCTTTTTACTATATACTTGAGAAACAACATCTAGTTACAAATGAGGATTTTTTATAGAATATAGCACAAAATATAGATAGGAGGATATAGATAGATGTATGTGATCAAGAAGGACGGCACCAGGGAGGACTTTAATATAGACAAGATCATAGCGGCTGTGAACAAGTCGGCGGCCAGGATCCTGTATAAGTTTACGGAGGAGGAGATTGACTTCCTCTGTAAATTTGCCAAGGAAAAAGCGGAGTCTCTGGGAAAGCCAGGCATCACGATCCCCGAAATGCACAACATCGTGGAAGGGGCCTTAGATAAGGTGAACCCGGCAGTGGCCAAGAGCTACCGGGATTACAGGAACTACAAGCAGGATTTCATCCATATGATGGATGATGTATATACAAAGAGCCAGTCCATCCGCTATATCGGCGATAAGAGCAATGCCAACACAGACAGTGCCCTGGTGGCCACAAAGCGGAGCCTGATCTTCAATGAGCTGAACAAGGAACTGTACCGGAAATTTTTTATGACCAGGGACGAGCTGCAGGCCTGCAAGGATGGCTATATTTATATCCATGACCAGTCCGCAAGGCTGGATACCATGAACTGCTGCCTTTTCGACGTGGCCACGGTGCTCAAAGACGGGTTTGAGATGGGAAATGTGTGGTACAATGAACCAAAATCCCTGGATACGGCCTTCGATGTGATGGGAGATATTATTTTGAGTACGGCAGCCCAGCAGTACGGCGGGTTTACCGTGCCGGAGGTAGATAAAATCCTGGCTCCCTACGCAGAGAAAAGCTATAAAAAGTATATCGAGGAATTCTTAAAGTACGGTGACCCGTCCTGGGAGGGCTACAAAGAGAAGGCGGAAACCTATGCCATGGATAAGGTGAAGCGTGACTTCGAGCAGGGATGGCAGGGCATTGAGTATAAGCTGAACACGGTGGGTTCCTCCAGGGGCGATTATCCCTTTGTGACGGTGACCATCGGCCTTGGCACAGAGCGCTTCGCAAAGATGGCAAGCATCTCTCTGCTGCAGGTTCACGAGAAGGGGCAGGGCAAGCCGGAGAACCGCAAGCCCGTCCTTTTCCCGAAGATCGTATTCCTCTACGACGAAAATATCCACGGCCAGGGAAAAGAGTGCGAGGATGTGTTTGAGGCGGGAATCAGCTGCTCCTCCAAGACCATGTACCCGGACTGGCTGTCCATGTCGGGGAAGGGATATATTTCCAGCATGTACAAACAGTATGGAAGGGTGATCAGCCCCATGGGATGCCGTGCCTTTTTAAGCCCCTGGTATGAGAGGGGCGGGATGTATCCGGCCGATGAGGCTGACAAGCCCGTATTTGTGGGAAGGTTCAATGTGGGCGCAGTGAGTCTGCACCTGCCGATGATCCTGGCCAAGTCCCGTTCCGAGAGCCGTGATTTTTATGAAGTTTTAGATTATTATCTGGAGATGATCCGAAACCTCCATATCCGCACCTATGAGTATCTGGGAAATATGAAGGCTTCGACGAATCCGCTGGGATACTGCGAGGGCGGCTTCTACGGCGGCCGCTTAAATCCCCATGACAGGATCAAGCCTTTGCTGAAGCCCATGACCTCCTCCTTCGGCATCACGGCCCTGAATGAGCTGCAGGAGCTGTACAACGGAAAATCCATCGCAGAGGACGGAGAGTTCGCTTTGGAAGTGATGGAATATATCAATAAGAAGGTAACGGAATTCAAGGAGGAAGACGGCTGGCTTTACGCGATCTACGGAACTCCGGCAGAGAGCCTCTGCGGCCTGCAGGTGGAGCAGTTCCGCAAGATGTACGGCATCGTGGAGAACGTCTCCGACAGGCCCTATGTGAGCAATAGCTTCCACTGCCACGTGACGGAGGATATTACACCGATTGAAAAACAGGACCTGGAGGGCAGGTTCTGGGAGCTGTGCAACGGCGGGAAGATTCAGTATGTGCGCTATCCCATCAGCTACAACATTGAGGCGATCAAGAGCCTGATCCGCCGGGCCATGGACCTGGGCTATTATGAAGGCGTGAATCTGTCCCTGGCCTATTGCGATGACTGCGGCCATCAGGAGCTGGAGATGGACGTCTGCCCCAAGTGCGGCTCCAGGAATCTGACAAAGATTGACCGTATGAACGGTTATCTCTCCTACAGCCGCGTTCACGGCGATACCCGCCTGAATGACGCAAAGATGGCGGAGATCGCGGAAAGAAAATCCATGTAACCATAGAGAAAACGAAAACAAAAAGCTATGCAGAAGGCAGCCCTTTTGCATAGCTTTTATCTTGTGTGCAGGCAGGGGGTATGATACAATAAAAATATAAATTGCAATGAAAAAATAATTTCTGTTCCAAAACTGGTTTACGGCTTTTGGCACGGAAAAAAGGGCAATCGTGAACGGGATCAACACCATTTATATGAACGCAAAATGGAGGCAGCCCTTTTCTTCCCTGATGGTCCGTACGTTGACGATGGACAGCCCCTATGTGTACGCTGTGGTAGACCTGCCAAGCCAGACGCCGCTTTTTCTGGGAATTGTGGACGAACCGATACAAAAATAGATAGTATATTTAGCAAAACAGTGGTATAATCCTCTCTGGATTGATTTTACCATTGCGATGATGCAGGAAAAAGCGATACGGATCAACGTCCCTATCGCTTTTTCATACAATAATATCATGTAATTTGAAAGGAAGAAAACGAAATGGACAGAGTACAAAAGGCATTGGATAATCATGCGAAGGGAATGAACTGTTGTCAATCTGTGGCCTGTGCGTTTGCAGATATGCTTGATGTGGATGAAAATACGGTATTTGCGCTGGCCGAAGGGTTCGGGGCAGGCATGGGAGGAATGGAGTGTACCTGCGGCGCTCTGTCGGGAGCCGTCCTGCTGGCAGGCTTAAAGAACAGCAGCAGGGATGTGGACCGCCCCACCACCAAGGGGAGAACCTATCAGCTTTCAAAGGCCCTGGTAAAGGCGTTTAAGGAGAAGAACGGCAGTGTGGTCTGCAGGGAATTAAAGGGTGTAGGAACTGGCAAGGTACTGCGCAGCTGCGACGGCTGCGTCGAGGACGCGGCCAGGCTGGCGGAAAAGATTCTGGAGCTGTAGGGGGCTGAAATGAAGATCATAATCGTAGGTGCAGGTAAGGTAGGAGATACCCTGGCGGAACAGCTCAGCGCCGAGGGAAATGATGTGACAGTCGTTGACAGAGACCGTGATGCGGTGCAGGCGACCTCCAATCGTTACGATATCATGGGGATTGTAGGCAGCGGTACCGATCACAGCGTACTGGAGGAAGCAGGCGTGGAAAAGGCGGATCTGCTGATCGCCGTGACAGGCTCCGATGAGCTGAATCTGCTGACCTGCCTGATTGCCAAGAAGGCGGGAAACTGTCAGACCATCGCCAGGGTAAGGAACCCGGAGTACAACCGGGAGATTCGATATATTAAGGAAGAGCTGGGGCTTGCCATGGTCATCAACCCGGAATTTGCGGCAGCTATGGAGATTGCCCGCATCCTTCGCTTCCCTTCCGCCATCAAGATCGAGACCTTCGCGAAAGACCGGGTGGAGGCGTTAAAATTCCGTGTGCCCGAGGGCTCTATTCTCCATAATATGACGGTGCGGGAGATCACCAGCAGGCTGCGCTGTGACGAGGTGCTGGTATGCACCATTGAGCGGGGGGATCAGGCCATTATCCCGGACGGAAATTCTGTGATCCGGGAGAGGGATGTGATTTCCGTGATCGCTTCTCCCAAACGGGCCAGCCAGTTTTTTAAAAAGATCAAGGTGCAGACCAATCAGGTCAGGAATACTCTGATCGTAGGCGGCGGAAAGATCACCTTCTATCTGGCGACACTTTTACTGTCAATGGGGATCGATGTAAAGATTATTGAAAACAACAGGGAGAGATGCGAGCATTTGAGCGAGCTTTTGCCCCAGGCTACGATTATCTGCGGCGACGGCGTGGATCAGGCCCTTCTCTTAGAGGAGGGGCTTCTGACCACCGACTCCCTGGTGACACTGACAAATATGGATGAGGAAAATATTCTCTTATCCCTGTTTGCCAGGAATAAGCGGGAAAAAATAAAAGTGATCACAAAGATTAACAGCATCGCCTTTGACGAGGTGATCAACAAGCTGGATCTGGACAGCATCATTTATCCGAAATACGTGACGGCGGAGCATATCGTCCGTTTTGCCCGGGCGATGAAAAACTCCATCGGCAGCAATGTGGAGACCTTGCACCATCTGGTAGATAATAAGGTGGAAGCCCTGGAATTCTGCATCCGGGACAACGCGCCCCTCTTAAACGTGCCTCTGGAGAAGCTGCGTTTTAAGGACAATCTGCTGATTGGCTGTATCAACAGAGGGCGGAAGATCATCACGCCGAAGGGACAGGACAGGCTGCTTTTAGGAGATACCGTGGTGGTCATCACCACCAATAAGGGACTGAACGATATCAGGGATATACTGAAGGATTGAGAGAGTTTGCGCTATGAATTACGGAATGATTTTACATATGCTTGGTTGGATATGCTACTTTGAAGCTGTATTTATGATGCTTCCCGTGCTGGTAGCCCTGATCTACAGGGAGAGTGCCGGATACGCCTATTTGGGAGTGATGGCTCTGTGCGCCGTCATCGGTTTTCTGGCCACCAGGCGGAAGGTCAGGAACAGGAAGATTTACGGCCGGGACGGCCTGGTGATTGTGGCCCTGGGATGGATCGTGCTCAGTATTTTCGGCGCACTGCCCTTTGTGATTTCCGGGGATATTCCCAGCTTTGTGGACGCCCTTTTTGAGACGATCTCAGGGTTTACCACCACGGGTTCCAGTATACTTTCCAACGTGGAAGCCCTCTCCCATGCCAATCTTTTCTGGAGAAGCTTTACCCATTGGATCGGAGGAATGGGCGTACTGGTGTTTATTCTGGCGATCCTTCCCATGACGGGGGGCGCGGGAATGCATATTATGCGCGCGGAGAGCCCCGGCCCCAGCGTCAGCAAGCTGGTGCCGAAGATACGGACCACGGCCATGATCCTGTATGGTATTTATCTTTTTATGACGGTGGTTCAGATTTTCCTGATGCTCCTGGCGGGGACGCCCCTGTTTGACGCCATCACCCTGAGCTTCGGTTCCGCCGGTACGGGCGGTTTTGCCGTTAAAAACGATGGGCTTGCCAGTTATACGAACCTGCAGCAGGCCATTGTTACTGTGGCCATGATCCTCTTCGGGATCAATTTTAACGTTTATTATCTGCTTTTCAGAAAAAAATGGAAGCAGGCCTTTACCTGCACGGAAATGCTGGTATATCTGGGCATCATCGCCGCCTCTGTCCTGGCGATCACCGTCAGCGTGCGGCCTATGTTTCCCTCCCTGTACCAGGCGTTCCACCACACGGCCTTTCAGGTGGGCTCCATCATTACGACCACAGGTTATTCCACCGTGGACTTTAATGCATGGCCGCCTATGGCCAGGACCATTCTGGTGCTGATCATGTTTGTGGGCGCCTGCGCGGGAAGTACAGGAGGCGGTATCAAGGTGTCCAGGCTTGTGATCCTTCTGAAGGGAGTCTATAAGGAGATTCTCATGGCCTGCCATCCCAGAAGCGTCAAGAAGGTGCAGATGGACGGCCATGCGCTGAGCCATGAGGTGGTGCGGTCGGTCAATTCCTTTGTGGTCATTTACGCGGTGATCTTTGTGGTGTCGCTGCTGGTCATTACATTGGATGGGAAGGATCTGGTGACAAATTTCACGGCTGTGGCAGCAACGATTAATAACATCGGCCCCGGCCTGAATGTGGTAGGGCCTACGGGAAATTTCGGAAGCTTTTCGGCCCTGTCAAAGCTTGTGCTGATGTTTGATATGCTGGCAGGCAGGCTGGAGCTTCTTCCGATGCTGGTGCTGTTTGTGCCGTCTACCTGGAGAAAATAGTGGGCGGAGAGGAGGAGTTTCGTTCCAATGTTTGGAGAGTGCCATGCCCATATTTTTATGAATGGGTATAATTATAAAGAAGCCGTAGAACTGCACAGGGGCCATGTGGACAGAGAGAGCATTTGCCGGTGGTTCTGCGAGTATAAAAAAAGAGGCGTTGTTTTCATCAGAGATGGGGGCGACGCCCTCGGTGTGTCCGAGTATGCGAAAGGAATTGCGGGGGAGTATGGAATTGATTACCGCACGCCTGTGTTCGCAATTCACAGGAAGGGACGCTATGGGAGTATCGTGGGCCGGGAATTTGAGACGATGAAGGAGTACAGAGAGCTGGTGGCGGAGGTAAAACGCCGGGGAGGCGATTTTATTAAGATTATGCTGTCGGGGATTATGGATTTTAATCACTGCGGAACAGTCACCAGCATCCCTCTTAAAAAGGAAGAAATCTGTGAGATGATCCATATTGCCCATGAGGAGGGCTTTGCTGTGATGGCCCACGTGAACGGAGCGCAGACTGTGAAGGAAGCCGCGCTGGCAGGCGTGGACAGCGTAGAGCATGGAAATTATCTGGACGAAGAGTGCATCCGCGTCATGGCCAGACAGGGAACCCTCTGGGTGCCGACCCTGGCGACGGTGCGGAACCTGATTGGCTGCGGGAGGTTTCCCGATGAGGAGGTCACAGCGATCTGGCACAGGGCTGCAAAGAACCTGCGTTTGGCTTACCGGCTGGGGGTGCCTTTGGCGCTGGGCAGTGACGCGGGAGCCTATCTGGTGCCCCACGGACAGGGGATTTTCGATGAATACGAAGCCTTCCGCGAGGTCCTCGGAGACGGGGAGAGGCTGGATGGGATGCTGGCGGAAAATGAAAAACGACTGAAAGAAAGATTTCAAAGGAAATAATGGAGAGAAGAGGATATAGAAGATGAAAAATGTACAGCTCAGACATTCCCTCCTGCTGCTTTTGACAGCCACGATCTGGGGCGTTGCCTTTGTGGCTCAGAGCGTGGGAATGGACTATGTGGAACCATTTACCTTCAACTGTGTCAGGTGCCTGATCGGCGGCCTGGTGCTGATTCCCTGTATCTGGTTTTTAAACCGCGGGAAGGAAAAAGATGCCCCGTGGCCGGAGGAGCGGAGGCGGCAGCGGAAGGTGCTGCTAAGAGGGGGACTTTTCTGCGGGCTCTGCCTGTTCGCGGCCAGCAACTTCCAGCAGTTCGGTATCCAGTATACTACGGTGGGAAAGGCCGGCTTTATCACGGCCTGCTATATCATCATCGTGCCTGTGATTGGCAGCCTGTTCTTAAAGAAAAGGTGCAGCGGCCTGGTGTGGGTTTCTGTGGCCCTGGCTCTTTGCGGGCTCTACCTTCTGTGCATTACCGGGGAGTTTTCCATCGGTAAGGGCGATCTGCTGGTATTTATCTGCGCGGTACTCTTTTCGGTTCACATCCTGGTGATCGACCATTTTTCCCCGCTGACAGACGGCGTGAAGATGTCCTGCATCCAGTTCTTCGTGTGCGGCATCCTTTCGGGAATCGCTATGTTCCTCACGGAAAGCCCGAATCTGGGAAATATCCTGGCAGCCTACCTTCCGCTTTTGTATGCGGGCGTGTTCTCCTGCGGTGTGGCCTACACCCTTCAGATCGTGGGGCAGAGGGACATGAATCCTGCGGTGGCGTCCCTGATCCTGAGCCTGGAATCCTGCATCTCCGTTCTGGCAGGCTGGCTGATCCTCGGGCAGAGGCTGAGCGCCCGGGAGCTTACGGGATGTCTCGTCATGTTTGCGGCCATTATCCTTGCGCAGCAGGTTACAAAAGAGTAAAAACAGCTAGTTGTAGTTTTTTTGCGAGTATGATATACTTGGACTAACGATGAGAAGGAAGCAGAGGTGCGAAGATGAAGAGAGTATTGCTGAAGCTGAGCGGAGAGGCACTTGCAGGCGATAAGAAGACAGGCTTTGATGAGCCTACCGTTGTCATGGTAGCCAGGCAGGTGAAAGAGCTGGTGGATGACGGCATTGAAGTAGGAATTGTGATAGGCGGCGGAAACTTCTGGAGGGGACGCTCCAGTGAGAATATCGACCGCACAAAGGCAGACCAGATCGGGATGCTGGCTACAGTGATGAACTGTATCTATGTATCCGAGATCTTCCGTTCTGTAGGGATGATGACACAGATCCTCACTCCTTTTGCCTGCGGCGCGTTTACGAAGCTGTTCGCGAAAGACAGGGTAAATAAGTACTTTGAGAAGGGAATTGTGTCCTTCTTTGCGGGAGGGACAGGCCATCCTTATTTTTCCACAGACACAGCCACTGTGCTGCGGGCGATTGAGATTGAGGCGGATGTGATTTTGCTGGCGAAATCCATCGACGGCGTTTATGACAGCGATCCCAAATCGAACCCTGACGCTAAGAAGTATGATGAGATTTCCATTCAGGAGGTTATCGACAAGAAACTCGGCGTGGTGGATATGGCGGCGTCTATTCTCTGTATGGAAAACAGGATGCCCATGCTGGTATTCGGCCTGAATGAGGAAAACAGCATTGTAAACACGGTAAAGGGCGATTTCCACGGGACGCGGGTGACGGTATAGAGGCCCGGCCACTGTTTTGCCATAAGCCGCAGAGGCCCATAAATAAAAAAGCAGCGTAACTGCCGGGGCAGTTACCGACGAATAATTATTGAACCAGGAGGAAAAATATATGGATGAAAGACTGCAGGTATATGACACAAAAATGACAAAATCATATGATAACCTGTTATCGGAGTTTGGGGCGATCCGCGCAGGAAGGGCGAACCCCCATGTGCTGGACAGGATTACCGTAGATTATTATGGGGTGCCCACACCGTTACAGCAGGTGGGAAATATTACAGTTCCGGAGGCCAGGATGATCCAGATCCAGCCCTGGGATACTTCCCTTCTCAAAGCGATCGAAAAAGCGATCCAGACTTCCGATTTAGGGATCAACCCCACCAACGACGGAAAGCTTATTCGCCTGGTGTTCCCGGAGCTCACGGAGGAGCGCAGAAAGCAGCTTGTAAAGGATGTGAAGAAAAAGGGCGAGGGCGCTAAAGTGGCAGTCCGCAATATCCGCAGAGACGCCAACGATTCCTTCAAGAAGCTCTCCAAATCTTCAGAGGTTTCCGAGGATGAGATCAAGGAGCTTGAGGAAAAGATCCAGAAGATGACCGACAAGTACATCAAGGAAATCGACAAGGCAGTGGAAGAGAAATCAAAAGAAATCTTAAAGGTATAAGCGAAAAGAGGGCTTAGAAAGCCCTCTTTTTAAGGTATATGGAGAGAGGAGGAGCAGTATGGTAATTCCGCAGCATGTAGCGTTAATCTTAGACGGAAACGGCCGCTGGGCAAAAAGCAAGGGAATGCCCCGGCACTATGGACACGTGCGGGGCGCCAAGAATCTGGAGACAATCTGCCGGGACGCCTGGAATATGGGGATCAAGTACCTGACGGCGTATCTGTTTTCCACGGAGAACTGGAAGCGCTCCAAGGAGGAAGTGGACGGCCTGATGGATCTTTTTCGCAGCTATATGAAGACCTGCAAGGCCACGGCACGGAAAAACAATATGAAGGTGCGCGTCCTGGGCGACCCTGCGGCGCTGGCGCCGGATCTGCAGAAAAGCCTTGCGGAGCTGGTGGAAAGCTCCAAAGACAATACCGGGCTCAACTTCCAGATCGCCATCAACTATGGCAGCAGAGACGAGATGGTGCGGGCAATCCGCAGGCTGGCCGCGGACTGTGTGGCGGGAAAGGAGACGCCGGAGCAGATCAACGAGGCACTGTTCGCTTCCTATCTGGATACAAGGGAAGTGCCGGATCCGGATCTTCTGATCCGCACCAGCGGAGAGCAGCGGCTGTCCAACTACCTGCTCTGGCAGCTGGCCTACACGGAATTTTATTTTACGGACGTACCCTGGCCCGCGTTTGACAAAAACGAGCTCTGGAAGGCCATCGAGAAATACAACAGCAGAGAGCGCAGGTTCGGCGGTGTAAAGGAGGAATAGGAATGTTTAAGACGAGGCTTATCAGCGGCGTCATCCTGGTAGCCATCGCCCTGGTGACGATGATCAGCGGCGGCTGGCTGCTTTACGGAACGCTCCTTGTGATCTCACTGGTGGGCGTCCATGAGCTGTACCGGGCTGTGAAGGTGGAGGAAAAAGGGTTCAACCTGCTTGGCACCGTAGGCTATCTGGGCGTGGCCGTTTACTATTTTCTGTTAAATATGGGAACAGACGCATATAGTATGATGAGTGTGCTTTTGCTCCTGGTGGCGCTGATGTCCGTTTACGTGTTTACTTATCCCAGATACCGGGCAGAACAGGTGATGGGGGCATTTTTTGGCGTCATCTACGTGGCAGTGATGCTCTCTTACATCTATCAGACCAGAAACCTGGAAAACGGGGCGTTTCTGGTGTGGCTGATCTTTTTGTGCTCCTGGGGATGCGATACGTGCGCTTACTGCGTAGGGGTACTGATCGGAAAGCATAAGATGTCGCCGAAGCTCAGCCCCAAGAAGTCTGTGGAGGGCGCCATAGGAGGCGTGGCAGGTGCGGCCATCCTGGGCGCCGTCTACGGGGCGGCCACGGCCCCCTATATGCAGGGGCAGGGGCGCGCGTTGGAGTTCGCGCTGATCTGCACCGTGGGGGCGCTGATTTCCATGGTGGGCGATCTGGCGGCTTCCGCGATCAAGAGAAACCATGAAATTAAGGATTACGGAAAACTGATTCCGGGCCACGGAGGCATCCTGGACCGGTTTGACAGTGTGATATTCGTCGCGCCTGTCATCTACTATCTGGCGGTATTTCTGATAGGGTAACGGGCGGTTTCTGCAAACAGCGGCGATCAGATGACAAATGGAGAAGTGATTATGAGCAAAACGATAGCGATCTTAGGATCCACCGGCTCCATCGGAACCCAGACCCTGGAGGTGGTGGAGGCAAATAAGGATTTAAAGGTAGCGGCCCTGTCCGCAGGGAGCAATGTGGCCCTGATGGAGGCGCAGATACGGCGGTTTGGCCCCCGTCTCGCAGTGATGGGGACGGAGGAAGCGGCGGCAGACCTGCGGCAGCGTGTGAGGGATCTGGACGTACAGGTAGAAGCCGGTATGGAGGGGCTTTTGAAGCTTGCCGTCCTGCCGGAGGCGGATATCCTGGTGACAGCCATTGTGGGGATGATCGGCATCCGCCCAACCATCGCGGCGATCCAGGCAGGGAAGGACATCGCGCTGGCAAATAAAGAAACCCTGGTGACGGCGGGACACATCATCATGCCGCTGGCAAAGGAGAAGGGCGTGCGGATCCTTCCGGTGGACAGCGAGCATTCCGCCATTTTCCAGGCGCTGAACGGGGAGGACGGCAGACAGATCAGCAGGGTCCTGCTGACGGCATCGGGAGGGCCTTTCCGGGGACGCAAAAGAACGGAGCTTGAGAAGGTACAGTTGGAAGACGCCCTGAAGCATCCCAACTGGGCGATGGGGCAGAAGATCACCATTGACTCGGCCACTCTGGTCAATAAGGGTCTGGAGGTCATGGAGGCAAAGTGGCTCTTTGGCACGGATCTGGATCAGATCCAGGTGGTGGTGCAGCCCCAGAGCGTGATCCACTCCATGGTGGAGTTTGTGGACGGGGCGGTGATCGCCCAGCTTGGCACACCCGATATGAAGCTTCCGATCCAGTACGCTCTGTATTATCCGGAGAGGAGATTTTTGGCGGGGGAGAGGCTGGACTTCGCGAAGCTGTCCCGGATCACGTTTGAAGAGCCCGATATGGAGACCTTCCAGGGTCTTCCCCTGGCATTTCAGGCCGCAAGGCAGGGAGGCTCTATGCCCACAGTGTTCAATGCGGCAAATGAGAGGGCCGTGAGCAAATTCCTTCACAGGCAGATCCGTTTCCTGGATATCTATGAGATCATCCGGGCCAGCATGGAGGAACACCGGGTGGTCGAGAATCCCTCCGTGGAGGAAATCCTGGAGGCAGAGCGGGCGACTTATGAATTTATAGAAAACAGGTGGTAGCATGAGCATAATTTTAGCACTTCTTATTTTTAGTTTTATTATCCTGTTCCACGAGCTGGGACATTTTCTGCTGGCAAAGCGGGGAGGGATCACAGTGGAAGAGTTTTCCCTTGGCATGGGCCCCAGGCTTTTGAGCACTGTGAAGGGAGGCACCCGGTATTCCTGGAAGCTTCTGCCCTTTGGCGGTTCCTGCATGATGCTGGGAGAGGATGAGGGCAGCACAGAGCAGGGCTCCTTCGGCAGCAAGTCAGTGTGGACCAGGATTTCCGTGATCGCGGCAGGCCCGATCTTTAACTTTATCCTGGCTTTTGTGCTTTCCGTGATGATCATCGGAAGCATCGGCGTGGATAAGCCGGTGGTTCTTTCCGTGTCGGAGGGGTATCCGGCGGCGGAGGCCGGGATTCAGAAGGGCGATACGATTTTGAAGATGAACGGCTCAAGGATCTATCTGGGCCGGGAGGTCAGCAACTACGTGACCTTCCACCAGGGAGAGACGGTGACCATCGAGTATCTCCATGAGGGGGAACGCCAGTCAGCCACCCTCACGCCGAAGGAGAGCGAGGGCGGAAGAAAGATTTTCGGCATCGGCGTGTATTCCAATTACCGGGAGAAGGTGAATGCCTTTGAGACCCTGAAATACAGCGCCTACGAGGTGAAATACTGGATCCAGCTCACCATCGAGAGCCTGAAAATGCTGTTCACAGGCCAGGTAGGCATCAACGATATGGCCGGTCCTGTAGGCGTCGTATCCATTATCGACGATACCTACAAAGAGAGCGCCGCAGACGGAGGTTTTTATATCTGGCTGAATATGTTGAATATCTCGATTCTGCTGACGGCAAACCTGGGGGTTATGAACTTACTTCCCCTTCCCGCTCTGGATGGCGGGCGACTGGTATTTCTGATACTGGAGGCCATCCGCGGAAAGCGGGTAGATCCGGAGAAGGAAGGAATGGTTCACTTTGTGGGATTGATGCTTCTGATGGTGCTGATGGTTGTGGTGATGTTCAATGATATCCGAAAGCTTTTTTAAAATGTGTAAAAAGGTGTGCCCGGCGGCACGCCTTTTTTGATGGGACGAAAAAGCTTTTTTCCGGCCGCCCGGCTGCAAAACCCCTTGCACGGCCGGAACACAAGATATAGCTTTGCGCATAAAGAAAGGACACCATATCTGCCAAAATTGTATAAAATTCAGTACAACGGGAAAAAGGGGGTATTGGGGTTTGCATTCTGCACAGGCATGATGTTATACTAGCGTTGCAAATTTAGGAGCGGAGTGACTGCGGGAAAATAGAGCAGTTGCAAAGCACAAGTGATTCAAAGGAGGATTTTGCGATGGCACAGCGTGAACAGTGGGCAGGATTTACAGGGAAAAACTGGCAGCATTCAATTGATGTGCGAGATTTTGTCCAGTGCAATTACACACCCTATGAAGGAGACGAATCCTTCCTGGAAGGCCCTACAGAGGCGACGAATAAACTGTGGGGAAGACTTCAGGAGCTGCAGAAGGAGGAGAGAGCCAAGGGAGGCGTCCTCGATATGGAGACTGAGGTGGTTTCCGGATTGACGGCTTACGGCCCCGGATACATTGACGAGAGCATGAAGGAGCTGGAGAAGGTAGTAGGACTCCAGACGGATAAGCCTTTAAAGAGGGCGTTTATGCCTTACGGCGGTATCAACATGGCTGAGAAGGCCTGCACGACCTACGGATATCAGCCCAGTGAAAAGCTCCATGAGATCTTTACAAAATATCATAAGACCCACAACCAGGGAGTTTTTGATATCTATACACCGGAGATGAAGGTGGCGCGCCACAATAAGATCATTACCGGGCTTCCCGATACCTACGGCAGAGGGCGTATTGTGGGCGATTACCGCCGCGTGGCCCTGTACGGTATCGACTTTTTGATCGAGAAGAAACAGTATGACTTTGAGCGTTACGCCCGTCACGGCATGAAGGGTACGGATTTCCGTCTCAGAGAGGAGCTGGCAGACCAGATCCGCGCGTTGAAAGAGATGAAAGAGATGGCTGCCCTGTATGGCTTCGATATCTCCCAGCCTGCGAAGGACGCCAGGGAGGCAGCTCAGTGGCTGTATTTCGGTTACCTCGCGGCCATCAAGACCCAGAACGGAGCGGCCATGAGTGTGGGCCGTGTATCTACGTTCCTGGATATTTACATTGAGAGAGACATAAAAGCCGGAAAGCTGACGGAGGCTGAGGCCCAGGAGCTGATCGACCATATGGTTATGAAGTTCCGTATGGTGAAATTCGCGAGAATCCCCTCCTACAATGAGCTGTTCTCCGGTGACCCCGTATGGGCGACCCTGGAAGTGGCAGGACTTGGCATGGACGGACGCTCCATGGTGACAAAGAACGACTTCCGTTTCCTCCATACCCTGGAGAACATGGGGCCCTCACCGGAGCCGAACCTGACGGTTCTCTACACACCGAAGCTGCCTGAGAACTTCAAGAATTACGCTTCCAGGATATCTGTAACCACCAGCTCGATCCAGTACGAGAACGATGACGTGATGCGTCCTGTATGGGGCGATGATTACAGCATCTGCTGCTGCGTATCCGCCACTCAGACCGGTAAAGAGATTCAGTTCTTCGGCGCAAGGGCAAACCTGGCCAAGTGCCTGCTGTACGCCATCAACGGCGGTATCGACGAGAAGACAAAGGTTCAGGTAGGCCCCGCTTATCGTCCGATCACCTCCGAGTACCTGGATTACGATGAGGTGATGCAGCGCTACGATGATATGATGGACTGGCTGGCAAAGCTGTATGTGGATACCTTAAATATGATCCACTATATGCATGATAAGTATAACTACGAGGCGGCGGAGATGGCCCTGATCGATACAGATGTAAGACGTACCTTCGCTACAGGTATCGCCGGCTTCTCCCATGTGGTGGATTCCTTAAGCGCTATCAAGTATGCCAAGGTAAAAGTGATCCGCGATGAGGACGGCATGGCTGTGGATTTCGAGACAGAGGGCGATTTCCCGAGATACGGAAACGACGACGACAGGGCCGACGATATCGCAGTATGGCTGCTGAAGAAATTCATGCACAAGCTGAATAAGTGCCACACTTACAGAGATTCCGAGCCGACCACCTCCATTCTGACCATCACCTCCAACGTGGTTTACGGAAAGGCCACAGGCGCGCTGCCTGACGGAAGAAAGCTGGGCGAGCCCCTGTCTCCGGGCGCGAATCCCTCCTATGGCGCGGAGAAGAACGGCCTGCTGGCTTCCCTGAACTCTGTGGCGAAGCTGCCCTATGAGCTGGCTCTGGACGGTATTTCCAATACGCAGACCATCAGCCCGAACGCCCTGGGACACAGTGAGGACGAGCGTGTGGAGAAACTGGTGCGTGTGCTGGACGGCTATTTCAGCCAGGGAGCACATCATCTGAACGTGAACGTTTTCGGCACGGAGAAGCTGATCGACGCCATGGAGCATCCGGAGAAACCGGAGTACGCCAACTTCACCATCCGTGTATCGGGGTACGCGGTGAAATTCATCGACCTGACCCGCGAGCAGCAGCTTGACGTAATCTCAAGAACCTGCCACGAGGCCATGTAAGGATGGGACAGGAACAAACGGGATATGTTCACTCCCTGGAGAGCTTTGGCTCCGTAGACGGGCCCGGCGTGCGCTTTCTGATCTTTCTGTCGGGCTGCGCGATGCGCTGCCAGTTCTGCCATAACGCGGACACCTGGAGCATGAAGGCGGGAACCCCCTATACGGCAGAGGAGCTTCTTCAGAGGGCTGTGAAATACAGAGCTTACTGGGGAAGCACCGGAGGCATCACGGTCTCCGGCGGAGAACCCCTTCTGCAGATTGATTTTCTGTCGGAGCTTTTTGGCAAGGCCAAAGAGAGAGGGATTCACACGGTCCTGGACACCAGCGGGAATCCCTTTACCAGGGAGGAGCCCTTTTTTGGAAAGCTGCAGGAACTGATGAAGGTCACGGATCTGGTGCTTTTGGACATCAAGCACATCGACGAAGAGCAGCACATCCGCCTTACCGGCCATACAAACAGGAACATCCTGGATATGGCCCGCTATCTGGATGAGATCGGGAAACCGGTGTGGATCCGCCATGTGCTGGTGCCGGAGCGCAGCGATTTTGACGAGTATCTGATCCGGCTGGATACGTTTATCAGAAGCCTTCACAACGTGGAAAGGGTGGAGGTGCTGCCTTACCACACCCTGGGGGCTTACAAGTGGAAGAAATTGGGGCTTTCCTATGAATTGGAAGGGATCGACCCGCCCACGCCGGAGCGTATCAGGAACGCGAATATTCTCCTGCATACAGGAGCTTAAGATTTAGAAAAGAAGCTGACGCCCAAGGGGTGCCGGCTTCTTTTACTGTGAAAAAATCTCCAGGCCAAAGGGCAATACCTTCTATGCAAAATAGACAAAAAAATAGGATAACAGGCACTTGATTTTCAAAAACAGGATGGTAAAATATAGATACACAGCGCAGCCCTTTGGGGTCAGGCAATGAACCGGAAGGGCTGTACAAGAAAAAAAGGAGGACGAACAAATGACAAAGAGAAAAGCTTTTCTGGCTAAGCTCCTTGCGGCGGCCATCGCTGTGACGGCTGTTCTGCCGGGGGCGATGACGGCCCAGGCGGCGACGATTGTGACCATCACACCTAAGGATAACGCTGAAAAGACGGATACCTGGTCACAGGAAATGGGAGAGGAGAATGTAGGCGGAGAATTCTACTGGCACCTGCAGTCTTCAGCTACATCTAACAATAACAATAACTCCGACTATTCGGCAGAGGTGGCGCCGGCCGTGATCCTGGATGGAAGTAAGGATTTTACGGTTCAGGAAGGGGAAGATCCCAAGACGGTAGACGTGGACATTTACCCCAACGGCACATCTTCCACCATGCGTTTCGGTATCATGGTGAAGTATGTAGACCCCACCCACTGGGCATATTTGAACTACGATACAAATAAATGGCTGTTAGAGTATAAGTGCGATTCTGTGAATGGCTGGCCGTCGATCCCGGAGCTTGCGGACGCGACCCTGGAGGATTACAGAAATACGAGGGTGACGCTCACCTACACGGCGGCAGGGCAGATCGACCTGGCTTACACGCCCCAGGGCGGCGAGACCATCGAGGTTTCTTTGATAGACAGCGGCTTTGACAGTGTCCTGTCTGCACTGGAGACGTACGCGGCCACTGCAGGCGAGGACGGCGCGGCAGCGCCCATCCGCTTCGGCTTTAAAGCAGGTTCCTATAGTACAAACATCACAGATGTAAACCTGAAAAACATGGAGCTGAACGGAGAGAGCCTGATGAACGATGATTGGGCATGGGTCAAAGAAAGAGATGGCCAGGTGTTCCAGAGCGGAGACGTGATCGGCGGCGTAAGCTACGCTGTCCTGACAGGCACGAACGAGGACACCTCCGTGACTGATTTTGAGAACGGCACAGTATCCGCAGTCATCCGTCCGAAGGCTGACAACCAGGCCTTTGCCCTGGAAGTGAGAAAGACAGAGGCCGGTTCCGTAAAGGCAGGCTTTGACGGAAGCAAATGGTACTATGCGGTAGGCGCCAACAAGGTTACAGCCCCAGGGGCAGCTCCGAAGAAGGACGCAGACGTAACGGTTTCCGTAACGGTTGAGAACGGCAGGATGTCCGCGGACGTCGTACTGGAAGAGGGTGCAGAGCCCACCGTTCTGGCAAGCGACGTGGATGTTTCCGCAGTGGCAAAGGGAAGCATCGCTTTAGAGACAGCCGCAGAGCTTTGGGTAAGAGACGTCAATTACACCAAAAAGACGGTGGCAGCTCCCGAGGCCCTTCAGGCAGAGTACGACAGAGTCGTTAAGGAAGCAGGAAAAGAAAACAAAGAGTACAAATATTACAGCGACAAATGGGCGACCTATGAGGCGGCCCTGACAGCGGCGGAGAAGATGCTGGCATCTGAAGAGGAAATCCAGCAGAGCGACGCGGACAAGAACCAGGCAGCCCTGACGGCAGCGTTCAAAGGACTGGCTTTGGTGGACAAGACAGCCCTTCAGGCAAAATATGACGAGCTGGGCAAGGTGGACCAGGGACTCTACACAGAGGCCAGCTGGAAAGAATTCCAGGGAGTGCTGACAGACGCAAAGGCTGTCCTGGACAAGATTGACGGCAAGCAGAGCGTTGCCAGCACCGACGTGAGCGGCGCTTTAAGGAATTTGAACACTGCCATGAGGCTTCTCGAGGAGCGCGCGGCTACCGCAGAGGAGAAGGCAGGGCTTAAGAAGGCCTGTGATGAGGCGGCAGCTATGGAAAACAAGTGCTATACAGAGAAGAGCTGGAAGCACTTTACGGATGCCCTGGAGGCAGCCCAGGCCATTTTGGAATCCGAGGATTCCACAAACAGCCAGGTGACAGAGGCTCTGAACCTTCTGGCAGAGGCACAGCTGGGACTGGAAGAGCAGATGGCAACCGCAGAGGATCTTCAGGAGCTCCTGGCAGGATATGACAGCGTGAAGGCTACGGCAAACGCAGGCTACACAGCCGAGAGCTGGAAGGCTTTCCAGGACGCCCTCACCAATGCCCAGGCAGTTCTGGCTAAGGGAGACGCTGCCACACAGTATGAAGTAAAGAGCGCTCTGAAGGCCTTGCAGGATACGAAGGCTGCCCTGAGCACAGTAAAGGTGAAATTTGCGCAGGCTTCTTATACCGTGGAGGCTACAGCCAGCGTTGCCACAAAGGTGGAGGCCGGCGCAGCCGTTACCTACAAGACCTCTGATCCGTCTGTGGCAACTGTGGACGCCAAGGGCGTCGTGACGGGCGTGAAGGCCGGCAAGGCTGTGATCACCGCGGAATCCGCAGGTGTGAAGGCTACGGCAGCGGTAACCGTAACGACTCCGAAGATTACCCTGACAGCCAAGAAGGCTGCCCTGCAGGTGAAGAAGTCCACAAAGGCCATCCAGGTGGAGACAAAAATCGCTACAGACTCTGTAGTATCCTGGAAGTCTTCCAACGTGAAGGTGGCCACGGTTTCCAAGACAGGAAAAGTAAAGGCCAAGAAGACAGGAACTACGAAGCTTACCGTTACCATGAAGAGCGGAGCTACGGCTACCTGCACACTGAAGGTTCAGAAAAACAAGGTAGTGACCAAGTCTCTCGTAGTGGCTAAGAAGGCCGCCCTGACGAAGGGACAGACCTACAGCATCAACGCGAAGAGAAACCCCATCACAGCCACAGAGAAGATTACCTACACTTCCAGCAACAAGAAGGTGGCAGCTGTCAGCAAGAAGGGCGTTATCAAAGCAAAAGCAAAGGGAACCAGCAAGATCACGGTTAAGTGCAACGGCAAGAAAAAGGTTCTGACAGTTACGGTAAAATAAATATTTCTGTTGAAAAGGAGCGGCAAAAGCCGTTCCTTTTCTTTTCATTCAAAGAAAAATGTGCTAAAATACAAAAGCTAAGATTTGTAATGCAACTGGAAAGGGAGTAAACAGTTGTAAGATTTTTGGGAAAACGTCACACATTAATGCACTTTGCGACTGAAAAATGTGGTGACAGAAGCAAAGGCAGAATACAACAGAAGAAGGAGATGAAAAAGGATGAATATGAAGAAACTTTGTTCCGCATTGGCGGGAGGCCTGATGGCAGGTTTGCTTTTTGCGGCCGTCCTTGCCCCTGTGCCGAAGGCGCAGGCAGCAGACCAGGAGGTAGTGATCGACGTCACAGATTACGGAGCGAAAAAAGACAGCACTGAGGACAGCGCGGAGGCGATCTGGGAAGCCTTCGAAGCGGCGAAGGAGGCAAAGAAAAACGGCGCGTCCAGTGTCACAGTCACCTTCCCCAAGGGTACTTATCACATTTATAAGGACCGCGCGGAAAAGAGAGAGTACCACACGTCCAATACCAGCAGTACCTCTCCCGCCTACTATACGAAGACCATCGGGCTTCTGATCGAGGGGCAGGAGGACTTTACGCTGGAGGGAAATAATTCTCTGTTTATGATGCATGGAAACATGATGGCTCTGGCAGTGGTGGACTCCAAAAACGTGAAGCTTCAGAATTTTTCCTGGGATTTCGGTGTGCCTACTATCTCAGAAATGACAGTTACGGATATGGGCGAGACGGAGGACGGCAAGCCCTATACCGATTTTTTGATTCCCGAATGCTTCCCTCACGAGATTGTAGGGGGAACGATGAAGTGGTACAGTGAAAAGAGCCCGTACACGAATGAGTATTATTGGACGCGGACGGGAAACCATGAGAATTCCTACGGCATTGTGACGTATCAGCCGGATGGGGAGATGTCCAGAAACAACTATGTGAGTGACGGCCCCTTCAATAATGTTTCCAGCCTGGAGGAGATTGACGATACCCATGTGCGGATCGTCTATAATTCCCAGCGTCCTGTGATGCAGAAGATGGGAACGGTGATTGAGCTGGCTTCCAACGCGATCCGGGAGACGGCGGGCGCTTTCATCTGGCAGAGCGAAAACGTGACTTCCGACCATGTGAATGTCCACTATATGCATGGATTCGGCTGGCTGGTCCAGATGAGTAAGGACGTTTATTATTACAATTGCAATCTCATGCCCAGGGAAGGCTCCGGCCATATTACGGTCAGCTTTGCGGACGGTATCCATGCGGCCGGCGCGGCAGGGGAGCTGGTGATTGAAAATTGTAATTTCGCCAATACCCATGATGATCCCATTAATCTGCACGGAACCTTTATGCGGGTAGAATCCCGCAACGAGGATGGCCATACCCTGACCTTGAAATACATTCATGCCCAGCAGGGCGGTTTCAGCCAGTTTTTTGAGGGCGACCAGGTAGCCTTCTTTACAAGAGATACTCTGGAGTCTACAGACGAGGAGACGCTTTACACGGTGGAGGAGGTCGTTTCCGCGCCGGGCGAAAACGGAAATGACTTAAAGACAATGGTAGTCCGGTTTAAGGAAGAGCTTCCCGCCAACCTGAGCGATACGGTCAGCGGACAGCCGAAGTATGTGGCAGAAAATGTGACGTACACGCCGGAGGTAGTAATCAGAAACTGTACCTTCCGCCAGGTTCCCACAAGGGGAATCCTCTGCACCACCAGGAAAAAGGTACTGATCGAGGGGAATACGTTTAAAAACATGTCCATGGCTACGATCTTCCTCTCCAACGATTCTGATGAGTGGTACGAGTCCGGCCCCATCCGCGATATGACGATCCGCAATAATGAATTTTATATCAGCAGTATCGGAAGAACCTGGTGGGACTATGCGCCGCCGATTTATATCCATCCTGTCACGAAGGGAGGCGGCCTTCCCTCAGAGGATAACCCGATCCATAAAAATATTACGATTGAGGGAAACAGCTTTTACATGAACGTGGACACCCTTCCCCAGGGGTCTATGGGCGTGGATATGTCAGGTACCATGGATGTAGGTACTGTGGTAAAGGCGGAAAGCGTGGAGAATCTGACGATCCGCAATAACAGGGTTCTCCGGGCAGACCCCAAGGTATCGATCACGCTGACGGCGGGACAGACCGGCCTTTTGACGGGAGACAAGCTGATGCTGAAGGCGGAAGCCTCCGGCGTACAGTGTAAGGGAACACGTGACAATATGTATGAGTTTACGGCATGTAAGAACGTGGTTCTGGAGAATAATACCTATGACGACGGCATGAAGAACTATGCGGTTTATACAGGAATGTCGGAGAGCAATATAAAGAACCTGGATAAGGATATTCAGGTTGTGGAGGGTGAGGACGTTTATCCGGCGTCTGCGCCTGTGTCAAATATCAAATACAGAAGCAGCAATCCGGAAGTGCTGACGATAGACGCCAACGGCAGGATGACAGGCAAAAAGGCAGGCAGAGCCTCTGTGGTTGCTTACTATGAGTGGAACGGGACGGAAATCCTGTCCAATTCTCTGGACATAGAGGTTCGGGACACGGTGGCGACGGAGGATACCGTTACGATCAAAGGCGGCGAGAATGTCTATTTGACAGAGAAGGATTCGTCTTATTCCTTTGCGGCAGAGGTTCCCTCTGGGAAACCCATCACCTGGTCTGTGGAGGATTTCCTTACGGGCGGCGTGACAGAGGCTGCAGAGATCGATGAAAACGGCGTTCTGACAGCGAAAAAGAACGGCATTGTCTGGGTGAGGGCCAGTGCAGGCTTCAGCTCGGACAAGCGGGCAGTAGTGGTCAGCCTTCCGAATCTGGATGACATAAACCCGCAGCTTTCCATTAAGCGCCCGGATGCGGAAAATTATACGCTGACGAAGGAAAAGATCACGGTGGATATGCAAAAAGGCGATCTGTACAATAGTGATAACAGTGTAAAAAATCTTTTCCTGTATCAAATCCCGGCGGATATCGCGAAGGATGATATGCGGGCTGTGATAAAGGCAGAAAATATGCCCATCAGGGAGAGCGGTCAGTGGGATACGGTTTCCTTTATTCTGTATAAGGACGACGACAATTATATTACCGTCGGAAAGAAGTCCCATTACGATGGAATCGTGACAGTGACAGAAGCGGGCGGAAGCGCCGCCGAGACAGGTGGAAGCGAGTCGGAAAATACAGTGACGACGGCATATCTGGGCTTCTATAAAAAGGGAAACAGCGTTTCTGTAGACTTTAAGACGGAAGACGGCCAGTGGCAGCATCTGCGGGACATCACTGCGGATATGCTGGGCGGCAGCTACCAGATCGGCTTTACCGCGTGGGAGAGCAATGACCGTCAAAAGACGGCTTCCTTCTCCGAGCTCCGGGTAGGGCCGGGCAGTACGAGTTATGAAGACCTCTGCGCCCAGACGCCGGTTTCCTTTACGGCGGAGGAAAATCATGCGCCGGAAGGGACGGACGCAGCCTGGGATAAGGCTTCCTACCGTGTAGGCGATCAGGCGGCAGTTTCTTATATTTATATGGACGCAGAGAGGGATCCAGAAGGAAAGACGCTGTACTGCTTTACGTATGAAAACGGATGGACGGAGGTGACGGATGAACCCGCCATGACTCTTACACGCAGAGGAGAGGTGATGTGCCGGATTTATCCCGTGGACAGCAAAGGACGGCCGGGCGAGGCTATAGAGTCCAAGTGGGCGGCCATCCGGGATGCTTCTGCCCTGCAGGCGGCTGTGAGTGAGGCGGAAAAGAAGGATCTCAGCCCGTACACAGAGGAGAGCGTCAAGGCTTACCAGGCAGCGCTGAAAGAGGCAAAGGCGGTGCTGGAGAATTTGGACGCATCCCAGGAGAAGATTGACGGAGCGGTTTCCGCCCTGCGGGCAGCCGGCGGCCAGCTTAAAATAAAGCCTGCGGAGCAGCCGGTTCAGCCGATTGTGAAGAAGGTTCCGGCGGTGGGAACTGTCATCGAAGTTGGCGGCATCCGCTATCAGGTTACACGTTCCCACGCCCAGAAGGGAACGGCGGCAGCCGTAAAGCTGGTGGGAAAGAAGAGCGCAAAGATCGTTATCCGGGATACGGTGCAGAAGGATGGCTATACCTTCAAGGTGACGGCTATCCGGCCGGGGGCTTTCCAGAAGAACAAAAAGGTGAAGAGCCTTACGGTGGGAAGCAATATCACGCAGATCGGTAAAAATGCTTTTTATAAGTGCGGGAAATTGAAAACCATTACCTTTAAAAGGAAAAAAGCGCCGAAGATCGTAAAGGGCGCCTTTAAGGGCATAACGGTGAAGAGTAAAATCTATGTGCCGAAGAAGATGACCGCAAGCCAGCTCAAGGTTCTGAAAAAGAGAATGAAGGCGGCCGGCGCAGGCAGCAAAACAGTCTATAAAAAGAAATAGCAAGAGATAACAAGGGATACCCGGCAAAATCCGCAGAGCGTGTTTCGCCGGGTATCCCTATAAAAAAGAACAACGTGAAAGAACCGATAGGGGAGCTATCGGTTCTTTCGAGGGGAGTATAAATAATTAATAAGGGGTTGTAAAAAAAATTTTTGAAGGGTAAATTCTTTTTACACCAGAATTATAATATATATTGGTAAAAAAAGCAATATATATTTATCGGATTTTTCAATTTTTGGCAATTTTTATGCAGATTATGCCATTTTCCCGAAGAAACCCGGGAAAAAACTTTAGAAAATGCATAAAAAAATGGGGAACAGAGATACTAAAAATGCAGCCAAAAACTCCGCTTTAAGCAGCGGAGAGGCAAATAATTCCCATTCAGGAGGTAAATCAAGATGGCAAATAACGCGAATTCTAAAAACAAAGCGCAGAACAGCACAAAGGCGGCAGGGACAAACAGCATGTCCTCAAAGAACAAGGCGGGAAACAACGCTTCCCAGAACGCGAGAAACTGTAAGGATTCTGAGAACTGCATGGATAAAAACAGCTACACAAGCGAGTCAGATTACTAAAAGAGATCAAGAGGGCGCTGCATCGGCAGCGCCTATTTTTTACTATGAAAGTCCGGGACGGCAGCTATGGCCCGGAGCGTGTTTACACGCATAGGGACATGGATATCGGACGGGCAAGCTGGTATAAAATCCAGGACCTTTTGGCACTGGTATCATATAATAAAGGAAAAGGTAACTGTGCGGCTGAAGCAGGGACAGTTGGAAAGGAGTGGATTTGGTTGACATTTGATATGATAGGCCCCGATGAGTTGGATGCTTATGTGAGGAAGGGCGATTCCTTTATCATTGATCTGCGTGCCCCGGAGGAGTACAGAAGACGTCATATCAGGGGAGCCGTGAATATTCCCTACGGGCAGCCTGGCCGTCGCCTGGAGCTTCCGAGGGACAGAACGCTGATCCTTTACTGCCAGCGGGGTGCTGCCAGCATGGCGGCGGCTAAAGAGCTGGCGGCCAGGGGATATCGTGTAAAGACAGTAATCGGAGGATTTCGCAATTATCGCGGTGAATTTGCGCAGAAGTCAAATTGAGGTTTTTTGTTGACAGCAATTATGGCGGGCTTTATGATAGAAGCAGCGGGCCGAAAGGCCCTGCTGCCAAAGAATGATAACAAAAATGACGATAAGACGAGTGAGGAGAAACGTTTATGAAGCTTATGTTTGCGTCGGACATCCACGGTTCTGCTTTTTACTGCAGAAAGATGCTGGAGGCATGGGAGAAGGAGAAGGCCGGGAGGCTCATTCTTCTGGGAGATATCCTCTATCACGGCCCCAGAAACGATCTGCCAAGGGAGTATGCGCCGAAGGAGGTCATCGCCCTTTTAAATCCCAGGAAAAATGAGATATGCGCTGTACGGGGAAACTGTGAGGCAGAGGTGGACCAGATGGTACTGGACTTTCCCGTGATGGCAGATTATTGCATTATAATAGAAGGAACCCATACGATCTATGCCACCCACGGCCATATTTACCATGAGGGCAATCTGCCGCCCCTGAAGGAGGGGGATGTGCTGATCCATGGGCATACCCATGTGCTGCGGGCAGAAAAGCGGGAGGGCTACATACTGCTAAACCCAGGCTCCGTGTCGATCCCCAAGGAGGGAAATCCCCCCACGTATGCCATCCTGGAGGAGGGAAGGTTTCAGATAAAGGATTTTGAGGGAAATATTGTAAAGGAGATAGAGATACCATGAAGACAGTGGAATTAATCGCACCCTGCCACTTCGGCCTGGAGGCCGTGCTGAAGCGGGAGATTCTTGATCTGGGCTATGAGATCAGCCAGGTGGAGGACGGAAAAGTGACCTTCCTGGGGGATATGGAGGCTGTTGCCTACGGCAATATCTTCCTTCGGACGGCGGAACGAATCCTTCTGAAAGTGGGAGCCGTTCACGCGGAGACCTTTGACGAGCTGTTTGAGAGAACGAAGGAGCTTCCCTGGGAGGAGTATATTCCGAGGGACGGGAAGTTCTGGGTGGCTAAGGCCACATCCATCAAGAGCAAGCTGTTCAGCCCGTCGGATATTCAGTCGATCATGAAAAAGGCGATTGTGGAGAGGCTGAAGAAGGTTTACGGTATCCAGTGGTTTGAGGAGAGCGGCGACAGCTATCCGATCCGGGTGACGTTTATGAAGGATGAGGCGGTGATCGGTATCGATACTTCCGGAGTCTCCCTGCACAAACGGGGATATCGGCAGATGACGGCGAAAGCCCCGATCACAGAGACGCTGGCGGCGGCGCTGATCATGCTCACGCCCTGGAAGCGGGACAGGATTCTGGTGGATCCCTTCTGCGGTAGCGGCACCTTTCCGATCGAAGCGGCCATGATTGCGGCAGATATGGCTCCCGGCATGAACCGGGAGTTTCTGGCGGAGGGATGGAAAAACCTGATCCCGAAAAAATGCTGGTACGACGCCATGGATGAAGCCAATGAGCGGGTAAACACGGATATCCAGGTAGATATTCAGGGGTATGATATCGACGGCGAGGTGATCAAGGCTGCCAGGACCAATGCAAAGCTTGCGGGGGTAGATCATCTGATTCATTTTCAGAGACGGCCCGTGAGCGAGCTGAATCATCCGAAAAAGTATGGTTTCATCATCACAAATCCACCCTATGGCGAGCGCATTGAGGAAAAAGAAAATCTGCCGGCGCTTTACCGGGAGATCGGTGAGAGCTTCCGCCGCCTGGACGCCTGGTCGGAGTATGTGATCACAAGCTATGAGGACGCGGAAAAGTATATTGGCCGGAAAGCAGATAAGAACAGAAAGATTTATAACGGCATGATCAAGACCTATTTCTATCAGTTCCTCGGGCCAAAGCCGCCCCGTCCCAGACGGCAGGAGGCAGCTCTTGATTGAGAAACTGCAAAAGCTCCTGGCTGTCCTGCTTTTGGGCGCGGCCGTCTGGCTGGTCTGTGATCTCTGGGGAGAGGATATCCTGCATACAGTCGATGGGCTCCGGCAGAGGCTGGAGAATACGGAGACCGGAGAGTCGGCCGGAGCCATAGAGCCGGATAGGGGCATAGAATCAGATGGAATCCCGGAGTCGGCCGGGGAGACCAAGCTTCCGGCCGGCAAGCTGCCCGCCTGTTACGATTCCAGGGAGGCTGGGAGAGCGCCCACAGTAAAAAACCAGGGAACTCTCGGTACGTGCTGGGCTGTGGCCGCTTCCTCCGCCCTGGAGGCGGCCCTGCTTCCAAAGGAAGGGCAGGTATTTTCAGCGGACCATATTTCCCTGAGAAATGCCTACGGGAAAGGCCAGGCTGAGGGCGGGGCCTATCCGATGGTCGTCTCCTATCTGGCGGCCTGGCTGGGGCCTGTGGCGGAGGCGGATGACCCCTACGGAGACGGCGTATCCCCGGAAGGACTTGCCCCCGTCCGCCATGTGCAGGAAATGCAGCTGCTGCAGGAAAAGGATCTGACGGCGGTGAAGCAGCTGATCTACCGGTGCGGGGCCATCCAGTCCTCCCTCTATATGGATATGGAGGATTCCGCCCATTCCTCCGTCTATTATAATGAGTTTGCCAGTGCTTACTGTTATGAGGGGGAGGAAGCGGCGAATCACGATGTGCTGATCATCGGCTGGGACGACACATATCCCAAAAGCAAGTTTTCTGTGAAGGTAAAAAGAGACGGCGCCTTCATCTGCCAGAACAGCTGGGGAGAGGATTTTGGGGAAAAGGGCGTGTTCTATGTCTCCTATGAGGACGCATTGCTGGGAGAAAACTGTATGGCTTACACCAGGGTGGAGGATGCAGAGAACTACAAGAATATTTACCAGACAGACCTGTGCGGCTGGGTGGGCCAGATCGGTTACGGCAGTGAGGAGTGCTGGTTTGCCAACGTGTACACGGCAGAGGAGACGGGACGGCTTCTGGCGGCAGGTTTTTACGCCACAGATAAGAATACGGAGTATGAGGTCTATGTGGCGGAGGATTATGCGGGAACCCTCTCCTTTCTGGGAAAGAAAAAGGCCGCCGCGGGGAGCTTTCAAAATCCCGGGTATTATACGGTAGAGCTGCAGGAGGACATACATCTGGAAAAAGGCAGGCGCTTTGCTGTGGCAGTGAAGCTGCGGACTCCCGGCTCCGAATATCCGGTGGCCGCAGAATACGCGGCCGATGAAGACAGCAAAAATATCACCCTGGAGGATGGGGAAGGCTATCTGAGCTCCAACGGAATCCTCTGGAAGCGGACGGAAGATGCGTACGGCTGCAACGTGTGTTTGAAAGCTTACACGGGGGATTGACAAAGAAGATTCAGGAATTTATAATCATACTGATTTTAATCTGTCGGAAAATAAGGAGAGGGTGACGTCATGGAACGGATTATTTTTGCAACGGGAAACGAGGGGAAGATGGCGGAGATCAGGGCGATCCTGGAGGATCTCGGGATTCCTGTGCTGTCCATGAAGGAAGCAGGGATTACGGCGGACATCGTGGAGGATGGGAAGAGTTTTGAGGAAAACGCGGATATCAAGGCCCGGGTGATTATGGAGCTTACAGGGGATGTGGTGCTGGCGGATGACTCAGGCCTTGAGATCGACTATCTGAACGGGGAGCCGGGGATTTATTCTGCCAGGTACATGGGAGAGGATACCTCCTATGAGATTAAGAATAAAAATCTGATCGACAGGCTTGCGGGCGTACCAGATGAAAAGCGGACGGCCCGTTTCGTGTGCGCGATTTCCGCCGCTCTTCCTGATGGAACGATCTTAAGAAGCCGGGGAACGATCGAGGGGATCATTGGTTATGAAGCGAAGGGAGAACATGGCTTCGGCTATGACCCGATCTTCTACTTGCCGGAGTATGGCTGCACCACGGCGGAGCTTTCCCCGGAAAAGAAAAATGAACTGAGCCACAGGGGAAAGGCGCTGCGGCTGATCAAAGAGGAACTAAAGAGGATGCGATAAGCACAGGAGAGTATAAGTTTGAAACAAATAAGTAGA
>DESK01000045.1 GCA_002361955.1 Lachnospiraceae bacterium UBA3316
TTCAAACGCAATGGTTTTCAACAGCTGCAGGAGGATATGAAAAGCGGACAGATAGGCTGTGTAGTTGTGAAAGATTTTTCCAGGTTTGGCAGGGACTATCTGGAAGTGGGATTTTATATTGAATATATTTTCCCGCTTCTTCAGATCCGGTTTATTTCCATTAATGACAGTTATGACAGTGCAGCCAGTTCTGGAATGACCGGCGGTATGAATGTGGCTTTGAAGAATCTGGTTTATAACATGTATAGCCTGGATTTGTCGAAAAAAATTTCATCCGCAATGCATACCAGAATGAAAAACGGTACAAGGCTTCCGGTAAATGCCAGATATGGTTATAGAAAGGGCAAAGATGGAAGGTTGGAAATTGATCCGGATGCGGCTAAAGTGGTGAAGATGATCTTCCAGATGGCTGCAGAAGGTATGAGCTTTGCAGAGATCACAAGGGAACTGAACAAACAGGAAATTGCCACCTGTGATGAAC
This sequence comes from Lachnospiraceae bacterium UBA3316, assembly GCA_002361955.1. GTDB lineage: Bacteria > Bacillota > Clostridia > Lachnospirales > Lachnospiraceae > Hominisplanchenecus_A. The sequence goes on from DESK01000045.1 coordinate 482, forward strand.
GGAAAATCTCAAGAGGAGAGCAGGTTCAGTTCCAACGGTTTGATACCATCATGAAAAAACGCTGGAATCCAACCACAGTATCTGCAATCATCCGGGATGAGATTTATATTGGAACCCGGATATGGGGTAAAACACGCTGCAGTATGCACACCGGTCATAAAGCGGTTCTTAATGACGAGTCTGACTGGATCAGACTGGAAAACCACCATGATCCGATTGTTGACAGGGAACTGTTTGAAAAAGCGAACAGACTGCATCCGAAAAAATCCAGGGGTGTTGCAGAAACAAGAACCAATTATACGCTGGCAAGACGCAAGAAACAGCCAGCACTGATGCTGTGTGCACACTGTGGTCATTGTCTGGTAAGAGAAACGGAGCATCTACTGAAATGCTCGGATGGGCGTACCAGCGGTGATCATGTCTGTCGAAGTTTGGTGGTCAGACGTGAGCCAATGGAAAAGCATATCCTGGAGCTTGTTCATCAGTTTGCATCTTCCATGCTGGAAAACCGGAAGATTGTTGAATCAAAGAACCAGAGCAAAGGTATGGAGACGAATGTTGCAGAATTGTTGAAACAGAGCCGCCAGTTGTCTTCTGAAAAAATGAAACTTTATGATGACTACAAGGCTGACCGTATTGACCGGGAATCCTACAAGCAGAAAGCGGAAAAGATAAGCAGACAGTTGGAGGAAATCAGACGAAGGATAGCAGAGTCTGAACGTGATGCAAAGATGCTTGAGCAGGACAATACTGCGAAGGAAATGAAACTGGAAGAATTTCTGAACATGGAGAAATTCGATACAGAGAAACTACGGGAGATCATCAAGGTTATCCGGGTGCATAGCCAGGAGGAAATCGAAATTGAATGGAATTTTGATGATGTATTTTTAGGGTAGAGATAAATTGTTCTGGACAAGAGCGATTTTGTGGAAGATAATAAAAGTGCTGGGGTACCTGATTGGAATGGTCAGGTACTTTCCGGCAAGAAAAAAGAAATATTTTTTTTGTCCCATACTTGACACGTCCACATGTATGCCGCCATACTTACTGCAGCAACATGGCAAAGACAGGAATCAATCCAAAGTCATTACAGTATCTGATGGGACATGCGGATATCAGTGTTACTCTTAACACATATACTCATGTAAGATTTGAAGATGCGAAGGAAGAATTACAGAAACTGAAGTTAGTCAATGCCTAGTGTTTTAGGCATTTTTAAGGGATTTCATCCATGGCAGACTAACTGTGGGAAAACCAGTTGAATTTCCCATACTTTTTCCACACTCAAAGGAAAAGATATGCAAAATCTTGCTAAGATACGTCAGGAGAGCATGAAAACGTGAAAATGTTCAAACCCTTGAAAATACGTCATTTCTTGGCAAAATCGAGCAAAATATGGAGGTTGAAACACATGATTAAAGTATTATTCATCTGCCACGGCAACATCTGCCGTTCCCCCATGGCAGAATTCGTTCTAAAGGACATGGTCCATAAGCGCGGCCTGTCCGCCAGGTTTGTGATCGACTCCGCGGCTACCAGCACGGAGGAAATCGGAAATGGCGTCCATCACGGCACCAGACGGAAGCTTGGCGAGATGGGCGTTCCCTGCGGCGACCACAGGGCTGTGCAGATGCGCCGGTCGGACTACGGGAAATATGATTACCTGATTGGCATGGATGCCTGGAACATCCGCAATATGCGCCGCATTTTGGGGGAGGATCCGGAGAAGAAGGTGTACAGGCTGCTGGACTTTGCAGAACATCCCAGGGACATCGAGGATCCCTGGTACACCGGAAATTTTGATGTGACATATGAGGATATTGTGGAGGGGTGCCAGGCATTTTTAAAGGCTGTCTTATAGTGGGCGGGGAGCGTGCGGCCGTTTTATGATCCCGGGCAGTTACAGTTTAGGCCAGGACTCTGCATTCATTGTAAGGCCTGTGAGAAAGTGATGCAGGTGGGAGCAAATCCATATGGCCGAACCGTAATAAAATTACTTTGTTTTTCCCGAAAGCTGTATTATAATAGAACGCAGATGGCGGCCGGGCCGCACACATACCAGTTTGGAGGAAAGAAAAGTGATCTATAAGAATGTACTGGAGGCCATCGGCCATACGCCGATGATCCGTCTGAACAAGATGACGGAGGCGGACTCTGCGGAAATCCTGGTGAAATATGAGGGCGTCAATATCGGAGGCTCTATAAAGACCAGGACAGCTTACAATATGCTCCTGGAGGCCGAGAAGGCGGGAGTGATCAAAGAAGATTCCATTATTGTGGAACCCACCAGCGGGAACCAGGGAATCGGAATCGCCCTTGTGGGAGCTGTGAAGGGATATCAGGTGAAAATCATCATGCCGGATTCGGTCAGCGAGGAGCGGCGGAAGCTGGTGCAGCAGTATGGGGCGGAGGTGGTTCTGATCCACGATGACGGCGATATTGGAAAATGCATTGACGAATGTCTGCAGACGGCGCTGCGCATGGAGCGGGAAGACCCCAGGGTGTTTGTGCCCCAGCAGTTTTCCAATCCCAACAACCCTCTGGTACATAAATACCATACGGCAGTGGAGATCCTGGAGCAGGTGGGTGGTCCCATTCACGGCTTCTGTTCCGGCGTAGGTACAGGCGGGACGCTGTCCGGTATCGGGGAGGTGCTGCGGAAGCAGTATCCGGATATTACGATTTGGGCGGTGGAGCCGGAGCATGCCGCCATTTTGTCAGGCGGAAGCATTGGCACCCATTTGCAGATGGGAATCGGGGACGGTCTGATTCCGGAGAATCTGAATATGGATATTTACGAGGATATCTATGTGGTCACAGATGAGGAGGCTCTGGAGACGTCAAAGAGGCTTGCCAGGGAAGAGGGCCTGCTCTGCGGCATTTCCAGCGGATCCAATGTGGCTGCGGCGATTAAGCTGGCAAAAAAGCTTGGCCCCGGGAAGACGGTGGTGACGATACTGCCCGATACGGGAGAACGGTATTTTAGCACGGTGCTGTTTGACGGCAGCCCAGCGCCTGTAAAGTAAGTCCCTATAAAAATGGCCCCAGGCCTTCATGGAGAGGAGAATGAAGATGAGTGATTATAAGATAGAGACAAAGTGTATTCAATCCGGCTGGAAGCCGAAGAAGGGGGAGCCGCGGGTGCTTCCCATTTATCAGAGCACAACGTTTAAATATGATACCACGGATGAGATGGGAAAGCTGTTTGATTTAGAGGACGACGGCTATTTTTACACCAGGCTGCAAAATCCAACGAACGATGCGGTGGCCGCAAAGATCGCGGATCTGGAGGGCGGTGTGGCGGCTATGCTCACCTCTTCCGGGCAGGCGGCAAACTTCTACGCGGTATTTAACATCTGTGAGGCGGGAGACCACATCGTGTGCGGAGCGACGGTTTACGGAGGCACCTTCAATCTGTTCGGCGTGACCATGAAAAAACTTGGCATCGACTGCACCTTTGTGGATGTGGACGCGCCTGCGGAGGAGATCGCCAAGGCGTTCCGCCCCAACACCAAGGTGGTGTTTGCGGAGACGATCGCGAACCCTGCGCTCGTGGTTCTGGATATTGAGAAGTTCGCAAAGCTGGCCCATGACCATCAGGTGCCGCTGATTGTGGATAACACCTTTGCCACACCGGTGAACTGCCGTCCCTTCGAGTGGGGAGCCGATATCGTGACACATTCCACGACAAAGTATATGGATGGGCATGCGATGCAGGTCGGCGGCGCCATTGTGGACAGCGGAAATTTTGACTGGACGGCTTACGGGGATAAGTACCATGGACTGACCCAGCCGGATGAGTCGTATCATGGAGTGGTCTACACAGAGCGCTTCGGAAAGGCTGCGTATATCACAAAGGCGACCTCCCAGCTGATGCGTGACCTGGGGTCGATCCCGTCTCCCCAGAACTGTTTCCTGCTGAACGTGGGCCTGGAGACACTTCCCCTGCGGGTAGAGCGTCATTGCTACAATGCCCAGAAAGTGGCGGAATATCTGAATGCCCATGAGAAGGTGACAAAGGTAAACTATGCGGGGCTGCCGGGAGATAAGTATTATGAGCTTGCCCAGAAGTATATGCCCAACGGAACCTGCGGTGTAATTTCCTTTGAGGTGAAAGGCGGCAGGGAGGGAGCTGTGCGCTTTATGGATAGCCTGAATCTTGCGGCGATCGTAACGCATGTGGCTGACGCCCGCACCAGTGTGCTGCATCCGGCAAGCCATACCCACAGGCAGATGAACGATCAGCAGCTTGTGGAAGCCGGTGTATCTCCGGGTATGATCCGCTTCTCAGTAGGCATTGAGAATGTCCAGGATATTATCGCGGACCTGGAACAGGCGTTGGCAAACGTATAGATCATAAACCAATAGAAATCAAATGGGCTGCTTACCGTTTGGCAGGCAGTCCATTTTCTGTATATACGGGAATATTTGACATAGTTTGAAGGAAGGGCGGAGGGCTGCGCTGCTGCATGGAACAGCCTGCGCGGTATCCGGCCATTTTGAAACGCTGGAGCAGGGAGGGATGAGGATGCGTTTTTTTCACGTTGCGGACGTCCATCTGGGGGCGGCCCCCGACCAGGGGTTTCCCTGGGGGACGAGGCGGAAGGAGGAGATCTGGGACAGCTTTCGCCGGCTGATCGCCAGAGCGGAGAAGGAGCAGGTGGATCTTCTGCTGATCGCGGGGGATCTCTTTCACCGGCAGCCCCTGCTCGGGGAGCTCAAGGAGGTCAATTATCTGTTCTCCACGCTGACCAGGACGAAGGTGGTTTTTATTGTGGGAAATCATGATTATTGGCGGAAGGATAGCTTTTATGGGGGATTTCCCTGGTGTGAAAATGTAACCTGCCTGGATTCTGCCCGATGCCGGAGGGTTGTGTTTCCTGAGCTTGGTACGGCGGTGTATGGGCTCAGCTATCACAGCCGGGAGATCCAGGAACCGCTGTACGACAGTATCAAACCGAAGCAGGACGGTCTTTTTTCCGTTTTGCTGGCCCACGGAGGCGATGGGCAGCATATCCCGTTTGATAAGAGGAAGCTTTTGGCTTCCGGCTTTGACTATATTGCTTTGGGACATATCCACAAACCGCAGATTTTGGAGAGGAACCGGATGGCTTACGCCGGGGCACTGGAGCCGTTGGATAAAAATGACTGCGGCCCGCACGGATTTTTTGCGGGGGAGTACCAGGACGGAAGAGTCAGGATCACCTTTGTGCCCTGGGCTGCCAGGGATTATCGGTGGCTGGAGATCCGGACGGACGAGAACAGCACAGATTTTTCGGTGCAGAGGCAGATCACGGAATATGTACAGGAAAATGGGACAAAGCATATTTACCGGGTGCGGCTGGAGGGCTTCCGGGATCCGGCCATTACGTTTCAGACGGAGAAGTATTCCGCTTTGGGAAATATCATCGAGGCTGTGGACCATACGGAACCGGCCTATAATTTCGCGCAGCTGAAGGAAGAGCATGGGGAGGATGTGATCGGCTGCCTGATCGGAAAGCTTGGCGGCCCGGATATGGATGATATCCAAAAAAAGGCGCTGTCTTACGGAGTCTGGGCGTTGCTGGAGGTGAGTGGCAGATGAAGATCCTTGAGATTTATATGAAAAATTTCGGGAAATTTTCTGACAGGCGGATTTTCTTCCATGATGGAATCAACCTGCTGTATGGAAAAAATGAAGCGGGAAAGTCTACGATTTACGCGTTCCTCCGGGCGATGCTGTTCGGGATAGAGAAAGCCAGGGGGCGGGCTGCGAAAAGCGATATGTACAACCAGTGCCAGCCTTGGGAAAATCCGGGGTATTTTGCGGGAAGCATGCGGTTTGAGAGCGGAGGAAAGATTTTCCGGCTGGAGAGAAATTTCCACAGCAAAGAAAAGCGCGTGTCCCTGATATGTGAGACGGACGGTGAGGAGCTGTCCGTGGAGAACGGCGACCTTACAGTGCTGCTGGAGGGACTGAGCGCGGACTCCTATGACAATACCTTTTTTATCAGCCAGAAGGGAGCTTCCGGGAGCAGGCTGGCCGGGGAGCTGCATGCCTATATGAGCAATCTGGAGCATGCCGGGGACGCGGGGATAGACGTGAAAGGGGCCCTGAAGCTTTTGGACGCCAGGAGACGTCAGGCGGAGGCGGAAAAGAAGAAAGTCCAGGAAGCAGCCCGGGAGAGAATGAAGGAGCAGCAGGCCAGGCTGGACTACGTGGCTCAGGAGGAGGAACGGCTGCGGGATCAGGAGGCAGAGTGCGAGGAACGGCTACGGAAGGTGGAAGAAGAGCGGGCAGAAGCGGGGAGGAAGATCCGGGCCCAGGAAAGCAGGGAGAAGGCGTGTCAGACCCAGGGCGCGAGGGCCCGGGAAACCTGTCTGCAGAGGGAAGAGGACGGTTCTTTCCCCAAGAAGGGGGTTGCCGCGGTGCTGGTGTTGGGCATTTTGGCGTTGCTTGGCAGCCTGCTTCTTCCCGGCGACTGGGTCAAATATGTGGCCGTCCCGGTGTATGCCTGTGTTGTGGTCGGGATCCTCTATGGAGTTCGGCGCGGCAGAGGACAGGACTTCTCTGATGAGGAAGCCTTCCAAGGGGAAACAGAAAATTTAGGGGACAGTGTAAAAGGAGAGGCCGGGAGAGCGGAAGCGCCAGGACGGGCAGAAGACAGAGAGGCAGAAAGGATAGCAGAAGAGTGGAGAAGCCGTCTGGAGCGCCTTTCGTATCAGGCGGAAAAACTCCGGGGACGCCTGGAGCATATCCGGGTGGAACGCAGGGAAAAGCAGGCCCTCCGGGAAAATCTGATGGAAAATCTGCGGGAGATTTCTGAGGAAGGAGACGGCACAGGGGAGCTTGACCGGGAAATCGCAGCCCTGCGGCTGGCAGCTTCCTCCATTGAGGAGGCCTCAAGGGAGGTCTACAGCCAATGGGAGGGGAGGCTGAACCAGCGTGTTTCTCAGATCTTGGAGGAACTGACGGCCGGGCGCTATACGAAGGTCTTTTTAAACGAGGATCTTCAGATATGCATCCAGACGCCGGAGAGGATCCTTGCCATCTGGCAGGTGAGCCGCGGAACGATGGAGCAGGTGTACTTTGCTCTCCGCATGGCGGCAGGGGAGATCTTTACGGGAGGGGAGCAGGTTCCCGTGATCCTGGATGAGGCCTTTGCCATGTATGACGAGGAACGCCTGGAGCAGACCCTCAGGTGGCTGCAGGAGAATAAAGAGCAGGTGATCCTCTTTACCTGCCAGGAGCGGGAAGGGAGAATCCTGGAGAAGATGCAGAGTGTTGATGGGGGGTCCTGGTAGGAGCATGCAGGCGCTTGCCGGGAGAAAATAGAAAAAGGGGATCTGGATGTTTGTAATCTTATAGTTATGAAAATTAATACGATATATTTGAGGTAAGTTTTTCAGAGAAAAATATCGCAGGCCTGCGGAGTTCCGCAGGCCTGCAAACTATTATAGCAATTCTGCCATAGGAAGGAATCCTCAAAGGTTCGAAAGGGAGCCTGTACTGCCAGTACTTAAATACATCCATCTGGATGGACGAAATCTGTATATGTAAGGAGGCAGGGAACTTTTCTGCATGAACCTTTGAGTGGGTAAGTGCTTACTCAAATAGAACACGCAAGCGCCGGGTCCGGCACCCCGTTTTCCGCGAAGGCTTTCTGCCTGTCCAGGCAGGTGCCGCAGCGGCCGCAGGGCGTGTCGCCGCCTTCGTAGCAGCTCCAGGTCAGTTCATAGGGAACTTTCAGGCGAAGTCCCTCCTTTACCACCTGGGCTTTGTTGCAGCTGATAAAGGGCGCTTCGATGCGCAGCGCCTTTCCGCTGCCCTCATAGACGGCGTCGTTCATGCTCTTCAGGAAGGCTTCGCTGCAGTCGGGGTAGGCGGCGCCTGCCGTGTCGTCCCGGTGGGCGCCGTAGTAGATGGCGCTGCACCCAAGGGACAGGGCCATGCTGGCGGCAGAGGCCAGGAAGAGGCCGTTCCGGAAGGGCACATACGTTGTCACGGGAGCCCCGTTTTGCTTTTCCAGCTGGCTGGCGTAGGATTCCTCCGGAATCTCACTGTGGGAGTGGGATAACAGGCTGCAGTCGCTGTAGGCGAAGATCGGCGTAAGATCCAGCTCCATGCCTTGGATACCGTAATACTCCAGGATCTTCCGGGCAGCTTCCACTTCTTTGTGGTGCTTCTGGCCGTAGACGATGGAAAGGGGGATCACATGTTCCCGCCCAAAGCGCTCGATGGCAAGTCCCAGGCAGGTGGTACTGTCCACACCGCCGCTGAATAGAACCATTGCTTTTTCGTTCATGCCGTGCCTCCCTTTACCTGTTGTCGATTTTCTCGGGATACAGATCATGGTGTGTCAGGCGCTCAAAGGCCACCTTCTCCCAGCAGGTTCCCGGTTTTCCATAATTGCAATAAGGGTCGATGGAGATGCCGCCCCGGGGCGTGAATTTTCCCCACACTTCGATGTATTTGGGATCCATCAGGCGGATCAGGTCCTTCATGATGATGTTGACGCAGTCCTCATGGAAATCTCCGTGGTTTCTGAAGCTGAACAGATACAGCTTCAGAGATTTGCTCTCCACCATCCGGGGCCCCGGTACATAGGAAATGTAGATGGTGGCAAAATCAGGCTGTCCCGTTTTGGGGCAGAGGCTCGTAAATTCCGGGCAGTTAAATTTTACAAAATAGTCGTTATCCGGATGCTTGTTGGGAAATGTCTCCAGAACCTCCGGGGCGTAATCTGTCTGATAGCTTGTTTTCTGGTTTCCCAAAAGGGTTACATTTTCTAATTCTTTGGCAGTTCTTCCCTGCATAGGTGATTCCTCCTTATAAAGCAGCGTTTTGGCGGCAGCCGGGGTCATCGGCGGCGCCGCCAAACGTGTTTCGTCTTGTTTCCTAAGGGATGTTCGTTAGGCCTTTTTTACTTTGGCCGGGGAAATTCCCGTTACCCGTTCCAGTACTTGGACTAAAAGCACGCCGCAGACGGCAGGGATGGCCTGTCCGACGCAGAGGTTTCCGGCCAGGGGCAGGTAGGGGAGCTGCAAAAGCACGGACAGCCAGATCGGCACGCAGAGACCGGGTACCAGAAGGATGGGGGCTGCAATCAGCCACTTATTCCAATGCAGCCTGCGGATACCTGTGATCAGACCGGCAGTTACGATGCCTACCAGGCAGCCTCCGAACATGTCCAGAAGGCCTAAGCCCCCGAAGAGCATATTTGCTATGAAATTGGCGAGACCAAGGGGTAAAACCAGGAACGGAAAAAGGTAAGAGAGGGCATACAGTGCCGTAGCGATACGGATCTGGTATGCGCCGAAAGAAAAGCTCTGGGTAACATACAGCACTGTGACGTACAGTGCGATTACCATGGCAGAAAATGTCAGCTTCTGCACTTTACTCATATCTTTATTTACCATATTCGTTCACCTCCAAATAAATAACGGCGCAACGGTTTCTTTTGGTACCGTTACATCACAACAACTAAAAGTTACATAGCTGTCCCTAGTTTTGTTTAATGACAGGATGGTCTCGAACTGTCAATTCCATATTCGGAAGCAACACCACCTTGTTCGGTGGTCAGGATGAGTATAAGCCATGGGAGAGGAAAATGCAAGCATTTCCACACAACAAGATGTCAGATTCCAGTTCAGCCCAGAGTTTGCACTCGCTGCAAACTCCGTGAGAACACGTAAAAAATATCAGGAGGGAATCTGCCCCCGGCTGAACTGCAACGGGCTCCATACCCTGGAAAAAGGATCCAGGGTATGGAGCCCGTATAGGGGGTTGGCTTAGCGGTTATGGGAAGCCAGGAACTTCTTGATGCGCTCCAGCGGGTTCAGCAGGCTGCTCAAGGAGGCGTCGTGGTTCAGGGTGTCGATGATATAAGCAAGATATTTGCTCATGTCGCAGTTGATGTAATAAGGCTTTTTCAGAAGCTCCGGCGTCTGATAGACGAGATTTGTGGTCAGCACATAGTCCAGCAGGCCGCTTTCGTAGGCTTTGTCAAATTTATCCAGGCCGTTGGTAAAGAGGCCGAAGGTGGCGCACATAAAGATACGTCCCGCTTTGCGCTTTTTCAGCTCAGAGGCCACCTCCAGGACGCTTCCGCCGGAGGAGATCATGTCGTCTACGATAATCACGTCTTTTCCTTCCACGTCGGAACCCAGGAACTCATGGGCTACGATGGGGTTGGAGCCATTTACGATGGTAGCGTAGTCACGGCGCTTGTAGAACATACCCATGTCCACGCCGAGGACGTTGGCCATATAGATGGCGCGGCTCATGCCGCCCTCGTCCGGGCTGATCACCATGGTGGAATCCTTGTCGATATGAAGGTTCGGAACCGCTTTGAACAGCCCCTTGATAAACTGGTAAACCGGCTGTACGGTGTCAAAGCCCTTTAAGGGGATCGCGTTCTGCACGCGGGGATCGTGGGCGTCAAAGGTGATGATATTGTCTACGCCCATATTTACCAGTTCCTGTAATGCCAGTGCACAGTCCAAGGATTCCCTGCTGGTGCGTCTGTGCTGGCGGCTTTCATATAAGAAGGGCATGATGACGGAGATTCTTCTTGCTTTTCCGCCCAGTGCCGCGATAATACGTTTCAGATCCTGATAATGGTCGTCCGGTGACATGTGATTGATCTCACCGCAGAGAGAGTAGGTCATCGAATAGTTGCAGACATCTACCAGGATAAAGACATCGTCTCCGCGAACGGACTCGTTGATGATGCCTTTCGCTTCACCGGAACCGAAGCGCGGAACCTGAGTGTCCAGGATGTAGGAGTCTCTCTGATATCCCTCAAAAGCGATGGTCGTTTTATGTTCGCTTTCGCGCTCGCGTCTCCAGGTTACCAGATATTCATCAATTTTTTTGCCGAGCTCTTTGCAGCTTTCCAGGGGAATGATCCCTAAAGGCCCTACCGGGATAGTTTCAAGATTGCGTTCTTCCATTTCTTTCATGATGATCCTCCATTATCTTTCATATTTTTGGGTTTTTGTTCTGGTGCTGTGTCTCTTGGACGATTCCAGGTAAGTTTTGCGTGTTACTGTAAGGAACAGCAACGTTTACTTAATGAACGATCTTAGTTTACCACAAGATTCCATTAGGTCAAGAGGCTTTGTGAGGGAAATTTGCGTTATGGCTCCGGAAGGCCAGTGCATTTTCCCTTACTTGGCGCCTGTAAGCTTCTTTTGTATCCGGATGTCTCTTCCGATCAGCATCCGCATCCGGTAATTGCTGATGATGCGGGAGAAGACACGCTCCGTATACAGTTCCTTCAGTACGTCGGTGTCCAGGTTTGTGGAAATGATCGTGGACTTTTTGCGTACCAGGCGTTCGTTGACGCAGAGGAAGAGCTGGGAGGAGACGAAGGAGTTCGTAAGCTCCGTGCCCAGATCATCAATGATCAGCAGGTCGCAGTCAAAAATATAGGAATGCATTTGCTGAAGCTCCGCGATGTCATCGCTTTTGCCGAAGGTGGTCTTTGAGAACAGGTCGAAGAGCTCAAAGGCCGAAAAATACACAACCGAATGGGCGCTTTCCAGCAGCTCCTTGGAGATGCAGTGGGTGAGAAAGGTTTTGCCCACGCCGGTGGCTCCGCAGAAAAAGAAATTTACCGGCTCTTCATCGAAGCAGCGGATAAATTCCTTACATTCTACCACAAGATTTTCCATGGTAGCACGGGCGGAGAGGCCGTTGGTGGGATTGCGCATATCCTCCGGGTAATAGGAGAGGGAGAAGGTGTCAAAGTTTTCCTCCTTCAGGATCTCCCGGAGATTGGACTGGGCGTAGAGCAGGTCAATGACAGCCTGGTTGAAGCAGTGGCATTTCTGGCCGTCATGAAAGCCGGTATCCCGGCAATCCGGGCAGACGTATTGCATGTCCAGGTAGTTTGGGGGAAAGCCTGCCTGACAAAGCAGCAGCCTTCTCCGTTCGCCGAGGGCGCCGATCTGTTCCCGCAGGTCATCCAGGGCCGTATCGTCTCCGTCCAGCAGCTTTTTCGCCTGTTCCACGCTGAGGGAGGCGATCAGCCCGTCAATCTCAGAAAGCTCCGGGATCGCCGCGAAGGCTTCCTTCGTGCGTTCATCCAGAAGCCGCTTGTCCTTTAGCTGTCTGCGGTAGTATTCCCGCATGATCGTGTCATACTGTGTGTTTTTAAGTGCCACGGCAACTCCTCCCCTTTAAATATTGAAAAGCTGTTTGTTCAGCTCATCAAAATCGTAATCGCGCTGCTGGAAATTGTTGAATTTATTATTTGCCGCAGCCTTGGGTTTCGAGGCGGAGGCCTTTTTCTTTTTCAGATGCTCCTCATCCAGCGCCTTGGTATCCGACAGATGACGTACATTTGCTTTGTGCCATTCCTCCAGGATCTTGTCCGCATACTGGAAGTTGGGGCGCTGGGTTTGGGAGATCGTCCGGCTGCAGGCCTCCAGAATAATATCCAGGGTAAAATGCCAGGTATTCAGCCAGCGTTCCATGCAGTCGATCTCCGGCTTTGCGGGACCTCTGCCCTTAATGCCGAAAGCGTTCAGGATTTTATAGTAGTTTCTATTATATAGGTTTGTGCTCTGCTTTGCCTCAGCCACCGTGCGTATGCCTTCCTTTGCCCAGGCGAAAGCCACTTTCTCCATATAGTGGCTGCTTTTGCTGCCCTTAGATACGCAGTATTCCACCAGGTATTCGATGAGATCAGTGGAAAAATGGAGCGTGTCATAAAAATACAGAAGGTTTGAAATCTCAGTGGGACTTAAAGGCTTGCCGAGATACTGGGACGCGATGAAAATAAGCTGCCGGATATCCTCCTGGGAGGAAAGCTCAGCCATCCGGTCGGCAGAAAGGCTGACCTTTTCCGGAATATCTGTTTCCTGGGCGGCCGCCGTTTCCTCACTTCCGGAAGCTTCCGTTCCGGGATGGGCGGGGTCTAAAAAGACAATGGAGGCCAGGGAGCCGTCGGCCAGGTACGCAAGATCGAGAAGCCCTTCCTTTTTCCAGAAGGCCAGGGCCCTGTGGATATCCTTTTCCGTATGCTCCAGTGTATCCGCGATCTCTCCCAGGGAAACATTTTTCCCCGCCTGCACCATGCGCAGCAGATAGAGATAGAGTTTTACGTATTCGCCGCCGGCATGGGGCAGGAAGCGGTCGATGAAACTGTTAGGGATACTTGTCATTCCCGTGTCGATGTCTGTATGTAGAGAAATTTCATTCAATCTGATCACCTGTTTTCGTCTCCCGGAGGGGAGGTAATAAGGGCGGCAGAGGGAGTCTGCTGCCGCCAAAATGCTTTATGGAGAGTATAGCACAATTCCGGGTAAAAGAGAACCGGAAAGTAGAAAACCCCATTTGGCTTTTTAGCGGCAGGCGGTGATATTTGTGGAGAATTTCTGTGGTTGCCGGTGGACATCCTTTGGTGGATTTTGTGGATAATGTGGATAACTTTGTGGGTAAGTTTTTATGGAAACCAGGAAAATGCCCGGAATTACAGGGAAAACAGCAAAAATAAAAATTATGTGAAAAACTTATGTAAACGGGAATTTCTGCCGAGAAATTCACAGTGACCGGCGGTGGGAATGTGTACAAAAATGTGGATACTGTGGATAACCTGCGCACCGGTTCCCGTTACAGGGCAAATCGGCGGCCTGTCCACAAAAAAAGAGGCTGTTCCTTTTTGCGGAACAGCCCCTTTGGACTGGATAGGGACAAGCAGCCATTAGTTTCCGAGCAGATGTTCTCCGATCTTTACGACATCTCCGGCTCCCATAGTGATCACCAGGTCACCTGCCAGACAATGTTCAAGCAGATGATTTTCGATGGCGTCAAAGGACGACAGATAGAGGGCGTCTCCTCCCTTTTCTGTGATCTTTTCCGCCAAAAGCTCTGAGCTGACCCCCAGGGTGTCCGTCTCGCGGGCAGCGTAGATGTCGGCCAGGAGTACCTTGTCGGCCAGACACAGGGCATCCGTGAAGTCCTCCATCAGCGCTTTGGCCCTGCTATAGGTGTGAGGCTGGAAAACGCACCAGATGGTTTTATGGGGATAATTCTTTGCGGCAAGCAAGGTGGCGCGGATCTCGGTGGGATGGTGGGCATAATCGTCGATGATGGTCACACCGCCGATTTCTCCCTTTTTCTCAAAGCGTCTGTCCGTGCCGCCGAACTCCAGCAGTCCCTTTTTCATGGCATTCACAGGAATGGCGAGCAGATCTGCCAGGGCCAGGGACGCCAGGGCATTGGAAACGTTGTGGGCACCGGGAACGGAGAGCTTAAAGTGCCCCACGACATTTCCATGTTTTACCAGGTTAAAAGAGCCGTGGCCTGTGCTATCATAGGATACGTCAGAGGCCTGGTAATCCCCGTTCTCGCCGTAGGTCAGTACCCGGCAGGGAAGATCATGGGTAATCTCTTCTAAATGTTCAATCTCGCTGTTGATGATCAGTGTGCCGTCCTTTGGGAGCCGTTCGGCGAACAGCCGGAAGGAGCGGCGAATATCCGCCAGATCCTTAAAAAAGTCCAGATGGTCTGCGTCAATATTTAAAATCAGGCTGATCTTTGGATAAAAATGCAGAAAGCTGTTGGTGTACTCGCAGGCCTCGGTGATAAATGTCTCGTGGCCGCCCACACGGATATTTCCGTGAATGGCTTTCAGGATGCCGCCCACAGAGATCGTGGGGTCTTTTTCGGCTGCCAGCAGGATGTGGGAGCACATGGAGGTGACGGTTGTTTTCCCATGGGTGCCGGAGACGGCGATGGGAGTCTCATAATTTCTCATCAGCTGTCCCAGAAGCTCTGCGCGGCTCATCATGGGGATATTCAGGCGGACGGCCTCGGCGTATTCCGGGTTATCCGGGTGGATAGCTGCAGTGTATACGACCAGATCCGTGTCCTCATGGATGTTGGAGGCCCTCTGACCGACAAACACGGTGGCGCCCTCCTGCTCCATCAGCTCTGTGAGGGGAGAGGCTTTGGCGTCTGAGCCGGTGACCGTAAATCCCTGTCCGAGAAGGATCGAGGCCAGGCCGCTCATGCTGATGCCGCCGATGCCGATAAAGTGGACGTGGATGGGTTTCGAGAAATCTATCTGATACATGGTAAATACTCCTTTTAATGAAATGGAATGGTTTGATACTGTTCTTTATTATACCACAACTGGACTCTATTTCCAGAATTATTTTTGGGGTCCGGGTGGGGCCGGAAGGGCCCGGAAAGGGGCGGCTTCCAAAGTGAAAAAGGAGAGGAAGTTTGACGAAAGATAGAGAAATATAGAAAAAATAGACAAAAAAAGTGGAGGATATAGTAAAAAAATATGAAAAGCCAATGAAAACGGGGTAGAAAGTGAGAAAGCAAGGCCTACCGTTTTGATAAAAATTCCAAAAACCTCTACAAAAAATTCAAAATTTTGTAAAATATGTTCACAATAAAAGGAAAGTGTGGTATAATGAAACTCATCAATACTAAAAAAATACTACAAGAGGTGATAGCGTGATTAAAAAAGAAATGATTGCCATGCTGCTGGCAGGCGGACAAGGCAGCAGGCTCGGTGTGCTCACGTCAAAGGTGGCAAAGCCGGCTGTAGCTTTTGGCGGCAAGTACCGCATTATTGACTTCCCACTGAGCAACTGCATAAATTCAGGCGTAGATACTGTCGGCGTTCTGACACAGTATCAGCCGCTGCGGTTAAATACGCATATTGGAATTGGTATTCCGTGGGATTTGGACAAGAACATTGGTGGTGTCTCCATCCTTCCGCCTTATGAAAAGAGTTCAAACAGTGACTGGTATACAGGAACGGCCAATGCCATTTACCAGAACCTGACGTACATGGAGCTTTACAATCCGGAATATGTGCTGATTCTCTCTGGAGACCACATTTATAAGATGGATTATGAAGTCATGCTGGAGTTCCATAAGGCCAGCAACGCAGACGTAAGTATTGCTGTTATGCCTGTTCCTATGGAAGAGGCCAGCAGATTCGGAGTCGTAGTCACAGATGACAACAACCGGATTACAGAGTTCCAGGAGAAACCTGAGCATCCGAAGAGCAACCTGGCGTCCATGGGTATCTATATCTTCTCCTGGAAGGCATTAAAGGAAGCCCTTGTTACACTGAAAGATCAGAGCAATTGTGACTTTGGTAAGCACGTTATCCCTTATTGTCATGAAAAGGGCGAGAAGCTGGTAGCTTATGAGTACAACGGCTACTGGAAGGATGTAGGAACCCTCGGATCTTATTGGGAAGCAAATATGGAGCTGATCGACATCATTCCGGAATTCAACCTGTATGAGGAGTTCTGGAAAATCTATACGAGCAATGAAATCATTCCGCCTCAGTATGTGGCAGAGGACGCTGTGATCGACAGATGTATCATCGGAGACGGCAGTGAGATTTACGGCGAGGTTCACAACTCTGTAATCGGCGCAGGTGTTACCATTGCCAAAGGAGCGGTGGTGCGTGATTCCATTATCATGCGCGGCGTTACCGTAGGGGAAAATGTAGTGATGAACCGGGCGATCGTTGCTGAGAATACCGTAATCGGAAAGAATGTGGAGCTTGGTATCGGCGAGGATGTGCCGAACAAAATCAAACCGGGCGTATACGCCTTTGGCCTTGTGACCATAGGAGAAAATTCAGTGATCCCGGACAATGTGAAGATAGGAAAGAACACGGCGATTTCAGGCGAAACCATAGCAGAGGATTATCCGAACGGCATCCTGGAAAGCGGCGAGACATTAATTAAGGCAGGTGAGGCACTATGAGAGCAGTAGGAATTATTTTAGCAGGCGGCAACAGCCACCGTATGAAAGAACTTTCAAATAAGCGTGCGATTTCAGCCATGCCGGTTGCAGGAAGCTACCGTGCCATTGACTTTGCACTGAGCAATATGACAAATTCTTCGGTACAGAAGGTTGCTGTACTGACCCAGTACAATTCCCGTTCTTTGCATGAACATTTGAGCTCTTCCAAATGGTGGAATTTTGGAAGAAAACAGGGAGGACTTTTCGTATTTACTCCCACCATCACCGCAGACAATAACGCATGGTACAGAGGCACGGCGGACGCTATCTACCAGAATCTGGACTTCCTGAAAAAGAGCCATGAGCCTTATGTAATCATCGCGTCAGGTGACTGCGTTTACAAGATGGATTACAATAAGGTTCTGGAGTATCATATCGAGAAGAAGGCAGATATCACTGTTGTGTGCAAGGAAATGCCGCCTACGGAGGATGTCACAAGATTTGGCCTGATCCGTATGAACGAGGACAGCAGGATTGAAGAATTCGACGAGAAACCCATGGTTTCCACATCAAATACTGTTTCCACAGGTATTTATGTACTCAGAAGGAGACAGCTCATTGAGCTTGTTGAGCGTTGCGCCCAGGAAGACCGCTATGATTTCGTAAGGGATATCCTGATCCGCTACAAGAACCTGAAGAGAATTTACGGCTACAAGATCAACGATTACTGGAGCAATATCGCTACGGTTGAATCTTATTTTAAAACAAATATGGATTTCCTGAAGCCGGAAGTAAGGGATTACTTCTTCCGTCAGTATCCAGATGTTTACTCCAAGGTGGATGACCTGCCGCCCGCAAAATACAATCCTGGCTCTGTGGTTAAGAACAGCCTTGTTTCCAGCGGATGTATCATCAACGGCCGCGTGGAGAACTCTGTATTGTTTAAGACCGTTTTTGTTGGCGAGAATTGCGTTATCAAGAATTCTATCATTATGAATGATGTATATCTGGGTGACAACACCTATATTGAGAACTGTATTGTGGAGAGCAGAGACACTATCCGTGCAAACTCACATCATGTCGGTGAAGACGGGATCAAGATCGTTGTGGAGAAGAACGAGAGATACGTGTTATAACACACCAACTCTACGGAAAGGGGCTAGAGTATGAAAATTACCGATGTGAGAGTGCGCAAAGTTGCAAAAGAAGGAAAGATGAAAGCTGTGGTTTCTATCACGATTGATGATGAGTTTGTGGTGCATGACATCAAGGTGATAGAGGGCGAGAAGGGGTTATTTATCGCGATGCCCAGCCGCAAAGCGTCCGATGGGGAATACCGTGACATTGCCCATCCGATTAATTCCGGCACAAGGGATAAGATTCAAAAGATTATCCTGCGGCAGTATGAGATCGTGGCTGCGGAGACGGCTGAGGAAGCAGCAGAATAGTTTGTAAAACCAAGAGGGATGTCCCGGAAGGGATGTCCCTCTTTTCATGAAGGCATATAGCGGCAGGAAATTAAAAAAGCAGAGAAGGAGGGGAAGCATGGTCAATGTGATGTTAGTGGATGATGAGGTACTGGCCTTGGATTACCTGAAAAATTTGATTGACTGGGAGGCCCATGGCTATCATGTGGCGGGCTGCGCTTCCAGCGGAAAACGGGCGCTGGAGCTCTATGAGAAGACCATGCCGGAGATCGTCATTTCAGACATCCGGATGCCGGTGATGGACGGCCTGGAGCTGACCAGGCATTTAAAGGAAAAGAACAGGGAGGTGCTGGTGGTTCTGCTCTCAGCCTATGGGGATTTTGAATATGCGAAGAAAGGGATTGAATATGGCGTGTCCAATTACCTGCTGAAGCATGAGCTGAGCGAGGAACTGCTGCTGGCAGAGCTGAGACGCGTAAAAAAGCAGTTTCTGGAACGGGACAGGAGCCGGAAAATTTGCCGGAAGTATTTTATGGAGCAGCTTATTTACGAACAGAGCGCGGAGGGACAGATGGGGGAGGAGGAGCTGGGAAACCGGCTGTTCTTACTGTTTCTGCATAAGAGAAGCCCTGTAGTTAAAGGGGAATTCGTGGAAGAAAGATGGAGCGAGGAGGAGGGAAGGTGCCTGGAGGAGGTGCTGGAAGAAAACATCGGGGATAAGATCTTCTATGTCTCAGACGTCAGTATTACGGGAAACAGCAGGATTGCCCTGTACAGGATCAAAAATACGACCAGTATCTCGGAGACAGACAGCCTGATCAGGGAGAAATGTGCCGGGGTTTGCGCAAGCCTGAGAGCTTTGCCGGACTGCCGTTTTCATATGATCTACAGCCAGGAGATCAAACCCGGCGAGATCAGCGGAACTTTTCGGAAAATGTCCAGGCAGATCCGTTACGCTGTTTTTCAGGAGGCGGACAGGAGCTATCCTGTGCAGGAGCTTCCCCCTGGGGAAAAGAAGATTCTCTGGGGAGAACAGATGCAGACTCTGAAAAACGCAGTCTACGGGGGGCAGGAAGACCCGGCTGCGGCAGTCCGCAGGCTGTTTGACACCATTCATGAGGAGGAGAAGCTGGAGGCATGCAAAGCTTTGATGCCCCTTTTGAACAATCTGCTCCGTATGATTGAGGAGGAAGAGGGGATGACAGCCCTGGTGGAGGAGCAAAAGCTGTACACCATGGAGGAGATTGAGAAGGATTATGAAAAGAGATTCCAAAGCCTGCATGAGCAAATCCTGGGGAGGGAAGAAGGGGGATATTCAAAGCTTACACGGGAGATGCTTCACTACATAAGGAAGAATTACGGACAGGAGATGAGCCTTGATACCCTGGGGGAGGAGTTTCAGATGAATGGCGTTTATCTGGGGCAGATATTTAAAAAAGAGGTGGGAGTGACTTTTCTGAAATACCTGACAGGCGTGCGTATAGAAGAGGCCAAACGGCTTCTTGGGGAGAACTGTACGGTGGCAGAGACAGCCCGGAGGGTGGGCTACCAGACCAGTCAGTATTTCAGCAGGATTTTTTTGAGAGAGGCAGGCATGAAGCCCCAGGAGTATAAGCGATGGAAAGAAAAGGAACGAAAAGAAAGCATTTAAAGAAGAGGCTTCTGTGGAATATCGCGCTCATTCTGGCGGTGTCCATGACGTTAAGCACAGCCTTTGGGTATGTATTTTTTAATAAATTGGTGAAGCACCAGAAGCTGTCGGGCGAGGAGGGGCAGCTTGGGCAGGCGGCAGGCCAGCTCGATTTTATGACGGAGGATATCCGGCAGTTCGCAAAGAGTATTCTGATCGATGAGGAATTGCAAAATCTGCTGGAGGAAAAAGAATTTGACAGTGAATACCAGCGCCAGCGCCATTGCAACCGCATGGCGAAACGGCTGGTATTTTACGGGAACCTGCGCCCTTATATTGCCAGTACGATCTTGCAGATGGAAGATGGAAGGAACTACAGCAGCAGCTATCTGGAGTCTGATACGGCGTATCTGGAGGAGAAGCTGAAGGGACAGGAGGTGGCGTCTTTCGCCGAGGAGGACGGCTATGTCTACTCAGATCCTTATGGAAGCGGGCTGATCTGCTATCCGGTGCATATGATGGATAAGTACGAGTTCGGAAGGCGGGAAGGGATTCTCTATATTGAGATGCATTTGGATTATTTTCTGGACCAGGTCAGGGAGTATGCCCAGGATAAGGAATATGTGTGTCTGCTGGGAAATAACGGAAGGGTGCTGTTTGAACAGGACGGCGACGGCCGGCTGGCGGCAGACTTAGAGGAGCTGGGGGAAATGAAAAGCGGCATTCACAAGGTCAGGGGAGGCTACCTGATCCTGTGTCCGGTGGAGGGGGCCGGCTGGCAGCTGGCAACCCTGGTCACCTCCTTCAGGCTTTGGCGGATGGGCAGCTTTGTCCTGGTGTTTTTTTTGCTCTCGTTTTTATTCTCCATGCTGTTGATTTTGATCTTTATTTCCAGGCTGATGGAGAACAGGATCCGTCCCATCACAGAGCTGTCAGAGCGGATGAGGACGGTTTCCTACGGCCGGCTTGACAGGATGGAGATGGAGGTGATCCCCACGGGGGACGAGATTGAGACCCTGTATGAGTGCTTTGGAGATATGCTGGGGAAGCTTCGCCGGGGGGAGGAGGAGCGGAAACGCTATGAAAAACAGAAACGGGAGATGGAGTATGATGTTTTGATGTCCCAGATTCATCCCCACTATCTCTACAATGTGCTGAATACGGTCGTATACCTTGCCGCGGCGGGGAGGAACAAAGATGTAGTAAAGCTGGTCCGTTCCTTGAGCTGCACACTGCAGAACACCTTGAACATCGGGGAGGAAAATGTGGAGACGACCGTCCGGAAAGAACTGGACCTGACGGAGAGCTATCTGGATATTCAGCGTTACCGGTACCCGGAGTGTTTTTCGGCGGAGATCCGCTGCCAGGAGGGCCTTATGGAATGTCTCGTGCCGAAAACAGTCATCCAGCCGCTGGTGGAAAATGCCCTGCTTCACGGTATTCTGCCTGCGGAGAGACCGGGAAAAATCCTCGTAGATGTGGGCAGAGAGGGGGAAGAGCTGGTGATCCGGGTGGAGGACGACGGCGTGGGAATCAGCCCGGAAAACCTGGAACGGTTTTTGAGCGGGGAAGAGATGATAACCGCCAAGCGGGAGAGAAAGCATATCGGCATCAGCAATGTGCGTGACAGAATCCATTATCTGTATGGAGAAGCTTATGGCATGGAGATCAGAGAGCGGGAAGGCGGAGGGACGCTGATCCTTCTGCGCCTTCCGCTGAAGGAAGCGCCGGAAAAAGAGGAGGAAAAACGGTGAGAAAAGGACTATGGATTTTGGGCCTGTGGGCAGGGGCTGCCATGCTCGCAGGGTGCAGCTACAAGGAGAAACGGGGTATGCCGGACGCACAGACAGAGCGGCAGGAAGCGGAGCAGTTTCCCTATGACGAGCCGCTGCCGGAGGACTATGAGGGGACGCTGACCATGTGGGGCTGGGATGAGGACTACTACCGGACGATCACAGAGGCCTTCCAGAAGAAGTATCCCAATGTGACATTTTCCTACACTTCCATCAACCACGGCGAACTGGCGGAGAAATACGGGACGGCTCTGCTGGCAGAGGGGGAGCTGCCGGATGTGGGATGGTCGATCATCGACTCCAGGGGCGAGATTTTCGAGCTGGATATGTGGGAACCTTTGGAACAGGAGCCCTATTGCTTTGATCTCTCAGAGGTTTTTGACTACCTCCATCCCAGGCTGGTGAACACGAAGGGAAATGTATGCGGCATTGAGCAGTCGCTCTCCCCGGCGGGGCTGGCTTACCGGCGGGATCTGGCAAAAAAATATCTGGGGACGGACGATCCGGAAGAGCTGGAGGCTATGATGCCCGACTGGGACAGCTTTATTGAAAAGGGCAGGGAGGTCTATGAAAAGAGCGGGGGACAAGTCTACATGTGCTTTTCCCTGGGAGATCTCAGACAGTTTTTTCAGGAGCAGCAGGAGATCCCCTGGTGCGAGGGAAAGAGTATTGACGTGGAGAAGAATTTTGGCAAAACGATGGATCTGGTGTGCCGTTTTCGGGATGAGAGGGTGTCGGATAATCTGGTGGCCTGGACGCCGGAGTGGAACAAAGCGTATGGGGAGGACAATCATATCTTTACTACCTGCGCGGCCTGGGCGGTACAGTTTACGATCATATCCCATGACCCGGAGGGGAAGAAGCTGGGACATTGGGGCCTTATGAGCGCGCCGGAAGGGAATGTGAACCTGGGAGGAACTACCATGGGGATCACCCGCACCTGCAAGGATAAACGGCTGGCCTGGGAATTTATCAAATTCGCCACACTGTCCACGGAAGGGGCTCAGGCGCTGAATTCCCTGGGGCTTATGACCCCGGCCAGGAAGCCCTACGAGGAATGCCCGGAGTTTAAGAGCTACAAAAGCCCCTGGTTCGGTGACCAGGATATCGGCCTTTACTATATGGACAAGATTGTTCCCAATATTAAGACGAGGCTTATGACCCCGGAGGACCGAAAAATCCACGACAGCCAGTCGCTGGTCCTGAATGTGCTGAATAACGACAGGACTGTGACGGCAGAGGAAGGGATCAATATGCTTCGGGAAGAGCTTCGGGAGGCGTTTCCGGACTTTCAGGTCGATTAAAGGAATGGGGATAGCTGCTTTTTGTATCCATTTTGGGCGGCGGGGAGACCATCTGATCTATAAAATGAAAACAAAATCTATAGAATTTAGCCTGTGAGAACCGGGCGGAGGCTGATAAACTGTTATTATGAATCGTATGCGCAGATACGAGAAGAAAGGAGAAAAGCATATGAAGAAGAGTAACAGACAGATAAAGAAACTTTGTTCTTCTTTTTTAGCCTTCGCGATGGTGTTTACGACTGCTTTTGGCGGCGTCGGACTGACCACCCAGGCAGAGGAGAATGAGCTTACGTTTACGGAAGTCGCTGTTCCCAACGGGGACTTTGAGTCTGGCCAGACGGTCTGGACCTTTACCGGCGAGGGGACAAGTGACGCGGAAACCACCTACTGGAGGATTTTTTCCAATCAGCATGCCCAGGCCAACAAGACGAACTGCTATGAGGTGTGCAACAAAAATCACGGTTCCGCCTCAAGCTATACGGTTTCCCAGACAGTGGAAGGCCTTGTGCCCGGCACCTACAAGGCGTCCATCGAGGCAGCGGGGGGAAATGACCCGGGAACGATGACGGCTTCTCTGACGGCGGGCGGACAGTCTGTCAGCCTGACGCCGGCAAAGTGGGATGAATGGATCACCTATACGACGGATATCTTTGCTGTGGACGCCTCCGGAACCTGCGACATCCAGATCGAGGTCACAGCGGAAAACCAGTATATCAACCTGGACAATGTAAAGCTTTGGAGACAGGCGGAGACAGGCCCGAAGACGGTGGATTCCGTGCAGGCCATCCATCAGAAGCTTTCTGCGGGAAGCACCTTTACGGCTCCTGCCCAGGCAGTGGTGCTCTATTCCGACGGTACCAGCGCGTTTTTTGATGTGGCATGGGATGAGGAAGAGCTGGCGGCTGTGAATACGGCGGAGGCAGGAAAGACGTTTACCGTACACGGCGCGGTGGCTGTGGAAGGCCAGTCCTACGAGGCAGTCCTGACGGTGGAGATCCTGGATGCCTCCCATCTGGTGCAGGATGTGGAGGAGGACGCCATGGGTTCCGTGGAGTTTAACGAGAACTGGCAGTTCTATCTGGCAACCCGCACGCCGGAGGTGGCGGAAGGCGGCTTTACGGCAGGCGTGAAAGACGCCGGGGATTATACCACGGATGAGATCGTGGCTGAGGATTTCAATGACCTGGGCTGGAGAACTGTGGATGTTCCCCATGATTTCAGCATCGAGGGCGCCAAGACGGCGGGCTCTGTGGATTCCCAGGCGTATTTGCAGGGCGGCCTGGGCTATTACAGGAAAAAGTTTACCGTGCCCGCTTCCATGGAGGGAAGCAAGATCCTCGCTCTTGATTTTGAGGGCGTTTATCAGAACAGCGTCATTTACTTAAACGGCAGGAAGGTGGGAAGCTATCCCAGCGGTTACACAGGCTTCGCCGTGGATATCACAGATGACGTAAAATACGGGCAGGAAAATGTCCTGGTAGTGAAGGTACAGAACATGTCCCCGTCAGGACGCTGGTATACGGGCAGCGGCATCACCCGCCCGGTACATCTGACGGTAGATAATAAACTGCATTTCAACAGGAACGGCATTACCCTTACAACGCCGACTCTGCAGGAGGATTATGAGAAGAGCGGCACGGCCTATCTGGAAGTAGAGGGCAAAGGGTATTCTGACGCGGGAAATTCCAATGCTTATATGAAAGTGACCGTATATGATGCGGAAGGAAAGCAGGTGGCGGAGAAGCAGATGGAGCCGACGGCCCTGAATCCGTCCACAGCCTTCACCTTCACGCTGACGGGAAACAATGCAGTGGAAATTCCCCAGGTGCAGCTGTGGTATCCCTGGAATCTGGGAACTCCCTATCTCTACACCGTAAAGACAGACCTGTATATGCAGGAAAACGGCGGTACAGGAGAATACCTGCTGGTAGATTCTGAGGAGACGGAGTACGGCTTCCGCTGGGTAGAGGTAAAAGAGACGACCAGCGATCCCACAAGCGGCGGCCTTTACGTGAACGGAAAATATACGAAGGTGCAGGGCGTTGACCTTCACCATGATTCAGGTGCCCTGGGCGCGGCCAGCTATACGGACGCCTATGAGCGCGAGTTTGATAAACTGATGGGTATGGGCGTAAACGCCTACCGTACCTCCCACTGCCCGCCCTCCAAGCAGGCCATTGAGGTTTGCAGGAGAAAAGGTATTATGGTGGTGGAAGAGGCCTTTGACGGATGGGGAAGGACAAAGGCTACGTATGATTTCGGCACGTTCTTCTTCCAGGAGGTTCCGGCAGGCTGGGAGGGCTTAAAGCCCAACGGCTATCAGGAGGTTCCAAAACCGGCTACAGATTATGAAGGCGCAAAGCTGACCTGGAGCGACTGGGTGATCCAGGAGATGGTAAACAGGGATAAAAATGAACCCTCCATCATTGCCTGGTCCATCGGAAACGAGGTCCGGGGGTGCGGCACAAAACCGTCCTGGTATAACGAGAAGCAGTATGACCTGCTGGGTGTGAACCCATCTGGAATGAACGAGTACACGGAGGCTGTCCGCCTGATGAAGAACGTAAAGGCGGCAGACGGCACACGCTACGTGCTGATGGGCGGCGACCAGGAAAGAAGCGTGCCCAGCGCGACAAACGTATGGGGACTGGTCAACCAGGTGCTTGACGGGTACGGGCTGAATTACAATACAGCGAAATCCGTGGACGGCCTGATGGACCGTTTCTCCATCGGAGACGGCACCCTGCTGGGAACGGGGACAAAGACCTTCTTCTTTGAGTCAGAGTCTTCCTCCCAGACGTCTTCCAGAGGCGTCTATCTGGATCCCCAGTTTACCAATACGGGTATCAACCAGACGCCGGGCCACAGAGGCGGTTCCAACTATGACAACGATTTTGCTTCCTGGACCATGTCCAATGAGTATGGCCTGAAGAAGGACAGAGACAGAAAGAGCTTTATCGGCCAGTTCATCTGGTCAGGCTTCGACTACTTAGGAGAGCCGACGCCCTATGCGATCTATCCGGTGGGAGTATCCTCCTTTGGAGCCATCGACACGGCAGGTTTCCCGAAGGATTCCTTCTATCTGTACAAGAGCCAGTGGGTGAAGGAGCCCATGGTGCACCTGCTTCCCGGAAACTGGGATCAGTGGCACGAGGGTGAGACGGTAGAGGTATGGGTAAATACGAACCAGCCGTCCGCAGAGCTGTTTTTGAATGGAGAGTCTCTTGGAAAGAAGAGCTTTGATGAGAAGGAGACGGCCTACGGCAAGAAGTATTATGAGACGTCTGAAAAAACGGCAGACGATAAAACCTGGGGAGACGCGGAAAATCCGGGAGGCTACACCAGCAAGGGCGCCGTTCTGGACGAGGGTGAAATGAATTCCGGTAAGCTGCATCTGACCTGGCAGGTTCCCTACACACCGGGAACTCTGGAGGTGAAGGCCTACAATGCCGACGGCAGCGTGGCAGCCACCGACAGTGTGACCACTTCTAAGACTCCGTACACCATCCAGGCCGTGGCAGACAAGACGGTTCTGGCAGCTGACGGCAGCAGCCTCTCCTACGTGGAATGTACGGTCGTGGATGAGAACGGAAATATGGTTCCCGACGCGGCCAACCTGGTGAAGTTCTCCGTATCAGGAGCAGCCTCCATCGTGGGTGTTGACAACGGAAAGCAGGAGAGCGCAGAGCTTTATAAATACGGAAATGTTGAGCGCAGCAGCTATTCTGAGCGGTCTGCCTACAACGGCAAGGTACTGGTGATTTTAAGCTCCGGAAAAGAGGCAGGAGATGCCCTGCTGACGATTTCCGCAGAGGATTTAAAGCCGGTCCAGGTGGCCCTGAAGGTGACAGAGGACGGCACAGGCGAGGCGCCTGCAGCGCCTGCAGTGACAGGTGAGGAAGTCTCTGTAGATCCGGTAGCTGTCACCGTTCCGGAGGGAATGGATGTAACGCTTCCGTCCGCAGTGCGGGTGCATTACACCGGCAGCGCAGGTGACTATACTGTGATGCGCCAAGTAGTATGGGGAGTACTCGCAGAGGGTAAGGCAGAGGGAACCGTGGAAGGCTGCAGCCTGAAGGCATCTGCATCCGTAAACCAGGATGCGGCGGCCCAGACAGACACGGAGCTTGCCACAAACAAGGCGGAGGCGACGGCTTCCTTTACAGGTTCCACAGGGAATTATCCCGCAAATATGGTGGACGGCAATGCAGGCACAAGCTGGACCAACGCTTACAGCCGAGGCGCGTCTGTACTGCTTCCGGCCAACAGCGCTTCCAGAAGATCCGAGTATGTGGAGTTTTCCTGGCAGGAGGCCCAGGTGATGAATCAGATCGCCCTGACCTTTACAGGAGCCAGAGGCACGGAGATCCCCGCTGTCCTGGAGGCGGAATACTGGGACGGCGCGGACTGGGCGAAGGTGCGCAGCCAGGTGACAATTACCAGGGACGACACGGTAGTGATGCAGTTTGTACCCGTATATGCGGAGAAGGTAAGGGTGTACATGGAAAATGCCACGCCTTACAGCAGCACGGGAAATATGGCAGTTTCTGAGGCGTCTGTGAAGCTGAGCACAGAGGAGTTCGGTATGCAGGCGGTGCTGACAGACGGCGAGGCTGTGGTTGGACAAACGGCTTCCGTGAATGTACAGCTTACGAACCTGCCGGAAGGACGCCCGGTTAAAGAGATGAAATTCTCCCTGGCGTATGATGAAGCGGTATTTGAAAATGTACAGGCCGTTCTGGCCGATGGCGTGGAGGGAACCTTGACTTCCGCGGAGGCAGACGGAAAGGCAGTATATACCTACACCAACGAGAAGGGTCTTACGGAGGGCGCTGATTCCTTTATGACGATCACCCTCCAGGCGAAAAAGGACGCGGTCACAGGCAGCAGCAGCGTAACCCTGGCAGACCTGTCCGCCAAGGATACGGAGGGCGCAGACGTATCTGTCAGCGCAGTTTCTGCTCAGGTGATTGTGAAGGAACGCCCCATCACAGGGGAGGTGACGTACCTGTCCGACATGGATTGGGTGAGCGCCACATCCGGCTGGGAGAGTGTAGAGAGAGATAAGCATTGCAACGGCGCGTCATCAGCCGGCATTGCCCTGTCTGTTGACGGCGTGCGGACACCTTTTGAAAAGGGACTGGGAGCCTGCGCGAACTCGGAGATCATTTATGATCTCAGCAGCATCAGCGCATCCCTTGACGAAGGGGAAACCCTTTACTTCCAGGCCTATGTGGGCGTGGATTACTTCAAGAGGGAAGCGAACAGGAACGGTGACGGAATGTACTTCAAAGTGTATGCATCCATCAATGGGGAGGAGAAGGAGCTGTACGCCTCAAAACTGCTGGATACCAACACGGAAGCAGAGCGGATCAGCCTTGATATCACGGGAGCCAGCCGCTTAAGGCTTGTGATGGACCAGAATGTGGGGAACAGCCACGACAACGGCGACTGGGCAGACGCGAAGCTGATTCTCGTTCCCGATCCCAACGCGGCCGATAAGACGGTGCTGAAGGCAGCGCTGGATGCGGCAAGGCTTTTGAAGGCGGAGGACTACACCGTGGATACGGCCCAGGCGCTGGCAGCAGCCATGGAAAAGGCAGAAAGCGTCTATGGAAATAAGAAGGCCACTCAGGAGGAGACAGACGCGGCGGCAGCTGCCCTCCAGAAGGCTGTGGAGAATCTGAAGGTTCCGGGAGCCCAGGAGTATCAGGAGCTTTTAACGCAGATCAAGGCAAAAGAAACAGAGATCGCGGGACTTCAAAAAGAGCTTGCGGAGAAGCAGGAAAGCCTCACGGGCCTGCAGGAGCAGCTGGAAGAGAAAAACCAGACACTGCAGGATAAGGAAAAAGAGCTGAAAGCAGCGAAGGATCAGGTGACCCTGCTTCAGGGGCAGTTGGATGAGGCAGCCGGGGATGTGACAGAGCTTACGGCCCAGCTGAAAGAGGCACAGGATCAGTTGGCAACACTTACAGGCGATAAGGCGGAGCTGGAAGGCCGCATACAGGGGCTGGAGAGTGAGATCGACCGTCTGGAGAGCTCACTGAAGGAGACGGAGGATAAGATCTCTGCCGCAGAGCAGGAGAAGAGCGACCTGGAAGCACAGCTTGCCCAGGCCAGAAAAGAGGCGGATGAGGCGAAAGAGAAAGCCGAGAAGGCGGAAGAGGCAAAACAGGCCGCAGAGGCAGCCCTGAAAGCTGCAAAAGAAGAGCTGGAAAGGCTGAAAAATGAGGCCAGAGCCCTGAAGAAGGGAGATACGGAGGAAGTCGGCGGTATCTTGTACCGGGTGACGGACGCCGAAAAGAACCTGGCTGAGGCTTACGGCACGGCAAAAGCCGTCGCGTCCAGCGTCAAGGTGGCTGATACCGTAGAAATTAATGGTGTGACCTGCAAAGTGACTTCCATCGGAGCAAGCGCCTTCGCGTCCATGACAAAGCTGAAGAAAGCTGTCATTGGCAAAAATGTCACCTCGATCGGAAAGAAAGCCTTCGCAGGCGACAAGCGCCTGAAGCTGATCCAGGTTAAGACCAGCCTGCTGAAAAAAGTAGGCAAGCAGGCCTTGAAGGGAATCTACGCAAAGGCTGTGATCAAAGTTCCCAAAGCCAAGAAAAAGGCTTACACAAAAGTGTTTAAGGGCAAGGGACAGAAAAAAACCGTAAAGGTTAAATAGCGTACAAACAGTAAGCGTTTTACTGAGAATGAGAATACCCCATGGGATGCCGGGCGGTCTGCGCTGGGAATCCCATGGGGATTCTTTTTGCAAAAATCATGTTATAATGGGTGACAGAGAAAGGCTGTAAAAAGAAGCGGGAGGGAAAGATGAAACTGACAGTATTGGTTGAAAACACAAAAAGCGATCCGAGGCTGATCTGCGAGCATGGGCTGAGCCTTCTGATCGAAGAAAACGGGAGGAAGCTGCTCTTGGATGCGGGCAGCTCGGGAGCCTTTATGGAAAACGCCGGGCTTCTGGGAAAGGAACTGGGGGATGTGTCTGTCTGTGTGCTGTCCCATGGACATTATGACCATTCCACAGGCTTTGTGAAATTTCTGGAGAAAAACCGAAAAGCTGTGCTCTATGCCATGAAAACTGCGGGGGAGGATTATTGGTCCGGTTCCGGGGAAGGGCTTCACTATATCGGGATTCCCCGGGAGCTGAAGGAGAAGGAGGACAGGATGTGTCTGCTGGACAGCGTCACAGAGATTGCTTCCGGTATCTGGATCGTCCCTCACAGCACGGAGGGACTTGAAAAAATCGGCTGCCAGAAGAAGCTGTATCGGAGGGAGGGGGAGAACTGCCGGCCCGATGATTTTTCACACGAGCTGACGCTGGTGTACGAGACGGAAAAGGGACTTGTTTTATTTAACAGCTGTTCCCATGGAGGGATTGAAACGATTGTCACAGAAGTGAAACGTGCCTTTCACGGAAAGAATCTTTATGGATTTGTGGGGGGCCTTCATATGAAGGGAACGCGCGGAGGCGAGGAAATCTGCACCTTCACCGGGGAGGACGTGGAGAAGATGGCAGAGTTTCTGCTGGACAGCGGCCTGGAGGTGTTGTACACGGGCCATTGTACGGGGGAGGCGGGCCTGGCTATGCTGAGGGAAAAGCTTGGCCGGGTGGTGCAAAGGATACGGACAGGGGATGTGGTAACGCTCT
The DNA here is from genome assembly GCA_002361955.1 of Lachnospiraceae bacterium UBA3316. GTDB lineage: Bacteria > Bacillota > Clostridia > Lachnospirales > Lachnospiraceae > Hominisplanchenecus_A. The sequence continues at coordinate 31,004 of DESK01000045.1, forward strand.
GAACCTATGGTCAGTCCGGCCGTCTGCCAAGCTGCCAGAAGGCCACTGCGCTGGCGGCAGCCACGTTCAGGGAATCCACGCTGTGGGACATGGGGATGCGCACGGTGTAGTCGCAGTCCGCGATTGTTTCCGGAGCCAGCCCGTCTCCCTCCGTGCCCAGGACGATGGCCAGTTTTTCGATCTCTGCAAGACGTGGATCGTGGATCGGGACCGAAGCGTCGGTGAGGGCCATGGCGGCAGTTTGAAAGCCCATGTCTTTTAAGAGGCGGATGCCGGGATCGGGCCACTGGAAGTCCTCCTGCCCCAGGAAGGTCCAGGGAATCTGAAAGACTGTCCCCATGCTGACACGGATCGCCCGGCGGTACAGAGGATTGCTGCAGGCCGGCGTAAGCAGGACGGCGTCCATGTGCAGGGCCGCCGCGGAGCGGAAGATCGCGCCCACGTTGGTGGGATTTACCACATTTTCCAGGACGGCGACCCGGCGGGCGTTTTCACAGACTTCTTCCACTCTCCGGAGGGGCGGGCGGCCCATGGCGCAGAGAGCGCCTCTCGTCATGGGAAAGCCGGTGAGGTGGCGCAGGACGTCATACTCTGCCGTGTAGATGGGAATGGAGCCGCAGCGGGCGATGATATCCCGGGCCTCCCCCTCAATGTGCTTTCTTTCCAGCAGCATGGAGACGGGCACGCATCCTGCGTCCAGGGCGCGGGCGATCACTTTGGGACTTTCCGCGATGAAAAGTCCCTTTTCCGGTTCATGGCGGTTCAAAAGCTGATTTTCTGTCATCCGGGCATAAACATCCAGGCCGGGAGACGCAAGATCAGTGATTTCTATGATATTGGACATGATGGAATCTCCTTTTTCAAAACATTACTGCAATTATAATACCTGGGTGCCAAGGATGCAAGGAATTCAATATTTTGTACCCATTTGCCCCCTACCCCGTGGTATAATAAGCGTATCTACAGGAGAGGGGAATAAGGATATGAAGGTATTTGATTATCATAAGGTGAAGGATCCGGAGTATTTTGCCGAAAGGAGATATCCGGCGCATTCTGACCATGTGGCTTACGCCGACTGGAAAGAGTGGGAGGCGGGAAAGAGCAGCTTTCGCTGTTCCCTGGACGGAGTGTGGAAATTTGCCTACGGAAAGAATTATGGACAGGCTGTGCAGGGGTTTGAAAAGCCGGAGTTTGACTGCAGCGGCTGGGATGATATCCGGGTTCCGGCCAGTATCCAGATGGAGGGATGGGATATCCCCCAGTATGTGAACGTACAGTATCCCTGGGATGGAAGGGAGGAGATCGTCCCCGGCGAAATCCCGGAGCAGTTTAACCCGGTGGCCAGCTATGTGAAATCCTTCCGGGTGCCGGAGCGTATGCGGGGGAAAAGGCTGTACCTCTCCTTTCAGGGGGCGGAGAGCGGCCTTGCGGTATGGGTGAACGGTAGCTTTGTGGGATACAGCGAGGACAGCTTCACGCCGTCGGAGTTTGAGATTACTTCCTATGTGAAGGAGGGGACAAACAAGCTGGCAGTCCAGGTGTTTAAGTGGACCTCCTCAAGCTGGTGCGAGGATCAGGATTTTTATCGGTTTTCCGGGCTTCACAGGAGCGTATATCTCTACGCTGTGCCAGAGATTCACCTGGAGGATCTGAGAGTACGGACCTTGCTGGATGAGGCATATCGGGATGCGGAATTAGAGCTCACCCTGAAAACCATTTGCCCGCAGGAGGGCAGAGCCAGGATCCTGCTGGAGGACGGAGATGGCCCCGTCCTGGAGGCGGAGGAAAGGCTTTTAGGGGAGGACTGTTTCCGATATCCCATAAAAGCTCCGAAGCTTTGGAGCGCGGAGGGGCCCAGCCTGTACGAGCTGAAGCTTGAGATCCTGGACGGCGAAGGGCGGCTGATGGAGTGTGTTTCCCAGAAGGTGGGCTTTCGCAGATTTGAGATACGGGACGGCCTCATGTGCCTGAATGGAAAGCGGATCGTATTTAAGGGGGTAAACCGCCATGAATTCAGTGCAAAGACGGGGCGGACGGTGAGCCGGGAGGAGCTTTTGCAGGATATTCAGACAATGAAACGCAATAATGTCAATGCCCTGCGCACCAGCCACTACCCGAACAGCTCTGCCCTTTACGAGCTGTGCGACATCTACGGCCTCTATCTGATCGCGGAGAACAATATGGAATCCCACGGGAGCTGGGATCCCATCGAGCGGGGGCAGGCCGAGCCCTGGACGGTCGTCCCCGGGGACAGGAGAGAGTGGGAGGCTATGCTTCTCGACAGGGTCAATTCCTGCTATCAGAGGGATAAGAACCATCCGTCGATTCTGATCTGGTCCTGCGGCAATGAATCCTACGGCGGCAGTGTGATCAGCCATATGGCAGACCTGTTCCGGCAGCTGGATGATACCAGGCTGGTGCACTATGAGGGGATCTTTCATGACAGGCGGTACGGAAACAGCAGCGATATGGAAAGCCAGATGTACTCCTCTGTGGAGGATATCAAGGCCTTTCTCGCGAAGGATCGGAGCAAGCCCTTTATCTGCTGTGAGTATTCCCATGCCATGGGAAATTCCTGCGGGGCCATGAATAAATATACGGAGCTGGCCGATACGGAGCCACTGTATCAGGGAGGATTTCTGTGGGATTATATTGACCAGTCCATCCGGAAAAAGAACCGCTACGGCCAGGTATTCCAGGCCTACGGCGGGGACTGCGGCGAACGCCCTACGGATTACAATTTCAGCGGAAACGGCATTGTCTACGGGGGAGACCGGAGGGAATCTCCAAAGATGCCAGCAGTAAAGTACAATTACCAGGGGATCCAGGTGAGCTTTGAGGGAAATCAGCTGCGGATTCAAAACAAAAATCTGTTCCTGAATACCTCGGAGTACGTATGCCTGGTGACTCTGGAGCGGGAGGGAGTTCTTCTTTCCAGCCAGACTCTGGAGACGGAGGTAGAGCCCCTTATGGAAAAGTGCTATTCCCTTCCGATGGGGCTTCCGGAAACGCCGGGAGAATATGTGGTGACCGTTTCTTTTCGGCTAAAGGCGGACACCCTTTGGGCAAAGGCAGGGTATGAGGTGGCCTTCGGGCAGACGTGCTGCCGTGTGGGGGAGCAGGCAGAGGCCAGACAGGAAACCGGTGATCTGCGTGTGATCCGGGGAAAGCTGAATACGGGCGTCAGAGGCGAGCATTTTGAGGTTCTTTTCTCTCATCTGAATGGGGGATTGACGTCTTACCGCTATGGAGGGCAGGAGCTTTTAGAGACGATCCCCATGCCAAACTTCTGGCGGGCTCCCACGGACAATGATATGGGCAGCCAGATGCCCCAGAGATATGCCCAGTGGAAGATGGCGAGCCTCTACCTGACCCACAAGCCTTTCGGGGATTTCGCTGGGAGGGAGCCTGAGGTGGAGGAGAGAGAGGGGAGCGTCAGCGTGTCCTTTGTGTACGGGATGCCCACGGTACCGCTGAGTGAGTGTACGGTAACGTACCAGGTGTTTGGGGATGGGGGCGTCAAAGTAAGGCTGCGCTGCCATCCGCCCAGGGAGCTGGGGGATATGCCGGAGTTTGGAGTCATGTTCCGGCTGGGCGCCGATTACGACCGGCTGAAATGGTATGGGTACGGCCCCCAGGAGACGTATGCCGACCGCCTTCAGGGCGCGAAGCTTGGCGTTTATGAGCAGAATATTAAGGAAGGCATGGCGGACTATCTGGTTCCCCAGGAGTGCGGAAACAGGATGGGCGTGCGCTGGGCGGAGGTTACGGATTACAGAGGACGGGGCCTTCGTTTCTGGGGACGGGAGCTCAATGTATCTGCCCTGCCCTACACGCCCCATGAGCTGGAGCTGGCAAGACATGCCTATGAACTTCCGCCGGTGCATTACACCAACGTGCGTGTGGCGAAGGCGCAGATGGGTGTGGGCGGCGACGACAGCTGGGGCGCACGGACACATCCGGAGTTTTTGCTTGCATCCGGAAAAATGTTGGATTTTTCTTTTTATTTTTGCGGAATCTAAAGGATTATCAATACGAAAGAGGTGTATCATGAAGCAAAAAACATCTGTAAAGACCGAGGTGAAACGGTTTGGTTTTGGAGTGATCGCGGCAGTTATTTTTGCCGTAAATATGAAAACCTTTGTAAAGGCCGGCGGCCTGTTTCCGGGTGGGTTTGCAGGCGTGGCGCTGCTGATCCAGGGGATTTTTGCTAAGTTTCTCCATATTTCCGTGCCCTACACGGCCATCAACCTGCTGCTGAATGTGATCCCTGTACTGATCGGCTTCAAATTCATCGGAAAAAAGTTTACGGTCAGCTCCTGCGTGGTGATTTTTCTCACCAGCGTGCTCACCGACCTGATCCCCCAGCAGGTGATCACCTACGACACCCTGCTGATCAGCATTTTCGGCGGCCTGATCAACGGACTCAGCATTTCCCTGTGCCTGATCGGAAACACAAGTACCGGCGGCACGGATTTTATCGCTATTTATTTTTCGGAGCGGAAGGGGCAGGATATCTGGAACGGCGTGCTGTTTGCCAACGCCTGCGTCCTCGTGGCGGCCGGCGTGCTGTTCGGCTGGGATGCGGCGCTGTATTCGATTATCTTCCAGTTTACCTCCACCCAGGTGGTGCATATGCTGCACAAACGCTATAAGAAAAACACGCTGTTCATTATTACTTCCAGGCCCGATGAAGTTTACGAAAATATCAGGCATCTGACAAAGCACAGTGCCACCCGGTTTGAGGGGAAGGGCTGCTATTCGGGACAGGGACTGACGCTGCTGTATTCGGTGGTGTCCCAGGAGGAGTCGAAAGCATTGGTGAAAAAGGTGCACGAGGTGGACTCAATGGCCTTTGTCAATATTATTAAGACAGATTTTATCAACGGACGTTTCTATCAGAAGACAGATTATTGATAAAAAGTCTTGCGTATCGGAATTTGGTGTGATATACTACCAAAGGCAAAAATTAATCACATACTCGGATTCCAGGGACGGTGCCGAAGTTCCGGTTTCCCAGGAAGTAAAAGAGTGTGGAAGAAGAACCAAAAGGAGAAAAATCATGAGTGTTATTTCAATGAAGCAGTTACTGGAGGCAGGTGTTCATTTTGGACATCAGACAAGAAGATGGAACCCTAAGATGGCTCCGTACATCTACACAGAGAGAAACGGCATCTACATCATCGATCTGCAGAAGTCCGTTGGAATGGTAGATACAGCATACAAGGCAGTTTCTGACATCGTAGCAGAGGGCGGCACAATTCTGTTTGTAGGAACCAAGAAGCAGGCCCAGGACGCAGTGAAGGTTGAGGCTGAGCGCTGCAACATGTACTATGTCAACGAGAGATGGCTGGGCGGTATGCTGACAAACTTCAAGACCATCCAGAGCCGTGTAAAACGTTTGAAAGATATTGAAGCGATGCAGGAGGACGGAACCTTTGATGTTCTGCCGAAGAAGGAAGTTATCGCGTTAAAGAAAGAGCTGGAGAAGCTGCAGAAGAATCTGGGCGGAATCAAGGATATGAAGAGACTGCCGGATGCGATCTTCGTGGTAGACCCGAAGAAGGAGAGAATCTGCGTACAGGAAGCTCATACACTGGGAATTCCCCTGATCGGTATCTGCGATACAAACTGTGATCCGGAAGAGCTGGATTATGTGATCCCGGGCAATGACGACGCGATCAGAGCCGTTAAACTGATTGTTTCCAAGATGGCTGACGCAGTGATCGAGGCAAATCAGGGTGCTGAGGCAGAGGTTGCCGAAGAAGAGTTCACTGGAGAGGTAGCAGAGGAAGCTGTAGAGGAATAATAGACAGATCGCACGGAGGAAATGTAAAATGGCTATTTCAGCAAAAATGGTAAAAGAGTTACGTGAAATGACAGGCGCCGGCATGATGGACTGTAAGAAAGCTCTTACAGCTACCGACGGCGATATGGATAAGGCAGTGGAGTTCCTGAGAGAAAAGGGACTGGCTACCGCCCAGAAGAAGGCAGGCAGAATCGCAGCCGAGGGTATCGTTATGGTAAAGGTATCTGAGGATGGAAAGAAGGCCGTAGCTGTAGAAGTAAACGCAGAGACAGACTTCGTAGCAAAGAACGAGAAGTTCCAGAACTATGTATCTCAGGTAGCAGATCAGGCGATGGATACAGAGGCCGCTGATGTAGAGGCATTCCTGGCAGAGCCGTGGAAGCTTGACACCACAGAGACGGTAGGCGAGGAGCTGGCTCACCAGATCGCGACCATCGGCGAGAACATGAACATCCGTCGTTTTGCCCAGATAAAGGAAGAGAACGGTTTTGTTGCTTCCTACACACATATGGGCGGTAAGATCGGCGTTCTCATCGACGTTGAGACAGACGTTGTGAACGATGAGATCAAAGAGATGGCTAAGAACGTTGCTATGCAGACAGCAGCCTTAAAGCCCCTCTACACCAACAGGAACGAGGTAAGCGAGGATTACATCGCTCACGAGAAAGAGATTCTTCTTGCTCAGATCATGAACGACCCGAAAGAGTCCCAGAAGCCGGAGAAGGTAATCCAGGGAATCATCATGGGCCGTGTAAACAAGGAGCTGAAGGAGATCTGCCTGATGGATCAGGTATATGTAAAGGCAGAGGACGGCAAGCAGTCCGTATCCCAGTATGTGGACAGCGTAGCAAAGGCCAACGGCGCGAAGATTGTGATCAAAGGATATGTTCGTTTTGAGACAGGCGAAGGTATCGAGAAGAAGGAAGAGGACTTTGCGGCTGAGGTTGCTAAACAGATGGGAATGTAATCTCTAAAACATTGAACTTAATAGTGATTTTTGAAGAGCTTCGGAGATATCCGGGGCTCTTTTTCTGGCTTTAATCAGAATTTTTATAACAGGAGGTTTTGATTTATGAAGAACACAGCGTCAAGAGCAGAGAAAAGCAGTTCTCGCACAATTACTTTCTGTGGACGGACGGGCAAACTTCCATTTGAATTTCCAAAACGGCAGGAAAGTCAAAAAGCAAACAAATAAAAAACTCCCCGCCACCTGCGGGGAGAGTTGCTTATCTTAATGGAAAACCGAGTTTCAAAATAGAGTGCCAGTCGCTTTTGGCATACAAGAACCGTATAATATTTACCTGCTTTTCTTCCTCTGAAACGGTATAGAAAGCAAGATAATTTCCCAACGTTACGAAACGGACACCACAGGCAGAAAGGATTTTATCATCTACAAGCGGATGCTTCATGGGAAAATGTGAAAGTGTGTTAATCTGGCGTTCTGCTTCATCTAACAGATGATCTGCGGCCTGCGGGTTCTTTAAAGAAAATTCAATATAATCCGCTGCATGAACCATATCTTTTTCGGCTGTAAGGGTAATGTGGATATGGTAATTCATCGTTTGCGGCTGCTCCTTATGTCAGTCATTACTTCTGAAAATGGGCGTGTTCTGCCTGCAGCGACATCTTCAAGACCTTCATGGATCAGCCCGTATAATTCACAGCGGCCTACAAGCTGTTCGTATGCTTCAATACTCATAACGGCAAGATCACCTTTCCCGTTTTTAGTAATAAAAACAGGTTCGGAATAATCATGGCAGAATGTAGAAATTTCGTTGTAACTGTTACGCAAATCTGCGCTTGAACGAATTGCTGGCATATCAGCACCTCCTTATTTAGTCAAGAACGGTCTCGGAAACTCGATAAATCCCGAATTACCGCTCTTTTTTCATTTTTTTTATTTTCTTATCCTCCCTATCGGGAGTGAAAATTTGAAATTATTTTCAAAAAACTATTGACATTTTTCTTGAGTTGTGCGGCGCATTTGATGATTGTCCCAATCATCAAATGCGCCCTTGTAATTAAGAAGTATTCCAACCCAACTTACTTACAAGGAGGTACCGCACTATGATCAAGCACTGGCAAACTAACCA
>DESK01000040.1 GCA_002361955.1 Lachnospiraceae bacterium UBA3316
GGTCTGGGATTTAGAGGTTCAAGGAAATCTACTCCATATGCGGCTCAGATGGCAGCAGAGACTGCTACAAAGGCTGCATTAGTACATGGTCTTAAGACTGTAGATGTATTCGTGAAAGGACCTGGTTCAGGACGTGAGGCAGCCATTCGTGCGTTGTCAGCGTGCGGTCTGGAAGTAACAAGTATCAGGGACGTAACACCTGTACCACATAACGGATGTCGCCCGCCAAAACGCAGAAGAGTCTAATGAGGAGGTATTAGGAGATGGCAGTAAATAGAGTTCCTGTTCTGAAAAGATGCAGATCACTTGGTTTAGATCCGGTTTATTTAGGAATTGATAAAAAGTCCACGAGAGAGCTGAGAAGGGCAAACCGCAAGATGAGCGAGTATGCTTTGCAGCTCCGTGAGAAGCAGAAAGCAAAATTCATCTATGGCGTTCTGGAGAAGCCTTTCAGAAACTACTACAAAAAGGCTGAGAAGATGCCCGGCATGACAGGTACAAACCTGATGGTAATGCTGGAGATGAGACTGGACAACGTAATCTTCCGTCTGGGCTTCGCAAGAACCAGAAGAGAGGCAAGACAGATCGTTGACCATAAGCATGTGCTGGTAAACGGCAAGCAGGTAAATATCCCGTCTTACCTGGTAAAGGCCGGCGACGTGGTAGAGATTAAAGAGAAATGCAAATCCATGCAGAGATATAAGGACATCACAGAGGTTACAGGCGGAAGACTCGTTCCGGAGTGGCTGGATTGTGATCCGGAAGCTCTGAAGGGTACTGTAAAAGAGGCACCGGCAAGAGAGGCTATCGACGTACCGGTAGATGAGATGCTGATCGTCGAGCTGTATTCCAAATAATCTGTAAAAAATAGAAACCCTCATAACCATGATAACCCAAAAGGAGGGGCTTTATAGTGTTCGATTTTAACAGACCTAAAATTGAAATTGCTGAAATATCAGAAGATAAGAAATACGGCAGATTTGTTGTAGAGCCGCTGGAAAGAGGCTATGGAACGACTCTGGGCAATTCTCTCCGCAGGATTATGCTTTCTTCCTTACCTGGCGCAGCAGTGAGCCAGGTAAAGATCGAGGGCGTACTGCATGAATTCAGTTCCATCCCCGGTGTGAAGGAAGATGTGACTGAGATCATCATGAATATCAAATCACTGGCGATTCAGAACAACAGTGAGACGAACGAGGCCAAGGTCGCCTATATCGAATTTGAGGGCGAAGGCGTTGTGACGGCTGCCGACATTCAGGTAGACCAGGACATCGTTATCATGAATCCGGATCAGGTCATTGCGACGCTCAATGGCGGCGCGGACAGCAAGCTGTACATGGAGCTGACCATTACAAAGGGCAGAGGCTATGTGAGCGCGGAGAAGGGAAAGACAGAGGATATGCCCATTGGTGTGATCGCCGTAGACGCGATCTATACTCCGGTGGAGCGTGTGAACCTGACGGTGGCCAATACCCGTGTGGGCCAGGTGACCGACTATGATAAGCTGACCTTGGATGTGTACACCAACGGCACCCTTGCGCCGGACGAGGCTGTGAGCCTGGCGGCAAAGGTACTCAGCGAGCATCTGAGCCTGTTTATCGACCTCTCTGAAAACGCGAAGTCCGCGGAGATCATGATCGAGAAGGAAGATAACGAGAAGGGGAAGGTTCTCGATATGAATATCGATGAGCTGGAGCTTTCCGTTCGTTCTTACAATTGCTTGAAGAGAGCCGGTATCAATACTGTGGCAGAGCTGTGCAACAGGACTTCAGAGGATATGATGAAGGTTCGTAACCTGGGCCGGAAATCCCTGGAGGAAGTATTAGGAAAACTGAAAGAGCTCGGTTTGGAGCTTAACGCAGGCGACGAATAGAAAGTCTGCAAATGAAACAGATATGACTGCTGACGCAGTCATCATGCATGAAAACCCGTCCGATATCCATGGCCCTATGCGTGTAAACACGCTCCGGTTCATGGCTGCCGTCCGGGGCTTTCATAGTAGCACATTATGGAATTAAGCGCCCGCGGAGTAAGCCCGATGTGTGTCCGCCGGCGTTCCACAAATGGAGGAAAAGAATCATGGCAGGTTATAGAAAACTTAGCAGAACAGCAAGCCAGAGAAAGGCTTTGATCAGAGGTCAGGTAACAGCGCTGATCCAGAATGGAAAGATCGTTACCACAGAGGCAAAGGCAAAAGAGATCCGTAAAGTAGCAGAGCATCTCATCGCAATGGCAGTGAGAGAGCGCGACAACTACGAGACCGTTACCGTTACCGCAAAGGTTCCCCGCAAGGATAAGGACGGCAAGAGAGTGAAAGAAGTAGTAGACGGCAAGAAAGTAACCGTTTACGATGAGGTTCAGAAGGAGATCCGCAAAGATATGCCTTCCAGGCTTCATGCAAGAAGAGAGATGCAGAAGGTTCTCTACACCGTAAAAGAGGTTCCCACCGAGAACGCGGGCAAGAAGAGAAATACAAAGGAAGTAGATCTGGCTGAGAAGCTTTTCACTGAGATCGCTCCCAAGTATGCAGACCGCAACGGCGGTTACACCAGAATCGTCAAGATCGGCCTTCGCCGCGGCGACGCTGCTATGGAGGTTCTCTTAGAGCTGGTATAACATACAGGATATCGAGAAATGAAGGTCCCATAGGGTTGAGAAATCAATCTGTGGGGCTTTTCTTATAGGCGGAGGTTAGAGAGAGTGCAAAAACAGATTGACTTTTTCGGCGGCACATGCTATAAATATAAGGTACATTCGTAAAGGGGATTGGTCAAATGGTATGACAGGAGTCTCCAAAACTCTTAGCGGGAGTTCGATTCTCTCATCCCCTGTTAAAAAGGCCCGGAATTTCCGGGCTATTTCTATTTCCGCGGGCAATGAGCCAAGTGCCGTGCCTGTACGAACATTTGGCGAATGCCGCGAGAGTCCACAAGCCTGCTGCCAGCAGCAGGCTTGTGGACTCGTGTTGCATTTTGTGTTGCATTTTTAAGTCATTCGACTCATCCTAAATGGATAGCAACAAAAGCTTCAATTTTACAGATAGCGTTAAAAACGCAGTGTCTTGTACTGGTTTCCAGCACTATCTTTTTGAGATCTTTTAAATCCTATCCCAGCAGTTTCTTTACCATCTCTCCGTCAAAGATGACTCTTGGCACGTGGTTTACCTCAATCTGATAGAGGGCGTTGGCCGCCAGGTGCTCCGCCGCCTGCTCCAGGTCACGGATCCCGCTGGTATCCGCGTAGGTTTTGATCACTGCGTCCAGGGCTTCTTCTGATACAACGCACTCTTCCTGGCGCATATTCATGCGTTTCAATACCTTCGGCAGCGCATAGCGGGAGAAAATGATTTTCTTTTCGTCCGCCGTATAGTCCGGAATGTCAATCACAGCAAAACGGGACATCAGGGGAGCGCTGATCAGGGATTTATCGTTGGCAGTGGCGATGGGATAGACGCCCGCTGTGGGAACCATACACTCCATGTAGTTGTCCGTGAATCCCAGGTTGTCCAGGAGGGTCAAGAGTACATCGGCAGGATTGCCGTTGCCCTTACCGGAGGCTGCTTTGTCCAGCTCGTTGATGATAAAGACCAGGTTGGAAGCGCCGGCCATGGAAAAGGCCTCCATGATGATACCGGGCTTCGCGTTGGCGTAGATGCGGGAGCTTCCGGTGAGCTGCTCCGGGTCGTTGATGGAGCTCATATCCAGGGTCGTCCAAGGGAGCTTCAAAATTCGGGCCACGGCATAGGCTACCTGGGATTTTCCTGTCCCGGCAGGGCCTGCCAGCAGGATGCCGTAGGCCGGGAGGGTGTGGGTGCGGTTGATCTGGATGACGGTTTCGATAATCCGCTGTTTCACCTGCTCCATGCCGTACAGCTCCTCATCCAGGATGCGCCTGGCTTCCTGGGGATCGATGGACTCAAAGTAGTTGTTTTTCCACTGGATATTCATCATGATCGACAGGGCCCGCTGGGCGTGGCGGCGCTCCTCAGGCGTGACCTCGTGGGAGCGGGCCACAGCCAGGTTTCTTCTGGCCCAGAGGCGGATATTGTCCGGCAGGGTCCTTCCGGCGCAGGTAATAAAGTCGGTGATGCTCTGGAGGCTAGTCAGCTTCATGCTGTCGCCTGTCTCGTCCTGATCCTCGTCCTCCGGCTCATCTGTGGGAGCGCAGCTTGCGAACAGGCGCTCGATCATAAACTGAAGGAAGCCGTCCTCAGCGGAGAGCTTTGTGCCGCCGCCAAAGGCGATTTCACGGATCTTGTAAACCGCATAACCCTCTTCGCGGTTCTGGCCGGAAAGGCGCACATGGATGTGGTTTTCCCCCAGCCAGCGCAGAAGACTGACAAAGCGGGCGTCTATCTGCAGGATGTCGGCGGAAATATTTCCGTACTCTTTATCAAATACAAAGGCCGTTCCCTTGACGGGATTTGTGAAAATACCGCAGGAATGATGGGAAAAAGGCTGTATGCGGTTGTCCAGAAGCAGAATCGGCTTTTCTGGGGAAGCGAATGCCTCATCCGAGCGGAATACAGTATAGGTACATGCGGCGGGGCCGCTTGCGTCAGCAGTGTTTTTAAAATCAAATACTGGCATAAGTCAAACTCCTTTCGTAATCACCGACATCATACCACATTTACCGGGAAAATGTGCATAAAAAGTTGCGGAGGGAGAAATACTGTGGATAATTATCACCGGGGTCTTTGAAATGTTTCAATGAAGAACAATATGGTTCCCAGGGTCAGGTCAACCCTTGCCAATCATGTATGTAACGATTATAATATAAATAAAAGAAGGCAGGAAGAATGAGAAATGGAGATTGGATTATATGACATTGCAGATGAATTATCAGGAAAAGTATGAACAGGGAATTGAACAGGGAAATAAGCAGTCTGCTTTAAGAATGATCAAAGCCGGAAAGCTGTCTCCGGAGGATATTGCATTGTATTCTGATCTTACCGTGGAGCAGGTAGTTGAGCTGGAAAAGGAATTGCAGTCTGCGTAGATGAAATCCGGCAGATGAGGCTGAAATCATTTGCCGATCAAAACAAGTAAACATCAAATGATTAGAAAACGCTGTTTTATGCATTGTGGATAAAACAGCGTTTTTCAGGTATAACCTTACAGATTGCATCTCAAAACCGGAAGTGATACAATACCATAAAGCCTGAGGGCGAGAGATGAAAACATAGCTTTGCGGTTTTAGAAGGGAGATAGTAACAGGAAAATGATAGAAGTCATGTTTGGGGAAAGTGAGGCCGGTTCGATGAAGTGCGCGAAGAGCCGGAAAGCAGTTATAAGCGGAGAGGATGGGCCGACGGCCATTTTTGGGAACGCGGCTTTGCTGCCTCCCAGGGAAGCGTGGATCCCTATTCCGGGCCATGCGGGGGAGGTGGTCTGCCTGGCCTATATGCTGGATGTGGGGGATATCCGAGAGGAGTTTGACAGTGCGTACCGTCAGGAGCTGATTCTGTCCATGTATCTGCAGAGCGGGTGGAATTCTTCCAAGAGATTCCGTCAGGAACTGACAGAGGGAATCCGAAGAAATATCCGTGAATACAGGCGGCTGATGGAGTTTATGGAAAACGGGGAACCGGTGCGCATCTGGTATAGCCAGACGCCCTATTCGCTCTGCGGCTTGTACTGGCTGTGCAGCCGGATGGACGGGCAGGAGCAGGAGGTGTATGCCGTGGAAATGCCTCCATATACAGAATGTTCTGACGGCGTCATCATCACCCATCACAGCTGGGGGAATGTGGAGGCAGAAAAATTCAGTACCTTTTTAAAGTATCAGCGGAGGCTGTCCGCGAATGAGCGGAGAATGCTTGGCTCGAAATGGATGGAGCTGACAGAGGATAACAGCCCCCTGCGCGCGGTTGTGAACGGGGAGCTGGTCGGTGTTCCGGAGGATTTTTATGATTTTCTGATTTTAAGGGAGATCACGGAGGCACCGGTAAAAGAAGCCAGGCTGATCGGAGATATTCTGGGAAAATATCCCCTCCAGGTAGGGGACTGGTGGTATGCCTTCCGGATAGAGCAGATGATACGTGCCGGGAAAATCCGGGTGCTGCAGGATGCGAAGCAGAAATATACACGGATGATTTGCAGAGGCTGAACAGAGGTTTTGCAGATTCCACATTTTCAGGAGGATGGTGGGAGCGGCGTGCCCGGAACAATCCGTAAACCAGGTTTGATACCTGAGCGGATACGAATTTTACAATAAAAGAAACCAAGGACAAAGAGATGGACAGGATATGGATAGAGATCGGAGAGCAGTATCAGGACAGCGCGTACCGCAGAATGGTGGAGCGCCTGCGGGCGGAGGGAATCCAGGTGTGTCGGATGCGGAGGGAAGAAAGGGAAGCCCATTCCCTGCTTCTGACGGACAGCCAGGAGCTGGCAGACTGGGCCGCCGGGAGAAACCTGGCCTGCGCAGGCTATGAGCCACCGGACACGGAAATACGCCTCACCCGCGTGGATATGGTGGTCCAGAGCTTAGAAGAGCTGGATGGGGCGTTTTTTGACCTGATCTACAGGCGTTATCATGGGATTCCTTGGACGATCGCCCGGACGGAGCGGCTGGTGATCCGGGAGAGTGTTCCGGAGGATTTTGACGCCCTCTATGATATGTACGGGGAGCCCGGGGCAGCAGATTACATGCCGGGGATGGAAAGAGGAAAGGAAGAAGAGAGGGAGCTGTTTACAGCCTACATTCGCCGGGTATATCCCTTTTATTCTTATGGGCTCTGGACGGTGCTGGAAAAGAGCAGCGGAAGGCTTGTGGGGCGGGCAGGCGTCGAAAATGGGACGTATCAGAACAGCCCGGTGCTGGAGATCGGATATCTGATAGGCAGGGACTATCAGCGGCAGGGGTACGGGCTGGAAGCTGTGGCTGCCATAAAGGAATACGCCTTTACGGCGCTGGGGGCAGAGGAGCTGTACGCTTTTATCCACAGGGACAACACAGCCTCCCGGAGGCTGGCCCGCCGGGCCGGTTTCCTGCCTGTGGAGGAGGCAGGGGAAATAGAAGTTCTTTCTTGTACTGCCTCCGGGGGAGTGGTATAATCAAACCATTAGTGCGCCGGAAGGAGGAAGCACATGGGATTTATTAAGGGCAGAAAGCTTGTCTATGAATATAAAAAATACAATGAAGAGGGCGGTATCGAATCTGTGAACCGCGCGGTGGACGGCGTGGATCTGGACGTGGAGAGGGGAGACTTTATCGCGATCCTGGGGCATAATGGCTCCGGGAAATCCACCCTGGCAAAACATATCAACGCCCTGCTGGTGCCCAGCGGCGGAACCCTCTAT
Organism: Lachnospiraceae bacterium UBA3316; assembly: GCA_002361955.1. Taxonomy (GTDB): domain Bacteria; phylum Bacillota; class Clostridia; order Lachnospirales; family Lachnospiraceae; genus Hominisplanchenecus_A. Next base: position 7,305 of record DESK01000040.1, read on the forward strand.
GTGAATGGAAAGGATACTGCCAAAGAAGAAAATATCTGGGATGTGCGCCAGACGGCAGGGATGGTGTTTCAGAACCCGGACAACCAGATCATTGGCACCGTGGTGGAGGAGGATGTGGGCTTTGGCCCTGAAAATATGGGGGTTCCCACAGAGGAAATATGGGAGCGGGTGGAGGAGAGCCTGAAATCCGTAGGAATGTGGAAATACCGAAAAGCGTCTCCGAACAGACTGTCCGGCGGACAGAAGCAGAGGGTGGCGATCGCAGGCGTGGTGGCAATGCATCCCAAGTGTATTGTGCTGGATGAGCCCACGGCCATGCTGGATCCTGTGGGGCGCAAGGAAGTGATCCGCGCTGTGCGCGCGCTGAATATGGTGGAGGACGTCACCGTACTTCTGATCACTCACTATATGGAAGAGGTCATTTACGCAGATAAGGTTCTTGTGATGGATGGGGGAAAGGTCGTGATGCAGGGGACGCCCTGTGAGATTTTCTCCCAGGTGGAAAAGCTGAAAGGCTATCGGCTGGACGTCCCGCAGGTGACACTTTTGGCCCATGAATTGAAGAAATCCGGCCTGCCTTTGGAGGACGGAATCCTGACAGCAGAAGAGTTGGTGGAAGCATTATGTCAATTAAGATCGAACATGTAAGTTATAGTTACGGGCAGGGTACCGCCTATGAGAAGAAAGCCCTGGACGATATCAGCCTGGAGATCCCCCAGGGGCAGTTTGTGGGGATCATCGGTCATACCGGTTCCGGGAAATCCACCCTGATCCAGCACCTGAACGGGCTGATGAGGGCCTCCTCCGGAAAGATTTATTTCCATGGGGAGGACATTTACCGGGAGGGATACGATATGCGCGCCCTGCGGAGCAAGGTAGGGCTGGTGTTTCAGTATCCGGAGCATCAGCTCTTTGAGGTGGATGTGTTTTCGGATGTATGTTTTGGGCCCAGAAACCTTGGGCTGCCGCCGGAAGAGGTGGAGGCGCGGGCAAGAGAAGCCCTTGATCAGGTGGGACTGGGAGAGCCCTACTATAAAAAATCGCCTTTTGAGCTTTCCGGAGGGCAGAAACGCCGGGCGGCCATCGCAGGCATTTTAGCTATGCATCCGGAGGTTTTGATCCTGGACGAGCCTACGGCAGGGCTTGACCCCAGAGGTCGGGATGAAATTCTTGACCAGGTGGCGGCTCTTCAAAAGGAGAGAGGGATGACCGTTCTTCTGGTCTCCCACAGCATGGAGGATGTGGCCCGGTATGTGGAGCGGATCGTCGTTATGGATGACGGGAGGATCCGTTTTGACGGCACGCCAAAGAAGGTGTTTGCCCATTACAGGGAGCTGGAAGAGATTGGCCTGGGGGCGCCCCAGACGGTGTATGTGCTCCGGGGGCTGGCTGAGAAGGGCTTTCCGGTGAACACGGAGGCTACGACGGTGGAGGAAGCCAGGGATGCTATTTTGGAGGCGCTGGGAAGGAGAAACGTATGTTAAAGGATATCACGTTGGGCCAATATTATCCGAGGGATTCCGTGATCCACAGGCTGGACCCCAGAACAAAGCTTGTGGGAACGCTGGTGTTTCTGCTGTCTCTGTTTTTGTTTCGCTCGTTTGCCTGCTGCCTGGTGGCCACGCTGTTTTTAGGGGCTGTGATCCGCGCCTCTAAGGTACCCTTTGGTTTTATGGTGCGGGGGCTGCGCTCCATCATGGTCCTGCTGGCCATTACCATGTTTTTCAACCTGCTTTTGACACCGGGCATCCCGGTTTTGCGGATCTGGAAGCTGACAGTCACCAGGGAGGGGATTCTTCAGGCGCTGTTTATGGCGATCCGGCTGATTTATCTGATCATCGGCTCCACGGTTATGACGCTGACCACCACGCCCAACCATCTAACGGACGGCATGGAAAAGGGGCTTGCGCCTTTAAACAGGCTTCATGTGCCCGTCCACGAGGTGTCCATGATGATGTCGATCGCCCTGCGTTTTATCCCTATTTTGATGGAGGAGACGGATAAGATCATGAAAGCCCAGATGGCCAGAGGGGCTGACTTTGAATCGGGCGGTCTCATAAAAAAGGCAAAAAATCTCGTTCCCCTGCTGGTGCCCCTTTTCGTCTCCGCCTTCCGCAGGGCCAATGACCTGGCCCTGGCCATGGAAGCCAGAGGCTACCGGGGCGGCCAGGGGCGCACAAAGATGAAGCCCCTGATCTATCAGAAGCGTGACTATGGGGCTTATCTGATTCTGGCCGGCTATCTGGTATGTATCTGCGCGGCAGGGATTCTGTCGCCTCTATAGGGATACGGAAGGAAGAGATTATGAAGCGTGTAAAATTGACGGTGGCCTATGACGGCACCAATTACCATGGCTGGCAGATACAGCCAAACGGCAATACCATCGAGGCGGAGCTGAACCGCCATCTTACGGAGCTTTTGGGCGAGGAAATCAGCGTTGTAGGCGCCAGCAGGACGGACGCGGGCGTACATGCCCTGGGAAACGTGGCGGTGTTTGACACAAGGGCCAGGATGCCGGCAGACAAGATTTCTTACGCCATGAATACCAGGCTTCCGGCGGATATCCGCATCCAGGATTCCTGCGAGGTGGCGGCGGATTTTCACCCCAGGTTTTGCCGGACCGTAAAGACTTATGAATACAGGATTTTAAACAGGAGATTTCCCGATCCCACGAAACGCCTCTATTCTTTTTTTTATTACTATCCGCTGGATGTGGAAAAAATGCGGGAAGCAGGGGCCTATCTGGTGGGAGAGCATGATTTTCAGTCCTTTTGCACGAAGAAGCCGGGGCAGGAAAATACGGTGCGGATCATCTACTCTCTGAATATTGAGAAAGAGGGGGACATGATTGTGCTGCGGGTGACGGGAAACGGTTTTCTCTACAATATGGTCAGAATCATCGCCGGAACCCTGATCCGGGCCGGAGGCGGCTTTTTTTCGCCGGAATATATGAATACGATTCTTGAGGGACGGGACAGAGAGCTGGCGGGAGAGACGGCAAGGCCGGAGGGGCTGACATTAGTAGAAATCAAATATATCTGACGATCATTTGGAAAGGAGAATCTATCATGGAAAAGTGGAAAGAAGCATATGCGAAGCTGCAAAATGGAAGCGATATCCGGGGAGTGGCCCTGGAAGGCGTGGAGGGGGAGCCGGTGAATCTGACCCCGGAGGCTGCGAAAAATATTGCCATGGCCTTCGTTGATTTTCTGGCGGACAAAAAAGGCCTTTCTTATGATAAAATCCGTGTGGGCGTGGGCCATGACTCCCGCCTGTCCGCAGAGAGCTTAAAGCAGGCGGTGTTCAATGGAATAGGCTACAAAGGCTGTGAGGCGTTTGACTGCGGCCTGACCTCTACACCTTCGATGTTCATGTCCACCGTTTTGGAAGGGTTTGCGTATGACGGCGCGGTCATGATCACGGCCAGCCACCTGCCCTTTAACAGAAACGGCCTGAAACTCTTTACAAGGGATGGAGGGCTTGAGAGCAGTGAGATCAAAGAGGTGCTCAGGAGCGCTGCGGTGCTCTCGGAGCTGGAGGACGGCGTGGAAATGGAGCAGGCCAAAAAGGCCGACCTGGTGGGAGCTTACAGCGCCCATATGGAGCGCCTGATCAAAGAAGAGGTACAGGCGGAGGATTATGACAGTCCTCTGAAGGGACTTCATATCGTAGTGGACGCTTCCAACGGTGTGGGCGGTTATTTTACGCGGCTTCTGGAGAATCTGGGAGCCTCCACGGAGGGGAGCATTTGCCTGGAGCCGGACGGCACCTTCCCGAACCATGTGCCTAACCCGGAGAATAAGGAGGCCATGGAGGCCTTGAGGGAGGCTGTGCTCTCGTCGCAGGCAGATTTGGGAATTATCTTTGACACCGACGGTGACCGGGCGGCTGTCGTATTTTCCAATGGCGAGGAGGTCAATAAAAACGCGATCATAGGGCTGATGGCGGCGATCCTCTCCGAAAAGTATCCCCATACCACCGTGGTGACGGACTCTGTGACCTCCAACCATCTGACGGAGTTCCTGGAAGGGAAGCTTTCGATGCGCCACCATCGGTTTAAGCGGGGCTATAAGAACGTGATCAATGAGGCTATCCGGCTGAACCGGGAGGGGGAGGAGACCCATCTGGCGATAGAGACTTCCGGCCACGGCGCTTTGAAGGAAAATTATTTCCTGGACGACGGGGCTTATATGAGCCTGAAAATCATTTGCAAGCTGGCCAAATGCAGGCGGGAAGGAAAACAGATCGAGGATCTGATCGCTGATCTGAAAAAGCCCGTGGAGAGCGCGGAGAGCCGCCTGAAGATTCAGGCGGAGGATTTCAAAGCATACGGAAACCGTGTGCTGGAGGATTTCCTGGCCTTTGCCCAGGCGGATGAGAAATTCCATGTGGCGCCGGTAAATTATGAGGGCGTCCGGGTGGATTTTGATGATGATGAGGTTCAGGGCTGGATGCTGATGCGCATGTCCCTGCACGATCCCATCATTCCTGTGAATTATGAGGCGGAGAAGGAAGGCGGAATTGAGATTATAAAGGCAAGGCTTCGCCCCTTCCTGGAGCGCTACGATCAGCTCGCCTGAAAATTTCTTCCGCAATGTCCATACCATCTAAAGACGGCAAGCGCCACTTAAAAGATATATGTTGCAAAGAAAAATGAAATGTGATATATTATACGCATCAAACATGTTGGGGTCAAAATATTTTGGCCCCATGATTCTTCGTATCAGAATATCATGGCCGCATCGGCCGAAGAAATCCATATAGACTTTTACAGTGAGAAAGGTGGCAGGAGTTTGGCAGAGGAAGAGTGCAAAGGATGGCAGGGCAGGAAAAGAACGCTTACAGCAGAGGAAGCCAAGGACATTTTGATGAACCGGAAACAGAAATTGGAGGATATCGGCAAGAAGATCGCGCTCCTCTGTGAAGAAAACGGGGTGCTGGAGAAGGCGGATGAGCTTCTGAAAGCGGCTGCCCTTCCGGCCAGGGAGGTGAACGGCGTGGCAGAGCAGGTGGGATACGGGGACAATCTGATGATTCTGAACCGTTTTTACAGGCAGAGGCGGGAGCGCAGGATGGAGATCCGCATGCAGATCTGGAAGCTTTCCAGGGAGATCGAGGAGATCCGGCGGTTATGGAGCTGCTTTTTTCTTTTGCAGGAGCCCTATTACGGCATCCTGCATGAGCTGTACATTAAAAAAGAGCTGTACGCAGTGACTGAGGCGTCCTTTGGCCTGAGCCATCGGATGTTTGAAAAGCGGCGGCGGGAAGGGCTTGAGCGGCTGGCCGCGATGTTTAACAGCCCCCACGGCAGTTTGAAAATGATGGAGATGGACTACCCCTGGAAGCATGGCATGGAGGCCCAGCCGACAAAGGGAAAAAGGGAATAACTCTGAAAAAAGATATTGACACACTCGGATGAGTGTAATATAATATCTCAATGTGACGAAGCATGTAAACGTCTAGCCATAGCCCCGGTATGACGGTTTACGATAGAAGCAAGAGTGAAATGAATCAAGGAGGAAGGACCATGAAAAGTTATATGGCTAGTCCAGCAACAATTGAAAGAAAATGGTATGTAGTTGACGCTACCGGATATACATTAGGACGTTTGGCTTCAGAAGTAGCAAAGATTTTAAGAGGAAAGAACAAACCGATCTTCACACCTCATATTGATACAGGCGATTATGTCATTATTACAAACGCAGAGCACATCAAAGTGACAGGTAAGAAACTGGATCAGAAGATTTATTACAGACACTCTGACTACGTAGGCGGCATGAAAGAGACTACCCTGAGAGAAATGTTAGACAAGAAGCCGGAGAAGGTTGTTGAGCTGGCTGTCAAGGGTATGCTCCCGAAGGGACCCCTTGGAAGAGAGATGATCAAAAAACTTCATGTATACACAGGATCTGAGCACAAGCATGAGGCTCAGAAGCCGGAAGTATTAACATTTTAATAGGAGGTAAGGAACATTGGCTAGTGCAAAATTCTACGGTACAGGAAGAAGAAAAAAATCCATCGCAAGAGTATATTTAACGCCGGGAACAGGCAAGATCACAATCAATAAAAGAGACATCGACAACTACTTCGGACTGGAGACTCTGAAGGTTATCGTTCGTCAGCCGCTGGCAGCTACAGAGACAGCTGATAAGTTCGATGTTATGGTAAATGTTCGTGGTGGCGGTACTACCGGTCAGGCAGGTGCGATCCGTCATGGCATTTCCAGAGCACTGCTTCAGGCAGACGCTGATTACCGACCTACCCTCAAGAAGGCCGGATTCCTCACCAGAGATCCGAGAATGAAAGAGAGAAAGAAATACGGCCTCAAGGCGGCTCGTCGCGCTCCGCAGTTCAGCAAGCGTTAATTTCTACGTTCGGGACAATTTCATACGATTTACAACTCCTCACGACTTCGGTTCTGGGGAGTTTTTTTATCAGATTACCGAGACACTACAGAACAGTCTCGTCAATATGAACAATAAAAATAGAATTGGCAGCGCTTTTTTTGCGTTTTTTCTGTAAAAAAATGACGAAAAAGCCGGGACGGGCTGCGGATGGCTTGAAAAAATGCAACAACATGAGTATAATAAAAATATATGCATAGAACATTTATGAAAACGGATAGAAGGTAAAATATTCTTGCGTTTTTTTAAAAAAGTATACACAGGAATAGCCTCTGCGCAAGGAGAGGAGGGATGATCTGGGAAGTTTTGTGGGCAGGGACTATCTTTGTATAAATATGAAGTAGATGAATGAAAGGAACACATAGTTATGAAGGCAAAACAATGGTTGGTTACGGTATTGGCGGCTGGAATCACCATAACTGGTATTCCGTTTTCCGGTATGGAAATCCATGCGCAGACTGTAGGCAAAGACGCAAAAGAAAAATTTTCCGGGCAGGAATGGTTTGACCAGAACGGCGTATTTGAGGTGAACCGTTCAGACGCGCACGCAAGCTTTATTGGGTTTGACAAGGAGGCGAGCGTAAAAAACCCGGACACCAGGAAACAGCATGAGCAGTCCCCATATTACAAGTCTTTAAATGGCCAGTGGGATTTCGCCCTGGTAGATTCTCCGTTTGACATCGAGGAGAAGGGACTGCAGAATTTTTATGCGTCAGATTACGACATGGCCGGAAACGCAGAAACCTGGGGAAAGATGCAGGTTCCCGCAAACTGGCAGTCAAAAGAGGGCGGACGTGTCGCCGCGCCGAAATATACAGACACAGAGCTTCCGTAGCTGGGTGTGGAGGATCCGAGAGCTGATTATGGTTTAGACTATAACAGTCCGCGGGGAATCTCTCCCACTGTCTACAATCCGGTTGGATTTTACCGGAATACCTTTAAAACGCCGGAGGGATGGGACGGCAAGGAAGTCTTTGTATCCTTCCAGGGCGTAGAATCCGCCTTTTATGTATGGGTGAACGGAAAAAAGGTGGGATACAGCGAGGACAGCTATACGGCTGCGGAGTTTGATATCAGTAGCTGCCTGAATGCCCCGGGAGAGGACAATACGATTGCCGTGCAGGTATTTCGCTGGTCTGACGGAAGCTACCTGGAAGACCAGGACTTCATCCGTATGAGCGGTATTTTCAGAGATGTTTTCTTATTTGCGAAAGATAAAAAGAGTTCTCTGTTTGACTTTGCCTATACCACAACCTTCGAATACCCCGAAGGGGTAAACCCGATCGCAGCGAAAGCGGAGAAGGATTACAGCAAGGCAGACTTCAACCTGGAAGTAAAATTGAGAGGATATGAGGACGACATTCCAGAGGGCTATACGGCAACGGCTGTTTTATATGATCCGGCCGGAAATCCTGTATTCCAGAAGGAAATATCAAATGACGAGATCAAGGCAGGCAAGACAGAAGCCACGGCGGATCAGGCGCCTGCTTCCTATGAGACCTTAAATTCCCATAAGTGGGAGTCTACCGTAAGCTTTACAGAGAACGTGGCAAATCCCAGTCTCTGGTCTGCGGAAGAGCCGAACCTCTATGAGCTGACGATCGTCTTAAAGGATGCCGCCGGAAATACGGTGGAAGCCGCCGGAACCCATGTGGGCTTCCGTGAGATCCTGATCGTCAGAAAGGGAACAAGATTCTCCCAGATCCTTGTGAACGGCGCGCCGATTATGATCAAGGGCGTCAACCATCATGAGACCGCAGTTGAAAAGGGACGCGCAGTTACGGAAGATATCATGATAAAGGATATTGAGCTGATGAAACAGTACAATATCAACGCTGTGCGTAATTCCCACTATCCGAACGACGCGAGATGGTATGACCTCTGCGATGAGTATGGTCTGTACATGATCGACGAGGCCAACATTGAGTCCCACGGATTAAATGATTACATTCCGCAGAGTGATGAGCAGTGGATCAGCGCCTGCGTGGACAGGATGACAAGTACCATTGAGAGAAGCAAAAACCATGCGAGCATCATGTCCTGGTCTCTTGGTAATGAGTCTTATAACGGAGATACATGGCCGATACTGGCAAGACTCTGTAAGGATCTGGATCCCACGAGATTTGTCCATTACGAGGGCATGAGAGATATCGAGGATGTGGACGTGTGGTCAAGGATGTACCGCCGTATCAATGAGGACAGCTTATACAGCGGCAAGCCCAATTACCACATTACCCAGGATCCGCTGAACTACTGGGGCGGATACGGTACAAAGCCGGCATTCCAGTGCGAATATGCCCATGCGATGGGTAACGGCATCGGTAACCTGGATGAATACTGGGATCTGTACGAAAAGTGGCCGGATCTTCAGGGTGGTTTCATTTGGGACTGGGTAGACCAGAGCCTGGAGTGGGAAACACCCGTGGATAAGAAATTAGCGAATGAGGCCAAGAGCGATATAGAAGTTCTCTTAAAGGGCAACAAGGAACTGGTAGACGGCAGAGAGGGCAAAGGTATCATCGGATACGGACAGGTATATAACGATAAAGCCCTTCATTTCGCGGGAAAACAGGCATTTACCCTGGAAGCATGGGTAAAACCGGACGGTGTGCAGATGCAGAGATCGGGAGACGGTTCCGGATCTGTTACGGAGGAAGAGTATAATTCCACCATGCCGATCATCACAAAGGGCAGCTGGGACGGATATGGCCTGGACCGCCAGGTATATGACTACGAGGATGAAGACACAGGAGAAATGGTTCATATGGACATGCTGGAGTTCTTTGTGTACGTGGACGGATACCGGAAGGTTTCCGCCTATATCGAGACGCCGGAGGATTGGGCCAATCAGTGGCACCAGATTGCAGGTACCTTCGAGAATGGAGACTTGAAACTGTATCTGGACGGAAAAGAAGCAGCTTCTGCCCATACGGATCTTGCAGTGATCCCCGGACCGGATCAGGTAGGCATCGGCGCAGACCTCACATACGACGCACAGAACCCGAACGTTCCAAACACCTTTAAGGGCGTGATCGACAATGTCAGAATCTACAACAGGGCATTGTCAGAGAAAGAATTTAACGACGCCGGAAGGAAGGCGGATGACAGCACCTTAGTATGGCTGGACTTCAACGAGACGACAGACAAAACCTATGAGAAAGACACGTACTTCAGTTATGGCGGCGACTGGCAGGATATTCCGGAAGGCAATCCGAACAATAAAAACTTCTGCGCGAACGGCCTTGTATCTGCCGACAGAACGGTACAGCCGGAGCTGGAGCAGGTAAAATACATCTACCAGAACGTAGGCATCGAGAAGGTGGATGGCAAAGGCAAGATTAAGCTTTCCAATAAAAACCTGTTTACGAACCTGAATGCGTACAACGCGTCCTGGGAAGTAATAAAGGACGGAGAGGTGATTGACAGCGGAAACTTCAGCAGTGACGATATCGCCCTGAAACCGGTCAATGAGGCGGCTATGGACAATTACGGCGTGAAGTGGTATCCTACAAAGACCGTGACAGTACCTTCTGTTAAGCTGACAAACTTAGAAGCGGGAGCGGAGTATTTCATCAATATCAGCTTCACCTTAAAAGAGGATACCTCCTGGGCGAAGAGAGGGCACGAGGTTGCCCATGAGCAGATCGCTCTGACAGATGAGGCAGAGAAGGGAGAGGCTGTAAAAGCGGAAACCCTTGATAAGGTTGAACTGACAGACGGCGCTGAGGAAGCCGTAGTAAAGGGCAATGGCTTTGAAGTTACATTCGATAAAAAAGCCGGAACGATCAAGACATTTACTTACAATGGAAAAGAACTGCTGACCAGTGGGCCGCAGCCGAACTTCTGGAGAGCGCCTACAGACAGCGACCTTGGATTCTATTCAGGCAGCGAGTACGCCACCTGGAGACATGCAGGAGCAGACAAAGAGACCGTGAAGGTAACGGCGAAACAGGCCGGTGAGGGAATCGTAGAGATCACTGTAGATTCCGTGCTTCCCACATCCAATGAGTCTTCTTATCGCCAGAAATTCACCGTATACGGAACGGGCGATATCAAGGTTACCAGCACCTTAAAGCCGGGCGCGGACCTTCCGGAGATTCCTGTTGTCGGAAACAGCTTAACCCTTCCGAATGAGTTCGACCAGGTAACCTGGTACGGAAAAGGACCGGAAGAAAACTACATTGACAGACAGTCAGGATATGAAATCGGAGTACATCAGAAAAAGGTGGAAGATTTCTTTGTGGACTACATCAAACCCCAGGAGACGGGAAACAGAACGGAGACACGTTGGGTCAGCCTGACGAACAAGGATGGCGTAGGCCTTCTGGCGAAAGCCGAGATCGGAACACCCATTGAGTTCAGCGCATTGTATTATACCGCGGAGGAGCTGTCAAATGTCCTGCATTCCTATCAGCTTCCGAGTATCGACGGCAAAGACATTACACTCCGCCTGAACCAGCGTCAGATGGGCGTGGGCGGCGACCAGTCATGGGGAGCAAGGCCCTTCAGGATTTATCAGAACTATGCCAACAAGGTTTACAGCTACAGCTTTACCTTAAAACCGATCTCTACCGCAGACTGGAAGAACTCCATGGCGGAGTACAAAGTGGTACTGCCGGGCTCTGCGGAGGAAAAAGAGGAGCTGGCCCAGGCGAAGAAAGCCCTCAGCGAAGCTGCAGCGAAAGCAAAACCTGTCTATGAGGATGGGCAGAAGAACTACAGTGACGCGACCTGGCAGGCCTTTGAGGAAGCCTACGAGAATGCCCTTGGCGTATCTGATTACGAGAGCGCTGCAGAGGTGGAAGCGTTAGCTGAAACACTGAAAAATGCCCAGGCAGGCCTCAGAAATCAGCTGGATGCAGCGAAGGATGAGCTGGAGAAAGCAAAGGAAGAGGCAGATAAGGCTCTGGCTGACGCGAAAAACGAAGCGGAAAAGAGGCTGGAGGAGGCCCAGAAAGCCTATGACGCATTGAAGGCCCAGTCTTCGATCAGCAAGGTGAAGCAGAATAAGCTTACCAGCAAGAAAAAGAAACAGATCAAGGTGTCCTGGAAGAAGGTGTCCGGGGCAACTGGATACGAGATTATGTATTCTACGAAGAAGAGCATGAAGGGCGCTGTGGTCAAGACAGTGAAAGGCAGCAAGACAAGCCTTACCCTCAAGAAGTTACAGAGCAGGAAGAAATATTATGTAAAGGTACGCGCTTATAAGAAAGTAGGCGGTTCCACCCTGTATGGAGCTTACAGCAGCGCGCGCAATGTAAAAGTGAAGTAAGAGCTTTTTGGCTCATTGCTGTGAGGCAGGCCCGCCGTTTGGCGGGCCTGTTTTTAAAAATGGCAGGGGCATCATTGCCATAGGGGGAAGGAGACGATTTCAAAGCATGAAGGGAGACAGCATGAAAATAGCCGTTTTATCCGATACCCACGGCCGCCTTCGGCCGGAGGTCCTGAAGATCGTGGAGGGCTGCGACGCGGTGATCCACGGCGGAGATATCGGGGACAGGAAAATTCTGGACAGCCTCAGCATGGGGCGCCCCATTTATGCCGTGCGGGGGAACTGCGACGGAGAGTGGGCGCGGGGAATCGCCCCTCTTCAGCGGTTTTGCCTGGCGGGGCTTACCTTTGTGGTGGTCCATGACAGAAAGGATGTGCCCTGGAATCTGGCAGGTGTGGACGTGGTGGTTTTTGGGCATTCCCACAAGTACCTGGAGGAGGTGAGGGACGGCAGGCTCTGGCTCAATCCGGGGAGCTGCGGCAGCAGGCGCTTTTACCTGGACATTACCATGGCTGTCCTTACGGTGGAGAAGGGCGCCTATCAGGTGGAGCGCATTCTCCTGGAAAAATCTGATCCGCCCAGGCAGTAGGCAGGGCAAAAGAAAAGGGCAATCGACGAATGCCTCTTTCTGTGCTATGATAATAAGAGCTGGCTGACAAAGAGCTGCTAACAGATTATCATAGAGCAGAAGGAGGTATTTTCTATGGAGAATACGCCTGAAAATAGAGAACATAAAGCAGAGAAAAAACCGGTAAAGCATATCTGTATCGCCCTGCTGGCCCATGTGGACGCAGGGAAAACCACTCTGTCCGAGAGCCTGCTGTTCAAAAGCGGCAGCATCCGAAAGGCGGGGCGGGTAGACCATGGAGACGCGTTTTTGGATACGTATCAGCTGGAGAGAGAGCGGGGGATCACCATCTTTTCCAAGCAGGCTGTCTTTCAGCTGGGGGATCTGGGAGTGACGCTTCTCGATACGCCGGGGCATGTGGACTTCTCGGCGGAGATGGAGCGCACCCTCTCCGTGATTGACTGCGCCGTCCTGATTATCAACGGAGCCGACGGCGTGCAGGGCCATACCCAGACCTTGTGGCGGCTGCTGGAGAGGTATCAGGTCCCTGCCTTTCTCTTTATCAATAAAATGGATCAATTGGAAGAAAAAAAGCCCTGTGCCAGGGAGCGGAACCGTCTGCTGGAGGAAATCCGGCGGCGGCTGTCTGACGGCTGCGTGGACTTTTCCGGCCAGCGGACAGAAGATACCTTCCTGGAAAATGTGGCCATGTGCGACGAACGTGTCCTGGAGCATTATCTGGAGGAGGGGGAGGTACCCGACGAGGAGATCCGGCGGCTGATCCGGGAGCGGAAGCTGTTTCCCTGCTTTTTTGGCTCTGCCCTGAAGATGACAGGAGTGGAGGAGCTTATGGAGGGCCTGAGGCAGTATGCGGAAGTTCCGGAGTACGGGGAAGAATTCGGCGCGAAGGTATTTAAGATCGCCCGGGACGAACAGGGAAACCGTTTGACCTATCTGAAGCTCACAGGAGGGAAGCTGAAGGTAAAGGATGTGGTTCCGGGAACAGGGGAGAAGGCCAACCAGCTCCGGGTCTATTCAGGAGCCCGCTATGAGACAGTCCAGGAAGCCCGGGCCGGGATGGTGTGCGCGGTGACAGGGCTCACAGAAACAAGGCCGGGGCAGGGGCTTGGAGCGGAGACGGAGGCTGCCGTTCCCCTGCTAGAACCTGTCCTGACCTACAGGATCCTGCTGCCGGAGGGGTGCAGCCCCCATACGATGCTGCCGAAGCTTCGGCAGATCGAGGAGGAGGAACCGGAGCTTCATATTGTCTGGAAGGAAGAGCTGGGGGAGATCCATGCCCAGCTGATGGGAGAGGTGCAGATCGAGGGCTGCAGAGCCTGATTCTGGAGCGGTTTGGAATAAAGGTATCCTTCGGTGAGGGAAATATCGTGTACAAGGAGACGATAGAAGCCCCGGTGGAGGGCGTGGGCCATTTTGAGCCCTTGCGCCACTATGCGGAGGTGCATCTGCTGCTGGAGCCGGGAGAGCGGGGCAGCGGCCTTCAGTTTGCTTCCGTGTGCAGTGAAGATCTGCTGGACCGAAACTGGCAGAGGCTGATCCTCACCCACCTGGAGGAAAAGGAGCACAGGGGCGTTCTTACAGGCTCCGCCATTACGGATATGAGGATCACCCTGGCCGCAGGCCGCGCCCATCTCAAGCATACGGAGGGCGGGGATTTCCGGCAGGCTACCTACCGGGCTGTGCGTCAGGGACTGAAGAAAGCCAAAAGTATCCTGCTGGAGCCCTGGTACGCGTTCCGCCTGGAGATCCCCCAGGAGATGGTGGGCAGGGCCATGGCCGATATCCAGCGCATGGAGGGGAATTTTCAGCCGCCCTGGCAGGAAGGAGAAATGGCCGTACTCACAGGAAGCGCCCCGGTTGCCGGGATGCGGGGCTATCAGGCGGAGGTGGCAGCCTATACCAGAGGGCATGGGCGTCTCTTATGCACGCTGAAGGGCTATGAACCCTGCCACAACCAGGAGGAAGTCATAGCTGCAGCGGCCTATGATTCGGAGCGTGACCTGGACAACCCCACGGGCTCTGTCTTCTGCGCCCACGGGGCGGGCTTCGTGGTGAGCTGGGAGCAGGTGGAGGACTATATGCACCTGGAGAGCTGTCTGAAAAAGGAAGAGGAGGAGCCGGAGGAAGTCTTACCGCCTCCCCGCAGCCAGAGCCTGTCAGGCCCGGGGGGCGGCTGGGGCGATGAGAAAGAGCTGGAGGAGATTTTTACCCGCACCTACGGCCCTGTCAAGCGGGAGAAGCCAGGTTATGCCAGGCGTACGGTAAGCGCGCCTGTACAGGGAACGGGCAGGAGCGTGAAAAAGGCCCCCGATCTGGATGAATATCTGCTGGTGGACGGCTACAATATCATTTTCGCCTGGGACGAGCTGAAGGCTCTGGCGGAGACCAACATTGGCGGGGCCAGAACGAGGCTGATGGATATCCTCAGCAACTATCAGGGATACAAAAAATGCCGGGTGATTCTCGTGTTTGACGCTTATAAAGTGGAGGGAAATCCGGGAGAAATCTTTAAATACCACAATATCCATGTAGTTTATACAAAAGAGGCGGAGACGGCAGACCAGTATATTGAAAAGACGGTCCATGTGATCGGCCGCAAATACCACGTCACCGTCGCCACGTCCGACAGCCTGGAGCAGGTGATCATCCTTGGCCAGGGCGGCCACCGGATGTCGGCCCAGAACCTGAAGGATGAGATCGAAGCTGCTCGCCGGGAGATTCAGGAAGAATGCCGCAAGCTTCCCAAGGGAAAGAAGAACCTTCTCTTTGATCATCTGGACGAGGAGCTGGGAGACTATATGGAAGACGTGCGGTTGGGGAAAAAGAAAATACAGTAAAAAAGATAGTAAAAAGGCGCATGGCAATACGGTGGTGTATTGTCCATGCGCTAAAATATTTTGCGGCTATGATATTACCTGACCATGCTGATGCCGATGCCGTAGACACCGGGCCCTGTATGGGTGCTCACGCTCAGAGACAGCTCGTTATAGCGAACCTCCACGCCGGGGAAGGCTTCTGCTGCCTCCGCGGCCCAGCTTTCGGCTTCCTCAGCCGTAAGCCCCGCGCCGGCAGTATCTACCCGGAGCTTGGAGGCGGGGAAGTGTGAAAATCTCGTCTTATAATCATTTTGCAATGCCTCGAGCATCCGCGTTTTGCATTTCTTTAAACCGCGGAGCTTGGCAAAGGCGTCCAGCTTTCCTCCCTGAATCGTCAGCACGGGCTTAATATTTAGGACAGTGCCGAGAGCAGCGGCAGCCGGGGTGACTCTTCCGCCCTTTTTCAGATAGGTAAGGGTGTCCACGGCGAGATAGATGGAGGAATCGTATGCTCTGGCCTCCAGATCCGCCTTGATCTCCTGGGCGGAAAAGCCGTTGTCCGCCATTTCCTTCGCCTCTTCTACAGAACGGCGCAGCGTGATGGAGATCCGGTGGTTGTCAACAACGCACACACGGTCGTCATAATCGGTAGCAAGACTGATCGCCGTCTGGCAGGAGGCGGAGAGTCCGCTGGACATAGGGATGTGGACGATCTCATCATACCCTGCGGCCAGAACCTTGTCCCAGAGATCCATCAGGTCTCCCGGTGAGGGCTGGGAGGTGGAGGCGCTGCTGCCGCCCTTGAGCTTCGTATAAAATTCTTCCTCGCTGAGATCCGCGCCTTCAAAGCGTATCTGTTCATCAAGGATTACCGGCATAGGGAGCACGAAAACGCCGAGCTTCTCCGCTTCCTGCGGTTTGATTCCGCTGTTACTATCTGTGATCACTGCTGTTTTCATAGGTGGTATCCTCCTTCTCTAATCCGTCCGTTCACTTCCCCAGAAAAATAACGCGACTGTTCCGGGGCCGGTATGGCTTCCTATTGTGGTTCCCACATAATTGATCAAAACCTTGCCGCAGAGCTTTGGAAAACGCGCCTCTACCAGATCGGCGACGGTTCTGGCGTCCTCATAGCAGCCGGAATGGGAAATGTAGCATTTTCCGGAATAGTTCGTTCCGTCATCCGCGAATTCACACATCTTGTCCACGATGGCATGGATGACCTTCTTCTTTGTGCGGATCTTGTACCGGGGGATCAGGCGGCCCTCCTTGTCCATATTTAAAAGGGGGCAGATATTTAACATGCCGCCGAAGAATCCGGCAGCCTTGGAGATCCGTCCGCCTTTGATATAAAAGGTCAGGTCTGTGGAAAAGAACCAGTGGTGCAGCCGTGTTTTGTTGGCTTCCGCCCACTCGTAAACCTCTTGGATAGATTTTCCCTGATCCCGCAGATCGGCAAGGGTATCCATCAGAAGACCGTAGCCGGAGGAGGCGCCCAGGGAATCCACGATATAGATTTTTCTGTCAGGGTAGCGTTCCTCCAGGGTGTTCTTGGCGAGCCGCGCGGAACTGATCGCGCCGGTAATGCCGGAAGAGAGGCACACATGCAGGACGTCTTTCCCTGTTTTCAGGTATTGTTCAAAATATTCTTCGTACTCAACTTCATTGATCTGGGAAGTCCTCGTGTCGGCCCCGTCCTTCATCGCCTGATAAAACTGTTCAAAGGGGACGGACTTTCCCAGGTCGTCGCTGTATTCTTTTCCGTCCAGTTCAAAATGAAAACAGATATAAGAAATACTGCGGGCCGCAAAATGATCTGCGGATAAATCTGCTGTAGAGCAACAGCTCAAAACAAAATCTTTCATATAATGATATCTCTTTCTTTGCGGCAGTTTGGCACCGGGCCAAGCCGGACAGAACCGCTGCAATTTCATAATGCAACCGTCAAAGGCAACAACCACATTGTAACATTTTGCGAAACTAAATTCAAGTTATCTGTTCATGTAGGTCTGTGCATTTGCTGCACAGACCGTAAGAAAGTGATTCAGGTGTGAGCAAATCCCATTCGCGGAGCGGCTCTGTGTGCCAGTGGCACACGTTTAGAGCCGACCGAAGCGGAGCGTAGACACTTTAGATGGATTTGCGAATGTTACTGTGAGCGGAGTGAACAGTAATAAATTCAAGGACGGATTCCCGGCTCCTCTTGCGAAAAACCCCTCGGCCGTGGTATGCTGTATAAAATGGCCGGACAGCCGCGAAAGAGAAGGAGGCAGGTGTACATGACGTCCAATTATGAAAAACAGGTGTATAAGGCGCGGGAGCTGTTTTTGAACTACAGTCAGCAGACCATGATTGACAAGTTTCAGATCAGCCACGATCACGCCTATTTATATATGAAGCTTCTTGATGGGAATTACCGCATTTCCAGGACGGACGGGTCTGTGGAGCAGGAAAAGGAGGAGGGCTTTGAGCCCTGTATCGATTACCAGGTCGTCATGGCTCTCTACGATGTGCTCTGCTGTTCCGCTCCCCATCCGGTTCTTTCCGGGCGCTGGTGCCCCCTGGCGTCTCTGCAGACGGCGGGAAGCCCTTCTGCGGATCGTTTTACGGTGGAGTGCGCGGCAGCCTTTTCGGGGAAGGTTTCGGCTCTTCGCGCCGCCTGTGAAAGCCTCGGAGGCATGCGGCAGTCCGTGCCTGCCAGCGCGGACGCCTGCTACAGGATCGCCCTTCTGCCCTTTTTCCCTGTGATCTTCCAGTTTTGGGAAGGCGACGAGGAGTTTGCTCCCAGGATTATGCTGCTGTGGGACGAGAAGTCCCTGGACTTTATGCATTTTGAGACGCTGTACTATGTGATGGGGCATTTTCTGGAAAGGCTGAAGGCTCTTCTTTCCGGAGAATATTAAGTAACGCCTTTCTCACATCCGCCGTTGACAAGAAAAAACATTAATGTTATAGTTAAGAAAAGTTACTTCCGCGTATGTGGAACAGTTACAAAATAAATTCATATTTTAGAGTAGAGGTCGCGTGCTTCAAGAGTAGCTCATCGGATGTGTTCAGGCACAGAGGAGGGTGGGAGAAAGGGAAGGACGCCGAAAGGTGCAGCGCCTGTAGGCTGTGCGCTTGGGCATGCAGTTAAGAGCTGTATGACTCTCATCGAAATCGATGGGGAGCTCTCTGAAGAAGCGTATGATAGAAGGATGATTCTTTGGAGCAGGCCCGACGGTTTGCTCTATTTTTGTGCGGTAGAATCAGGCAGGCGGAAACACAGAAATGCGCAGCCGCTTCCGCACGGCCGTAAGGCCAGAAGAGCACTCTGTCAAATGACCGGGTATTCAGATTAAGGAGGACAAGAAATGGCTATTTTTACAGGAGCAGGCGTGGCGATCGTCACACCGATGAAGGAAAATGGAGACGTAAACTATGAGGTTTTGGGAGAACTGATCGAGGAGCAGATCGCAGGCGGCACTGACGCGCTGATTATCTGCGGCACGACAGGAGAATCTTCCACGTTAAGCCACGAAGAGCATCTGGATGTGATCCGGTACGCCATTGAAAAGGTGGCAAAGCGGATTCCCGTGATTGCGGGCACAGGCTCCAATTGTACGGAAACAGCCGTATATTTATCCCAGGAGGCGGAGAAAATGGGAGCAGACGCCCTTTTGCTGGTGACGCCTTACTACAATAAAGCCACCCAGAAGGGCCTCATCAAGCACTTTACCACCGTGGCCGAATCCGTAAAGCTTCCGATCATCCTCTACAATGTGCCCAGCCGGACGGGCTGTAACATTCTTCCGGAGACAGCCGTTGCCATGGCAAAAAATGTGGAGAATATTGTTGCCATCAAGGAAGCCAGCGGTAATATCTCACAGATCGCCAAGATGATGCAGCTGGCGGACGGCTGTATCGACCTTTATTCAGGAAATGATGACCAGATCGTGCCGATCCTCTCTCTGGGAGGAAAAGGAGTGATTTCCGTGCTGTCAAATGTGGCGCCAAAGGAGACCCATGACATCGTACAGCTCTTCTTAGAGGGTAAGGTGGAGGAGAGCCGCGACCTGCAGCTGAAGGCATTGCCCCTGATCAACGCTCTGTTTTCTGAGGTGAACCCCATTCCCGTGAAGGCAGCCCTGAATATGATGGGGAAAAACGCGGGAACCTTAAGAGGACCACTGACAGATATGGAGGAGGCAGGCGCAAAGAAGCTTGCCCAGGCAATGAAGGACTTTGGCATAGAATTAGCGTAAGACCGGGAAGGAGTACAGAATGACAAAGGTAATAATGCACGGCTGCAACGGCCATATGGGACAGATGATCTCAGGGCTTGTAAAAGATACGTCTGATGTGGAGATCGTAGCCGGAATCGATATTTGTGATAACAGGCAGAATGAATATCCCGTATTCACTGATATTCGCAGCTGCGACGTAGAGGCGGATGTGATCATTGATTTCGCTTCACCAAAGGCGGAGGACGCCCTGCTGGACTACTGCGCCGAGAAGAAGATTCCGGTCGTGGTCTGCACCACAGGGCTCTCTGAGGCCCAGGTCCAGAAGGTTGTGGATACCTCGAAGAAGGTGGCAGTGCTTCGCTCTGCGAACATGTCCCTGGGAGTGAATACACTGCTGAAGCTTCTGCAAGAGGCGGCCAGGGTGTTTGCCCCGGCGGGATTTGATATGGAAATCGTGGAAAAGCATCATCGATTGAAGGTGGACGCGCCCAGCGGTACAGCCCTGGCGATGGCGGACAGCCTGAATGAGGCTCTCGGAAATACCTATACCTACATCTATGACAGGAGCAAGGAGCGCAAGGCGAGAGAAGAGAAGGAAATCGGTATCTCGGCAGTCCGGGGCGGCACGATCGTGGGAGAGCACGACGTGATCTTTGCCGGGACGGATGAAGTTATCACCTTCAGCCATTCCGCTTACTCCAAGGCAGTTTTCGGGAACGGAGCCATTCAGGCAGCCAGATTTCTGGCTGGCAAGGGGCCGGGACTTTACAACATGAGCGATGTGATAGCGGCAAAATAGCCGGGAAAAGGAGACGCGCTGCTGTTTCCGCCGTAAGGCGGAGCAGGGGCGCGTCTCCTTTTAAAGGCTCATAAACACCCTTCGGCCCATGGCTGCCGTCCGGGACTTTCCTATTAAATTCTAAATATTTTATGAAGCCGGTTGTATTTCCGGAGTTAAGCGCCTATAATTCTATAGAACCTTAGATTAGAAGAGATCGGATCGCTTAACGTAACATCAGGCGGGCCTGCGCCTTGGCTGCGCAGACCGTAAGAAAGTGATTCAAGGGTGTAAAAATCCATTGCCCCGGAGCTCTGTGTGCCAGTGGCACAGGTTTAGAGCCGACTGAAGCGGAGCGTAGACAATTTTTATGGATTTTTACCTGTAGCAGCCCAGGGATCTGAACTGTTACCGCTTAACACATACTACATATTGCGGAGGAAAAAGAATGAAGAAGAGAGCAGGTTTCGCGCTGCTTCTCCTGCTTTCCCTGACGTTGTCGGGATGCGGAGGGGATGTCAAGGAAACCGAGACGGAGACAGTGAGCCCGCCCACCGGACAGATGGAGCTGGAGCTGGATGTGCAGTCTCTGCGAGGGGAAAACATAGAGACAGAGGCGCAGCCGGAAAAGGGGACGGAAGAGACAGAGAACGCGCCGGGGGACGGACGGGAGCACACCGTCATAGGGTCGCTGGCAGATATTGACATGGAGCAGATCACAGTCCTTTCGGATAACGGAAACGAGATTATCTTTTCCACAAAGGGGGCGGAACTGGATTTCGCAGGCGGATTCCGGGTGGGGAATCTCGTGTCTATAAGCTATAAAGGAGAGCTTACCCAGACGGACAATCGAAAAACCTCTGTTACCGTCCTGCGGGCGGCGGATTCCGGGGATATCCGGGAACTGGAGGCATCCGCTCCCGAAACAGAACAGGAGACTGGGAACACAGAGGAGAGCAAAGAAACGGAGACGGAAACCGGCGGAGAGACAAAGGCGGACGAGCCTGAGACAACAGAGACGGACACAGCAGAAGCGGACGGCACAGACAGCGGCACGGAAGGTGAAGCCGCGGCAGCCGAAGACGCCCGGGTTTTGACGGGAAAGCTCGACTCTATGGACCGCAACAGCATGACGATCGTCACAGCTGACGGCGGGAAAAAGACCTTCGGGATTGTGAATGTGCGCATGCACTTTGCGGCAGGCATGGCGAAGGGCACCGAAGTGGCGGTATCCTATACCGGAGAGCTGACCGAAGCGGGAGAGACGGTACTGTCCGTTGACAGTACAGAGAAAAAAGGAGAATAATCAGATGGGCGAAAAGCTGACCAGAAGCGATGTAAAAAAGATTGAAGAGGAGATCGAATACCGGAAGCTGGTAGTGCGGAAAAATGCCCTGGAAGCAGTCAAGGAGGCCAGGGCCCACGGGGATCTGAGTGAAAACTTTGAGTACCATGCGGCGAAAAAGGACAAAAACAGCAACGAGAGCCGCATCCGCTACCTGGAGCGTATGCTGAAGACGGCCCAGATCATCTCCGACGCCTCCCGGCCCGACGAGGTGGGGGTCAACGATACCGTGGTGGTGTACTGCGAGGATGACGATGAGGAGGAGACGTACCGCCTTGTCACCAGTATCCGGGGAAATTCCCTGGAAGGCCTGATCAGCACGGAGTCCCCCCTGGGGAAGGCCATCCTGCGCCATAAAGTCGGCGACAGGGTGGAGGTAAAAGTGAATGAGACCTACAGCTACTTTGTAGAGCTTCGCTCCATCGAAAAGACAGGGGAAGAAGACACCGACAGGATAAGAAAATTTTAAACGGAAAGACCGCGTTCCCTCAGACAGGCAGGGGAACGCGGTCTTTCCGTTATAGCGCACACTTTTTGATTATTCCGTTGGAAAACGTCGGCGTACTCTGCTCACCCCCGTAATATAATTCAGATCCACGTTGTAAAATCTGGCCAAGCAGATCAGGCTTTCTAAGGGGATGCGAACCTTCCCTGTTTCATAGTCTGAGTAAGTCGTCTGAGCTACGTTTAAGATTCGGGCGACTGCCGTTTGATTTAAGTCGTGGTCCTCCCGCAGAGAACGCATCAATTGCGTATAGTCCATAGCAACACCTCAAAATGAGAGTACAATAAAAACAGTGCGGACGTAGGAAATTAACGGTAAATACGTTAAAATAAAGGGCCGTTTCAATTAAAAGAAGGTTTGGAATTATAATGCGCAAAAATAAAAAAGAAATTCAGAATCTAATAAAAAATGTATAAAGTTAATGAAAGAATTATAACGGAAAAAATACAAAAATGTTACAAAAACGTTAAAATATGGTTGACAAGTAAGCTTTAAGCAATTACAATCAACATAATAGAAAGGCCTGATGGGATACTTGTGGGAAAAAAGCGTTTTTTGCGTGTCACTATTGACTTTTAAGGAAATAGTGGTTAGAATTTAGAGGATAGAGTATGCCGAACAGCGGTATAATATTGGAGGCGAAAGCGCATGATAGCAGAAGAGAGAAGCTCTCTTGAGCTTATAAATGCGCGTTTTGCGCAGTTCAAGCAGAAAAAAGAAGAACTCAGAAAGAAGAGACGGATACACAGAAGTATTCTGGCGGCTCTTTCTCTGGGGTTTTTATGCACTTTGGCTTTATGGTTTTACGCGCCAAGGTGGGTGGACAGCCATGGCGTGGCAGGCGCCGCGGGCAGCGCGAAGCGGGCTTCTATCACCGGCCAGTACAGAGGGATCCTGAGCCCCAAAGAGGTTGAGGAGTGGAACGACACCCTGGTACAGTCGGGAAAGATCTATGTAAAACTGAAGACAGAGATACAGGTAACCGGGGGGACGAAAGCATACATCAGGCTGATCAATCCTCCTTACTGTGCATACGACAGTAAGTGTACCATAGCAGACAAAGACACCGGCGCAGTGCTTTATCAATCCGGGACAGTAGAACCGGGGACAGTTGTGGAATATGCGGGACTCAATCAGAATACTCCTTACGGCAAAACGCCAGTGTGCGTGACCCTTCAGTATTGCCCTCACGGGAAGGAAAGGGTCATAAAGACAAAGGAGATCGCTGCAGTCCTGGTGACACCGAAGTAGGGCAGGAAGAGGAGAAAAATGGAATGATAAAAAAAAGCAGGAAAACACTGCAGGGTTTTCTGGCAGCGGTGCTGATCGCGGCAGGCGTGTTTGCACCGGAACGCGGCGTCCGGGCCGAGGAAAAGGCGATGGATGTGAAGACAGACGTCCGGGAGCTCAGCCGGCAGGAGGTGTCTCTGATCGCCTATGAGATTCCGATCGAGAAGCTTCACACAGACATTACGGAGCAGACCGAGACAGAAGCTGAGCCTCAGACGGAGACAACGGACCAGACAGAGAGCGCGGAGCAGGCGGAAACGGCAGCTCCGGCAGAAACAGCAGATCAGTCAGAAGGTACGGATCAGGCAGAGATAACAGATGAGGTACGTATAGGAGCGAAGACCTCCGACATGACGGGAGTACATGGCTCTATATTTCGATACGCATACACTTCGATGCTGGCAGCGATGCTGGCTTTGACCGTGTGGCTGCGTATTTTGAAAAAAGAGAAAGAGGGTGAGTAAACGTGGGGGAGAAGCATAGTACGACATCAGATTCGCGGAAAGAGGGCTTGAGCGCTCTGGAAAGCATCAACGCTTCCTTTGCAGATCTAAAGGAACAGGCAGCAAGAGGGAACACAAGCCTTGATTCATACAAGCGGCAGACGGCATCCTCCAGTACCCTGGAGAAGATCAACGCCTCCTTTGCCGCGGCGCAGAAAGAGGCGGGCCGGAGCAAAGGACAGAACAGCAGGAAATCCCAGGTGGATTTCATGTGGAATGTGATCACAGGCGTTCTGGTGACGGCGATGATCGTAGCTACCGTGATCTTTGTGATCGTGATCAGAAAAGGCAGTACACCGGAGAATCCTTCGGATCAAACACAGCCTGTCCAGACGACAGAGAGCCAGACAGTCTCTACGGAGCCGCCAAGCGAAACGGCCTCCGAGTCCCAGACAGAAACGGAGAGCGCATCCGCCACAGAGACGGAAAGTGAACGGCAGACAGAGCAGGAGAACGTTTCCAGGGAGATCCCCGAAGAGTACGCGTCCATCCTGAGTGACGACGAGAAGAAGGAATGGGAGAGCAGACAGGCAGACAGCAGCAGGCTGTTCGTCCAGATAAATCAGAAGCTGAATGCAGCCGAGGATGGAAACGTATATCTGAGGCTCGTGAATCCTCCATATAGTGCATTTAACATACAGATCAAGGTCTATATCCAGGATGCCCCGGATACCGTGCTGTATCAGTCGGATATCATGGAGCCGGGAAATATTCTGGAGTATGCCGAGTTCGACAATCTGCCAGAACCGGGCGAGTACACAGCAGGCGTGGAATATACAGTATACGGCAGCGATGGAAATAAAATAGGAACACATGAGGTAGCGGTGGATCTCACCGTGCAGACGCAGCAGGCAGCTGCCGGAGAATAGATGGAGGGGAATCATGGATAATTCGGGCTTGTTTAATACAGAAAAGAGGGGCTACTGCAAGGATGAAGTGGAGCTGTATATCAGTATGCTCCAGGACGGCATCCAGAGCCTGGACAATGAAAAGTCAGAGCTGCAGAGGCAGATCGCTGAAAAAGAGCGGGATGTACAGATGGCACGCGATGAGGTAGCGAAGGCGGCAAGGGAGCTTGCTTCTTATAAGGGGAAGGCCCAGGACGCCGCGAAGAAGGAGGCGCAGCTGGCTGAGGCCAAAAAGAAGTGCGCGGCCCTGGAGGCGGAGCTGACAGAAGCAAAGCAGAAATGCGCGAAGCTGGAGGCCGCCGCGGAGAAGCTGAAAAAGGGCAGCGGATCCGAAGCAAAGCATGAAGAAGAGCGGAAACTCTGGAAGGCCGAGAAAGCCGAGCTGGCCGCCAAAAACCAGAAGCTCCAGAAGGAAAAGGAGGCTTGGCTGGCTGAGAAGGCGCAGCTTGTGGGAGAGAAGGAAGCCCTGGTATCCCAGAAAGCACAGCTTGCGGGAGAGAAGGAAGCCCTGGTATCCCAGAAAGCGCAGCTTGCGGCAGAAAAGGCAGATCTGCAGGCAGAAAAGGCAGAGCTTGTGAGCGAAAAGGAAGCTCTCGCATCTGAGAAAGCCCGGTTATCTGAAGAGAATAAGGCTCTCCAGGCTGAGAAGGCTGAGCTTACAGCCAGGGTGGAGGAGCTGCAGAAGAGCAAGGAAGCGCTGGAAGCCGACGCCAAGGCTCATTTGGAAGAGGTTGAAAAGCTGAAAGAGCAGCTTCCCAAGCAGACTGCTGAGGCTGAAAAGGAGACGGCGGAAGCGCCGGTTCAGCAGGAGCTTGTGGAAAAGCTCGCGTCTGAGAAAGCCGCAGTGGCTGTCCAGGTAGAAGAGCTGAAAGCCGTTGTGGAAAGACTCGAACAGGAGAAAGCCCTGCTTGAGGAACAGGCGGCAAAGAGCGAGAAGGAGCTTGAAGGAATCAAAGAACAAAAGGAGAAAGGGCCGAAGAAAATGGAAATAACGTTAGAGAGCTTATCAGAACTTTTCCAGCGCGCCAATGAGAGCGTGACGGAGTATATCGAAGAGCAGAAGGCGAGCATCCAGAAAGAGCTGGAGGCGGCAGAGCTCGAAAAGCAGCAGATCATCGAGAAGGCCAGGGAGGAAGGCGAAGCCATCCTTGAGGAGGCCAGAAGAGACAGCGAAGAAGAGCTGCAGCAGATCCGTGAAGATCTGGCCCATGAGAAAGAGCGCATCGCCATGGAGAAGGAAGACATTCTTTCCAGGGCAAACGCGGAGCTGGAGTATGCCAGACTGGAGGCAAAGAATATTCTGGAGCAGGCAAACCTGCGCATGAAGCAGGCCGAGGAGCGGGAGAAAAAGATCCTTGCCCAGACGAGAGAGATGTCCGAGCGTATGCTTCAGGCTACCTTCGGAGATCTTCGTCAGATCGAGCAGCAGCTTCAGGATGCTGTAAAACGTTACAGCGCGCTTTTCCGTTTCCTTGAAAGCAACGAGGAGAAGAGCGTGGATAAGATAGAGAAATTTTTGGAACAGGATGCGAATACGGATAACGAATAAACCGTAAGGGAGTACTTGAGCGATAAGGGGGGATTGACCGTGAGAAAAGCACAAAAGATGTTAGCTGTCATTTTAGCAGTGCTTTTGCTGGTAAGCAGCGGAGTGTCAGGGATAACCACTGCATTTGCCGTAGAAGGAAAGAGTACCGAAGCGGCGACAGAGCAGACAACAGAGGGCCATAAGGTGGCTCAAAAAGTAGAGCCGGAGACGGCTTTACAGACGAGGTCTGGTAGTGGGCCAGAGACCGAGTCTGAGACGAAGCAGACGGAAACGGAGACACAAACACAGAAAGAGACCGAGCCGGAGACGAAAAAGCCTGCGGAGACAGAGAGCGAAGAGCCGGAGACAAAGAAACCGGCAAACGAAAAGCCCAGCAAACCGGCGGCGAATGAGCCGGTGTCGGATGTGAAAGCGCCGAGAGCTGATGGGGTTTCGATTAGTTCGGTGGATGATGCGGATTTAGTGACTTTAGTACCGGATCGAGACTTTAGGCGGGCGATATATGATAACTTCAAAAATGCTAACTGGCTTGCAGGTGATCCTGAAAATCCGCCTAGTGCTACTGATGAAAGTGGTAACCCCAGATCCAGAATTGAAATATTGAAAGAGATATTGGGGACATATACAGAAAGATTTAATGCATCGGAGTATGGAATTAAAGATATCGAAGGAATTCGCTATCTTAAAATGGTTGCGACAGGGGGCTTAAACTATCAGGCAGACTTCACACAAAATAGTATTACAAGTATAATGCCGATTGTGGATCCGGAAAACCCTCAGGATATTAATTTTGGGGCAGTCGTGGAAGTTAGTCCGGGAAGACGTAGAGGATTAAATGCTAAATTCAATTTCTCCCATAATCCGATCCGTTATTTTCCAGATACAATAGGAAAGTATACATTAGGTTATGTCACATGGACAGACTGGACTGATAATGCAGCAGATGTTGTCGATTCGTCAAAGCTTCACTATTATTATTTACGAGGCGCTGATGAAAAGTTTTCTGGTTATATGCAAGCAGGATACTGTCACTATGATTCCGAAGCCGGTGAATATATCGAAATATCGGATATAGAATTTGATGGAAGAATGCTTAGCAGCATTGCCAGGGATGCTTCACAGGAGATGGAGTGGGAGCAAACAGAGACAGGACCCAATAAGAATAAAAATGCAGATCTTCATTACTCTAATCTAACGAAAAGCACTTACTCTTATATGACAGTATGGCTGCCAGAGTTTTTTAGAGTATGGGCAGCAACGGCAAGTTCGGGAGCCGTCAATTCTGCTACAAAATCTTATTCCTATACGTTGTATCCATCCTTTACGGTATTTGATAAAGTTGAATTGAAAGATGATGCGAGCGGAACAGTAAGGATTAAGAAGATAGATGAGCTTACAAAAGAGCCTTTGGAAGGAGCGATATTTGAACTTTATCGTGCAGATGATGATAGTCGAGTACAAACAGAAAAACCGTTAGTGACAGATAAAGATGGATATACAGCCTATACGGATGTTCCGAAGGGAATCTATTACTTTAAAGAGGTAAAGGCACCAGATGGCTATGTACTCGATAAAGACACAAAGCATGAAGTTGCTGTGGGTTATACTGCATATGTTGATGGCGGATTAAAGACATTAAACTATACAAGTGCGGATGGTACTAAAATAAATGCAACAGCAGGAGATAAAGAAACATATATTACATACCAGATGGAGAAAATGTTTGGTGGGAAACCGGTGGATTTCTATCTGGAAGATGCCAGAGGTACACGTGTTGATGACACGGGAGATATTGTTAATGTGACAATAAATTACGCTTCTTTAAAAGGTAAAAAAGGAGAAAAAGAGCAGTATAAGGGATTGTCTGCGGCTGAATTAGCCCTAAAAGATCACATTGATAATAATGAGATTGAAGGAAAAGTCACTGCAGAGATAACTTACAATGCACAGCCTGCCGTTACAGCTGAGGCAAAGGCAGGAAATGCTCCTGCGGTTGATGTTCAGATTAATAAAACCTGGAAAGGGATCGGAACGGATGACACTGACCTTCCAGAAGTAAATTATACTCTTTATCGTACAAAGAAAAGCGGCGAGGAAGAAACTGTCGGAGAATGTAAGGTACTGGTTGCGGGAAAAGAAGAAACTGTTACAGTTACAGACGGCAAGGTGACGATTCCTGCCGATTCTCCGAAAGAGAATTACAAATGTACATATATCGACCTGCCCAAGTATGAGAAGAGCAGTGACGGAACCTATGTAACGAATGATGACGGTAAACTCTATGCATATAAGTATTTTGCTAAAGAGGAGATCACTCAAGAAGAGGACGGTAAGTATGAAAAGGAAGGTGATGTGGGTGAAGCGTCAGATCCCGTGAAGCAGGATGATGGAACGGAACTCATTACCATACCCGTCACAAACTACAGAAAAGGAAAAGTGAAAATTCAAAAGAGCGATTCGTCTCAACAGAGAGAAGACTTGTCAGGCGTCAGATTTAAGCTGGAGCAAGAAGTCACAAAAGATGGAGTGACGTCATGGGACGAAGTGGAAACAGGTACTACCGATGCAAAAGGCGCATTAGAATTTAAATGGCTCAGTTGGGGAAAGTACAGACTGACAGAGACACAGACGTGGGATGGCTACATTCTTCTTCAAGATCCGATTGTGTTCGAAGTGAAGAAGGAAGAGATTCAGGATCCGAATGACTTTGTCTATATGATTCCCAACGACTATAAGTTTAGCGTACCTCGTTCCGGTGGTATAGGCAGTTTTTGGTTCTTAGTAAGCGGAAGCCTTCTTATATTGATAGGAGGACTATGGGCATATAAGAGAAGGTTTTGCATCAAATAGAGAAGGGAGTGAGTGAAGGAAAAACATATGCGGGTCTATCCGCAAAGAGGGCGAGTTTTGCGACGTGCCCGACAGGTAGCAGTCAAAATGCTTTTGTGGGCTGTCTGCCACGTAGCAAAGAGTAATAAGGAGAAACGAAAGAAAAGGGGAACTAACAGTATGAAGAATTTATGGAAAAAAGCACAAAAAATGATAGCCTGTGCCTTAGCATTGGCATTTGTGTTCACGATGAACGCAGGAGTGATCGCAAGAGCTACATCCAGCTCTGATGATAATGGTATTTTTACAGTGGAAGGTGTGAGATTTTCAAAGGGTGCAATCAAAGCTGACGAATCTTTAAAATTGATCATTCACAAATACAGTTATGACGGAGAGACAAAAGAGGGAACAGGTCTTCCGGTAGATATGCAGAAAGACTTTCCAACTGCTAAGGCGTTACCGGGAGTACAGTTTGAATATTTTAAGGTAGCTGATTTTGTTCAGTCAACTGATGGAAGTCAGGTTGGGTTAAAGTATGATTTGAAAAATTATAATCTGAAAAGCTTGTTTAGTTCATTTGGAAGTTCAGTGAATGATATTGCTACTGCTACAGAATTGAACAATGCTTTGTTGAAAGCCGTTGCAAAGGACAATCTTAAAGATTTTGAGAAAGCGGCAGATAGTATTTTGCAGGGCGGCGTAGTCAGCGCTGAGACGGATTCTACGGGTACGACAACGATTGATGTGCCGTCTCAGGCTCAGGGGTTGTATCTTGTGGTGGAATATAAAGCACCGGCGACTGTACAGGAAAAAACCATCCCGTTTTTAGTATCTTTGCCGATGACAAATGCTGCAGAGGTAAATTCCGGATTGACCGCAGGAGGAACAGTGTATCCGGCAGGCAGCCTGTGGCAGTATGATGTTCATGTATATCCGAAGAATATAGAGGTTATTCCTGATATTGAGAAAAATATTGTTCGGGAAGGTACAGAAAGGGACGAAAAGTATGAAAGCCAGAATATCGGTGATACAGTGACTTTCCGCCTTAAGGCGAGCATTCCGGCAGACATTGCCACTATGTCAAAATTTACTGTTGTAGATACGATGAGTAAGGGTCTGACTTATAAGAGAGTAAAGTCTATCGAGGTTCATGATGCCAGTGATATAGAATATAAGGCTATGACTCCGATCAATATGATGGAGCCAGACGATTCGGATTATGCAGGAGCAGACAAAGAATATGAAGGCGGAAAACAGTTAACCTGGGATTTTATAACATCAGATATGAATTATCTGAAGAGTTTTGACAGTGGAAAGAAAGAGCTTGTCATCGAGTATGAAGCTGTTTTGAATGAGAACTGTGTAGTCGGCGGTAAGGGAAATCCCAACAGCGTAAAGCTGGTGTACAATCACAACGCCGGTATCGTGCCTGATAAGGATAAAGAGGAAGAGCATAAGATTAAATCCAGGGTATATACCTTTGGTATTGATGTGACAAAGATCGATGGTTCAGGTGCGGAAATTCCTACTAAGATGGCAGGTGTTAAGTTCCGATTGTATAAAGATAAGGCTATGACCCAAGAGGTCAAGGTAGTGGGAGAAGAAGGAACAACTGCTGGTTCTTATCATCCGATCCTAGATGTTACAGATGCCACAGTGGGAAATGACATCATTACGGGGGATGATGAGCATGCACGTATTTATGGATTGGAGCCAGGGACATATTACTTAAAGGAAACCGCTACATTGCCGGGATTTACCTTATTAAAGGATCCTATTGAGGTTAAAATTAAAGAAGTAGTGACTTATGGAGCGGTAAATGATAGCGAAGAAGTCAGCTATACGAAAGAAACTGGCACATTTTATAAGCTGATTGGTGGTGAGTATTATCCAATTACGATTCCCGAAAATGTTAGTGTTTACAACTTCGGAACGGATGCCATCTATACGAAAAACGAGGATGGAAGCTATACTCAGGTGAGCGGCCTTCAGTATGCCTACGTGGAAGTAGACACCGAAGGCGGTTTCACAACGAATGATGGTGACGTACAGCTTACCGTTGTGAACAATACAGACTTCAACCTCCCCCAGACCGGCGGCATTGGCACCTGGATGTTCACCATCTGCGGCGCTGTGATCGTGGTAGCGGCTATCGGATTGATCCTGATCCGCAGAAAGAAAAGCATGTTAAAGTAACTAGATAACCTTTTTAGTACATGGAGCAATACATATGAAAAAATGGCTGGGTAATTTGCTGCTTGGTTTGGTTCTGTTGTGCGGGATTGCACTATTCAGCTACCCGGCTGTGAGTAACTGGATTAATACAAGGATTGCTTTTAATGTAATCGGCACCTATCAGGAACAGATGGAACAGCTTTCTGATGAGGAGATTGAGAGCAGGAAGGCAGCGGCGAAAGAATATAACGAGTCTCTTTCCAATGGCAGAAGCTATGTGCCTTATGGAGATGAGGAGAGGAGCAGCATTGATCTTCTGGATCCGGGCGAGATGCTTGGCTATCTGGAGATCCCGAAGATCAGTGTCAACCTTCCGATTTACGAGGGAACGTCCGCGGCTGTTCTCCAGAAGGGAGTAGGTCATCTGATCAATACTTCTCTTCCTGTGGGAGGGAAGGGAAGCCATGTGGCGCTTTCGGCCCACAGAGGGCTTCCGGCGGCCAAGCTTTTTACAGACTTGGACAAGCTGGAAGAAGGAGACTACTTCTATGTATACGCGATGGATGAGACGCTGGCCTATCAGGTAGACAAGATTCAGGTCATTGATCCCTACATCGGAGATGAGCTTGATATCGAAAAGGACAGGGACTATGTCACGCTGATTACATGCACTCCCTTGGGAGTCAATAGTCACAGATTGTTGGTGAGAGGGGTAAGGGTTGCTTATGAACAAAAGACAGCAGATGAACTGGATGAAATGTATCAGGCACAACCGGATATCCGGTGGTATCTCGTCGCGCTTATGGCAGCCTGCATTCTGGGCATCTTCTTTGAGATGTACAGAGTGAGAAAGAGAGCGAATCATGAAAAGCGTAAGTAAAATTGCAAAAAAAGGGTTCCTGCTCTTGATGGTATTACTATTTGCATGGAACATATCCGGCTTAGAGACAAACGCAGCAGGAAGATATTCCGTTTCAGAGATTGATGAAACGATGAAAGGTCTGATCCGCATTGAGAAAAATGTGACGGATCTGAAGGATGGCACGTCCAAACCTGTAGAAGGCGTCAGCTACCAGCTGACTTACAAGGAGCGTTTGGATCACAGCGAGGTAAAGGTAGAAGACAAGGATTATTTCCGGGAAGTGAGAGCTACGGATGCCGACGGTATCGCGGAGTTTTCAGAGCTCGAGCTGGGAACCTACCTGGTAGAGGAAGTAGGTGGAATACCGGAGGGATACACACAGAGTATTGCCTTTCTGACAAGCGTACCTCTGCCGAACATGACCGAAGTGACCTATGACGGCGTGACTTATGAGCCGGGAAGCATTTATGAGTATGATATCGTAGCCAAACCAAAGTGCCAGCCTGTTTTAGGGGCGGTGAGGCTGATCAAGACAGATTCCGAGACAGGAAAAAGACTGAAGGGAGCAATCTTTGCTCTTTTCAAAGAGGATGGGACACGTTACCTGACAAGCGCAGGTGAGGAAGTACGTCTCACTACAGACAGCAACGGAACACTGGAGGTGAGAGACCTTCTGTATGGAAACTACTATTTCCAGGAGGAGGAAGCCCCCGACGGTTATCAGCTGTCAAAAGAAAAATATCCATTTAGTATCACGCAGAATTATATCGAGGGAAAACCGGACACGCTCGTGCTGGTGGAAGCGAAAAATACGCCGAATCCGCCGGAGACTGAGCCGCCTACGGAGCCGGAGACTGAGCCGCCTACGGAGCCGGAGACAAAAGCGCCTGTGCCTCCTAAGGAGAATCCGACGCCGCCTCCGACGAAGATTACTATTTTCCGCTCGCCGAAGACAGGTGATACGACAAATATCGCGCTTTGGATCATTTTACTGGGTGCGTCAGCCGGTGCTGCCGGTATGGTTTTCTGGCGTAAGACACAGAAAAAGAGAAGAAGAGGATAATGAAATAAAAGAAAACGGTGTACCTCATTGACTTGGGTACACCGTTCTTTTTGTGTCTGCTGTTTAATCCCTGTCCAGCAATTCTTTATAAAATTCCGTGTAATCGGTCCGCTGATTTTTCATAAACTGAATGGCTGACCGGGGATGCTGGTTCAGGATTCCCGTGAGCAGGTAGGGGAAGTCGTATCCCCAAACGACGCCTTCTTCTTTTAATTTTACCATGTGGCGTTCAATAAACTGGATCACAGGGTAGAGGTTGTATTTGGGATTTTTCAGGAAGCCCAGAAGCAGCTCCATCATGCAGTTGCCGCAGCCCCGTCCCATGCCGTTGTAGGTGGCGTCCAGAAAATTCACGCCGTCCCCCACAGCCTCGATGGTGTTGGCGAAGGCCAGCTGCTGGTTGTTGTGGGCGTGTACGCCGATCTCCTTGCCGTACTGGGAGCAGACGCCCTTGAAAATCTCTGCCACCCGGGCCACCTGTTCCGGGCAGAAGGAGCCGTAGCTGTCTACGATGTAGACCGTGTCCACCGGGCTCTTTCCCAGAAGATGGAGGGCTACCTCCAGATCCTTTTCCTGGGTGTTTGACAGGGCCATGATGTTGCAGGTGGTCTCGTAGCCCTTGGCGTGGGCGTCCTCGATCATGTCGATGGCAGCCGGCATCGTATTGATGTAGGTGGCCACACGGATCATATCGATGGCGCTGTCAGAACGGTCAACGATGTCTGTCTTGTAATCGCAGCGTCCTGCATCGGCCATGACTGAGATTTTCAGGTCCGTGTTGTTGTCGCCTACGACGGCGCGGATGTCTTCCTCCTTGCAGAATTTCCATTTTCCGAATTTGGATTCATCAAACATTTCACGGGATGCTTTATAACCGAATTCCATGTAATCCACACCGGCACGCAGGTTGGCCAGATAGAGATCCTGGACAAATTTATCTGTAAAGTAGAAGTCATTCACAAGGCCTCCGTCCCGGAGGGTAGCGTCTAAAACACGAATTTCAGGTCGATAATCCATCAGCTTTGATATCTCTTTCATTATATATTCCCCTTTCACTTTAGCACATTAAACTTCTGAAGTTTAAACTGTGGATGCAGTGATTATACAGCATTTGAAGGGTAATGTCAAGAATAAATAAAAGAGCCGCTGCGCGGCAGGGATTGGCTGTTACTGTTCACGCAGGTCTGCGTATTCAGTAACGGGTTATATGCGCCTTGACAGGGCGGCATCGATATACTATAATGCTTCTATTAATCATAG
The DNA here is from genome assembly GCA_002361955.1 of Lachnospiraceae bacterium UBA3316. Taxonomy (GTDB): domain Bacteria; phylum Bacillota; class Clostridia; order Lachnospirales; family Lachnospiraceae; genus Hominisplanchenecus_A. The sequence goes on from DESK01000040.1 coordinate 41,679, forward strand.
CAGGAGGGGAGGAACACCATGGAGACGAAGGTAAAAATCTGCGGCATTACGAAGCCGTCGGAGGCGCTGATGCTGAACAGGTATCAGGCGGATTACGCCGGGTTTGTGATGTTTTGTGAAGAGAGTAAAAGAAATAATAGCGTGCAGAATGCATGGCAGGTGCTGCGCTATTTAGACCGCAGGATTCAGAGGGTAGCCGTGGTGGTATCGCCCACCCTGGAACAGATCCGGATGATCGAGCGCATGGATTTTCAGGCGATACAGATTCACGGGGAGCTTCCTCCGGAGCTGCTGTACCAGATCGGACTCCCCGTCTGGAGAGGGGTCAATGTGAAAAAGGGGACGGAGCTGTCCCGGGAAGACGATGAGAGAATCTGCGCCTATGTGCTGGACGGGAAGGTTTCGGGGGCCGGGAAGTCTTTTGACTGGAAGGCGGCGAAGGGCTTTCGCAGAGAGGGAAAGCTGCTGGTGCTGGCGGGGGGACTCAACGAGGAAAATGTGAGAGAGGCTATGGATATTTTGCGCCCCGACGTGGTGGATGTGAGCTCCGGCGTGGAGGGGGAGGACGGAAAAGACGCCCTTAAGATCAAGAAATTTATCGGCCTTGTACGGCAAAAATAGCTGCCGGCATGCTCACATGGCGCAGCAGTTTTTGTGATTTTCCCTATAAGCGAACGGCAACTAAATTTATTAAAAATGTATAAACTTTGTAAACGAAATTGGTTGACTTTTGGCTAAAGTATTGGTATGATAGAAAGGAATTTAGGATACGGATATAACTGTTTGTCTGTAGAAAACAAAAATTATAGGATAAGATAGCATATGGTTTATCTTGTGAGGCTTGCTTTTTAGCAGAAAGCAGGAGCCGGAAAAAGCGGCACCGATATCCTTTTTCGTTTTCATATGGGGTTCCGGCACAGTCCGGAAGAGTAGATGATACGAAATTATGTTAAAATGGGAGGCGTGTAAAATGTTCAAATCATTGAAAGGAATCTTCGGGGGCAAGGGCGAGGAAGCGTACACTCTTGGTTCTCCGGCAAAGGGAAAAGCAGTTCCTCTGGCTCAGGTAAATGATCCTACATTCGCAGATGGGATCCTGGGGAAGGGAGCGGCAGTCATTCCGTCAGAAGGTAAGATTTATGCTCCGGTGGACGGCACAGTAGGCATGATGTTTGAGACGAAGCATGCGGTAAGCCTGACCACAGAGTACGGCGCTGAGATCCTGGTTCATGTAGGCCTGGATACGGTGGAACTGAAAGGTAAGTTCTATGAGGGCCATGTGAAGGCCGGCGATAAGGTAAAAGCAGGCGATCTTCTGATCAGCTTTGATATCGACCAGGTAAAGGCGGCAGGCTACGACGTAGTGACGCCGGTACTGGTATGCAACACAGATGATTACGCCTCCGTGGATGAAGTCGCAAGCGGCGACGTGTCCGTAGGTGACGCTGTTGTCAAGATTACAAAGAAATAAGGTGTATTTTATGGCCTGAGCGGTTACAGGTCTTAAAATAGAAAAAAGGGATTAAGATAAGGAAAGGAGAAAATTTTATGAAATTTTTGCAGAAGCTTGGTAAAGCATTGATGTTCCCGGTTGCATGTCTGCCGATCTGCGGTATCCTGATGGGTCTTGGTTACCTGCTGGCTCCCGCGGTTATGGGTGCGGAAGGTGCTACCTCCGGTGCAGCGTATACGATCGGTTTCCTGCTGATCAAGGCAGGCGGCGCGCTGATCGATAACATGGCAGTTCTGTTTGTAGTAGGTGTTGGCTTTGGTATGTCTGAAGATAATGACGGTATCGGTGCTCTGGCAGCTCTGGCTTCCTGGCTCATGATGACCACTCTTCTTAGCACAGGCGTAGTTGGAACCATCATGACCCTGGAAGAGGGAACTTCTAAGTTCATCGCTTTCTCAAAGATCCAGAACCCGTTCATCGGTATCCTGGCAGGTGTGATCGGCTCTATGTGCTACAACAAGTTCAAAGGCACAAAGCTTCCTGACTGGCTGGCATTCTTCAGCGGCAAGCGTTGCGTAGCCATCGTTGCCGGTGTTGTATCTATCGTTGTTTCTGTTGTTCTTCTGTTTGTATGGCCTCTGATCTTCGGTGTGCTGGTAGCTATCGGCGAAGGCATTGCAAACATGGGCGCTATCGGCGCAGGTATCTATGCATTCCTGAACCGTCTGCTGATCCCCACAGGTCTGCATCACGCATTGAACAACGTATTCTGGTTTGATACCATTGGTCTTGGTGACCTTACACACTTCTGGGCAGGCGAGACCTCCGCAGATGTTAACTGGAGCCTTGGTATGTACATGTCAGGATTCTTCCCCTGCATGATGTTCGGTATTCCGGGCGCAGCTCTGGCTATGGTTCAGTGTGCAAAAGACAGCAAGAAGAAAGTAGCTATCGGTCTTGTAGCTTCCGCAGCAATATGTGCATTCCTCTGCGGTGTTACTGAGCCGTTCGAGTTCGGATTCATGTTCCTGGCTCCGGTTCTGTACCTGATCTACTCTCTGTTATACGGTATCTTCACAGTTATCACAGTAGCTCTTGGATTCCGTGCAGGTTTCTGTTTCTCCGCTGGTGCTACCGACCTGCTGTTCTCAGCATCTCTTCCGGCAGCAGCTAAGACATGGCTGATCATCCCGCTGGGTATCGCCGCATTCATCGTATTCTACGTTGTATTCCGTTTCGCAATCATCAAATTCGATCTGAAGACTCCGGGACGTGAGGATGACGACGAGGACGAGACAAAGGTAAAACTGGCAAACAACAACTACACAGAAGTAGCACGCATCATCCTTGAGGGTGTTGGCGGAAAAGACAATCTGACCTCTATCGACAACTGTATCACAAGACTTCGTCTGGAAGTTAAGGATTACACAAAGGTTAACGATAAGAAGATCAAATCCGCAGGTGTTGCAGGTGTAGTAAGACCTGGCAAAAACGCTGTTCAGGTTATCGTTGGTACACAGGTACAGCACGTAGCTGACGAGTTTAAGAAATTAGCTAAAAAATAATTTAAAAACGAATATCCCTTTTTCTAAAAAGGACCGCTCATTGTGAGCGGTTCTTTTTGGTACACAGAGAAAGCACCTTTCGCGGATGTCCTGCATATAGTAAGGAGGGCTGTGGATAGAAACGGCAGATACCAGGCATAGCTTTGAGGGAGGTGTTTTGTGAGCGTAGGATGGAAAGAGGATGGGTTTGCCATAGTAGGCGGCGACCTGAGGCAGGTGTATGCGGGAGCGTTCCTGCGGGAAAAAGGATATGAGGTCAGAAGCTACGGGCTGGCGGAGGGGAAGAAACAGGCGGGAAGCCTGAAGGAAGCCCTGGAGGGGGCGAAAACAGTGCTGGCCCCCATTCCGTTGTCGGCGGACAGGAAGTATCTGAATCAAAAGAGCGGAAATCCGCCGATTTCTCTGGAACAGCTGATCGAGAGCCTTGAGAGTGGGCAGGAGTTTTTCGGGGGATGTGTGCCGGAGTGGTTTTCCGAAGAGGCAGGGCGAAAAGGCGTGAGGGTTACCGACCTGATGCGCCGGGAGGAGATCGCCCTTTACAATACCATCGCCACCGCAGAAGGGGCTGTGGCGGAGGCCGTCAGGAAAAGCCCCAGGAACCTTCGGGGAAGCGCCTGCCTGGTCCTGGGATACGGCAGATGCGCCCAGACGCTGGCGTCCTGCCTGAGAGGGATGGGAGGCCGTGTCTCCATATGTGTGAGGAACCCGGTGCAGCGGGCCCGGGCGGCAGTTTTCGCGGAGAGGGCGTTTTTGATGGAGGAGCTTGGGGAGATTTTGCCAAAGTTTTCTTTTATCTTCAATACGGTTCCGGCGGTGATTCTGAACAGGGAGCTTCTGGCCCGGGTCAGCCCTTCTGCCTGCATGTTTGATCTGGCTTCCGCGCCCGGCGGCATAGATTTTGAGGCGGCGGAGGAACTGGGGGCGTCCGCCTGGCTGCTGCCGGGGCTTCCGGGACGCTATGCCCCCGCCTCCTCGGCGGAAGCGCTGGTGGATTTTATTCTGAATGAAAGAAATGGGGGAGAATTCTTATGTCATTAAAGGGAAAGAGCATTGGTTTCGTATTTACCGGATCGTTCTGTACCTATCGGCAGGCGTTTCGGGAGCTTGAGAAGCTTGTGGAAGCAGGGGCGCAGGTGCAGACAGTCTTTTCGGATGCCGCCCAGTCCATCGACAGCCGCTTCGGCGCGGCCGCGGACTTCCTGGAGGAGGCCGGGAGGATCACCGGGAACAGGCCCATACGGACGATTCCCCAGGCGGAGCCCATCGGCCCCGGCAGTCTGTTCGACCTGCTGGTGATCCTGCCCTGCACGGGAAATACGCTGGCAAAGCTGGCGGGGGGCATCACGGATTCACCCGCCCTGATGGCGGCCAAGGCGCACCTGCGGAATGAAAAACCTCTGGTGCTGTCCATATCCACCAACGATGCTTTGGGGATGAATATGAAAAACATCGGCCTGCTATTAAACGCGAAGCACATTTATTTTGTGCCCTTTGGGCAGGACCATCCGGTGAAAAAGCCGAACTCTATGATTGCCCGCACGGAGTTTCTGCTGCCGGCCCTGGAGGCGGCCCTTGAGGGGCGGCAGTACCAGCCGGTAATCTGCGGAGCGTGAGCGGTAGAAAGGGGGAATTCCTATGTGCGGAATCGCTGGATTTTGCGATATGACGGTTGCTTATGAGGGAGAAAAGGAAAGATGGCTCCCCATCCTGGAGGAGATGAACCGGGTGCAGAAGCACCGGGGCCCGGACGGGGAGGGAACGTATCTGAAAGACAGGTGCGGACTGGCCCACGTGCGGCTGAAGATCATAGACCTGGTGACGGGGGAACAGCCCATGGTACGTCGGACGGCGGAGGGGGAATGCGCCATCACCTACAACGGTGAGATTTACAATATGCCGGAGCTGAAGGCGGAGCTTCTGGCCCAGGGGGCCAGGTTTGAGACGGAGAGCGATACGGAGGTCATTCTTCTGGGCTATCTGCGTTACGGGGAGGCGTATATCAAGCGGCTCAACGGGATTTTTGCCTTTGCCCTTTGGGATGGGCGCAGGCAGGAGCTGCTTTTGTGCCGGGACCGCCTGGGCGTGAAGCCCCTGTTTTATATCATGAAGGGAAATACCCTTGTCTTTTCCTCGGAGATCAAGGGATTGTTTGCCTATCCCGGTGTGGAGGCAGCCGTTGACAGGGAGGGGCTCTGCGAAATTTTTGCCCTGGGGCCTGCCAGAACCTACGGAAAGGGTGTGTTCCGGGGCGTCCGGGAAGTCCTGCCAGGAGAGTATCTGCGCTTTGGCAGGGAGGGGCTGAAGAGGGCGGCATACTGGAGGCTTGAGAGCCGTCCCCACGAGGACTCCTTCGAGGAGACGGTGGAGCGGGTATCCGGGCTTGTGCAGGATGCGGTAAGGAAGCAGATGCTCTCAGACATCCCCGTCAGCACCTTTCTCTCCGGAGGCATAGACAGCAGCCTGGTGACGGCTGTCTGCGCGCGGACGCTTGCCGGGCAGGGGAAGACGCTGAACACCTTTTCCTTTGATTTCCGGGACAACAGCCGGTATTTCAAGGCGAACGCCTTCCAGCCGGGGGAGGACAGACCCTGGGCCGCCCGGATGGCGGAGACCTTTCACACCAACCACCGCTTTCTGGAGTGCGATAACGCCGCCCAGTATGACTGCCTGTTCCGGGCTGTGGATGCCCGGGACCTGCCGGGGATGGCGGACGTGGAGTCCTCCATGCTGTATTTCTGCTCTCAGGTAAAGGAGTACAATACGGTAACCCTCACCGGAGAGTGTGCCGATGAGATTTTCGGGGGCTATCCCTGGTTTCACAGCCCGGCAGCCTTCGCGGGAAGGAATTTCCCCTGGACGCCGGGGATGGAAATGAGAGAGATGCTCCTTGACGGGGAGCTTTTGCGGGAACTGCGGCTGGAGGAGTATTCCCTGGCGGCCTGTGAGCGCACGGTGAAGGAGACGCCGGCCCTTTTGGGGGAATCGGCGGAGGAGGCCAGGAGGCGGGAGATCTCCTACTTAAACCTGCGCTGGTTTATGGCCACGCTGCTGGACCGGATGGACAGAACGAGTATGCATTCGGGACTGGAGGCCAGGGTGCCCTTCGCGGACCACAGGATCGTGGAATATCTCTGGAATGTGCCCTGGGAGATGAAAAGCCGGGGCGGCGTGGCGAAGGCGCTGCTCCGTCACGCAAGCCGGGGGATTTTGCCTCAGGAGATCCTGTGGAGGAAAAAGAGCCCGTATCCCAAGACCTATGATCCGGCTTATGAGAGGCTTTTGGGGGAGCGGCTGCGGGAGGTGGTATCTGATACGGGAGCTCCGGTGCGGGCCCTCCTGGACCGGGAAAAGGTGGAGGACTTTCTTTCCAGTCCTTCCGACTATGGGAAGCCCTGGTACGGCCAGCTCATGGCGGGGCCTCAGATGATGGCCTACCTTTTGCAGGTGAATTACTGGCTGGAAACCTATAAGGTTCGGATCGTGTGAGCCGGGGAGGAGCCGTTTCGGCTGTCTTCCCGGCGGACAGCGAAAAGCCCCCGCAGGACGTCCGTATCCTGCGGGGGCTGTATAGTTAGCAGCTGTATGTCACATCAATGACTCCGTTGACCTCATGAATTGCCTCGATGCACAGATGAAGGTCCGGATAGGGCCTGTTGAACAGCGGGATGCCGCCGCCCAGGATGACAGGCATGATGTGCAGGTGATATTCGTCGATCAGACCGGCGGAGATCAGCTGGTTGGCGATATCGGAGCCGCCGCACACCCAGATGTTTCTTCCTGGTTTTTCCTTAAGCTCGGCCACAAATTTTGTCGGCTTCTTCTGGACAAAGGCGATGCCTCTGCGGTCATCGATCTCATGGCGGGTAAAAATATAGCTTTTCAGGTCAGGGTAGGGCCAGTCGTCCGGGGACAGCTCGTCCATGATCTGCTGGTAGGTTTTGCGCCCCATCAGCACCGTGTCTACGTCGGAGAGAAACTCCTGGTATCCGTAATCCCCGTCATAGGAAGGGTCTTTCCCCTCAAGAAAAGCCACGCTTCCATGACGGTCCGCAATATATCCGTCAAGGCTTACCGCTACATATAAAATCACTTTTCTGCTCATAAATTAATCTCCATAGCCGCCGGGAATGTAAGGGCGGCGTTTCCTGAACTTTGGTAAAAGTAGCACGTGTGTCAGTGTACTACAAAATCAGGAATTTCTCAAGGAGAAAATCAAAAAAACTCTTTTGGTGAAAATATCCAGAAAAACGGCCATGTACCGTGAAAAGAACAAAGAAATGCCCATTTTCTATGTGAGAGGAAATGGACATTTCTTTTCTTTTGTGCTATGATGTTGTATATGGAAAACGTTGCGGTTCCGTCCGTTTTGGAGGAAACGCGATACCAGAAATTAAGGAGGAAAAACTAAAATGGCTAGAAAAATGAAAACCATGGATGGTAATCATGCTGCCGCTCATGCTTCCTATGCATTTACCGATGTAGCAGCTATTTACCCGATTACCCCGTCATCCGTTATGGCTGAAGCTACTGACGAGTGGGCGACCCAGGGAAGAAAGAACATCTTCGGACAGGAAGTTCAGGTTACTGAAATGCAGTCCGAGGCAGGTGCTTCAGGTACAGTTCACGGATCTCTGGCAGCAGGTGCCCTGACAACTACGTATACAGCATCTCAGGGACTTTTGCTGATGATCCCGAACTTATATAAGATTGCCGGAGAGCAGCTCCCCGGAGTATTCCATGTATCTGCACGTTGTATTGCCAGCCACGCACTGTCCATCTTTGGCGACCACTCAGACGTTTATGCCTGCCGTCAGACAGGATGCGCGATGCTCTGTGAGTCCAGCGTACAGGAGGTTATGGACCTGACACCGGTAGCTCATATGGCAGCGATCGAGGGACGTATCCCCTTCATTAACTTCTTTGACGGTTTCCGTACCTCTCACGAGATCCAGAAGATCGAGACCTGGGATTACGAGGATCTGAAGGACATGGTAAACATGGACGCTGTGGACGAGTTCAGAAGAAACGCCCTGAACCCGAACCATCCGTGCCAGAGAGGTTCCGCTCAGAACTCCGATATCTTCTTCCAGGCAAGAGAGGCCTGCAACCCCTACTACGACGCTATGCCGGGTATCGTCCAGAAATACATGGACAAGGTAAACGCGAAGATCGGAACAAATTATAAGCTGTTCAACTACTATGGAGCAGAGGACGCTGAGAGCGTAATCATCGCTATGGGTTCCGTATGCGATACGATCGATGAGACCATCGACTACCTGGTAGCAGCAGGCCAGAAGGTCGGCGTTGTAAAGGTTCGCCTGTACAGACCGTTCTCCGCTGAGGCATTGATTGACGCGATTCCGGATTCTGTAAAGAGAATCTCCGTATTAGACAGAACGAAAGAGCCCGGATCCATGGGCGAGCCGCTGTACCTGGATGTAGTGGCAGCTCTTAAGGGAAGCAAGTTTGACGCAGTTCCCGTATTCTCAGGACGTTACGGACTGGCTTCTAAGGATACCACACCGGCTCAGATCGTAGCTGTATTCAACAACACAGAGAAAGCAAGATTCACCGTAGGTATCGTAGATGACGTTACCAATCTGTCACTGGAAGTAGGAGCTCCCCTGGTTACCACACCGGAAGGAACCATCAACTGCAAGTTCTGGGGCCTGGGCGCAGACGGTACTGTAGGCGCGAACAAGAACTCCATCAAGATCATCGGTGACAACACAGATATGTATGCGCAGGCATACTTTGACTATGATTCCAAGAAATCCGGCGGCGTTACCATGTCCCACCTGCGTTTCGGAAAGAGCCCGATCAAATCCACGTATCTGATCAAGCAGGCGAACTTTGTAGCGTGCCACAATCCGTCTTATGTCAACAAATACAACATGGTTCAGGAGCTGGTAGACGGCGGAACCTTCCTGCTGAACTGCCCGTGGGATATGGAAGGACTTGAGAAGCATCTGCCGGGACAGGTAAAAAGCTTCATCGCCAACCACAACATCAAGTTCTATGTGATCGACGGTATCAAGATCGGTAAGGAGATCGGACTTGGCGGACGTATCAACACCGTTCTTCAGTCAGCATTCTTCAAACTGGCAAACATCATTCCTGAGGAGCAGGCTATCGAGCTGATGAAGGCTGCCGCAAAGGCTACCTACGGAAGAAAGGGCGACGCCATCGTACAGATGAACTATGACGCCATCGACGCAGGCGCGAAGCAGGTAGTAGAGGTTACCGTTCCGGAGAGCTGGAAGAACGCAGAGGACGAGGGCCTGGCCGTATCTGTAGCTAAAGACGGAAGACAGTCCGTTGTTGACTTTGTAAATAATATCCAGAGCAAGGTAAATGCCCAGGAAGGAAACAACCTGCCTGTATCTGCCTTCAAGGATTATGTAGATGGAACCACACCGTCCGGAACAGCAGCATACGAGAAGCGCGGCATCGCCGTAGACGTTCCCGTATGGAATCCGGAGAACTGTATCCAGTGTAACCGCTGCGCATACGTATGTCCTCACGCAGTTATCCGTCCGGTAGCTATGACAGAGGCAGAGGTTGCCGCTGCGCCGGAAGGCATGAAGACTCTTCCGATGACAGGCATGGCAGATTACAAGTTCGCCATCGTGATGTCTGCTTACGACTGCACAGGCTGCGGTTCCTGCGCAAACGTATGTCCGGGCAAGAAGGGCGCGAAGGCTCTGGCTATGGAGAACATGGAAGCAAACGCTGGCCTGCAGAAGTACTTCGACTACGCGGTAGAGCTGCCTGCAAAGGCTGACGTTGTTGAGAAATTCAAAGAGAACACCGTAAAGGGAAGCCAGTTCAAGCAGCCGCTGCTTGAGTTCTCAGGCGCCTGCGCAGGCTGTGGTGAGACTCCGTACGCGAAGCTGATCACACAGCTGTTCGGTGACAGAATGTACATCGCCAACGCTACAGGATGTTCCTCTATCTGGGGTAACTCCTCACCGTCCACGCCGTACACCGTAAACGCGAAGGGACAGGGCCCGGCATGGTCAAACTCCCTGTTCGAGGATAACGCAGAGTTTGGTTATGGTATGCTCCTTGCTCAGAAGGCACTGAGAAACGGCCTGAAGACAAAGGTAGAAGATGTAGTAGCAAACGGCGACAACGAGGCAGTAAAGGCTGCCGGTCAGGAATGGCTGGATACCTTCTCCTCAGGAGTACTGAACGGACCGGCTACCGATAAGCTGGTGGCTGCTCTGGAGGCCTGCGGATGCGAGAAGGCTCAGGCGATCCTGAAAGACAAAGATTTCCTGGCTAAGAAATCCCAGTGGATCTTCGGCGGTGACGGATGGGCATACGATATCGGCTTCGGCGGCGTAGACCACGTACTGGCAAGCGGACAGGATATCAACATCATGGTATTCGATACCGAGGTTTACTCCAACACCGGCGGACAGTCTTCGAAGTCTACTCCGACAGGTGCTGTAGCCCAGTTCGCTGCAGGCGGTAAAGAAGTGAAGAAGAAAGATATGGCAAGCATCGCTATGAGCTATGGCTATGTATACGTAGCACAGATCTCCATGGGCGCTGACTTCAACCAGACCGTAAAGGCGATCGCAGAGGCAGAGGCATATCCGGGACCGTCCCTGATCATCGCTTACGCTCCGTGTATCAACCACGGTATCAAGAAGGGCATGAGCAAGGCACAGACCGAGGAAGAGCTGGCTGTGAAGTGCGGATACTGGCACAACTTCCGCTTCAATCCTGCATTGAAGGCAGAAGGAAAACCGGCATTCACTCTGGACAGCAAGGCTCCGGCCGGAGATTATCAGGAGTTCCTGAACGGCGAGGTTCGTTACAACTCTCTGATGCGCTCCAATCCTGAGAAGGCTAAGAGACTCTTCGCCAAGAACGAGGAAGAGGCAAAGGCAAGATACGAGTATCTGAACAAGCTGATCACTCTGCACGGCGCAGAATAAGAATAGTTACAATGCTTTTTCAAAAGGGCAGACGCGAAAGCGCCTGCCCTTTTGTCTTGACACAGAAGTACGTGTATCCTATGATACAGAAAAAGAAAAGCAAGGAGGAATGAGGATTATGAAACATGGGAAAAGGTATCTGCTGGCAGCTGCTGTTCTCTGCCTGGCGCTGCTGCCCTTGGGGAAGGCCAGGGCCGCGGAAAGGCTCTTTGACATCGTGGTGAAGGACGGGTACAGCACCCAGACCATCGAGATGAAGTATGGGAAAACGCCTTACGGCTATACGTCCTACTATGCCAACCAGTCGCTGATCTATGTGCATCCAAAGTCTAAGAAGGTGACCTTCTCCGTAAAGCGCAATACGAGTTCCCGGTATGGGAATTTCCATTTTGCCCAGACAGAGATGAAGCCCGGGGATCAGCCGGTGGGCAACCTGTTCAACTACACGGTGGACGGAAGGATGCGTGCCTGGATGTTCACTGTCCGCAAATACGTAAAGCCTGAGATCACAGGCCTGAAGGTTTCCTATTCGCCCAGGGTTGGGACACTGACACAGAAGAAAAAGAGCTATGCCAGAATAAAGGCCACCGTCAAGGCGGAGGTTCCCGTGAAGACGGTGATCTGCATCCTGAATGAGAAGGGAAGGGCCGTCTACAAAAAGACGGACAGCGCCGACGCCACCAAAACCTACCTGCTGAAATGGGACGGAAGGGCCTCGAAGGGAAATTCGGCAAAGCTGAAGGCAGGCGAGAAAGTCCCGGCGGGGGAGTATACCGTCAGGATCACGGTGCATCCTCAGACTGGCGGCAAAGTCAAAGAGGTTGTGCGCCAGGAAAAGCTGAAGGTAGGGCAGTAACCCTGCTCGCGGAAATTAGTTGCCTGCGTTTGCATCTTAGGTGAATAAATGCTATAATCCCGGTAACGCTTGGTATTGACAAAAGAAACGGAGGATAGAAGCCATTTATGGAGATCAAAGCATATGAATTACTGAAAAAGGAAGAGATCGGGGATGTCCATTCCACAGGATATCTCTTTCGTCATATAAAGAGCGGGGCCAGGATCAGCGTTCTTTCCAACGATGATGAAAACAAGGTGTTTTCCATCGCTTTTCGGACCACACCGGAGGACAGCACCGGCGTAGCCCACATCCTGGAGCACAGCGTACTGTGCGGCAGCAAGAAATTCCCGTCCAAGGATCCCTTTGTGGAATTAGTGAAAGGATCCCTGAATACCTTTTTAAATGCCATGACTTACCCGGACAAGACGATGTATCCGGTGGCAAGCTGCAACGACGCGGATTTTAAAAATCTGATGCACGTCTATATGGACGCTGTCTTTTACCCCAATATTTACCAGAAGGAGGAGATCTTCCGCCAGGAGGGATGGAATTATCACCTGGAGAGCGCGGAGGATGAGCTGACGTACAACGGCGTGGTGTACAATGAAATGAAGGGGGCCTTTTCTTCACCGGAGGATGTGCTGGAGCGGGAAATCTTAAATTCCCTGTATCCGGACACTGTCTATGGGAATGAATCCGGCGGGGATCCGGAGTGCATTCCTGATTTGAAATATTCCGAATTTTTAAGCTTTCACAGTAAATATTATCACCCCTCCAATAGCTACATTTATCTGTACGGCAACATGGATATCGAGGAGAGGCTGGAGTGGCTGGACCGGGAGTACCTGAGCAAATTTGACGCCATGGAGATCGATTCGGAGATCGGGCTGCAGGCCGCCTTTGAGGAGCCGAAGGAAATCCGCAAGAAGTATTCCATCTCCAACAGTGATTCGGTGGAAGACAATACGTATCTTTCCTTTAACGCGTCCATCGGCACCAGCCTGGACGTACAGCTGGCCAACGCCTTCGCGGTGATTGAGTACGCCCTGCTCTCGGCGCCAGGCGCGCCCTTAAAGCAGGCCCTCCTCGACGCGAAGATCGGAAAGGACATCATGGGATCCTACGACAGCGGCACGTACCAGCCTGTCTTTTCCGTGATCGCCAAGAATTCCAATCCGGAGAAAAAAGAGGAGTTCTTAAACATCATCCGCCAGGTGCTGACGGAGACCGTCCAGAACGGCGTGGACGAGAAGGCGCTCCGGGCAGGGATCAACTACATGGAATTCCGGTTCCGGGAGGCGGATTACGGCAGCTTCCCCAAAGGCCTGATGTACGGCATCGATATGATGGATTCCTGGCTTTACGATGAGGAGAAGCCCTTTGAATATCTCCATCAGCTCGCCGTGTTTGATTTCCTGAAAAGCCAGGTGGAGACAGGATATTTTGAAAATCTGATCCGGGACTACCTGCTGGAGAACCCCCACGCCACTGTGGTGATCGTGGAGCCGGAAAAGGGGCTGACGGCAAAGATGGAGGAGGCAGTTCGGGAGAAGCTGGCCGCTTATAAGGCCTCCCTCAGCCCGGAGGAGATTCAGGAGCTGATCGAAAAGACAAAGAAGCTGGCCCATTTCCAGGAGACGCCGGCCACCCAGGAAGAGCTGGAGGCCATTCCCATGCTCTCCATCGGGGATATCGGGCGGAAGGCCCAGCCCCTGTACAATACAGAGCATGAGATCGACGGAACCAGGATGCTCCATCACGAGATCTGTACCAACGGGATCGCGTACCTGAGCCTGATGTTTGATACAAAGTATGTGAAAAAGGAGCTGCTGCCCTACCTTGGCATTCTCAAAGGCGTTCTTGGAATGATCGATACGGAGCATTATTCCTACGGGGAGCTCTTCCATGAGATCAATATGCGCACAGGCGGCATCTATACGGCCATCGACGTATGCCCCAATAAGAAGGAGCCCGGTGCCTACCGGACAGCCTTTACCCTGCGGGCCAAGTCCCTCTACGGGGAGCTGGAGTTTGTAGGGAAAATGGCGGAGGAGATCCTCTTTTCCTCTAAGCTGGAGGATGAGAAACGCCTCTATGAGATCGTGGCACAGCTGAAATCACGGCTGGAGATGCACTTGAATTCTGCCGGGCACTCCACGGCGGCGCTGCGTTCCATGGCATATTTCTCCAATGTGGCAGCCTTTAATGAGGCTGTGGGAGGCGTGGCCTTCTACAAGCTGGTGGCTGACATCGAGGAGCATTTTGAGGAGAAGAAAGAGGAGCTGACGGCTATTTTGAAGGAGCTGGTATCCTGCATCTTCCGCAGGGATACGCTGATAGCTGACTGTACGGCGGAGAAGGAAGGCTTTGAGAAGGCGGCAGAACTGGTGCGCGGCCTGAAGGAGAAGCTTCCGGAGGGCGGACTGCCTGTGCAGGAGCAGATCCGGGCCCTGGGACAGAAAAACGAGGGCTTTATGACCTCGGCAAAGATCCAGTACGGGGCAAGGTCAGGAAATTTCCTGGCGGCAGGCTATTCCTACACAGGGGCGATGCGTATTTTGAAGGTGATCCTGAACTATGGCTACCTGTGGGAAAATATCCGGGTGAAGGGCGGCGCCTACGGCTGCATGAGCGGCTTTGGCGTCATGGGAGATACGTATTTTGTATCTTACAGGGATCCCCATTTGAAGCAGACAAACCAGGTGTTTGAGGGAATCGCGGACTATGTGAAGAACTTTACGGTGAGCCAGAGGGATATGACAAAGTATATCATCGGGGCCATCAGTGAGATGGATACGCCCCTGACTCCCATGGCCAAGGGAATGCGTTCCTTAAATGCCTATATGAGCGGCATCACCGAGGAAGATTTCCAGAGGGAGAGAGATCAGGTGCTCGGGGCGGACCAGGAGGCCATCCGTGCCCTGGCAGAGCCTGTGGCGGCCGTGCTGTCCCAGGGAAATATCTGTGTGATCGGAAATGAGGAGAAGCTGGCCAGCGAAAAGGAGCTGTTTGCAGAGCTGGTTCCCTTTGTGGGGTAAAGAAACGGCAGGCGTTACAGCCTGAAACAGAGGCAGAAAAAGGATTTTACAGGTAAGGCAGGAGGAAATATATGGAGAAAAGCTGCAAATCAGGGTTTGTGACCCTTATCGGCAGGCCAAATGTGGGCAAATCTACGCTGATGAACCACCTGATCGGGCAGAAGATCGCGATCACATCCAGCAAGCCCCAGACCACGCGAAACAGGATCCAGACGGTGTATACCTGCGAGCAGGGACAGATCGTATTTCTGGACACGCCGGGGATCCATAAGGCGAAGAATAAGCTGGGCGAATATATGGTAAATGTGGCGGAGCGCACAGTCAGCGAGGTGGACGTAGTCCTGTGGCTGGTGGAGCCCACCACCTTTATCGGGGCGGGGGAGCGCCATATTGCGGAGCAATTGGGAAAGATTTCCACGCCGGTGATCCTGGTGATCAACAAGATCGATACGGTTAAGAAAGAAGAGATCCTGAAATTCATCGACGAGTACCGGAAGATCTATGATTTCGCGGAGATCATACCGGTATCGGCGTTAAAGGGCATCAACACCCAGGATATCATTGACACGCTGTTCAAATATCTTCCCTACGGGCCCATGTTCTACGATGAGGACACGGTGACAGACCAGCCCCAGAGGCAGATCGCGGCGGAATTGATCAGGGAGAAAGCATTGCGGTGCTTAAATGAGGAGATCCCCCACGGGATCGCCGTCTCAGTGGACACAATGAAGGAGCGCAAAAAGGGCCATATCATGGACGTGGAGGCCACCATTGTCTGTGAGAAGGATTCCCACAAGGGCATCATCATCGGAAAAGGCGGCTCCATGCTGAAGAAGATCGGCGCGGCGGCCCGGTATGAGATGGAGGAGATGCTGGAGATGAAGGTGAACCTGCAGCTCTGGGTGAAGGTAAAGAAGGACTGGAGGGACAGCGACTTTCTGATCAAGAACTTCGGATATGACAAGAAGGAGATCTGATGAAGGAACTGCTGAGCCTGACGGGGATGGTGCTTTCGGCCGTCCCCATGGGAGAATACGATAAGCGGGTGGTAGTGCTCACCAGGGAGAGGGGAAAGATCACGGCCTTCGCCAGAGGAGCCAGGAAGCCAAACGGAAATCTGCTGGCGGCGGCAAATCCCTTCTGTTTCGGTCAGTTCTCCTTCTATGAGGGCAGAAATTCCTACACCATGGTTCAGGCGGAGGTGAAAAACTACTTCCGGGAGCTGGCCCAGGATGTGGAGGGAGCATATTACGGATTTTATTTTATGGAGTTTGCCGACTACTATGCCAGGGAGAACAACGACGAGGCGCAGATGCTGAATCTTCTCTATGTGTCCCTGCGGGCCCTCTTAAATAAGAAGCTGGACAGGGAGCTGGTGCGGACAGTCTTTGAGCTGAAGGCCATGGTGATAAACGGGGAGTACCCGGAGACCTTTGTCTGTGTGGAATGCGGGAAACGGGAAGGGCTGGCCGCCTTCGTGCCCAAACGGGACGGCTGTGTGTGCCGGGACTGCGCCCCCCGTTACGGCGGCGGGATCCCGCTGCTTTCCTCCACCGTCTATACGCTGCAGTATGTGGTGGCGTCCCCCCTGCAAAAGCTGTACACCTTTACGGTGACGCCGGAGGTTTTGAAGGAATTTCAGGAAGTGGTGGGGCGGTTCCGCAAAAAGTACATAGAAAAGCCGTTCAAGTCCCTGGAGATTTTGGACATCATCCGGAATTATTAGTTGACAAGGGAATTTTATGATATTATGATGATGCAAGGTAACTGTGAGGGTATGGAAACAGTTACGGTGCAAGGGTGAAAACCATGAGAAACAGCCCGAATGGGCGGAGTTTGTCTGTGAGTCAGACTATGGAGGGTATCAATGAAAAAAACAAAGGGGTTACTTTTAGCTGTTGTGGCCTTGGGGCTTCTGACGGGATGCCGGAAGTTCTCGCCGGAGGAGACGGCCGTCTCCATCGGAAAGGACGGGGCAGTGACAGCGGCAGTCATCGATAAGCTGGATAAGAGCTACTATGACGCGGAGGAATTGAAGGCAAATGTGGAGAGCAGCGTGGCCGAGTACACGAAGGGCGCAGGGGAGGATGCCCTCACGGTGGAAAAGCTGGAGATCGGCGAAGAGGGAGATGTGGAGCTTCTGATGAAGTACGCTTCCTACAAAGATTATGCCGCTTTCAATAACGTGGATTTCTACGTGGGAGATATTACCGACGCCTACAATAACGGCGGTTACCGCTTTGAGACCGGCTTTTATCAGGTGGAGAAGGGAGAGATCGCGGAGGAGGAGATCCAGCGGGAGGAAATCTTCGCGGGAGTGAATCATCCCATGGTCGTTTTTTCGGAGGATATGGCTGTGGAGGTTCCGGGAAAGATCCTCTACGTGAGCAGCAACGTGGAATTGACCGGAAAGAAGTCGGCCAGGATGGCGGGCAGCGGAGCAAGCACAGAGACGGAAAGCGAACAGGCGACGGAACAAAAAGAGAGCGGGGCGGCCGGGGACGCCCAGGAGATCACGCCCAAAGTGGAGCTGATCCAGGGCGGAGAGAACGAAAGCGCCGGATTGGCCTATATCATTTATGAATAATGTTAAATTATATAGAAGGTGAGGAGAAGAACATGGAAAAAACAATGGAAAAAGTTGTGGCATTAGCAAAATCAAGAGGTTTCGTATATCCGGGATCAGATATTTACGGCGGCCTGGCCAACACCTGGGATTACGGAAACCTCGGCGTGGAGCTGAAGAACAACGTAAAGCAGGCATGGTGGAAAAAGTTTGTCACAGAAAATCCCTACAATGTAGGTGTGGACTGCGCGATTCTGATGAATCCCCAGACCTGGGTGGCGTCCGGCCATCTGGGAGGATTTTCCGATCCTTTGATGGACTGCAGGGAATGTCATGAGCGTTTCCGCGCGGATAAGCTGATCGAGGATTTCTGTGAGGAAAAGGGCATCGCCCTGGAGGGAAGCGTGGACGGCTGGAGCCAGGAGCAGATGAAGAGCTTCATCGACGAGCATCAGATTCCCTGCCCGACCTGCGGCAAGCACAACTTTACCGATATCCGTCAGTTCAACCTGATGTTTAAGACGTTCCAGGGCGTTACCGAGGACGCGAAGAACACCGTTTATCTTCGTCCGGAGACGGCCCAGGGTATTTTTGTAAACTTTAAGAATGTCCAGAGGACTTCCAGAAAGAAGATTCCCTTCGGTATCGGCCAGATCGGAAAGTCCTTCCGAAATGAGATCACGCCGGGCAACTTTACCTTCCGTACCAGGGAGTTTGAGCAGATGGAGCTGGAGTTTTTCTGTGAGCCGGGAACCGACCTGGAATGGTTCGCTTACTGGAAAAAGTACTGCATTGACTGGCTGAAAGCCCTGGGCATGAAGGACGATGAGATGAGGGCCCGTGACCATTCACCGGAGGAGCTGTGCTTCTACAGCAAGGCGACCACCGACCTGGAATTCCTCTTCCCCTTCGGCTGGGGCGAGCTCTGGGGCATCGCGGACAGGACGGATTACGACCTGACCCAGCATCAGAACACATCCGGCCAGGATATGTCCTACTTTGACGACCAGAAGGGCGAGAAGTATATCCCCTATGTAATCGAGCCTTCTCTGGGCGCAGACAGGGTGGTACTGGCCTTCCTTTGCAGCGCTTACGACGAGGAAAACATCGGCACGGAGGAGAAGCCGGATATGCGTACGGTCCTTCATTTCCATCCGGCCCTGGCTCCTGTAAAGATCGGCGTGCTTCCGCTGTCAAAGAAGCTGAACGAGGGAGCGGAGAAGGTATATGCCCAGCTCTCCAAGAAATACAACTGCGAGTTTGACGACAGAGGAAACATCGGCAAGCGCTACAGAAGGCAGGATGAGATCGGAACGCCGTTCTGCGTAACCTACGACTTCGATTCCGAGACCGACGGCGCCGTAACGATCCGCGACCGCGACACCATGGAGCAGGTACGCGTGAAGATCGACGAGCTGGACGCATACTTCGCAGACAAATTCGACATTGTGATGTAATAGTTCAGCATGCGGCAAAGCAAAGACAGTGCTGCGTCATGCTTGCATGTAAGCAGAACTTTCTTTGCTTTGACATATGGCGTGCAGGCTGAACTGTTCTTTAAAAAAGGTCATGTATGACATGCTTGCATGTAAGCAAAGAGAATATTCTGCTATAGATTAAGAACGGGATCCCCCGGAAGTTTTAGAGACAGGCATCTGCACTGTCCATAGAACTTCCGGGGGTTTTCTTGTTTTTCAGAGGATTTGATTTGCGGAGTATTTCAACACATTTTTGAGAAAATATATTAAAAATATCCATATTCAGAAATAATTCTCTTTAAAAAATATGAAAGTATGATACAATGAAAATAATAAAGGAATTACAGATACAGATACGAAAAGAAATACGCGGACAGGGAGGTGGATCTAAGACGCAGGGAAAGAAAATGTTATCGTGAGCGATGTGAACCGACAAGAAATTTGAAAATGGAACTGGCAGGCAGAGATAAATTTCAAGTTTGGAAAGTGGGGGAAAAAGATGAAGAGAAAAAGTTTGAAACAAATAAGTAGA
>DESK01000021.1 GCA_002361955.1 Lachnospiraceae bacterium UBA3316
CGCAGGAAACCAAATACTCCGCTCCGCTCCGTGCTTGGTTTCCTGCGATAAGTCATATTATAGTTTTGTCACTCTCGTTCGTCAAATGGTTATCAAATTTTTTTACCAGGGCCAGCTTTTCTTTCCTGGTCAGCTGCTTGATCTCCCACTCCCGGCGCATGGCCTCCCGGCGGACCGGAAAGCTTTCATAGTAAACCAGCTCCACAGGCCTGCGGCTCCTGGTGTATTTTGCTCCTTCCCCGCTGTTGTGGGCCTTCATACGCTTGTCCAGGTCATTCGTCCAGCCGGTGTACAGGGTTCCGTCCCTGCATTTTACGATATATGTATAATTTATGCCGTCCATCCTTTTGCATACATCCTCTCTCCAAAGACAGGCATCCGGCGCCTTCCCGTATGTAGAGCGCACACGCCTTCGCGTACACGCCATGTTCTATATAAAGCAGCCGATATGGCGCCTTCCCCGCCGGGAAGGCCCAAAACGTATCTTACCCAGGAAATTCCCGCCCGAAGGCTCCGTGAATGACCGGCTGCGGATTTTCCTTGCCTTTTCCTTACCAGTATACTACAAATTTTCTCTTTTGTGCATGTCCGCCTACTCAGACTCCATATACAGGAAGGGATCCACGGGCTCTCCGGCCTGCTTCATCTCAAAGTAAAGGTTGCTGCCCTCCTCGCAGTAATACTTTGTGGGCTCGCTGACGTATCCCAGGATTTGGCCCTGATCCACAACCTCACCCACAGAGGCGGCTACCTCCTTGAGCTGCCCGTACACCAGCTCGTAGTCATTTCCCAGATCGAGCGTAAGCGTCGTACCCGTCTCCTCATTGACATCGATGGACTCCACGATGCCCCTGGCAGACGCCACCACCTGCCCTCCCGGCTCCGCGCCGATGATCAGTGCCGGATTGCACTTGTACTGGTCCAGCGTGGGAAAATACACCGTAGAATCCATGCTGTAATCCAGGATCACCGAACCGGCCACCGGCCAGGTCAGCGGGGTTGTGTCATCGTAAGCCACCGTGGGCTGGATATTCGCGGAAGACACGTCCACTGCCGGTTCTGTCTCCCTGTCTGCCAGCAGATCGATTTCCTTCCCCTCCAGCAAATAGGCGGGATCCACGTCCTTCTCATTGGCCAGGGGCAGGTCGGCCTTCGCCTCCGGCGTACTCGCCTTTTTGGCCTCCGTTTCCTCCACGACCTTTCTGCCTCCTTCCACCTGGGAGTCCGCCTTCGCCTCCTGGCCAAATTCCGCGTTCAGGTCTGTGAACTGCTCCTGCTCTTCCTTTGCCTTCTCTGCACGGTCCATCGTATAATAAGTAGTAAACGCCGCGCCACCGACCAGGCAGAGGCTCAAAACAACCATCGCCCGCTTTCTTCCCGTGAATCTTCTTTCCCTGTTCTGCATAATCTTCACCTCATACTATAATTGTTTTTGCGCGACCGTTTGAGTCACGTTTTTCTTTCAACTATAGCATTTCCCGGAATTATGAAATTATACAGTTTTTAAAATAATAGGAAAGAATCTCCCTGTAATCCGCCCCCGTCTCCGCCATGCGCCTGGCCCCGTAGAGGCTCAGGCCCAGGCCGTGCCCCAGGCCCTTGGTGGTGATCCGAAGCAGCTCCCCCGTCTTTTCTATATAAAAACAGCTGGAGGCCAGCCCGAGAAGGCTGCGGAACTTTTCCCCCGTCATCTCCTGGCTGCCGGCCCGCACCTTCGTCACATAGCCGCTCTCATCCCTCTCCAGGATTTCAATCTGCTTCTTTCCCTTGTCAAAGGCCCCCGGATACTCTGCCGTAATGCAGGCCTGCACCGTCTCCGGCTCTGCCATGCCCACAAAAAGATACTTTTCCGACTCCGCGTCCTGCCTGCTCTCCACAGCCGTCAGCCAGCCATACTCCCTGCCCAGTCCCGCCTCCTGGCCGGAGCGTGTCCTGCCGCTGCTCAGCGCATGATAGGGAGCCTGGACGAGAGCGCCCTGAACCGTAAGCGTCTCCCCATTCGTCTCCTCCGCCGCCTGCACCATCTTTTCCAGGATGCCCTGATTCTCCATTTCCTCCAGCGTCAGGTATTCCTCTGCCAGCAGGCTGCCCGGATGATCCTGGCTGTATTTTTTCAGATTCGTCCGCACCACCACCACCTGCGCCTTTACCGCCTCCAAAGGCCACTCCTTTTCCATCTCCTGGGCCGCCACGCCGCACACATAATCCTCAAAAGAAATCTCCCGGATCCCCTCCTCCGTCTTCACGGAAATAAAATTTTCCGACGCCCGCATTCTGCCGTAGGATTCCTTCACCTGGGGAGAGCCCAGGGATACGATCACATAGGGCAGGATAAAAATCACCGCCATGGCAGCCAAAAACCTCTGAAATTTTTCTCTCATATAGAACTTGTCCCTCCCGCTCCCTGCGTTATCCTCCGCAGGCTTTTTCTCTATCCTATGAGGGTTCCCGCGAAATTATCCGCGTAGGTTGTCACTGTTCGCTTCGTTCACAGTAACATTCACAAATCCATCGAAAATTATCTACGCTCCGCTTCGCGAATGGGACTTGCCCACACCTGAATCCCTTTCTTACGGTCTGTACAGTAAATGCACAGACCTACACGAACAGCAACTATGGGTTCCATTTATTTTCAACAGTATTTCCTATTGTTTCTCCCGGCTATCTGCGCTATGATAAAGAAGTCAAAAAACGTTGCCTGTCAGCCGGGGCTGAAGGGCAACAGAATCTGCTTTTTAGCTTACTACGGAGGTTTTCTATATGAAGACAACGATTTTTAGGGGCTCCGGCACTGCGCTGATCACCCCTATGGATGAAAATGGAGATATATACTATGAGAAGCTGGAGGAGCTGCTGGAGGAACAGATCGCGGAGGGAACGGACGCAGTGATCGTCGCAGGAACAACCGGTGAGTCAGCCTGCCTGACTGCCGACGAGCACTCCCGCCTGATCCGGTTCTGCTCCAAAACGGTACACGGCAGGATCCCTGTCATCGCGGGAGCAGGCTCCAACTGCACCGCCCACGCCCAGGAGCTGTGTGAAAGCGCCGAAAAGGCCGGGGCGGACGCCCTTCTTTTGGTGACTCCCTACTACAATAAATGTTCCCAGGAAGGGCTCGTCCGCCACTACGCGGCCTGCGCCGGCAGAACCACCCTTCCCCTGATCCTCTACAATGTGCCAAGCAGGACCGGCGTCAATATCCAGCCTTCCACCTACGAAAAGCTGGTGGAGATTCCAAATATCGCCGCCGTCAAGGAGGCCAGCGGCGACTTTACCCAGATTTCCAGGATTGCCGCCCAGTACGGAGACCGCCTGGACATCTACTGCGGCAACGACGACCAGATCATCCCCATGCTGTCCATCGGGGCCAAGGGCGTCATCTCCGTCCTGTCCAATATCTGCCCGGCCGATGTCCACAGGATCTGTGCCTCCTACCAGGCAGGCAACCAAAAGGAGAGCAAACGGCTTCAGCTGATCTACGAAAAGCTCATCGCCGCCCTGTTTTCCGACGTAAATCCCATCCCCGTAAAGACGGCCATGAACCTGATGGGAAAACAGGTGGGGCCCTGCCGCCTTCCCCTCTGCGAGATGGAGGACGGAGCCAGGGAAGCCCTGCGCCGGTGCCTTGCGGAATACCATCTGCTTCCGTAACGGATCGTCAAATCCCCCGCGGCTGCCGCCAACTATCCGCACAAGTACGGCTGCCTGGCCGTTGCCCGGGGAAACAGACGAACCTGACTGCCCTCCGGAGCTTTCAAAAAACCCCCTGCACAGCCTGATCTCCAGACTGCGCAGGGGGTTTTTATTTCTGCTTTTTATATCTGTTTTATAAAGTCACCTTATCCAGATGCCAGATCTCATCTACATACTGCTGGATCGTTCTGTCGGAAGTAAACTTTCCGCAGCAGGCCACGTTGAGCATAGCCATCCTTGCCCAGCACTCCTCGTCTCTGTAGGCTTCCTCCACCCTCTTCTGGGCTGCCGCGTAAGACTTGAAGTCCGCCAGAATAAAGTAGGTATCTGCCCTGTCGCTGCACTGGGTGTTCAGCAGGGAATTATACAGATCGCGGAACATCTCTCTGTCATTTCCTGAATACTCGCCGTTGATCAGCTGCATCAGTACCCGGCGGATATCCTGGTCGTTATTGAAGTAATCCATCGGATAGTAGCCGCCATTTCTCTCGAAGTTGATGACTTCGTCGGAAGACAGTCCGAAGATAAAGGCGTTCTCCTCGCCTACCTCCTGAACGATCTCCACATTCGCGCCGTCCATGGTTCCCAGAGTGGGCGCTCCGTTCAGCATGAACTTCATGTTTCCTGTACCGGACGCCTCCTTACTTGCCGTAGATATCTGCTCAGATACGTCTGCGGCGGCAAAGATCCACTCTGCGTTGGATACGCGGTAGTCCTCAATAAATACCACCTTCAGCTTGCCCTTGATGGACGCGTCGTTGTTGATCACATCAGCCACAGAATTGATCAGCTTGATGGTCTGCTTCGCGCGGCGGTAACCGGCAGCAGCCTTCGCGCCGAAGATAAAGGTTCTCGGATAGAAATCCATCTCCGGATGATCCTTGATGGTATTGTACAGATACATCACATGGAGAATGTTCAGAAGCTGTCTCTTGTACTCGTGAAGCCTCTTTACCTGCACGTCAAAGATGGACCGCGGATCTACGTCAATGCCATTGTGCTCTTTGATATATTTCGCAAGGCGAACCTTGTTTCTGTATTTGATGTTCATGAACTCCTGCTGAGCCTTCTTGTCATCCACATAGATTTTCAGCTTGGAGATCTGGGACAGATCGGTGATCCACTCGTCCCCGATATGGTCTGTCACCCATTTTGCCAGCAGCGGATTTCCGTGAAGCAGGAAACGCCTCTGAGTGATACCGTTGGTCTTGTTATTAAACTTCTCCGGCATCATCTCGTAGAAATCACGGAGCTCCTGATTCTTCAGAATCTCTGTGTGCAGGGCAGCCACGCCGTTTACGGAATAGCCTGCCGCGATAGCCAGATGGGCCATCTTCACCTGTCCGTCATAGATGATCGCCATCTTGCGGATCTTCTCCTGGTTACCCGGGTATTTCGCTTTGATCTCCTCCACAAATCTGCGGTTGATCTCCTCCACGATCTGATAGATACGGGGAAGGAGCCTTGAGAACAGCTCGATGGGCCATTTTTCCAGAGCCTCTGCCATAATGGTGTGATTGGTGTAGGCGCAGGTCTTTGTGGTCACTGCCCATGCCTCATCCCAGCCAAGTCCTTCCTCATCCATCAGGATACGCATCAGCTCTGCCACAGCCACTGTGGGATGGGTATCGTTGAGCTGGAAGGTTGCCTTCTCATAGAACTTGCGGATGTCGCTGTGATGCTTCTTGTATTTCGCGATCGCCGCCTGTACGCTGGCGGAGATAAAGAAATACTGCTGCTTCAGACGCAGCTCCTTGCCTGCATAGTGCTCGTCAGCCGGATACAGGACCTCAACGATATTCTTCGCCAGGTTCTCCTGCTCCACAGCCTTCATATATTCGCCCTTGTTGAAATGGTCAAGCTGGAAGTCGTTGATGGCCTCCGCATCCCATACACGCAAGGTGTTTACAATCCCGTTTCCATATCCGATGATGGGGATATCAAAGGGTACGGCACGAACGGACTGATAGTCCCTCTGGATAAACTTGTTCTGGCCTGTGGCGGGGTCGTACTGAACTTCCACGTAGCCGCCGAATTTTACTTCCTTGGCGTACTCCGGGCGGCGCAGCTCAAAGGGATTGCCGTCCTTTAACCAGTTGTCGGGAACCTCCACCTGATAGCCGTCCTTGATCTGCTGTTTGAACATACCGTAACGGTAACGGATACCGCAGCCATAAGCGCTGTATCCCAGGGTTGCCAGTGAATCCAGGAAGCAGGCTGCCAGTCTTCCCAGGCCGCCGTTTCCAAGAGCCGCATCCGGCTCCTGATCCTCGATCACGTTCAGATCCAGTCCGATTTCCTCCAGGGCTTCTTTTACCTCGTCATACTCACAGAGATTGATCAGATTGTTTCCAAGGGCACGGCCCATCAGGAACTCCATGGACATATAATAGACGATCTTCGGATCCTCTTTCTCATACTTTTCCTGGGTGGCCAGCCAATTGTCAATGATCGTATCCTTTACTGCATAGGAAACTGCCTGGAAAATCTGCTGCTGTGTAGCTTCATCGAGGTTTTTGCGGTAAAGAGTCTTAACGTTATTCTTTACTTCCGCAATGAATTTCTTCTTGTCAAATTTTTTGTTCATTTCCTAATCCTCCTCTCCGGACGCCATCCCCCCAGACCGCATCCGGCACATCGTTCGTATTAGTCCTGTTTTTTTACACCCATCGTCACTGTCTCGCCATTGATGTTCCATTCCTTCACATACCCGTCCACAGATTCCAGGATAATGTCGTCGGCCAATACCTCCGACTTGATTTCCTCTGTGTTGTCTGCCAGGATCTTCGCGATCCTTTCATTCCCAGATGCATAGATCAAAATTCTGTCGGTTACTTCAAACCCTGCTTCCTTACGCATGGTCTGCACTTTGCTGATCAGCTCACGCACAAATCCTTCCTCAATCAGTTCCGACGTAAGATTCATGTCCAGAACTACGGTAATCTCGCCCTCCTGGACGGACTCATACCCTGCAATCTGCGCCGTGTCAATGAGCAAATCGTCCTCTAATAATACAACCTCTTGTCCCTGGATGTCAAGCTTTAAACAGCCGTTTGCCTTCAGCTCATCCATCGCCTGGTTTCCGTCAAGCTCCGGCAGGGCTTTCCGGATGCCGCCCAGAAGCTTTCCGTATTTGGGTCCTACCGTCTTCAGCTGGGGCTTGAAGCTGTAGGAAGTAAAGTCCCGCACATCCTCCGTAAACGTGACGTTCTTCGTGTTCAGCTCCTCCCGGATGATCTCCGTGAAGAACTCAGGCAGCGTAAAGGGGGCCTTTACGAACATATTCGCGATGGGCTGGCGGTTCTTGATATTTGCCGCGTTTCTCGCCGCCCGGCCCATCACTACGATCTTCAGCACCTCGTCCATGTTGGCTTCCAGCTCCTTATCGATATGGAGCACATCCGCCTCCGGGAAATCGCATAAGTGTACGCTTTCCGGGGCGCTCTTGTCGATGCTGCACACCAGGTTCCGGTAAATATCCTCCGTCATGAAGGGGATCATGGGCGCTGCCGCCTTGCTCACATTGACCAGGGCCGTATACAATGTCATATAGGCATTGATCTTATCCTGCTCCATGCCCTTTGCCCAAAAACGCTCGCGGCTGCGGCGCACATACCAGTTGCTCATATCGTCCACAAACTCCTGAAGGGCCCTGGCCGTCTCCGGAATCCTGTAATTTGCCAGGTTCGTATCCACAGCCTGTATCATGGTGTTCATTTTGGAAAGCAGCCACTTATCCATCACGGAGAGCTTATCGTAGTCCAGTGTATAGTTTGTAGCGTCAAACTCATCAATATTCGCGTACAGGACAAAAAATGCGTAAGTATTCCACAGCGTGCCCATAAATTTGCGCTGTCCCTCCTGCACAGCCTTCCCGTGGAAGCGGTTGGGCAGCCAGGGCGCGCTGTTGATATAAAAATACCAGCGGATGGCGTCAGCGCCGTATTTCTCCAGGGCGTCAAAGGGATCTACCGCGTTGCCCTTGGACTTACTCATCTTCTGGCCGTTCTCATCCTGCACATGGCCCAGAACGATGACGTTCTCATAAGGAGCTTTATGAAAGAGCAGGGTGGACTCTGCCAGCAGGGAATAGAACCAGCCTCTCGTCTGGTCCACCGCCTCAGAGATGAACTGCGCCGGGAACTGCTGCTCAAAAACTTCCTTATTCTCAAAGGGATAATGATGCTGGGCAAAGGGCATGGCCCCTGAGTCAAACCAGCAGTCAATCACCTCCGGCACCCTGTGCATGGGCTTTCCGCACTTCGGGCAGCGGATCGTGATCTCATCGATGTAGGGGCGGTGCAGCTCCACCGTCTTGGCCCTCTCATCGCCGCTCATCTCGAAGAGCTCCTGGCGGCTTCCCACAGAATGCTGGTGGCCGCACTCACACTCCCAGATGTTCAGCGGCGTACCCCAGTAGCGGTTCCTGCTGATGCCCCAGTCCTGCACATTCTCCAGCCAGTCGCCGAAACGGCCCTTGCCGATGCTCTCCGGGATCCAGTTGATCGTGTTGTTGTTGCGGATCAGGTCGTCCTTTACGGCTGTCATTTTGATAAACCAGGACTCTCTCGCATAATAAATCAGGGGCGTGTCACAGCGCCAGCAGTGGGGATAGCTGTGCTCAAACTTCGGCGCGTCAAAGAGAAGTCCCCTCTCCTCCAGATCCTTCAGCACAAGAGGATCCGCCTTCTTTACAAAAATACCGCCAAAGGGCGTATCCTCCGTCAGGTTTCCCTTGCCGTCCACCAGCTGCACGAAGGGCAGGTCATACTTCCGTCCCACCTTCGCGTCATCCTCACCGAAGGCCGGGGCGATATGGACGATACCGGTACCGTCTGTCAGCGTTACGTAGGTATCGCAGACCACAAAGAAGGATTTCTTATGCTGCTTTTCAGCTCTCTCTGCCGCGCACGCATACAGGGGCTCATATTCCTTGTACTCCAGGTCTCTGCCCATGTAGGTTTCCAGCACCTCATAGGCGTCCTCCCCCAGCACCTTATCGCAGAGGGCGTGGGCCATGTAGTAGACGCGCCCGTCCTCCTTCATCTTTACCTTTACATACTCCTCTTCCGGGTTCACACAGAGAGCCAGGTTGGAGGGCAGGGTCCAGGGCGTGGTGGTCCATGCCAGGATATAAGCGTCCTCATCCTTCACCTTAAAGCGGACGATGGCCGAGCGCTCCTTCACGTCCTTGTAGCCCTGAGCCACCTCCTGGGAAGACAGGGGCGTACCGCAGCGGGGACAGTAGGGCACCACCTTAAATCCCTTGTAGAGAAGCCCCTTGTCCCAGATCTGCTTCAGGGCCCACCATTCAGACTCAATGTAATCGTCGTGATAGGTGACATAGGGATGGTCCATATCCGCCCAGAAACCTACGGTTCCTGAGAAATCCTCCCACATCCCCTTATATTTCCAGACGCTCTCCTTACATTTGTCGATAAACGGAACGAGGCCGTACTCCTCGATCTGCTCCTTTCCGTCCAATCCCAGAAGCTTCTCCACCTCCAGCTCCACGGGAAGTCCGTGGGTATCCCAGCCAGCCTTTCTCGGAACCATCTTTCCTTTCATAGTCTGGTATCTGGGAATCATATCCTTGATCACGCGGGTCAGCACATGACCGATATGAGGTTTTCCGTTAGCCGTGGGCGGTCCGTCATAAAACGTATACGTCTCGCCTTCCTTGCGCGCTTCAATACTCTTTTCAAAAATGTGGTTTTCCTTCCAGAACTTCTCGGTCTGTTTTTCCCGATCCACAAAGTTCAGGTCTGTTGAAACTTTCTCGTACATCTCCTGCCTCCATTTCTAATAAATTCCTGTCTGTATGGCATTTCCGCTTGCCTTATGCCTTCACGCAGGCCATGCGAAACACGCTCCGCGCATTTCGCCGGTTCGTGTGCGGCGGCAAATGGAAATGCAAGCATTCCCGCTCGCCTTATGCCTTCACGAAAAAAAAGCCCCCGTCCCGTAACAGGACGAAAGCCTACGCTTGCGCAACCACCTCTTACACATACTGCCATACGCGCTCCCGATAACGGGGGAGAGCCGTCAAAGCCTACTTTCCTTCAGCCCGAAACTCAAAAGTGATCTTCCATCTTCCCTACTCGCACCGGGCTTCCACCCTCCCCGGCTCGCTGTGCCTTTCCGTACAGATGTACTCTCTTTCTCGCAGTCTTTTTCTATCTAGTCAATTGCCATTATAAGGAGGGGCGTTTGAAAAGTCAAGGGGGTTTTTTCTTCCCACTATATATTTACATCACGGTTCTGCCCATTGTACAGAAAGCGCCTAACTTCCATGATTTTCTCCGGACCTTCGTCATCAACCACAACATAATAAATCACAAAATTCTTTGTATAGATGCGATAATATGGATATCTCCTCTCTTTTAATGAACGATACCGTTCAAAAGACTCTGCATTTGGCAAACGTTCTAAAATAGCCGACTCAACTAAATCCAGAAGATTATTTGCAGCCTGCGGATTTTTTAATGTTTCGGCAATATAAACCACTTTTTCTTCTAATTCCTCATAAAATAATGGCAAATACCGCAAAATGTATTTTGTATCAGCCATTTACTCTCCTTCTAAGTCCCTCAAAAACCTCATTATGCATATAACGCCTGTTGTCACTTTCTGCTGCCAGATCCGCTTCATCCATGGCATTTTCTGCCCCATCCGTCAGTTTGGAATATTCTTCAAGGCTTAGTACCACCATAGCACCATACCCATTCTTAGTTAAATATACGGGTTCGCCGGAGTTTACAATTTTTTCTATATCAGGGAATTTATTTCTAAGATCCGAAACTGGTTTTATCTGTATCATTGCTTTCCTCCTTATCATAATTTTATCCTAATTTTATCAATATTTTATCCTAATTCTCATTATAAGGAGGGGCGTTTGAAAAATCAAGGGGGTTTTTTCTTCTAATTTCTCTGCTCTCAGATACTGCTTTCAGATTCCCATAATATCGTGAAAATAAGGCAAAGTGGAGTATTGATATTTTCGTAAAAATGCTCGCGGATGCATAAGCACAATCCCATTGACATGGTTGATGTATGTGTCCACATAATCGTTTGCCTCCTGAACAATGGTGGGAAGATTTCTCATCATTTCAGCAAATTCGTCCTGATCAACAAGAGCTATCGCGGTTGAGTCAAAGTAATCACTATTTTTGATAATCGCTATTTTGGAATAATCAAGACCTGATTGCGTTTTCTTTGAACGTGTAGTTCCTGTAAACATGAATGCGTTCTTGTGTCTGATAGATGAACGGAATGGAACGCATATAAAATAATCATCATGCGAATCAATTAACAGACAAGTATAAGGACGTCCATGTTTGTACATCAGTTCAGGATATGCCGTGGAAGGGTAATCTTGGGTAAATTTGGATGATAGAAGTGATAATTCTGAATCATATTCCATTTTTAAATACCTCACAACGTAAAAAGCGAGGTCAACTAGCCAGAGTCAACCTCGCCGATATCTCGCTTCGCCCGGTCAATTTTTATTTTACCGATGTGTCAGAACCGTCACACATCATCTTCGCCCGGTCAGTTTTTATTTTACCGACGAGTCAGAACCGTCACTCGTCATCATTTAGCGAAGGAGAGAAGAAATCGCTTCTCTCATTTATATTATATGCGAAAGCACTCTTTTTATCAAGAGGAATGTATTAATTGTTTAAATTTTTAAACAGCCCCTGACTGATATAAGGTATAAAAAGCTCCCTTTTTCTCCATGAGGTCGCCGAACGTCCCGTGCTCCGCCAGCTTTCCTTTTTGCAAAACCAGGATCTCGTCGTACCTCTCCAGCAGCTTCGGCAAAAGGCGATGGGTGATGACGATCTTTGTCACCTCCGGGATATCCAGGATCGTCTCCTCGATCTCCACCGCCGTCTTCTGGTCCAGGGCCGCCGTCCCCTCGTCTACAAACAGCAGCCGCGCCTTCTTTAGAAGGGCTCTGGCGATGGCGATTCTCTGCCTCTCGCCGCCTGACAAGTGAATGCCGCCCTCGCCGCACCGGTACTCCAGGCCCTTTTCCTCCACCAGCGCGTCCAGGCCTGCCCGATGGACGATATCTGCCATCGTCCTGTCATCCACCTCTGAAAACAGCGTGATATTCTCCCTGATCCCAGCGTCAAAAACAAACACCTCCTGCTCCACCATAGAGCAGATATCATAGACATTTTCCAGGGAAAGCTGCCTGACCTCCATGCCGTCGATTGTTATGCTTCCCTGATAATCCGGGAAGTAGTTCATCATCAGCCGCAGAAAGGTGGACTTGCCGCTTCCGCTGTCGCCCACGACCGCATAGCTTCTCCCCGGCAAAAACAGATAGGTAATCCCCAACAGGATCTGCTTTTCCCCGTCGTAGGAGAAGGAAAGGCCTTCCACCTCCACCCTGCCTTTACATTCCGTCAAAAGATACTCGCCTGGTTCCTCCTCTTTTCCCTCCGCCAGCTTCTGTATCTTATCGAGGATGGAGCGGGAAGCCCTGATCTTGGGAACCGACTGGCTGATCGCGGAGATGGGCCCCAGCGTATAATTCAAAAGCTGCACAAAGGCGATGATCGTGCCGATCGTTATGGATCCCTTAAAAATAAAATAGATACCCACGATATAGACGGCAAACAAAGGAATGTCGCTGATAGCGTTGGACAACACGGAAATATTGTCAGAATGCCATTTCACAGCCTTTTTCCTGCGCTCCAGCTCCCCGTTTTTCTCATCAAACAGGCGCAGGAACCGGGGTTCCGCCCGGAAGGACTTGATCAGGGAAAGGCCGTACAGCAGCTCTTTCGCGAAGGACACAAAGCGCCCCTGGTTCTCGGAAAGCCTCTCCTGGGCAGCCGTCAGATATTTGCCGAAGATCATGGGGATCAGTATCGACAGCATGGAGGCCGCAAACGCCACCGCCGTCATCACCGCATTGTAGTAGAGCATGATTCCCACCGCGAACACAAAAATCGTGATGTTATAAGTCAGCAGCACAGAAGCCGTCAGATAGTCGCTGCGGATGATTTCCATATCATTCGTTATGGCCGACAGATACACCCCCGTATCCGTTTTCCTGTAATCGGAAACCCGCCTCTCCATCAGCTTTTCGACAAAAGCGTTCTTATACTGGCGCATCCCCTTTTCGATAAACCGGTTCTGGGCAAAATGATACAGGTAGGAACAGACCATAAAGCCCAGGGTAAAACTGACGGCATAGATAAGCAGCCGCCCGAGATCACTGGGCCCGCCGTAAACGGCCGCGTCCGTGAACATCTGCAAAAGAACAGCCATATAGATGCTAAACCCGCTGATCCCTATAGTAAAAAATACGGAAAAAAACCAATTTCCCCGGTTTCCCTTAAACAAAGCCTTTGATAACAAAAGATTCTCGCCCCTTTCTCTTCTGTGCAGGAAGCCCTCCCTCCACAAACTTGCAGCCATTTTCACCTAAAACTATTTGAAAATGGCTGCAAGTCCAGAACCTATTATAGAATAAACTCACTATTTGTTACACTTACTTTTCCTGCATAAACAGACTCTATTACACTTTCTTCAAGGATATCATCATGTTCTAACAAATACAACAGTTTATCAACAATTTCGCTATCCGTAATCTTGGATCCTGGGTATGCAGACGTAACTGTATGACAAACTTCTTCCCATGTCTTACATTTTTTTACACTGTCTAATAATTTGTCATCTATTTTTGCATCAATAACTTCCTTCATCTCTCATCCTCCTTTCTCTTATTTTTAATATAAAAAAGATTTTCACCATCCACACTCTTAATCCCAGATTATTCACGGCACAGCCG
>DESK01000001.1:0-12831 GCA_002361955.1 Lachnospiraceae bacterium UBA3316
CGCGCTTACGGTTAAAGTAAAGCTCTAAAAACAGCATGGTTGCGCCACATTCACATTTCAGCGGGTCATAGCCAAAAGCGGAAAGGATAGCGGTACGCCATTGGTTAAAGCTCCTGTAGATGAGGCGCTTTTCGCGGGATATGGCTCTGTGGAGTTTTTTATCAATCTCTCGGTGTCTGGCATAGATGCCGCCATAACGGATCATCTTGTAATACTTTTCAGGGATGTGCCGGATGAGCCTTTGTATGAACTCCATGACAGGGATAGTTTCTTCCACATATTTGTCATCCTCATGACGGCTGTAATGGAAAGTGACAAAATCACCGTCATAGAGGTCAATTCGGGAAGTGGCGATAACCGGGCGGCGAGATAACGGCCGATGTACTTTACAACTGTTTTCGGATCACATTTGTTTGGTTTGGCATACACATAGAAGCCATCTTTATGCTCCCGGCAGCATAGGGATTTAATCTTTTTAAAGGAAGGGCCGATTTTTGTTTCCATTTCATTGAGAAGCGCAGTCCGAAAGGCATTGCGGAGGAAGGTATAGTTAAAGTAATTGATATTACGCCAGAAGCCATTGTCGCTGTATCCACTTTCGGAGATGAGGCAGTGGATGTGGGGGTTCCATTTCAGATCCCTGCCAAAGGTGTGGAGGACCATGATAAAGCCGGGAGTGAAGTCCATGGATTTGTTCTGTTTAAAAAACATGCGGGAAACAACGCTGTTTACAGCATGAAAAAGGCAGTCAAGGAGAGAACGGTCATTGAGGAAAAAATCCCGGAGCTGCTCATCAATGGTGAAGACGCAATGGCGGTGGGTAACATTGACCAGTTTAAAGGACATAGAGGTAGTGCGTTGCATGGCATAGAGGTTTCCACAGGTAGGGCAGAAGCGGCTGTGGCAGCGAAAAGGGACAAATTTTAACTTTCCACAGTGGGGACAGCCGTACATGGTGCCGCCAAAAGCGGGATCGCCACAGTTAATCATTTTATCGATATTTTCCATCTCAGTCTTTCTGAGATGAAGAGTATGTTCAATTTCTTCATAATGGTCTGTAAATATTCATAAGACTATTATGCAGGAAAACGTTACAAAAAGAACCCCCTAATTCCCCCATGAGTGGGGGCTGGGGGGTTGAAGTGTCGAAGACACTTTTTTACGGCCTATAATCTCCTTGACGCGCGGCGGGCGGCGGACGCGGCAAATCATGCGCTGCGGGAGCTTACGCCTGAAGTCCGCGACCTCCCGCCCACAGAAGGGAAGGCGGAGGTGGAAACAGAGCCGGTGTTTCCGGACTACGTCCTTGACCCAAACATGGAAATGCCCGTGGAAAACATCGACGGGATTGATTATATCGGCATTTTGAGAATCCCGTCTTTGGACTTGGAGCTGCCGGTCATCAGCCAATGGAGTTATCCCCATCTGAAAACCGCGCCCTGCCGGTACGCCGGATCCGCCGATCAAAATAATTTGATTATCTGCGCCCACAATTATACTTCCCATTTTGGTAATCTGAAAAAACTGCCGGAAGGCGATAGTATCACATTTACGGATGTGGATGGAAATGTATTTACCTATGAAGTGGAGCTTCTGGAAACATTGCATCCTGTCGATACGGAGGAAATGGAAAGGGGCGGCTGGGATCTGACGCTGTTTACCTGCCCGATCGGCGGGGCCTATCGGGTAACGCTGTGCTGCAGTCTTGTCATGGAGAGAGGCGGCGGGCAGGGCTGAGCTATCAGCAGCATTGCTTTTTAGGCGGCAGCGTGCTATACTAAAGAAAACACTTTAATAAAGTATAGGCGGGATAATATGGAAATAAAGCAGACAACAAATATGGAGGTAAAGAGGAGAAACAGAAATCGCGTGTTTCGGTATATCCGCAAGCACGGAACAGTATCGAATCCGGACATCTCCTATGAGATGAAGATGAGCCTTCCCACGGTGACACAGATTACGAAGGAGCTGATTGAGAAAGGCTTTGTGGAAGAAACCGGGGAATTGCAGTCCACAGGAGGAAGGCGGGCGAAAGCGCTGTCGGCTGCGGTCAATGTAAAGCAGGCCGTTGGGCTGGATATCACAAAAAACCATATCGGCCTTGTGCTCACCAACCTTACAGGCGGAATTTTAAACCATACGCGCATTTTTCTTCCCTATGTCCATGAGGAGGCTTACTATCGCAGGGTGAATGAGGAGCTGGAGGCCTTTCTGGAGGAAAGCAATGCCGACCGCGGGAAAATTCTGGGCATCGGAATTTCTTTTCCTGGAATTATTGATTTGGACAGGCGGTTGATCACATATTCGCATATCCTTGGTGTAACGATGATATCCTTTGATTCCGTGAGCCGTTTTTTTGCGTATCCCTGCTGTTTTATCAATGACGCGAATGCGGGGGCTTATGCGGAAGGAATCCATTCGGAGGAACGGGAGCGCTTTTTCTACTTGTCTTTAAGCAATACGGTTGGAGGGGCGGTTTTTGAACATCGGGGGCTTGTACAGGGAGACCATTTCCGCTGTGGGGAAGTCGGGCATATGACAGTGATCCCGGACGGCGAGCCATGCTATTGCGGCAAAAAAGGCTGCTTGGATGCGTATTGCAATGCGGCGGTTTTGTCAGACGCGGCGGGAGGAAAGCTGGAAAAGTTTTTTGAGCTGCTGGAAAAGAAAGACAAAAGGGCGGCAGAACTATGGGATACCTATACAGAGTATCTGGCCGTGGCATTGAATAACATCCGTATGCTTCTCGACTGCGATATTATTCTGGGAGGATATGTGGGAAGCTACGCGGAGCCTTATCTGCCGGATCTATGGAGGAAAGTATCAGAGCGGAATACCTTTACAGAGGACAGGCCCTTTGTGGTTGGCTGCAGGTACCAGGTGGGGGCGGCCGCCCTGGGCGCGGCCCTGGAGGTCATTGAAGATTTTGTAGAACAGATTTAAGCGGCATACACGCTTTGGAAGGAGATTTCAGAAATGAAATCTCTTTTTTTCATGCAGTTTTGCCAAAAGGTAAGATGCATTTTTGAATAGAATGACGAAATGGACAGGAGCATCTTGACAAATGGAAGGAGGAGATATAAAATTAAAAACATAATAAAACTATTTAATAAAGTAAAAATAAAAGTGAATAAAAAAGGAGGACGCAGAAATGGAAGGAAAAATGAAAGTTGCAGTCATGCTGGGAATCGGGAAGATGGGATTTGAAGAGCGGGAGATTCCGAAGGTGAAGGATGACGAGGTGCTGGTAAAGCTGGAATATGTGGGCATTTGCGGAAGCGACCTGCATTATTATGAGACAGGAGCCATCGGGGATTATGTGGTGGAGCCGCCCTTTGTACTGGGACATGAACCGGGGGGAACGGTTGTTGAGGTCGGCAAAAACGTAAAGCATCTGAAGGTTGGAGACCGGGTCGCCCTGGAGCCGGGAAAGACGTGCGGCCATTGTGAATTTTGTAAAACGGGGCGGTACAATCTGTGCCCCGACGTGGTATTCTTTGCAACGCCTCCTGTGGACGGCGTCTTTCAAGAATACGTTGCCCATGAAGCCGATCTCTGTTTTAAGCTTCCGGACAATGTAAGTACCCTGGAGGGGGCCTTGATCGAGCCCCTGGCTGTGGGATTTCACGCGGCGATCCAGGGAGATGCGCACCTGGGGCAGAGGGCTGTGGTCATGGGGGCAGGCTGCATCGGCCTTGTTTCCATGATGGCGCTGAAAGCAAGAGGAGTATCGGAAGTATATGTGGTGGACATTATGGAAAAGCGCCTTGAGAAAGCGCTGGAGCTGGGGGCCACCGGAGTGATCAATGGGGCGAAGGAGGATGTTCTGGAACGGGTGAAGGAGCTGACGGATGGAGCCGGTATGGATCTGGTCATTGAAACGGCGGGCACGGAAATTACCACAAGGCAGGCAATCCATATGGCGAAAAAGGGCTCCAACATCGTCCTGGTAGGATACAGCAAGAGCGGAGAGATGACGCTCCCGATGAGCCTTGTGCTGGATAAAGAGCTGACATTTAAGACGGTATTCCGGTATCGCCATATTTATCCGATGGCAATTGACGCAGTCGCCGCAGGAAAAGTAAACCTGAAGGGAATTGTGACGGACGTGTATGAGCTGGACGAAGCGCAGAAGGCCATGGATTACAGCGTGAATAACAAAGCGGATATTGTGAAGGCTGTGATCCGCATTGCAAAATAAGAAAAAAACAAGGCAGGAAACGCGGGGCGTGGCCTGCCTGTAGAATGGAAAAAGGGGGATTGCGATGAATCAGAAAGATACAAACGTAAAAGTACCGCTGATCAGTAAGATCGCGTACGGTATGGGCGACGTAGGATGTAATTTCAGTTGGATGTTTGTAGGAAATTTCCTGATGATTTTCTATACGGACGTTTTTGGGATCAGTATGGGGGCGGTGGCAGGCCTGATGCTGTTCTCACGATTTTGGGACGCGATTAACGATCCCGTGATTGGCGGGTTAAGTGATAAAACCCATACAAAATGGGGGAGATACAGGCCGTGGCTGCTGATCGCGGCGCCGCTGACAGCGCTTGTTTTGGTCATGACATTTTGGGCGCATCCGGATTGGTCCTCCACTGCCAAGATAATCTATATGGCAGTTACGTATTGTATTCTGGTGTTGGGCTATACGTGTGTGAATATTCCTTATGGGACGCTGTGCGGAGCCATGACACAAAATATAGAGGAACGAGCGAAAATCAACACCTTCCGATCCGTCAGCGCAATGATTGCGATCGGTGTTATCAATATTGTGACGGTTCCGCTGATTGCGGCCCTGGGCAATGGAAATGATAAAAGGGGCTACTTGCTGATCGCCATTTTATATGGATGCATTTTCGCGGCCTGCCATATTTTCTGCTTCGCGAAGACGAAAGAAGTGGTGGAAGTGCCGGAGAAAGAAAAAATTTCCTTAAAGGATCAATTAGAAGCCGTGCGAAAGAACCGCCCCTATATGATCGCTGTGGCAGGGCAGTTTCTGTTCGGTGTGACACTTTATGGAAGAAATGCGGACGCCTTATACTATTTTACTTATGTAGAGGGAAATAAAGCGCTGTTTAGTAC
The DNA here is from genome assembly GCA_002361955.1 of Lachnospiraceae bacterium UBA3316. GTDB lineage: Bacteria > Bacillota > Clostridia > Lachnospirales > Lachnospiraceae > Hominisplanchenecus_A. The sequence goes on from DESK01000001.1 coordinate 5,084, forward strand.
CTATTCCCTGTTTATCATTCTTCCTTCGATTATTGGCGCGGCCTGCTTTCCGTTTGTATTTCGCCTTACGAATAATAAGGGGCGGTCTGCATCTATTTTTGCGCTCCTGACAGGAATCAGCATGTTTTGCATGTATTTCTTTACTGTTGGAGAGTCCCCCGTTCCATTTTTTGCGTTTTCCTGTCTGGCCCAATTTTTCTTTTCAGGGTTTAATACGGCGATCTACGCGATTGTTCCGGATTGTGTGGAGTATGGGGAATGGAAGACCGGGCTTAGAAATGATGGCTTCCAGTATGCGTTTATTTCCCTGGGAAATAAAATCGGAATGGCGATAGGAACTTCTGTGCTTGCAGGGGTTTTGGGGATGTTCGGCTATGTGGCAAATCAGCAGCAGAATGCAGCAGTATTGTCGGTGATCAAGCACTCCTTTACAACAGTTCCGGGGATCCTTTGGATTGTGACGGCTGCAGTCTTATATTTTTATCGGTTGAATAAGAAAACGTATAATAAGATCGTACAGGAAATACAGGAAAGGAAGGGGAGGTAGCTACATTTTAATACTAAGTTAGCCTGTGCTTTTTTTCTGTCATTAGGTCTGGTTTTTTATATATAACTATGTTATGATGTGGGGGTCAAAGGGCATTTTGGCCCCCACAGTTTGTGAGGGAACCAATGACTTTGTTAAGAGAATAGATAAATCATGTCATTTCAGACACGAACCCCAGAAAAATTTGACTTTAGAAATGTAAAAACAGTTTAAGGAAGCCCGGAGGGGCAGAAGCAGAGGTAACCACGGTATTTTCAGAGGAATTTCCGTGTTTTATCTGTGTTCGACAGAGATTCGTACAGAAACGTGGGGTAATCATCAGAACATGAAGATTAAAAGAAAGGATTCCATAAAACATGACGAGAGAGAAGTATGAGGCATTATCAGTGACTGTCCTAAAGGATCTGGCGAAGGCGCGGGGGATGAAACATATTTCTGCGCTTAAGAAAAAGGAAGTGATCGACCGGATGCTGGAGGAGGATGCGAAAGAGGAGGCGGCTCAGGCAGAGACTGACAGAAGTAAACAGGAAGAAGAAAAACCTCCGGTGAACACTGGGCAGAGCCGCCAGGAGGATGGCAGTTCCCAGCAGGAGAATGGAAGACAGCGCCAGGAGGACGGCAGTTTCCAGCAGAATGATGGAGGCCACCGCCAGGAGGATATCCCTTCGCGGCAGAATGACGCCCATCATCAGCAGGAGCATGCCGGCGGGCGGCAGGACAGCGTGCGACGTCAGCAGGAGCACACGGCTTCCCAGCAGGGACAGTGCAGCGGGCGGTTCCAGCAGGAGTCCCGCAGAGGATTTGGCGGAGATATGCGCAGCCACGGAGGCAGATACGGCGATTACCGCAGCGGAGGCCGGACGTATACGCTGCGGGGAAATGAGGAAGGGCAGGAGACGCGCTGCCAGGAGAACCGCTTCAGCGAGGACCGTCCTCCTCAGGATCTGTCGGAGCTGGACAGCGGCATTCAGGCAGAGGGAATTCTGGAGGTGATGCCGGATGGCTATGGATTTATCCGCTGCGCCAATTATCTGCCGGGAGAGAACGATGTGTATGTATCTCCCTCCCAGATCCGCCGCTTTGGCCTGAAGACGGGAGACATTCTGCGGGGAAATACAAGGATCAAGACGCAGCAGGAGAAATTCAGTGCCCTGCTGTATCTGAAAGCCATCAACGGCAGGACTCCGGCGGAGGCGGCAAAGAGGCCCAACTTTGAGGATATGACGCCTGTGTTTCCAAATGAGCGCATGCGGATGGAGCGCGACGGCAGAGGGATTTCCATGCGGATCGTGGACATGGTGTCTCCCATCGGAAAGGGACAGCGAGGCATGATCGTATCTCCGCCCAAGGCGGGAAAAACCACCCTTTTGAAGGACATCGCCAAATCCATCCTGCGGAATGATAAAAATATGCATCTGATCATTTTGCTGATCGATGAGCGTCCGGAGGAAGTTACGGATATCAAGGAAGCGATTGTGGGAGATAACGTGGAGGTCATCTACTCCACCTTTGATGAGCTGCCGGAGCATCATAAGAGGGTATCCGAGATGGTGATCGAGCGGGCAAAGAGGCTGGTTGAGCATCACGAGGATGTGACAATCCTTCTCGACAGCATTACCAGGCTTGCCAGGGCCTACAATCTGACGGTTCCGCCCAGCGGGCGTACTCTTTCCGGCGGTCTTGACCCGGCGGCCCTGCATATGCCGAAACGGTTTTTCGGGGCAGCCAGAAAGATGCGGGAGGGCGGCAGCCTGACAGTGCTGGCCACGGCCCTTGTGGATACGGGAAGCAAGATGGACGATGTGGTGTATGAGGAGTTTAAGGGAACGGGAAATATGGAGCTTGTTCTGGACAGGAAGCTGTCGGAACGACGTGTGTTTCCGGCCATCGATATTCAGAAATCCGGTACCAGGCGGGAGGATCTGCTCCTGAACAAAGAGGAACAGGAAGCGGCCTACATTATGAGGAAGGCCCTGAACGGAATGAAATCCGATGATGCGGTGGAGACGATCCTGAACCTGTTTGTCAATACGAAAAACAATCATGAATTTGTACAGACAGTGATCAAGAAACGGTTCATTTAGGAGGCCCGTATAATTCCCCGGCGTCTGGGCAGTATAACCGGAAAGAGTTTGACTTAGGGTCGGAGGAAAGCGAAAGAAGGAGGCAGCGGCATGATAAAGGAACAGCTCACAGCTTATGAATTGATCTTGGATATGATGAAGGGAAAAACGGGGCATATCAGCCGGGTGACCTACGCGCCCCAAAAGCCGCCCTTCGACGGGAGCTTCCCGGTGGAGCAGCCCTTTCCCCGGTGTACGCCGGAGGAACAGGGCGTCTCGTCCCGGTATCTGGCTTCCTTTATCCGGGAAATGGCCTCTCTGCGGGAGGTGGATATCCACGGGATTCTGGTGCTGCGCCGGGGGCATGTGATCGGAGAATACAGCTTTGGGCCTTATAAAAATCATATCTGGCATATCGAGCATTCTCTGTGCAAAAGCATCACCGGTATGGCTGTGGGATTTCTGGTGGAGGAAGGCAAGCTGTCGCTGGATGACAGGATTGTAAAACTCTTTCCGGCAGCGGGAATCCGGGGAAATATGCGGCAAAAGAAAATCACGGTGCGGCATTTGCTCACCATGACCAGCGGCGTGCTGTTCAATGAGATCGGCATCGTTTCCGGGGATGACTGGGTAAAAGCCTTTCTGGATTCCCCGGTGAGCGGCCCTCCGGGAGAAAAATTTGAATATAACAGCATGAACAGCTATATGCTTTCGGCCATCGTCACGGAGCTTACAGGGGAGACGCTGGTGGAGTATCTGACGCCCAGGCTCTTTGAGCCTCTGGGAATCCGGAATTTTTTCTGGGAGAGCTGCCCGAAGGGAATCACCAAGGGAGGCTGGGGACTGTTTATGTGCCGGGAGGATGCGGCAAAGCTGGGACAGCTCTATCTGGACGGCGGCGTCTGGAAGGGACAGCAGATCCTGCCCAGGGAATGGGTGGAGGAGTCCACGAAAGCCTATGTGGAAACACCGCCTATGATGGGGTACTATGGATACGGTTACCAGATCTGGATGGGCGGCCGCCCGGGAAGCTTCAATTACAACGGCATGCTGGGGCAGAATGTGGTGGTTTATCCCGACCTGGATATGGTGCTGGTGCTGAACGCAGCCAGCAATGAGCTGTTCCAGAACTGTGTGCTTATGCAGGTGGTGCGGAAATATTTCGAGAAGCGCAAGGTGGGCGTTACGGAGGAGAATGAGCCGATCTATGAGGAATACCAGCCGCCTGAGACGCTGCCGCCGGATCTGGTGGGGCAGAGGCTTTTGGAGGAGACAAAGAGAAGGCTGGCCGCAGATGTGCGGGAGGAAATGCCCCTGAAGGGCGGCTGGCCCCAAAAGAGAAAAGGGCGCAAAGCTTCCGGCGCAGGGAAGACGCCGGAGCGCCGGATGGATATGCTGAACGGGAGGGACTATGCCCTGAATGTGCAGCAGGCGGGGATCTTTCCGCTGATTATGCAGGTCTTCCATAACAATTTTACGGACGGCATCCGGCAGATCGGATTTCGAAAGGAAGGGCTGAAGAGCTGGCTTCTTCTCTGGGAGGGGGAGGAGCTGTTTCGTCTGGAGATTGGCTTTGGAAAGTCTGCCGTCTCGGAAATCACGGTTCACGGGGAGAGCTACCTGCTGGCGGTGAGGGGAAGCTTTGCCAGGGATGAGGAGGACAGGCTCGTCTTAAAGCTCAATATCGCTTTCCTGGAGGAGGCGGCCAGGCGTATCATAAAATGTGTGTTCTATGGAGAAGAAAAGATTAAGGTCTGCTTCGATGAGAGGCCCGGAATGGATCTCATCATGGAAGGGCTGGAGGGTATCCTGCAGGCCGCCTCAGATAAGACATTTTTAAAGAATCTGATGGAGTTTGGAGGGATCTCCCTGCCGGAGCTGCTGGTGGGAAACACCATACAGCCGGAGATCTGGGGCAGGCGGAGAGCGGAAATGAGCGCGCCTGTCACAGAGGCCATACCTGATCCTTCCTGAGCTTTTTGGAAGCGAAGTGGGCGCAGAATCCTGTGAACGCGCCGGCGGTGATGCCGCTGATTGTCAGAACCGGCAGATAGGCCAGGATGCTTAAGGAACGGAGAATGGCGACAGCTGTCACGATCTGTCCCAGGTTGTGGAAGAGAGCGCCTGCGATGCTGATAAATACGATGTATTTTCTTCCAAGGAGGGGGAAGAGGGCGGCCATGGCAAGAAAGCAGAAGAGGCCGCCTATCAGACTGTAGGCGAAGGATATCATCTGCCCTGCCAAAAGGCTTGCCAGCACGATGCGCATAAGGAGCACGGCAAGGGCGTCCCGCTTTGTGGCGTAAATCAGAAGCCAGAGGGTGACGATGTTCGCCAGCCCAAGCTTGATGCCGGGAAGGGGCGTCAAGGTGGGCAGCAGGGATTCCACCACAAAGATGGTCAGGGCGATGGTCGTATACATGGCCAGGATGGTCAGATGCTTCGTTTTCATAGAGGCCTCCTTATAAGTGCCGGCTGGAAGGATGGGTAACGCTTACTGTGCCACGGCATCCAGGCCGCTGCCGCCGGCGGCTGAGATTTTGATTAAAAGCTTATGGGGCAGGCAGCTGACCGGATAAGCGCTGGTTTTCAGCATGCCCATTTTCTGGCAGAGCTTGTCGGGACAGTCGGCATCCACGATGCCAATGGCTCCTCGCTCTACCCGGATTGTATTGTGGCCGCCGTCCCGGGATGTGACAACGAAGGTATAGGGTTCCTTCACGGCGGAGAGATCGATCTCGCAGAGAAGCTTTCCGTCCTGATAGACGCAGGCGGTGCCGGCGGGGGCTTTGCGGCTGTTCTGGAAGAACAGCGCGGCCAGGGAAATTCCCAGAAGAAGCAGGGTCAATGCTGTCAGAAGCAGCATGCCAGGCTTTTTTTTGTTTGTGGACCGGGCGTATGCCTGGAAGGATAGGTTCCGGATACCGCGGGGATTTTGTGCTTTCATGATATGCATAGATAATCCTTTCTGAAGGAGGGATGTCTTGATGCAGCCCGGGAGGGTTTCCCGGAACGGTCTGTTTGCAGTATAGAACGGAATAGCAAAACTGTCAAATGTCCGCAGGACATAAAAGAGAATCTCCTTTTGCGAGGTTCTTTTTTTATCCCACCAGAAATACGTGAAAATGCCACATTGACACAGAATTGTACATAATATATAATAAACAAAGAAATAATAAGGGAAATTTGTTGGTATCAACGAAAAATTAAAATCAATATTTGAAAGGAGAGAGTAATATGAAACAAAACTTTGTAACCAAATGGATAGCGGCAGGTATGGCGGCATGTATGCTGCTGGGCAGTATGGTACAGGGCGGCCTGTCCACGGAAGCGGCAGATACGGCGGAAAAGCCTATGCTGACCATCGCCTGTCTTTCCGATCTCCACAACCAGGAGAGCCTGATTGAGGGAGATGTGGAGGACGTAAAGCTGCGGGGAGTGGTAGACGCGACGCTGAAGGCCATCAAAGAGGAAGAAGAGATTGATATGATGATCCTCTGTGGAGATTACACCAGTGATTCCACCGATATTCCACAGGAAAACTGGCTGAAAATCCGAGAGATCATCGCAGAGTCCACGAGAAACGCCTTTCCGGACGACGCCGTCGAGCATCCTGTGCTGTGGGTAAACGGAAATCATGAGTACGAGATCACAAGGGAATATAATGCGGGCGATTATTATACGTACCCGATGAAGGACGATGTGGGGGAGCTTCCGCCGGAAGACTGCTTTTATGAAAGTACTTACGATGGGAAATATGATTTACTGGCAGCTTATTATTATGAGCTTTACGGATTTGACTTCTTATGTCTGAATACAGGAAATTTCATATATGAATATCCCGATGGCAGCGGGGGTTATACAGGGTATGAATATTCTCTGGAATCCGTACAGTGGATCAAACAGAAGCTGGATGAGATTTATGAGGAAAACAAGGACAAGACGGTATTCTTTATCATGCATATGCCGTTTGACGATTCCAACAGCATCAACCGCGGGAAAGGCCTGGATGAATCGGCCCAATCCACGATTCTTCTGAAAAAGACGCTGGCAGAGCACCCGAATTTGATTACCCTCTACGGGCATGACCATGGAAAAGACAGCGCCTATATCCGCACCGATACGGCGCAGAGAGTCACGCAGTACGATATCAACGGAAAAAAATAGGTGTTCCGGATTATACGCCCCTGTGGACCTTTACCCCTACAGAGGGTGGATATCTGATTCAGAATGCCAAAAAGAATGAGTATCTGGGATACTGCAACAGCAATCTGCAGCTGTCGGAGACAGAGCAGCAGGTCTGCCGTATTGAGAAGGGCGACGGAGGCAAATGGAAGATTCTGCTTCCGACGACAGAGCGTCCCTATGTATATTTCAGCACCTCCTCCAAGACGTTTTCCGCAAATAAGGCGGAGTGCCAGCTTGGCATTTATGAGTTGACAGGGGAAGAAAATGGTGTGAAGCATTTTGAAGTGGCACAGGAAATAAAAAAGGATGCGGTCTATGCTGTGGCGCAGCAGGCAGGCGACGCCTTTTATATGATGACAAATGAGCAGAACGGACTGACAGGAATCGATCTGCGTTTTATCCCGACACCGGCCGAAGCTTCAGGAAGCGGGTTTGACTATGAGGAAAACAAACATGCGGCGGAAAGCTTTATCACATGCTTTGTAGGTTCCATGCGTTATTATATCAGCAGCATCGACGGCCGCAGCAGTCCGGAGGACTCCAAAGTGGTACAGGCGCTGATGGTATATGTGTATGATGACCGCGTGGAGCTTCAGATGAAAAACTATGGCGCTTACGGTTATTATGATCAGCCCTATCCGGAGAATCCTTCCATCGTTATTTCGAAAAATTTGAAGCCCTACATTAGCTACCGGAAGGTGATTAATAAATACGCGAATACAAGGGAGCTTAGCGATCTTGTGAAGGAGATGGAACGTGTTTCTGTGAAGGGCTACAGCGCGGGGAGCGTTCAGGAATTTATGAAGCAGCTGAAACGGGCCCAGTATATGCTGGAGGGAACGTACAGCAGCGCCGAGCAGGAGGTTGTGGACGATGCGGTCCAGCGGCTGAGGAATGCGAGGAAAGCATTAAAGCCAGTTGAGACGGAAAAACCGGTGGAAACAGAAAAA
>DESK01000001.1:13122-21908 GCA_002361955.1 Lachnospiraceae bacterium UBA3316
AAAACCGGTGGAAACAGAAAAACCAGCCGAGACGGTAAAACCCCAGGAGATGCCCTTAAAGAAGCCGGTCCTGAAGGCGAAAAAACTGGGCTCTGCAAAAGTGAAGCTAAGCTGGAAGAAGCAGACAGCGGCGGCAGGCTATGAGATTCAGTACAAAAAGGGAAAAGGCAAGTACAAGCTTCTGAAAAAGCTGAAAAAGAATAAGCAGACGACCTTCCAGAAGGGGAAGCTGAAAAAGGGAACGTATACCTTCCGGGTCAGGGCTTACAATAAGGCGAAAAAGAGCAAGTGGTCGAAAGCGGTAAAGATAAAAATATGATCTTTGCGAGTAACAGGAAGACCGTAAGAAAAGGCTGCCTTTGAGATATTGGAGAGGACGATAGGATGAAAAGAACATATCGCGCAAAAGGAAGGATAGGAAGTTACCTGGCGACAGGACTTCTGCTGTTGGTTTTTTGCATCACAGGAAACGGGCCCGGGAAAGTAACGGCAGCCGGGCCGGTCACGGTGCAGTTTGAGCAGGACTATGTGCAGGTGGGGGAACCGCTGCAGGTTTCTGTTTCCGGCGCGGCGGAGGGCGAGGAGTTTACCTACGAATGGTATGTGAATGACCAAAAAAGCAGTGTGACCCAGTCTTCCTTCACGGCAGACGAAAGTATGCTGGAAAAGATGATCCGCGCGGAGGTATATGAAAAGTCCTCTGGCACAAGCCTTGGAGGGGCGGAGATTTTCTGCAGTAGGATTCCGGTGATTTATATTGATACGGAAAATGGCGTCGGAATCACGAGCAAGGAGACATACGTAAACGCGGACATGAAAATTCAGGGAAATGAAACGTATGGAGAGGGAGCCGGTTTGTACGACGGGGCCATCGAGATTCGCGGGCGCGGAAATGCCACATGGGGAAACCCGAAAAAGCCCTATAAGCTGAAGCTGGGCTCGTCTACGGATTTATTTGGCATGGGTTCCAGCAAGCACTGGGTTCTTCTGGCAAATTACAATGAAAACTCACTGTTGAGAAACAAGGTATCCTACGATCTTTCGGGTAAGATGGGACTTCCTTATATGCAGTCTGTTCATGTGGGGATGATCCTGAACGGGAAATATCTGGGGAATTATCTGCTCTGTGAGCAGGTAAAGCTTGAGGAAGACCGGGTAAATGTGGAGAGTTTTGAGGCAAAAATCAAAGCAGCCGCAAAAGCCATCAGCAAAAAGACAGGCGTGGACAAGGACAGCCTGGAAGACGCCATGATGACAAATCTGGAATGGGTTACCAGCGACAGCGTCACATTTGAAGGCAATACCTACCGGGTATCGGATTACTACGGCCCCATAGACATTACGGGAGGCTATCTGGTGGAGCTCGATTACTATGACGATGAGGTTTCCCAGATTATCACCTCCGGAGGAAAACGTGTGAAGTTCAAGGATCCGGAATATGCGGTGACAAATGAGGAAGTATATGGCTACGTATCGGATTACGTCAACGCGTTTGAGGCCGCAGTGGAGTCAGAGGATTTCCATACGGATTATCAGGGAACGTCGGTCCATTATTCGGAACTGTTTGATATGGATTCCCTGGTAAAATTCTGGCTGATGCAGGAAATTTTCTTCAACTGGGATGGCATGAACAACAGTAACTATATGTATAAGGATGTCGGCGGCCTGATGCACTTCGGGCCCATCTGGGACATGGATCTGACTGCCGGAAACGGCGGCACGAGTTCTACCACGACGTGGCAGACCTTCGGCTTTGATTTCTGGCAGCATCCGAACCAGTGGTACCGCCATATTACACAGGATCCGTACTTTATCGTACAGGCCTGCCAGTATTATCATTCGATCCGCGGGACCCTGCTGGAAGATATGCTAAAAGAAATCTCCGATCTTGGAACAATGCTGGAGGAGGCAGGAAAAGCCAATAAGATCATGTGGGCGAATTCTGACAACTACGCTTCTTCCGTACAGGGCTTTAAGAGCTGGATGGAGCGCCATCTGGCATGGATGGATCAGCAGTTTTCCTCACCGGAACAGATGATCCGGTCCCTGGGACAGTATCAGGGATATACGTATGCGCCGGATAGCAGGATCGCAATCTCGGTGGACGAGTCCGGAGAGCAGGTGAAAGCTTCCGTAAGTGTTGAGGGAATGGACAGTATCTGCTATTATGTAAATGGACAGTTTGGCGGAAGCGCGGACGTGGCCGGTGGAAAGGCAGAGCTGAACGTGGCAAATGAAGCGCTGAATGACGACGGAACTTCCAATACGATTCTAGTGTGTAGCAGCGCTGCAAAGGGTGTTTCCAATTTCGCCGTTTTTGACAGGCAGAGGGAACCGGACCGCCTGAAGGGAAACGCAGTGATATCGGGAATCACAAGAGTCTATGGAACGCTGAAAGCGGATGTTTCCGATACGAACGATACAGTTGCCGCGATTCAGTGGCTGGCAGATGGTGAAGTGATCGAGGGAGCCAACGGGACGTATTTCCGCGTCACGCCCGATCTGACCGGCAAAGCGTTATCCGTGGTTGTGACAGGAGAACATCTGGAAGGCGAGATTGTCAGTGAAAAGACGGAAAAAATCACGGCGCCTGGGGTTCAAAAGGATCATTTGATCATTCACCAGGTATACGGAGGCGGCGGAAGCGACCAGGTGCCCGTTTCCCACAGCTTTATCGAACTGTATAATCCCACAGCAGAGGAGGTGGAGCTTACGGGGTACGAGATCGGATATCTCTCCAACCGAAGCAGCTCCAAAGCGGGTTCCACAGGGGGCAGCCTGCATAAGCTGCAGCTTTCCGGAAGGCTTCCGTCAAAAGCCTCATATTTGATTCGCTGCGGACAGGAAGATACGACAGGAGCAGAGATTGTTCTGCAGATAGCGGAAGCTGACCAGGAATGGAACCAGACGATTGATAATAAAATGTATCAGGTAATCCTGCTGCGCGGCGGTGTGACGGTGGACGCTGTCTCCGTAAACGAGGCGGATGTGGAAGGCAGGGCGCTGGCGGATCCTGTGGGAGATGAAATCCTGTCCAAGAAAAAATGTATCCGACGCGTCGGCTATGTGGATACGGACGACAATACGGCAGATTTCGAGGTGCTCAACCTGACAAATCTTCCGGAGAACATCCTTGAAGCAATCAGGCCGTTAAGCCTCTCCGATTACGTCCCGGAGAAAAAACCAGACAAGGAACCGGAGAAAGAGCCGGACAGGCAGGAGCCGCAGCCAGGGACTGTGAAGGCCGTCCTGAACGCCTCGCAGCTGAAGCTGCAGAAAAAACAGACAGCCAGAGTTCTGAAGCTGGAACGGTCCTCTGTCCCGGGCGACGCGGTGGCAGAGTGGGTATCTTCGGATCCGAAGATTGTGAGCATTAATAAGAAAACCGGAAAAATGACCGGAAAAAGAATCGGGACAGCGGTGATTACCGCCAGGCTGAAAAGCGGCGGAAGCGCAGAGTGCAAGATCAAAGTCATCAAACAGAAAGTCGCGACAAAGCGTCTGGTATTAAGCAAAACAAAGCTTACACTGAAGAAAGGCAGAAGCTACCGGATCCGGATAAAAACCCGCGTGCCGCTGACAGCCAATGACAAAATCACGTATCGTTCGAAAAAGCCCAATGTGGCGGCAGTCAGCGCAAAGGGAAGGATTACCGCCAGGGCAAAGGGAAGCAGTGTGATCATCGTGAAAGCGGAGAGCGGAAGAAAGAAAACGATTAAGGTGACTGTAAAATAGAACAGCAGAGAAACGGTACAGGAAACAGCAAAACAGGGAAAGGGGGAAAAGCCGTGTTCCATGGACTTTGGGAGGTCGCACTTCCTTTATTGCTATATGATTTTATTGTAAAGCTGGCAGCTATGGCCTTCGGAAGCAGAATGGACGCGGCGGCTCTCACCACAGTGGCGGCCCTGGCGGCCCTCCTCCCGCTGGGGGCTCTGTACCGAAAGGATCAGAAGACACGGGGAGAGGAGAAGCCTGCCGTTCCTTGGTGGATCTATCCGCTGATGGCAGCGGCAGGCATTGGGCTGAATTACCTGTTTTCCGGTGTGATGGAGCATTTCGCTGTGACGGAGCATTTTTCCAACGCGGCCCAGGAGGGGCTGCTGGCCGGCGGCCGGCTGGTGCAGCTTGTGGGTCTCGGGTTTCTCGTGCCTGTGACGGAGGAGGTAGTGTTTCGGGGGCTTCTTTACCGCCGGATGAAAAAATATCTGCCTACAGGGGCGGCGCTTGTGATGGCAGCAGCCATTTTTGCCCTGTATCACGGAAATATGGTGCAGATCCTTTACGCCTTTCCTATGGGGCTTGTGATACTTCTGGCCTATGAAAAGTATCCTTCGCTGGCAGTGCCGGTGGTGTTCCATATGGCGGCAAATCTGGGCACAGTGCTGCCAAATATCCTGTGAATGACAGCCATACATTCCAAAAAAGAGGGAGGGCGGCGAAAAACTTATTCTTTACATCCTCAAAATTTCGGTGTATAGTATCAATCATACACAAGGCGGCGTACATACAGCAGGCTTTGCCGCCGGGAAAATTGAATGAAGGAAGGTTGGGCGTATGAAAATGCGAGATAAAGCGCCGCAGACCCCGCTCCCCGGTCTTTACCGGCCGGAATTTGAGCATGATAACTGCGGAATCGGCGCGGTAGTCAATATCAAGGGAATCAAGACCCATGAGACTGTTGAGAACGCGCTACGGATTGTAGAAAACCTAGAACATAGAGCTGGCAAAGATGCCGAAGGAAAAACAGGTGACGGTGTAGGAATTCTGTTACAGATTTCACACAAGTTCTTCTCCAAAACCTGTAAATCCCTCGGCATCTTTTTAGGTTCTGAGAGACAATACGGCATTGGTATGTTTTTCTTCCCCCAGGATGAGCTGAAGCGAAATCAGGCAAAGAAGATGTTTGAGATCATCGTGGAGAAGGAAGGGATGGAATTTCTTGGCTGGAGGCAGGTTCCTACCGTTCCGGAGGTGCTGGGGCACAAGGCCCTGGAGAAAATGCCGTGCATTATGCAGGGCTTTGTAAAGAAGCCGAAAGAGCTGGAAAAGGGACTGGATTTTGACAGGAAGCTGTATGTGGTGCGCCGGGTTTTTGAGCAGAGCGTGGAGGATACGTATGTGGCCTCCTTATCCAGCCGCACCATCGTGTATAAGGGAATGTTCCTGGTAGGGCAGCTTCGCACCTTCTTTAAGGATCTGCAGAGCCCGGACTATGATTCGGCCATCGCCACGGTGCACTCCCGGTTCAGCACCAATACGAACCCAAGCTGGGAGAGAGCCCATCCCAACAGGCTGATTGTCCATAACGGTGAGATCAACACGATCCGGGGCAATGCGGACAAGATGCTGGCCAGGGAGGAGACCATGTCCAGCGAGTATTTCAACAGGGAGCTGCATAAGGTGCTGCCGGTGGTAAACACGGCCGGCTCTGACTCCGCTATGCTGGATAATACGCTGGAATTTTTGATGATGAGCGGTATGGAGCTGCCCCTGGCGGTTATGATCACGATCCCGGAGCCCTGGGCCAACAACGGGACCATGAACCAGAAGAAAAAGGATTTTTACCAGTATTATGCCACCATGATGGAGCCCTGGGACGGCCCTGCCTCCATCGTCTTTTCCGACGGCGACCTGATCGGCGCAGTTCTTGACAGGAACGGGCTTCGCCCCTCCCGGTACTACATTACGGAGGATGGCTATCTGATCCTTTCCTCCGAGGTCGGGGTTCTGGATATCGATCCCGGAAAGATTGTGCAGAAGGAAAGGCTTCACCCGGGAAAGATGCTCCTGGTGGATACACTCCAGGGGAGAGTTATCGACGATGACGAACTGAAAGAGATGTACGCAGAAAGCCAGCCCTACGGAGAGTGGCTGGACCGTTACCTGGTAAAGCTGTCCGATCTCAGGATTCCCAATGTCCGGGTGCAGGAGTACAGCGACGAGGAACTGGCAAGGCTCCAGAAGGCCTTTGGCTATACCTACGAGGAATACAGGACCTCCATCCGCAATATAGCCCTGAACGGCTCCGAGGGAATCAGCGCCATGGGCATCGACACGCCCCTGGCCGTGCTGTCCGAGGAACACCAGCCGCTGTTTAACTATTTTAAGCAGCTTTTTGCCCAGGTGACAAATCCGCCCATCGACGCGATTCGGGAGGAGGTCGTCACATCTACCACGGTGTATGTGGGAAAAGATGGAAACCTGCTGAACGAGCAGCCCATCAACTGCCAGGTTCTGAAGATTGAACACCCGATCCTGACAAACACAGATATGCTGAAGATCAAGAATATGAAGGTTGAGGGCTTTAAGGTGGCGGAGGTTCCCATTACCTACTACAAAAACACGAAGCTGGCCAAGGCGATTGACCATCTGTTTGTGGAGGTGGACAGAGCCCACAGAGACGGGGCAAATATCCTGATCCTGACAGACAGGGGCGTGGATGAGAACCATGTGCCCATCCCTTCCCTGCTGGCAGTCTCCGCTGTCCATCAGCATCTCGTAAAGACGAAGAAGCGCACCTCCCTTGCCATCGTGCTGGAATCCGGGGAACCGAGAGAGATCCATCATTTTGCGACGCTTTTGGGCTACGGCGCCTGCGCGATCAACCCGTATCTGGCTCTGGAGACGATCCGCCAGCAGGTCGACTGCGGAATGCTGGATAAGGATTACTACGCAGCAGTGGAGGATTACAATTCGGCGGTGCTTCACGGCATTGTAAAGATTGCTTCCAAGATGGGAATTTCCACGATTCAGTCCTATCAGGGCTCCCAGATTTTTGAGGCCATCGGTATCGCTTCGGACGTTATAGATAAATACTTTACCAACACCGTCAGCCGTGTGGGCGGTATCACGCTGGATGATATCGCGAAGGAGGCGGACGCCCTGCACTCGGAGGCCTTTGACCCGCTGGGGCTCAATGCGGATCTGACCCTGGACAGCGTGGGCAGGCATAAGATGCGAAGCACCGGGGAATCCCACCGCTATAACCCGCAGACGATCCATATGCTGCAGCAGTCCACCCAGAAGGGCGACTACCAGATGTTCAAAAAGTATACGGAGATGGTGGATCAGGAAAAGTCCGGCTATCTGCGGAGCCTGATGGATTTCAATTATCCCAAAGAGGGTGTTCCACTGGAGGAGGTGGAGAGCGTAGATTCCATCGTCACCAGGTTTAAAACGGGGGCCATGTCCTATGGCTCCATCTCCCAGGAGGCCCATGAGACTCTGGCCATCGCCATGAACAGGCTTCATGGCAAATCAAACAGCGGCGAGGGTGGCGAGAGCCTGGAGCGGCTGACGCCGGGAAAGGACGGGCTGAACAGGTGCTCCGCCATCAAGCAGGTGGCCTCTGGGCGTTTCGGGGTGACCTCCCGGTATCTTGTCAGTGCCCAGGAGATTCAGATCAAGATGGCCCAGGGGGCAAAGCCCGGTGAGGGCGGCCATCTGCCGTCGGGGAAGGTGTACCCGTGGATCGCCAAGACAAGGCACTCCACGCCGGGGGTAGGGCTGATCTCTCCGCCTCCCCACCACGATATTTACTCCATCGAGGATCTGGCGCAGCTGATTTACGATCTGAAAAACGCCAATAAAAACGCGAGGATTTCTGTAAAGCTGGTGTCTGAAGCGGGAGTGGGAACTGTGGCTGCAGGTGTGGCAAAGGCGGGGGCCCAGGTGATCCTGATCTCCGGCTATGACGGCGGCACGGGAGCGGCTCCCAGGAGCTCCATCCATAACGCGGGCCTTCCCTGGGAACTGGGACTGGCGGAAACCCATCAGACCCTGCTCATGAACGGCCTGCGAAATAAGGTCCGCATTGAGACGGACGGCAAGCTGATGAGCGGCAGGGATGTGGCGATCGCGGCGATACTGGGCGCGGAAGAATTCGGCTTTGCCACAGCGCCCCTGGTGACCATGGGCTGTGTGATGATGCGTGTCTGCAACCTGGATACCTGCCCGGTAGGCGTGGCGACCCAGAATCCGGAGCTGCGGAAGCGCTTCCGGGGAAAACCGGAGTATGTGGTGAACTTTATGCGCTTTATTGCGGAGGAGCTGCGGGAATACATGGCAAAGCTCGGGGTACGCAGCGTAGATGAGCTGGTAGGGCGCACAGACCTCCTGAAGAGGAAGGAAAAGATCTGTAAGGCCCACGGGAACCGGGTGGATCTTGGGGCCATTTTGGAAAATCCCTATTCTGCTCTGGAGCATAAGGTGACGTTTGACCCGGCGCAGGTTTACGATTTTCATCTCGAGCGGACGGCGGACGAGAGGCTTCTTGTGAAGAAGCTGAAGGGAGCCTTGGAGAAAGGGCAGAAACGGATCATTGAGGCAGAGGTGGCCAACACCGACAGGGCCTTTGGGACAATCTTTGGCTCAGAGATTACGAGAATGCACGGGGATACCCTGGAGGATGATACGTACACCGTAAAATGCAAAGGGGCCGGCGGACAGAGCTTTGGCGCGTTTATTCCCAAAGGGCTGACCCTGGAGCTGGCGGGGGACAGCAACGACTACTTCGGCAAAGGACTCTCCGGAGGAAAGCTGGTCATCTATCCGCCGAAGGGCGCCAGGTACCGGGCCGATGAGAATATTATTATCGGAAATGTGGCACTGTACGGAGCCACAGGCGGGAAGGCTTATATTAACGGCGTGGCAGGCGAGCGGTTCTGCGTGAGAAATTCCGGGGCAGTGGCCGTTGTAGAGGGCGTAGGTGACCACGGCTGTGAATATATGACCGGCGGCAGGGCCGTAGTCCTCGGAAAGACGGGGAAGAATTTCGCGGCGGG
>DESK01000001.1:22210-39184 GCA_002361955.1 Lachnospiraceae bacterium UBA3316
ATGAGCGGCGGCATCGCCTATGTGCTGGATGAGGATAATGACCTCTATACGAAAGTAAACAAACAGCTTGTTTCCATTGACAAGCTGACGAACAAATACGATGTACAGGAATTAAAAGAGATGATCAGGGATCATGTGGCCTGCACCGGTTCCGCCAAGGGCAGGGAGATTTTAGAAAACTTTGGGGAATACCTTCCCAGGTTTAAGAAGATCATCCCCTACGATTACAACAGAATGCTGATGGCTATCGTTCAGATGGAGGAAAAAGGACTCAGCAGCGAGCAGGCGCAGATTGAAGCGTTTTACGCCAACGCGAGAGGATAGGAGGGCAGAAAAATGGGAAAACCAACCGGATTTTTAGACTATGAAAGACAGAACAGCGTGACGATCCCGCCGAAGAAGAGAATCCAGAATTTTGATGAATTCCATGTGCCTTTATCTCTGGAAAAGCAGATGCTTCAGGGAGCGCGCTGTATGGCCTGCGGCGTACCCTTCTGCCAGTACGGACAGATCATAAACGGCATGGCCTCCGGCTGCCCGTTAAATAACCTGGTGCCGGAGTGGAACGACCTGGTATATAACGGAAAATGGGAGATTGCCTACAGGCGGCTGATGAAGACCAACTGTTTCCCTGAGTTTACGTCCAGGGTATGCCCGGCCCTCTGTGAGGCGGCCTGCACCTGCAACCTTAACGGCGACCCGGTGTCCACCAAGGAAAATGAGCATGCCATCATCGAGAACGCTTTTGCGAAGGGGCTGGTGCAGCCCCATCCGCCCAAGGTGCGCACGGGAAAGAAGGTTGCCGTGGTGGGCAGCGGCCCTTCGGGGCTGGCGGCAGCCGCCCAGCTGAATTCCAGGGGACATCAAGTGACCGTCTTTGAGAGAAACGACAGGATCGGCGGTCTATTGCGCTACGGGATTCCGAATATGAAGCTCGATAAGAGTGTCATTGACCGGCGGATTGCCATCATGGAGGCAGAGGGCGTGGAGTTTGTCACCAACGCGAACATCGGTGAAAACGTGAAGGCCTCCGGCCTTTTGAAGGAGTACGACCGGGTAGTCCTGGCCTGCGGCGCATCGAATCCCAGGGATATCCAGATTCCCGGACGGGAGGCCTCCGGGATTTACTTCGCGGTGGACTTTCTGACGGCCACCACCAAAAGCCTTTTGGACAGCCGGTTTGCGGATAAAAAGTTTATATCTGCCAAGGGGAAAAAGGTGATCGTCATCGGAGGCGGCGACACGGGAAATGACTGTGTGGGAACCTCCATCCGCTTAGGGGCGGCCTCTGTGCTTCAGCTTGAAATGATGCCCAAGGCCCCGGATACCCGCACGCCGGATAATCCCTGGCCGGAGTGGCCCAGGGTCTGCAAGACGGATTACGGACAGCAGGAGGCGATCGCCGTCTTCGGGCAGGATCCCCGTGTGTACCAGACGACTGTCACGGAGTTCATAAAAAACAAAAAGGGAGAGGTTTGCAAGGCAAGGCTTGTGAAGCTTCAGAGTAAGAAGGATGAACAGACGGGGCGCAGGATGATGGTTCCCGTCGCGGGCAGCGAGTATGAGGTGGAGGTGGATCTGGTGCTGATTGCGGCCGGCTTTCTGGGATCTCAGAAGTATGTTACGGACGCTTTCCAGGTGGAGCTGGACGGCCGGACAAATGTAAAGACTGCGCCGGGGTGTTACCAGACTTCCGTACCGAATGTCTTTGCGGCAGGTGATATGCACCGGGGGCAGTCTCTGGTGGTATGGGCCATCCGCGAGGGCCGGGAAGCTGCCAGGGCCGTGGACCGGTCGCTGATGGGATATACCAATTTATAGTCAGCGGCTATTCTTCCAGGTGATCCAGCCCCTGGCTCAGGATACTGCACACATGGTCATCCTGCAGGGAGTAGAAGATGGTCTTTCCCTCCCGGCGGAATTTCACCAGGCGGCTCTGCTTGAGAATGCGGAGCTGGTGGGAAATGGCGCTCTGGGTCATATTGAGGAGCTGGGCGATGTCGCATACGCACATCTCGCTCTCCAGAAGGACGTAGAGGATTTTGATTCTGGTGGAATCCCCGAATATTTTAAAAAGCTCCGCCAGGTCATAGAGGAGCTCTTCATCCGGCATTTGCTTTGTGACAGCATCAATGATTTCCGGATGGGCGTGGATATAATCGCATCTAGGGGCGTCATCATTTGGCATCATAGAAATCTCCTTTCGGGCAGAGCCCTTTTTACAAAACAGTATAATGTTACTGTTCACTTCGCTCACACCTGAATCACTTTCTTACGGTCTGTGCAGTAAATGCACAGACCTGTGTGAATAGTATCAGTATAGCAAAATGGATGGGAGCTTGTAAAGTGAAAACCAGGTGCAATCCCGGATGAGATATGGTAAAATGGTACCATTAAAAGAGAAAGGGAAAAGGCCATGGAGATTTTGGAATTAGCGCTGGAACATATCGCGAACATTGCGATCCTGCTGTTCGAGTTTATCGGAGTAGGGATCATCATCTGGGCAGGAGTCGTGGGCTTCTATAAATATCTCAGACATTGTCCGGATACAAGGATTGCTCTGGCAAAGGGCCTGGCCATGGGGCTGGAGTTCAAGATGGGCAGTGAGATCCTGCGGACGGTGGTGGTGCGGGAATGGAAAGAGATCAGCATCGTGGCGGGGATCATCGCACTGCGGGCGGCCCTGACCTTCCTGATCCACTGGGAGATCAAGGAGGAAGAAAAAGGGATCAATATGGAGTGAGCAGCAAAGGGAAAGACAGAAAAATGCCGTTGGCGCGGAAAACGCCAGCGGCATTTTTTGCGGGGACGCAGAGTTAAGACGAGGCTTTTTGCCTTCCCTGTCCGGGGCTGCCCAGGAGGATCAGCAGCTCATGGACAAACACAGGCATAGCGGCCAGCAGAAGCATCTGCCCCCATTCCGCCAGGGTCAGAGGACAGGTTCCGAACACATGGACAAAGTAGGGAATCTCTGTCACCAGAAGCTGGAGGCTGATGCCCGTGAAAAAGGCGAAGGCCATCAGCCGGTTAGAGAGATGGTTCATACGGAAAACGGAGGTTTCCACATCGCGCATCCCCACGGCGTGGAAGAGTTGGGAGATGCCGAGCACCGTAAAGGCATACGTCTGGCAGCGGGCCAGAAGCGTGGGATCAGCGAGCAGAAGCCGCAGGTTCTCCAGGCTCAGGGGCTGATGGTCTGCCAGCAGGAGGCTTATGGGGAGCTGCAGGAAAGCAGCCATGCTGATAAAGGAGATCAGGGAGCCGTACACCAGGGTGCAGGCCAGGCCGCCCTCCGCAAAAAGGCTCTCGTTTTTCGGGCGCGGCGGACGGTTCATAAAGTGGCGGGCGCTGCTGCGGTCAATGCCCAGGGCCAGGGCGGGCAGGGAGTCTGTGATCAGGTTGATCCACAGGATATGGCTGGGCTTTAAGGGGGAGGCCAGACCGAGGATGATGGCAAAGAGCATGGTGATGATCTCCCCGAAGTTGGAAGAAAGCAGGAAGAGGACGGATTTCTTGATGTTCTCATAGATGTTCCTTCCCTCCGCAATCGCCCTGGCGATGGTAGCGAAATTATCGTCGGCCAGTACGATGTCCGCGGCGTTCTTGGCCACGTCGGTGCCTGTGATTCCCATGGCGATGCCCACATCCGCTGTTTTCAGGGAGGGGGCGTCATTTACGCCGTCCCCCGTCATAGCCACGATTTTTCCGGCGGCCTTCAGCGCTTCCACGATGCGCATCTTATGCTCCGGAGAGACGTGGGCATAGACGCGGATCCTGGGGGCGGCGGCAAGAAGCTCCGGGGCGGACATTTTAGAAAGCTCCGGCCCTGTCAGGCAGTGGTGGGGTTCGGAGGCGATGCCCAGTTCCCGCGCGATGGCCAGGGCCGTATCCATCCGGTCGCCAGTGATCATCACCGTGCGCACGCCTGCGGCTCGGAAGTCCTGCACCGCCTGGGCGGCTTCGGGGCGGATGGGGTCTTTCATGCCGATGAGGCCGAGAAAGATCAGCTCCTTTTCCTGGGGAGCAGAATCGCCGGCGCGCATAGCCAGGGCCAGGACGCGCAGGGCCTGGGAGGTCATGCGGCCCAGGGCTCGGCGGATCTCGCTCTTTCTTTCTTCTGTGAGGGGAAGGATGCTGCCGTTCAGGAGGATGTGCCCGGATTTGGAGAGCACATCGTCGGGAGAGCCCTTTGTGTAGGAGACAGTAGAAGAGCCGTCTCTGTGGAGGGTCGTCATCATCTTGCGCTCGGAGCTGAAGGCGATTTCACGGATGCGGGGATAGGCAGTCCCAAGCTCTGCCCTGGCTATGCCGCAGGCATCCCCCAGGTCGAGAAGAGCCAGCTCCGTAGGATCTCCCAGGCGGCTTTCCGGGGAGGAGACGGCATCATTGCACAGGAGAAGGCCTTTCAGGAAATGGTCCGGATGGGCTCCATCCAGATCCGTCGGGGAGAGAAGCCTGCCGTTCTGCCAGCAGAGGGAAACGGACATTTTATTCTGGGTCAGGGTGCCCGTTTTGTCAGAGCAGACCACACTGACGGAGCCGAGAGTCTCCACGCTTGGCAGCCTTTTCACGATGGTGTTTACCTTTACCATCCGGGAAATGCTGAGGGCAAGCACCAGGGTCACCACAGCGGGCAGTCCTTCCGGCACAGCGGCTACAGCCAGGGATATGGCCGTGATCAGCATTTCCATCACATCCCTGTTTTGCATCAGGGCGATCAGAAAGAGCAGGGCGCAGAGCAGCACGGAAAGAATGCTTAAGACCTTTCCCAGATCCCCCAGCCGCTTTTGAAGAGGGGTCATCTGGGAAGGGGCGTTGTTTATCAATTTGGCGATCTTCCCGATTTCTGTGTCCATGCCGATGGCTGTGACGATTCCCTCTCCTTTGCCATAGGTGACGTTGGTGGACATATAGGCTTTATTTTCCGTCTTCGTGTTTTTTTCCACAGGCAGGGATTCCCCGGTGAGGGCCGATTCCTCGATTTTTAAGCTCACCGAGGAGGTGATGGTAAGGTCGGCCGGCACCTGGCGGCCTGCGTCCAGATATACCTTATCGCCCACCATCAGATCCTTTGCGGGAATTTCCACGGGGACTCCGTTCACATCCAGAAGGGCGGTGGGGCTCGTCAGCTCCTTGAGGGCTTCTAAGGCCTGTCTGGCCTTTCCTTCCTGGATCATGCCGACCAGGGCGTTTACGAGGATTACCACCAGGATGATCGCCGCGTCTCCGGCTTCTCTCAGCAGAAGGGAGATGGCGGCGGCCGCCATCAGGATATAGATGAGAGGGTCGTTTAGCTGCTCGAAAAAGACGCCTATGGGCGACGTCTTTTTTGCTTCTTCCAGTACATTTTGGCCATGTCTGTCATCGGATGGTGCGGGCGTTTGCTTTATCATTTACCTGTCCCCCTTTCGATGGAAAAATATATGCGCCGTTTGGGGGGAGATATTACAAATTATGATGGCGGGGATTTTCTTGCTTGAAGCTTAAACTGCATGAAGCTTAAAGATTCTCTCTTTGATTCGTCGGGAAGAGATCGGTAAAGGCGGAGGAAAAGTTTTTCCTCCTTGCTGATGGTGGAGAATTCATCGGTAGCCGTGCAGGCAGAAAAATCAGGATTTCGCAGGAGGTCGTCCATGGAGACATGATAAAAGTCTGCCAGCTGTATCAGAAGCTCCAAAGGAGGCGTGCGTTTGCCGCACTCGTAATTTGAGTATGAGGGGCGTTCTACGTTCAGCATGGAACTGATAAATTCTTGCGTAAGGTGGTGAAACTCCCGCAGCTCCCGGAGGCGCTGGCCAAGCTGTGTGCTTATCATAGTAAACTCCTTCTTTTGTAGGATATCGGATTCAGAAAACGGGGCTTTTTGGGGCCTGTGAAGCTATGTGGCTTTGAAATTCCCAGTATCAGGACTTTGGCGTGTGATACAGTATAACAAGATTAGAAATAGGTACGCAAGAATGTGACAAAATGAAACGAAAGTATTTTAGTGGGAAATGAATCCTGGCAGCGCATAAAAAAAGAAAAGAAGGGAAAGCTGACTCTGGGAGATCAACTGCGGAGAGGAGAAAGAGGATGGAACATAAAATAGCAACGGATCTGACAGGGAATATGAACTACTTCCGGGAACGCTTAGGAATCAGGAAGAGTTTTGATTTGATATGCAGGACGACGATGGTGGCGGGACGGCAGGCGTGTTTCTTTTTTATAGATGGCTTTATAAAAGATGATATTATGCAAAAGCTGATGGAATTTTTTTATTCCCTCACGCCGGAGGATTTGCCGGAGGACAGCGGCGGCCTGTCCAGGGACGCGATGCCCTACGTGGAGGTAGAGCTTTTGAGCGGCAGGGATGAAATCGAAAAAAATATTTTGTCGGGGGTGCTCTGCCTGTTTATCGACGGATACGATAAGTGCTTTGCCATCGACTGCCGCACCTATCCCATGCGCAGCGTGTCAGAGCCGGAGAAGGATAAGGCCCTGCGGGGGTCGAAGGATGGCTTTGTGGAGACGGTGGTGTTCAATACAGCTCTGATCAGGCGCAGAATCCGGGATCCCCATCTGGTGATGGAGATGCAGCAGGCCGGGAGCAGCTCCAAAACGGACATCGTATTATGCTATATGGACGACCGGGCAGATCTGGCATTCGTGCAGGAGCTCAAAAGCCGTCTTTCTAATTTAAAGGTGGACGCCCTGACCATGAATCAGGAAAGCCTGGTGGAATGCCTGTACCGGAGGAAATGGCTGAATCCTTTTCCGAAGGTAAAGTATTCAGAGCGCCCGGACACGGCGGCAGCCAGCGTGCTGGAAGGAAAGGTGGCCATCCTTGTGGACAACTCCCCGGCGGCGGTGATCCTGCCGGTGTCCATTTTTGATATCACAGAGGAGGCGGATGATTTCTATTTTCCGCCGGTGACAGGCACCTATCTGCGGCTTACCAGGCTGCTGATCGCCGTGCTTACCCTCACCCTGACGCCGACATGGCTGCTTTTGATGGAAAATCCCCAGTGGATTCCCGGGGTTTTTGATTTTATCAAGGTGGAGGGAGATATCAATATCCCTCTGCTCTACCAGCTCCTGCTTCTGGAAATCGGTATTGACGGGCTGAAGCTGGCGGCCATCAATACGCCAAATATGCTGACCACTCCCCTGAGTGTAATTGCGGCCCTTGTGATGGGGGAGTTCGCGGTAAATTCCGGCTGGTTCAATTCGGAGGCGATGCTTTACATGGCTTTTGTAGCTATCGCCAACTATACCCAGTCCAGCTATGAGCTGGGATATGCCCTGAAATTTATGCGCATGATTTTGCTGGTCCTGACAGGTGTTTTCGGTGTTTACGGGTTTGCGGCGGGCATCTTATTTACGGTTCTCGTCATCGGCTGCAACCGTACCATATCGGGGAAAAGCTATCTGTATCCGCTGGTTCCTTTTGACGGAAAGCAGCTGGCTCGGAGAATTTTCAGAAAGAGAATCTCCTTTGAATAAACTTTTAAAGCAGGGAAATACTATTACCGAAATTTTTTTTAGAAAAGGAGAAGGATTATGAAACAGTTTAGAAAGCTATTTTTGGGAATGGTGATGGCACTTTGCGTGGTAGGGCTGGCAGCCTGCGGGACAAATCGGAAAAATACCACACAGACAACGGAAAACACGAAAGCGACAGAAAAAACGACGGAAAAGACAACAGAAAAGACGACGGCTGCCACAGAGAAGGACACCACAGCCGTTACGGAGGAGACAAAGGGAACTACCGGGTCCACAGACCGCACGAATGAGACTGCGACCGACAATCTCAACGACGCCACGGACGGGACAAAGGACAGAAAGGGCGTTGTGGATGAAATCGGGGATGATATCCGGGACGGCGTGGAGGATATGGCAGACGATCTGGAGGGGAACACGGAGCATACACAGGCCACAGAAAGAAATGGTTCTATGACGGAGACAAACCGCAAATAGCAGTTAGGGGTTGAAAAGGCGGGTCATTATTCTGTATACTAGAAGGCGCAGCGCAGGCTGCGTCTTAAATCATATATAAGCAAGGGTACGGTTTGGCCATCGGGCCACAGGACTGCACCGTTGCAGGAAATGAGGGAAAGTATGAGATTTCGGCCTTGTATTGACATACATAATGGAAAAGTAAAGCAGATCGTGGGCGATTCTTTGGCGGACGCAGGGGATATGGCGGCAGAAAATTTTGTGTCGGAGCAGGACGCGCCATATTACGCCCGATTTTATCAGAGAGATGGCATTCGGGGAGGCCATGTCATTTTGCTCAATGCCGTTTCCTCCCCCTATTACGGGGCCACAAAGGCCCAGGCGCTGGCGGCTCTGCGGGCCTATCCGGGAGGGATGCAGGCAGGGGGCGGCATTCATGACGGGAATGCCGGAGAGTACCTGGACGCGGGAGCCTCCCATGTGATCGTCACCAGTTTTGTGTTCCGGGAGGGACGCCTGGATTATAACAATCTGGAAAGGATGCGCAGCGCGGTGGGAAAGGAACACCTGGTTCTGGATCTGAGCTGCAGGCGCAGGGGGGACGCTTATTATATTGTCACAGACCGCTGGCAGAAGTTTACGGACGTGGAGCTGACGGAGCATGCCATGGAGAAGCTGTCGGCCTACTGCGATGAATTTCTGATCCACGCTGTGGATGTGGAGGGAAAGGCCAGGGGTATGGAAGAAGATCTGGTGCGGATGCTGGGAAATTGGCGGGGGCTTCCCGTCACCTATGCGGGCGGCGTAGGAAGCTTCCGTGACCTGGAAAGACTGAGGGAGCTTGGACAGGGAGCGGTGGACGTGACCGTGGGGAGCGCCCTGGATCTTTTCGGGGGAAAGATGGAGTACCGGAAGGTTCTGGAGTTTTGCAGGTAACAGTGCAGGCAGGTTATAGGATAGAAGGAGACAGGATATGTATATAATTGTGGGACTGGGAAATCCCGGAAAACAGTATGAGCACACACGGCATAATGTGGGCTTTGATACGATAGACGTTCTGGCGGAGCGCTACCACATCAGCGTGGACGTAAGGAAGCATAAGGCACTGTATGGAAAAGGGGCGATCGAGGGACAGAAGGTGATTCTGGCCAAGCCCCAGACATTTATGAATTTAAGTGGTGAGAGCGTAAGAGAGCTCATAGATTTTTATAAGATCGATGAAACGGAGGAGCTGATCATCGTTTATGATGATATCAGCCTGGAACCGGGGCAGCTGCGGCTGCGGGCAAAGGGCAGTGCCGGGGGCCATAATGGGATCAAAAGCGTGATCGCCCATCTGGGCGGGCAGGAGTTTAAGCGGGTGAAGATCGGCGTGGGAGAGAAGCCCAAGGGCTGGGATTTGGCGGACTATGTACTGAGCCGTTTCCCAAAGGAAGAAAGGCTCCATGTGGAGTCGGCCCTGGAGCGGGCCGCAGACGCCGTGGTGAAGATCATCACCGGCGATATGGCCTCTGCCATGAATGAATATAATAAGAAGGTAGAAGCATGAAAGCATTTACAGAGCCACTAAAAAAGCTGGGGGAATTTTCGGAGATTAAGTCGGCCCTCAGGCGGGAGGGCATGGTGCAGACGTCAGGCTGTATCGACGCCCAGAAGCCTCATTTTATCTATGGGGTGGGTGAGGATTTCCCCTATAAAGTGATCCTTACCTACAGTGAGACAAGGGCCAAGGAGCTGTATGAAAATTATCGTTTTTTTGATAAAAAGGTTCTGTTGTATCCGGCCCGCGACCTGATTTTCTATAATGCGGATATCCACAGCAACCTGATCGTCCAGCAGCGGATCGCCGCCCTGCGGGCAGTTATGGAAGAGGAAGAGGCAACGGTGATCACAACTATGGGAGGCTGCATGGATCATCTGGTGCCGCCGGAGCAGTGGAAAAAGCATATCCTGCGCATAGAAAACGACAGTGTGGTGGAGATGGAGGCTATGCGTCTGCGCCTGACGGCCATGGGCTATGAGGCCGTATCCCAGGTGGAGGGTAGCGGGCAGTTTGCCATCCGCGGGGGGATTGTGGACATTTTCCCGCTGACGGAGGAAAACCCCATCCGTATCGAGCTGTGGGGAGACGAAGTAGATTCGATCAGGAGCTTTGACGCGGAAAGCCAGCGGTCCATAGAAAATCTGGACCGCGCCGTGATCTATCCGGCCAGCGAAGTGATGGCGGACAGGAAACGGATCAGGGAAGCCGTAGCCCGGATGGAGCAGGATGTAAAGAAACCTTATGAGAAGCTGCGGGCGGAAGGGAAGACAGAGGAAGCGCACCGGCTGAAAACGCTCCTGGAGGAGACGAAGGAGCGGATGACGGAGTTTCAGGGAGCCCTGGGACTGGACGCGCTGGTGGACTACCTCTACGAGAAGACCGTGGGCTTTATCGAGTATTTTAAAGGGAAAAAAACGCTGTTTGTGCTGGATGAGCCCCACCGCCTGATGGAGGAAGGGAACGCCATTGAGACAGAGTTCCGGGAGAGCATGGAGAACCGTCTGGCAAAGGGCTACGTGCTTCCGGGGCAGATGGGGGTCTTAAATACCTGCCAGGAGGTGATCGGCAGGCTGAACGGACAGCACTGCCTGGGGCTATGTACGCTGGAGGCTCCCAGGAGCCACTGGAATGTGACGGCAAGATACAGCCTGGATGTGCGGGCCGTGAACCCCTACAACAACAGCTTTGAGCTGCTGGTGCAGGATCTGAAGAGATGGAAGAAGGAGAAATACCGGGTGCTGCTGCTTTCCGGTTCCAGGACAAGGGCGGCCCGTCTGGCCCAGGATCTTCAGGAAGAGGGAGTGAATGGCTTCTACACGGAAAACCTGGACCGGGAAATTCAGCCGGGGGAGCTTTTAGTGGCCTACGGGAAGGTGGCCAGAGGATATGAGTATCCGTTGATCAAGTTTGTGGTGATCTCGGAGAGCGATATCTTTGGACAGGAGAAGAAGAAAAAGAAGAAGCGGAAGGTCTATGAAGGGCAGAAGATCCAGAGCTTCGCGGAGCTTTCAGTGGGGGACTATGTGGTGCATGAGAATCACGGCCTGGGTATCTACCGGGGGATCGAGAAAGTAGAGGTAGACAGGGTAACCAAGGACTATATGAAGATTGAGTATGCCGGGGGCAGCAATCTTTATATCCTGGCCACACAGTTTGACGTGATTCAAAAGTACGGGGACGCAGAGACGAAAAAGCCAAAGCTGAATAAACTGGGAGGCCAGGAGTGGAATAAGACAAAGACCCGGGTGCGGGGAGCCGTCAAGGACATTGCCAGGGATCTTGTGAAGCTTTACGCGGCAAGGCAGCAGCGGGAGGGCTTTGTGTACGGGCCGGATACGGTATGGCAGCGGGAGTTTGAAGAGACCTTTCCCTTTGAGGAGACGGAGGATCAGCTGCTGGCCATCGAGGCCGTAAAGAAGGACATGGAGAGCACAAAGATCATGGACCGGCTGGTCTGCGGCGACGTGGGCTATGGGAAGACGGAGATCGCCATCCGGGCGGCCTTCAAGGCCGTACAGGAGGGAAAGCAGGTGGTTTACCTGGTGCCCACCACGATCCTGGCGCAGCAGCATTACAACACCTTTGTCCAGCGGATGATGGATTTTCCTGTGCGGGTAGACCTGTTGTGCCGTTTCCGCACGGCCGCGGAGCAGAAAAAGACAATCACTGATCTGAAAAAAGGGTTTGTGGATATTCTGATCGGAACCCACCGGGTGCTCTCCAAGGATGTGGAATTTAAGGATCTGGGAATGCTGATCATCGACGAGGAGCAGCGCTTCGGCGTGACCCATAAAGAAAAGATCAAGAAAATGAAGGAAAATGTGGATGTGCTGACCTTGACAGCCACGCCGATTCCCAGAACCCTGCACATGAGCCTGATCGGCATCAGGGATATGAGCGTACTGGAGGAAGCCCCCCAGGAGAGGCAGCCCATCCAGACCTACGTGATGGAGTACAATGACGAGATGGTGCGGGAGGCGATCAGCCGCGAGCTGGCCAGAGGCGGCCAGGTCTATTATGTGTACAACAGGGTGAATACCATTGTGGAGATGACGAATACGGTTGCCAGGCTGGTGCCCGAGGCCAATGTGGCGTTTGCCCATGGACAGATGAAGGAGCGGGAGCTGGAAAAAATCATGTACGGTTTTATTAATGGGGAGATTGATGTTTTGGTGTCCACTACCATCATTGAGACGGGGCTGGACATCTCAAATGTCAATACCATGATCATCCACGACGCGGATAACCTTGGGCTTTCCCAGCTCTATCAGCTTCGGGGAAGGGTGGGGCGTTCTAACCGCACAGCCTACGCCTTCCTCATGTATAAGAAGAACAAGATGCTGAGAGAGGTGGCGGAGAAGCGCCTCCACGCCATCCGGGAATTTACCGATCTGGGCAGCGGGTTTAAGATCGCGATGCGTGACCTGGAAATTCGGGGAGCCGGGAACCTTTTGGGAGCGCAGCAGCACGGCCATATGGCGGCTGTGGGCTATGACCTCTATTGTAAGATGTTAAATGAGGCTGTCAAAGAGCAGCGGGGGGAATGCGTCGAAGAAGAGTCCTATGAGACAACCATCGATATCGATATCGACGCCTTTATCCCGGAGCGTTATATCAAAAATGAGGCCCAGAAGCTGGATATCTACAAGCGGGTGGCAGGTATTGAGAGCGAGGAGGAGTATGACGATATGCTCGAAGAGCTGATGGACCGTTTTGGGGAGCCGCCCCGTTCCGTGCAGAATCTGCTGGCGATCGCGAATCTGAAGGCAATGGCCCACAGGGCCTACGTCACCGAGGTGGCCCAGAAGGGGGATGTGATCAAGCTTACCCTGTTTGAGCGGGCCAAGGTAGATCCAAAGAAGCTGGAATATTTCCTTCAGCAAAACAAAGGGCGTATGAGCTTTGTCATGGATACGCCTCCCTATATTCAATATGTCAAGCCGCGAAAGAGTGCCAGGGATAATGACGACGTTCTGACGGTGGTGCGGGGGCTGCTGGAGGAGCTTGGCCAGCTCAGGCAGCTGTGAAGTTACTGTGAAAAAACTGTTAATTTGAATAAAAGGATTGCGAGAAAAAGCAAAAGGGCTTATACTGTACGAAGTGATTTTATTTTAGGAGGAAACTTATCATGAACAGGATAGGAAAAAAACTGCTGGCAGCAGGCTTATGCCTGGGGCTGGCGCTGGGAACTGTGACAGGATGCGGAGCGGACACGAACGCAGGGAAAGCAGTTGCCGTGTTAGACGGGGAAAATATTGACTACTCACTGGTAAACTTTATGCTGCGTTTTAACCAGGCGGAGATGCAGAGCGCTTACGGCGGACTCTTTGGGGACAATATGTGGGCCAGCTACGGTGAGAATGTAAAGAGCGATATCATGGAAAATGTGAAGCAGATGCTGATCCTTGAGAAACATATGGAGGAGTATGACGTAACCATTACCGATGAGGAAAAAGAAAATATCGCCAATACGGCAGCGGCGTTTATGGAGAGCAACGAAAAGGGAACGCTGAAGGCCATGACAGCCACCCAGGAGATCGTGGAGCGGATGCTGACGCTGAGCCTGGTGCAGAACAAGATGCAGGCGGCTATCGTCAAAGACGTGGACACAGAGGTTTCTGACGAAGAGGCGGCCCAGAAAAAGGTACAGTATGTGCTGTTCAGCACAGCGGCTACCCAGGATGAGGAAGGCAACAGCGTGGAGAAGACCGACGAGGAGAAGGCCGCCCTCAAGGAGCAGGCAGAGCAGCTTTTGGAGGTCGTGAAGGGCGGAACAGATATGGATGAGGCAGTGAAGGCCATCGACGAAGAGAAGTCCGCAAGCACCACCACCTACGGCGCTGACAACGGCAGCCTGGATGAGACGGTGAAGGCTGCGGTAGACAGTCTTTCTGACGGAGAGTGCGCGGACAGCGTCATCGAGACAGACAGCGGCTATTATGTGGCGAAGATGGTATCCACCTTCGATGCGGAGGCTACCGAGAACCAGAAGACGACGATTGTGAACCAGAGAAAGAGCGACAAGTTCGACGAGGTGTACAATCCCTGGGAGGAAGCTGCAGAGTATACGCAGGATGATGAGCTGTTAGCAGAGATGACCTTTACGGATACCTTTGAAGTAAAGAGCACAGAGACAGAGACGGAAGGCGGATCTGAGGCGGAGACGGCCGCTGAGAGCGAGGCTGCATCTGAGGCGGAGACGGCTGCTGAGAGCGAGGCTGCATCTGAGACAGAGACGGCTGCCGAGAGTGAAACCTCATCTGAGACAGAGACAGTTGCTGAGTAGTAATAGTTGGAATAGATGGATGTTCGCCTGGATTTCCTGTATATTTCCCGCAGAAGCTGAGAGAGGCCTGCGGGAAATAGCCGGAGGCTTCCGGGCGACTTTTTTTGGAGGTGCGAGATGTCATTTTTTATAGCTACAGAAGATAACAGTTATTCCCTGACAACGGCAGGCTTTGTGGTGACGGCCATTTTTTTCGCAGTGCTGCTTTTGGTGGCGGCGGCCGTGTCCGGAGAGAAAAAAGGAAAGAAGATGGGGGCGAAGGAGCTGGCCTTCTGCGCCATGTCCATCGCGTTAGCCAGCGTCACATCCATGATGAAGCTCTATGAGTTTCCGTTTGGCGGTTCCGTGACGCTGTTCAGCATGCTTTTTATCTGTTTGCCGGGATATTTTTACGGTTTGGCGGCAGGGCTTTTGAGCGCGGCGGCCTACGGAGTTTTGCAGTTTCTCTTAGATCCCTACATCCTGTTTCCGATGCAGGTGATTGTGGACTATCTGCTGGCTTTCGGTGCCCTGGGACTGTCAGGACTCTTTTATAAATCAAAGAATGGACTGGTGAAGGGCTATCTTCTGGGAATCCTGGGCAGGTATGTGTTTGCCGTGATTTCCGGCTGGATCTTCTTCGGAGAGTACGCCTGGGAGGGATGGGGAGCGCTTCCCTATTCCCTGGCCTACAACGGAGCCTATATTTTCACAGAGGGCGCAGTGACAGTGATTTTTCTGTGTATCCCGGCAGTGGGCAGAGCCTTCCTGCGTGTGAAGGATATGGCGGTCAGCGGGAGAAGAGCATGAGGCATGCGGATAGCATTGAGAGGCTGGAGGGCGCACTGGCAGCCGTCGGAAGCTTTGACGGGATTCACCTGGGGCATCAGGCGGTGCTTCGGACATTAGCGGAGGAAAGCAAACGGCAGGGCCGCCCTTCGGCGGTGGTAAGCTTTTTCTGGGAGAAATCCCAGGAGGCACTGACCACGGAGCTTGAGAAGGCCTATTATATGGAAAAGCTGGGGGTGGATGTGATGCTCTCCCTGCCGGGGGAAGCATATGCGGGGGCGGAAGCCCTTAAGGAGCTCCTTACAGAGAAAATGAACGTTGGGGGAATTGTGGCGGGAACAGGCTGCCCGGAGCAGAGATGCCTGAAGGCCTGGGGGATTCCGTGGTATCCGGTGGACGCCGTGGAGATCGGCGGGAAGCCTGTGACGGCTGCCCGGGTCAGGGACTGCCTCGACGGGGGACGTATGGAGGAGCTGGAAAGGCTCTGCGGCCATCCGTATTTTATGCTGGGAAAGGTGGTTCATGGGAGAGCCCTGGGACGTACGGTGGGGATGCCCACAGCCAACCTGAAAATTTACGGCACCAAGCGGCGGCCGCCAAACGGCGTGTATGCCACCCGTACTTATATAGAAGGAAAAGCCTTCCTGGGAGTCACAAACGTGGGGCTGCGCCCTTCGGTGGACGACCGGGATGAGATTACCATTGAAACGATGCTGGATGATTTTGGCCAGGATATTTACGGTGAGAAAATCATCACAGAGTTTCCCCTTTTCCTGCGGGAAACCAAGAAGCTGGACGGCCTGGAGGCCGTGCGCCGGCAGGTAGAAAAGGATATGGCGCAGGCAAGGGGATCCCTGCTGTGAAAAACTGTTGAGAGAAACATCACTCTTTGCTTTGCAATAGAAAAAAAGTATGTTATAATGTAAGACCATAGAAAACCAAAAGGGAATGGAAGGACTGGGCAAACAGGAGCTTAAGAAACAGAACAGTTGCGATAACTAGTATTTCAGGAGGAGATAGACTATGAAAAGATTTAGAAAGTATGGAATGTACCTGATGCTGGGACTGGCGGTGGCAGGAGCCGCTGTGGGCTGTAAGAAGAGGCCGAAGGAGACGGAGCCCTCTTCTGAAACGATGACGGAGTCAACCAAGCTGAATGAGGAGGTCGAGGTGACGCCGGGAACGCCTACTACCCAGACAAAGCTTTACACGGCCAAAGACAGAAGCTTTTCTATTGTTTTGCCGGACAGCAGTTGGAAGGAAACAAAAAATTCGGATGACACACTCGTCTTTGAGTCGGCCGGCCAGGGAAGCATCACGATTACGCACCTGTCGGGGGAGACGGCAGCATCTGTCAAGCTTCCGGAGACAAAGGAAGAGGTGCTGGAAAATTTCACGACGGCCGGAAAGGATGCGGAAAAGTATGAGGTGCAGGAGTTTAAAAAGACAGCTGCAGGCTCTACGGATCAGTACCACACGGTCATTAAGTGTTCCGATTCCGCAGAGGATTACCGTTACTCGGTGGGATATGATATTGCCGCTGAGGAGGAGATCTACTCTGTAACGGGCCTGATCAAGGAAGATGACGAAGACCTTTTGGAGGAAGTTAAGACGGCTGTGGAGAGCTTTAAGGTGTTAGGAAAGACGACTTCCGGAAATAAGGGCGGCACTTCTACAGGAGAGACGGGGGACAGCCAGGGAAGCGGCAGCGAGTCCACAGGCACCGTCAAGGTGATTTATGACTCCAAGGGAAATCCCATCACGGTGACGAAAAATACCGACGGTACCTGGTCCGACAGCACCGGAAAGACTTACGATATGCAGCAGTACGGAGTGATGGGAAGCGACGGTTACTGGTATACATACTCCGCGCCGTCCACAGGAAACAGCGGCACAGGCAGCAATAACGGCAGTAACGACAATAACAATGACAACAACAACA
>DESK01000001.1:39477-50998 GCA_002361955.1 Lachnospiraceae bacterium UBA3316
CAACAACAATGGCGGAGAAAATAACGGCGCCAACGGGAATACCGGGAATACCGGGAATAATGGCGGCAGCACATCCGCAGATACCAGCGGTTTTTATGATCAGGACGGAAATTATGTGAGCGTCACAAAGGACGCCAACGGCAACTGGGTGGACGCCTACGGGACGGTTTACTATTTCGGTGACAGCGGCGTCACAGACAACACGGGGAATTATTATCCGTATAAGGACAGCAGCGAATCCACCGGCTTCTATGACAGCCAGGGAAATTATATCACGGTGACGAAGAACGCCAATGGCGAGTGGGTGGACAGCTCAGGAGCCAAGTATGTATTCGGCGAAACAGGCGTCACAGACGAGGCGGGAAATTTCTATCCCTATTAAACAGCAAAAAGCCAATCTCTTTTTTGGGGATTGGCTTTTATCTGTATGGAGCGGTGCATAAAATCCCATCATTTACAAATACTATTTCCAAACACAGGAAAGCTTTGTAAATGGAGGAATGACGATATATGAAAGCGACGGGAATTGTAAGAAGGATTGATGACCTGGGCCGTGTGGTGATACCGAAGGAGATACGCAGGACACTGCGCATCAAGGAAGGGGCGCCCCTGGAGATCTTTACGGATCGGGAAGGGGAGATCATCTTGAAAAAATATTCGCCTATCGGGGAGCTGGGCAGCTTTTCGAAAGAGTACGCGGAGGCTCTGGCCCAGGCCAGCGGCCATGCCATCTGCATCACAGACAGGGATCAGGTGATCGCCGCAGCGGGAGGCGTAAAAAAAGAAAGTGTCGGCAAGCCCATCAGCCAGGAGCTGGAGAGGGTGATCCACGGAAGGGAGCAGGTGCTCTCCGCCGGGGATGACAAGAAGTTTGTCCGGGTGACAGGGGATGACGAAGAGGAGCTGCCCCAGGTGGTGTGCCCCATTCTCTGCGAGGGAGACGCCATCGGTTCTGTGGTGCTCCAGAGCCGTGATCCCAAGAGACGGATGGGAGAGACAGAGCAGATTCTGGCCCGCTGTGCCGCCGGTTTTATGGGGCGGCAGATGGAGCAGTAGACTGGTGATACTCTTCCAGGGTAAGGCCTGTAAGGTGAAGATAGAAGGCAAGTGATTTGGAGACATACCGGATATGCCAGGGTTCCCAGGCGTATCCGGTGATTTTTTCTTTATGCTTTGGGTAGCGCAGGATGAAGCCGTGAAGGTGGGCATTGGAGGCCAGCCACAGTCCCTCCGGCGTCCGGGCAAATTCTTCGATAAGCTCCAGGGAGACGGAAGGGCAGGACACATCCAGGGCCAGGCCTGTCTGGTGTTCGCTGGCTCCGGGAGGGGCCACGTAGCGGAGATCGGCGGCCTTTTGGTACAGATAGAGCTGTCTCGCGTAGGGGCGGTAGCCGGATACGCCCACAAGGGAGAGCCCTTCTGCCCTGGCAGAGGAAAAGAGATCCCGGGCAGCCCGGGCGGCCCGGATCTCCAAAAGCCCTTTGGGATCCCCCGGGTCTGCGTCAAAGGGAATGGACGGGCGGCATAAGGGATGAGGGACAAAGCCGGCTCCCAGGCGGTGTTTTTTATTTACCAGTAGTTCGCAGGAAAAGCAGGGCATAAAAAGTTCCCCTTTCATAGACTGTGGATAAGTCTATGAAAGGGGAGCCTTTCTTATGCATAAACGGATTTTTTACTTTTTGGAAAGAGAGTCAGAACCCATTTTCTCCAAAAGCTCCGTCTTGATCTGATAAAGCTTGTCTGAGAGATCTACATAGACGGCCTGAGGATTTACGAAGCGCCTTGTCTCATCCCAGAGGGTTTCCTGCTCCTTTAAGCAGGTTTCCCTGATATCCATCACACTGGGGGAGGTGTAGACGCACTCGCCGTTTTTAAATACAGGTACCAGAAGCTCCCGGAGGGTGTAGGTGTCCGCCTTGATGAGGGTCTTTTTCCAGGTGGCGTTTGGATCGAAGATCAGCATATCCAGGGAGGGATCAAAGGCTTCGTCGGCAAGACAGATCAGATCCGCCTTAATCTTTCCGTGGGTCTTGTCGTAAATCCGGTAGACCGTTTTGTTGCCGGGGTTTGTGATCTTCGTTGTATTCTCGGAAAGCTTGATTTTGGGGATAAATTCGCCGGTAGTCTCGTCTTTGATCGCAGCCAGCTTATATACGCCGCCAAAGGAAGGGCAATCCTTGGAGGTGATCAGGTTTGTGCCTACGCCCCAGGAAGAAATTTTGCAGCCCTGAAGCTTTAGGCTCTGGATCAGATATTCGTCCAGGTCGCTGGAGGCGGCAATGTAGGCGTCAGTAAAGCCTGCGGCATCCAGAAGCTTTCTGGCCTGTTTTGACATATAGGCCAGGTCGCCGCTGTCTAAGCGGATGCCGTAGTGATTCAGGGGGATTCCCTGGTCGCGCATTTCCTGAAAGACACGGATGGCATTGGGAACGCCCGATTTCAGCGTGTCATAAGTGTCCACCAGCAGACAACAGGAATTCGGATACATTTTCGCGTAGGTGCGGAAGGCGGTATACTCGTCAGGGAAGCTCATGATCCAGCTGTGGGCGTGAGTTCCCATCACAGGTACGTCAAAGAGCTGGCCGGTAAGGACATTTGAGGTTCCTACGCAGCCTCCGATCATGGCAGCCCGGGCGCCGTACACGCCGGCATCCGGTCCTTGGGCGCGCCGCAGGCCGAACTCCATGACTCCGTCTCCCTGGGCCGCGTAGACAACCCTGGCCGCCTTGGTGGCGATCAGGCTCTGGTGGTTGAGGATCGTAAGAATGGCGGTCTCCACGAGCTGGGCTTCCATAATAGGGGCCACAACCTTGATGAGGGGCTCTCTGGGAAAGACGACCGTACCCTCGGGGATCGCGTAGATGTCCCCGGAAAATCGGAAGGTGCTTAAATAGTCCAGGAAATCCTCATCAAAAATACCCAGGCCGCGCAGGTAGGAGATATCCTCCAGGGAGAAGCGCAGGTTTTTGATATAGTCGATCACCTGTTCCAGTCCCGCGGCAATGGCAAAACCGCCTTCGTTCGGGTTCTGGCGGTAAAACGCGTCAAAGATGACAGTTTCTGTGGTGTGGCTCTTAAAGTAACCCTGCATCATGGTTAATTCATAAAGATCGGTCAGCAGTGTCAGATTCATCGTACTCATAGGTTTTCCTCATTTCTTTTTGTAGAAGTCATAAAACTTTTTTCTATAGTTATAACACATTGGTACCGTTTATCCAAGCCCGAAATTTCTTCGTGGATACGGCTCCGCAGGGCCTCAGAGGCCTTTTTATCGTAGCTATAAGGGACTACCAGGTCAAAGATCAGGTTCACCCGCCCTTTTCCGTTTACCAGCCGGAAGTCATGCATGGACAGAGCCGGATCGATGGAGGTGAGAATGCGGCAAACCTGCTCCTGAACCTTCCGGACCTGGGCGTCTTCCGTTTCAAGGGGATCCATATGGATGACCAGGATGAGTCCCAGATCCCGGCCCACCTCCCGCTCGATCCGGTCGATCGTTTCGTGAGTTTCTACGATATCCGCCGTGCGGGGCACCTCCGCGTGGATGGAGGCCATGCTGCGGCCGGGGCCGTAGTTGTGGACGATCAGGTCGTGGGTGCCGAGGATTCCCTCGTAGCTTTCTACCCGGCGCATGATCTCACTGCACAGGGACGGGTCGGGCGCCGCGCCGATCAGGGGCTCCAGAGTGTCCCTGGCGATGCCGATACCGGCCCAGATGACGAGGACTGCCACCGCTACGCCCACAAACCCATCGATGTTTAAACGGAAAAACCGGAAGATCAGGATGGACAGGATGGTGACGGTGGTGATGACGGCGTCGCCCAGGGCGTCTGCGGCTGTGGCCAGCATCACCTGGGAGTCGATGCGCTTTCCAAGCTTTTTATTAAACATGCAAAGCCAGAGCTTGGCGCAGATGGAGAAAGCCAGAATCACTAAGGAGACCAGCTGAAAATGCAGGGCTTCCGGGTGCAGGATTTTCGCGATGGATTCTTTGAAGAAGGAAAATCCTACCTGGATCACCAGGAAGGCCACAATCAGGGCAGTGATGTATTCGATGCGGCCGTGCCCGAAGGGGTGCTCGGCGTCGGCCGGCTTTTCCGCCATTTTCACGCCTACCAGTCCGATCACGGAGGAACCGGCATCGGACAGATTGTTGAAGGCGTCGGCTGTGACAGAGACGCTCCCCAGGGCTGTGCCGATGATAAATTTCAGGACAAAGAGAAGGGCGTTTACTGCCACACCTACGACGCCGGAGAGCATCCCGTAAGCGGTGCGCACGGCAGTTTCTTCCGTCTGCCCGGGATTTTTAATAAAATGTTTCACTAGAAAATCAGTCATATCCAGTCTCCTTTTCAAAAGCTGTTATCATTAGTAAGTTATGCGGCCAAAGGGCGGAATCGCCTGAAATGCTTCCGCTCCCGGCGCAGCTGCGATATGAACTGATTATACTCCATATTTTGTAAGTTTCCACATTTTTTCGTCAATTTGTACGGAGAATAGAAAATAAAAATCATATTCCTACGGGTTTGCCTATTTTCAAAAGGAAGGAAATGGGGTATAATCACCTTGCGGGTAATCCATAGAAATAGATTTTATTAGGAAAGAAGTATTATTAAAGGAGAATGACCATGAACAAACTTGAGCTTCAAAAAATGGCCAATGAGATACGCAAGGATATCGTAAGGTCTATCCATAGTGCGAAAGCCGGACATCCGGGCGGATCTCTGTCGGCCGCAGACGTATTTACCTATTTATACTTTGAGGAGCTGAATGTGGATCCGGCAAACCCTGACGATCCGAAGAGAGACCGTTTCGTACTCTCGAAAGGACATACGGCTCCCGGCCTGTATGCAGCTCTCGCACATAAAGGTTTTTTCCCCGTAGAAGATATGATCACCCTTCGCCATATCGGTTCTCATCTGCAGGGTCACCCTGATATGAAGGGAACACCTGGGATCGATATGTCAAGCGGATCCTTGGGGCAGGGCATTTCCGCGGCCGTAGGTATGGCTCTGGCAGCTAAGATGCGGGGCGATTCTTATCGCGTATATACTTTGTTAGGCGACGGTGAGATACAGGAAGGACAGGTATGGGAAGCAGCCATGTTCGCAGGGGACAGGAAGCTTGACAACCTGGTGATGATCGTGGACAATAATGGCCTTCAGATCGACGGGGACATTGCGGATGTTTGTTCACCCTATCCCATAGATAAAAAGTTTGAAGCTTTCAACTGCCATGCCATCAACGTGGAAGACGGAAATGATATGGACCAGCTGAAGGCGGCCTTCGATGAGGCACGCAGCGTGAAGGGGATGCCCTCCGTTATCATTTTAAAGACGGTAAAGGGAAAAGGCGTTTCCTTTATGGAAAACGTGGCGTCCTGGCATGGCGTTGCGCCTAACGATGAGCAATTCCAGGCAGCGATGGAAGAATTAGAGAAGGCAGGTGAAGCATTATGTCAGATGTAAAGAAATATGCCACAAGGGAAGGATACGGAAAAGCTCTGATCGAGCTTGGAAAGCAGGATAAGAGGATCGTCGTTCTGGATGCGGATCTGGCGGCGGCTACGAAGACGGGAATGTTTAAGAAGGAGTTTCCGGAGCGCCATATTGACTGCGGTATCGCAGAGCAGAATATGATGGGGATCGCGGCAGGCCTTGCGGCGGCAGGGATGGTTCCCTTTGCCAGCTCCTTTGCCATGTTCGCGGCGGGACGCGCCTATGAGCAGGTGAGAAATTCTATCGCTTATCCGGGCCTGAACGTAAAGATCGGCGCTTCCCACGCAGGAATTTCTGTGGGCGAGGATGGCCCCACCCACCAGTGCAACGAGGATATCGCCCTGATGCGCTCCATCCCCAGCATGACGATTATCAACCCCTCGGATGTGGTCGAGGCTGCCGCAGCCACGAAGGCTGCCGCCGCTTACTATGGACCGGTATATCTGCGTTTCGGCCGTCTGGCTGTTCCGGTGATCAACGACAGGCCGGATTATAAGTTTGAGATCGGAAAAGGCATTGTGCTGCGTGAGGGTACGGATGTGACCATTGTGGCCACAGGGCTTACCGTAGCGTCCAGCCTGGAGGCGGCTGACCGTCTCGCGGCAGAGGGCGTCAGCGCCAAGGTGATCAATATCCATACCATTAAGCCTTTGGATGAGGACTTGATCGTGGCGGCGGCTAAGGAGACAGGAAAGGTAGTCACTGTGGAGGAGCATTCCACGATCGGCGGCCTTGGAAGCGCTGTATGCGATTGCTTGAGCGAGAAAGCTCCTACCAGGGTAAAGAAGATCGGAATCCACGATGTATATGGGGAATCCGGTCCGGCAGTAGCTCTTCTGCACAAATACGGCCTGGATGGCGAAGGCGTTTACACCCAGGTAAAGGCATTTCTGAACGAGTAGTATCAAACAGGGAAAGGATTCCGGCTGAGATCCGGCCTGCCACCGGCAGCACGGAGGAAAGCCTGGCCGTTTGGAGGGTCAGATGGGCATAGCGGCCGGAGGCCCCCACAATCCCTGTGATGAAGATATCCCCGGTGGATTCCAGGGTTTTCTGTACGCCGGCTCCGGGGGTGAGGCTCCCCTGTCCCAGGGTGATGTACCCCAGATGCTCCGGGACGCCCAGGGAGGCGTCGATGGCGATCAGGGGCTCTTCCGGGTGGTGCGCCCGTATGGCTTCCAGTACAGAGCTTAAATTTAAAGCATGAACAGGCACTTCAAGCGTTCCGTAGACAGGCAGACTGTCCCGGAACGCTTCTTTTAGTCTGGAGCCTATGATGGGCCCCAGGCTGTCTCCCGTGACGCGGTCGCTTCCGATACACAGGAAGACCGGCGTGGCGCGCGGCTTCGGGCAGCGGCGCAGCAGGGAGGCCAGGCGGCGCTCCACCAAGAGGGCCGCGTTTTCTTTTTTAGAGTCTATATAGTACACTTTCTCATCGAAACCAAGCATAGTCTTGTCCCTTTCCCCCATATTTGCAGTCCTTAGGCATATGCAGCGGCTTCGCCGTCAGGCCAAAGGCAGCCGGTGTTTTTTTAAGTCTATCCGGAAAAAGGCAAAAGTATTCATCCCTGTTCAAACTCATTTCAACACGTATCGGAATGGGGGAAAACTGTCGGAAATATCTGGAAAATTTCAGGAAAATCCTTCCACGGATTGCTAAATTTTGCGGAAGGGACATGCTATGATAATGCCGCACTTGAAAACAAGGAG
This sequence comes from Lachnospiraceae bacterium UBA3316, assembly GCA_002361955.1. GTDB lineage: Bacteria > Bacillota > Clostridia > Lachnospirales > Lachnospiraceae > Hominisplanchenecus_A. Next base: position 46,686 of record DESK01000001.1, read on the forward strand.
CTGTCTTACGGCAGGCGCAGGGCCGCAGGACAGAGGGAAGGCAGTGCGTATTGGACAGAGTAAAGGAGAGTACAGAGAAATGATTGAGATGGTCTATAAGGGAAAAGATGGAGCAAAAAATGAGGAGAAAAAGCTGCCTAAAAATGTCCGGCAAATCGGGGAGGCCGGAAAAGGCAAGAGAATTTACCTGGAGGACTATGCAGTAACGTATCTGCATCAGGTGGAGGCTGCAGTACTTCTGGGAAATATCTGGGAGAAAGAGGGCGTTCGATACATTTTTGTTCATGGAGCGATACAGGCGTCGGATCCCGCCTTTGAGCAGGATATCTGGGAAGAGATTTACAGGGACGCCAGGACATACTTCCCGGACAGCGAGATTTTAGGGTGGTCTATGCAGTCGGCGGAATCGGTAGATCCCCTAGAATCCGGGATCAACCAGATCTATAAGACACATTTTGACAGGGAGGATACGGTGCTTCTCATCCATGAGCCTGCGGAGAAGGAAGACACGGTATTTGTGGAGGAAAACGGCTCCCTGAAAAAATCCGGTGGATATTTTGTGTATTATGATAAGAACCTGTCCATGCAGGAGTATATGGTGAGCAGGAACACAGGAAAATCTGTGGAGCAGGAGCAGACGGCGCCGGATAAGGCGATTAAAAATTTCAGAAAGCGTTCTGAAGAAAAGAAGGACAAGCAGGAAAAAGAAAAGGCCGTGGAAAAGCAGCCGAAAAATACACGTTTTCTGTATGCGGCAAGCACGTTTCTGGTACTGGCCGTGATGGTGATCGCCGTAACGATGATCAGCAATTATGATAAAATGAAAACGATGGAAATGGCGCTCTCAACCATCGTGGGGAGTACGGAGCAGGCGGCTCCCGCGAATGCCCCGGTGAGAGAAACGGCGGCCCCGGGCGAACAGGAGCAGGCGGTGAAAACAGCGGAGACGGCAGAGGAGACAGCTGCTGCTGCGGAGCGTGAGACAAAGGCGGACGCCCAGAGCGCCAGTGTGCAGAATGCTGTATCTGCCGGGGAGAAGGGGCAGCAGACCCAGGAGGCAGGGAAGGATGGACAGGCACAGGGGACGGCAGGACGTTCCGGGCTTTCCGGGAGCGGCCTGGCTGCCCTGGGAGAATCGGGAGCCCCTGACGGAGAGAAAGGCCAGGCGGCAGGCGGAGAGGAAGCGGAGGCTTCCGCCCAGGTGCGCCCCACACAGGCCTTTTATACGGTGAAGGACGGAGATACGCTGGTGGACATTTGCCGCATGTATTATGGGACAGACGATAAGCTGGACGCCCTTTGCAGCTTTAACGGCATCACGGATCCCAACAGCATCGTTCCGGGGCAGAAGATCAAGCTTCCGTAGAAAAAATGTGGATGCACCGAAGGACAACTTTGACGAAGCAGGAGGACTGTGTTATGATAATACCGCAAACGTAAAACGGTGAGCGGGACATTCCTGCGGAAAGATACAAGACTATGTCATTTTTAAAAAATAAAATTAAAAAGTACAGAGAAGTAAAAGAAAAAATCGACGAGGAAGACCTCCTGGATCTGGATATGGCGGAGGAGCCGGAATCTCTGGAAGAGGAGAAGGAGAAGCTTTGGACGAAGCTTGGGCGGCACCGCCGCTCTATCCGAAAGCACAGGCTTCTGTTTATCGGAGTTTTTTGCCTTCTCCTGATCAGCGGCCTGCTGTTTCTCTATTTATATGTGGGGACGGATTACTCGGTTCTTAGCCGGGAGGAGCGCTCAGATATCAGCGGAACCATTTATACGGAGTTCGGGGAGAATTTCTTAAAGTGCAGCTCAGACGGCGTCACCTGCCTGGCGGGAAGCGGAAGCGTACTGTGGAACAGTACCTTCAATATGCAGAGTCCCATGATTAACATCTGCGGAACCACGGCGGCTGTGGCTGACCAACAGGGAACACAAATCCATATTTTCAATGAGAGCGGGCAGATCGGCCAGTTCCAGACGTCCCTGCCCATCGAGAAGGTGCGCGTGGCCAGGCAGGGCGTGGTGGCCGCTGTGCTGAGTGATGGAGATGTTACCTGGATTAATTTTTATGACAGCCAGGGGAAAGAGATCGCCAAGACGAGAACCTCCCTGGGAGAGTACGGGTACCCGCTGGATGTGGCTCTCTCCCCGGACGGCATGAAGATCCTGGTATCTTATCTGCGCGTGACCCAGGGCATCATGAATACAAGGGTGTGCTTTTATAATTTTGACTCCGTGGGACAGACGGAGCTGAATAATATGGTGACAGAGCAGACGTATGACAATACGGTGGCGCCGGAGGTATTCTTTATTGACCAGGATACGTCGGTGGTTCTTTTGAGCAATGGGTTCAGCCTGTTTAAGGGAAGGCAGGTGCCGGAACAGAAAAAGAAGGTGGAGTTTGAGTCGGAGATCCTGAGCGCCTTCCACGATGGGGAGTATTTTGGTTTTATCTTCAAAAGTGACAAGGAGGAGCATAAGTACAAGATGCTGATCTATAACGCTGCCGGCAGACAGGTCGCAAAGACGTATTTCGACCTGGAGTACAAGCAGGTAAAGCTCAGGGGCGGCCGCCTGATCCTCTTTAACGACAGAAATTTTGAAATCTACAATACCAGAGGACGGAGAAGGTTTTCCGGCACCTATGATAAGGCGATCCAGGATATTATTAAGGTGAAGGGCTTTCAAAAATATGTGGTTCTCACACAGAACCATGTGACTACGGTTAGGTTAAAATAGGGTGACGGAATGAATGCATTTACCATAGTGGTGCTGCTGGTTCTGGCGGCATTCGCCTTAAACGGCTGGCGCAGAGGCTTTGTCAGGGTATGTACTCATATGTTCTTCTTTCTGGGCTCGTCAGTGCTCGTCTATTTTATGACGCCCTATATCAGCGACGCGTTAAAGGAGTATACGCCGGTCTATGCCCTGATCGAGGAGGGCTGCCGGGATATGATCGGAGAGGGAGCGGCGGGCCAGGAGGACTCAAAACTGGGGCAGAAGCAGTTTCTCGAGGGCCTTGGCCTTCCGGAGATTCTGGAAAAGCAGCTGATCGGCGGAAACAATAAGGACAGGCGGGGGGAGCTGGGAAGCACAGACTTTACCGATTATCTGGCAGGGTATCTGGCGGGGCTGATCTTGAATATCCTCACCTTTGTGGTCACGCTGGTGATCGTTCACCTGATCCTGCGAATGACGATCTGTACCCTGAACAATCTGTCAAAGCTTCCGGTGCTCCACAGCGTAAACAAGACCCTCGGCATGGTTTGCGGGCTGGCCCAGGGGCTGCTGGCGGTATGGCTGGCCTTTTTGGTGATCACCGCGTTTAGCAGCACGGAGACAGGGCGAAAGCTTATGGCCATGATCCATGAGAGCCCCGTGCTGGAGTTTCTGTATAATATGAATATTTTTCTGGAATATTTGCTGCAGATTGTGTCCGGCAAGTGAATTCTTTGAAAGATCTTTGAAAGAAAATTGAAAGAAAATGTAAAAATGGGATTGACAAGCCAGCGTCTATGTGTTAGAATCCTTAATTGTAGCGATGATTTATCACGCACAAGCTGATGTGGCACAGGTGGTAGCGCACCTCATTGGTAGTGAGGAGGTCACGGGTCCGAGTCCCGTCATCAGCTTTATTTGAAAAGTACCGGAAACCCTTATAAATGCTGGGTATCCAGTACTTTTTCGCTTTGTATGTTGATTTTATAACTGGTCGAAACGGACTGAAGCAGCCTGAAATTCTCTCAAAGAGTAGTCAAAAAGTAGTCAGCGCTTCCGGCCGGTTTTTGCTGTTTGACAAATTTTTATCCATAGACTATAATATACTTAACAAGACAGCCAGTAAGGGAGGTCAAGGCTCCCCGTCCTGGCGAATATCTAGCTAAGAAATAGCCGTTTACTTTTTCCAGGAGCAACGGCTATTTCTTATATATAGTTCAGAATGGCTACGATCAAACTGGCGGTTGCTAGAATAATCATGAATTTCTCATATGTACTCATAAGCATCCCCTCTCTTTAAGAATCAGGGCGAGGAACCGCAGCTGCTCTACTGGCTGCCCGGGGAAGTATATCATGCTACTGGCCTTCCGGTATGTTTGGTTTACCTTCGTGGGTAGTTTGGACAACATAAGGAGAGTCTTGCTTAGCAACTATCGAGTATGTGCTGGGATTTAAATGATATATTGCATTGTCTTCGCTAAAGTCTTTTTTACTTTCTAATTTTTTGATAAGGGTATCTTTTTCATCTAGAGCGGTTACTCTGGAAGCTTCCCGATCTAATATTATAGTTAATCCCAGATTATTCACGGCACAGC
>DESK01000037.1:0-221 GCA_002361955.1 Lachnospiraceae bacterium UBA3316
CTATCCAACTGAGCTATAGCGACATTTATAAAAACTATTAAATTGTAGAACTCGTAACATTTTCCCTGCACTCCCAAGGCGGGCGTTGGAACACTTTCTTAGGAGGGTTCCGTAATATCCATTTTACTAAGGGAACTAAGCCGTCCATTTTCGGACATCTATTATTCTACCACAGATGGAACTATCATTGCAAGTACTTTTTTATATTTTGCACCCACTTT
>DESK01000037.1:468-1855 GCA_002361955.1 Lachnospiraceae bacterium UBA3316
CTGCGCATTTACTGCGCAGACCGCAGGAGATGACCACTCCATATCTGAATAGTTACGGGAAATTCACATAGCCCTGGAGCCATACGGAGCCTTTAAATCTGCGGCCCACCTCCGGCTCACCGATCAGATCCTTCGTGTTGATGCAGATATTAAAATTCATATCATTGCACTCCAGCTCCATCTGGTAAACCTTTTCTCCCGTATATTCATTTTTCACCTTCTGTACCTGCTTGATCTCTCCCAGGATGTGATACTGGTCGCACTCCATACCGTAGGGCATAAAATACGTCTCCACAATGCTGAAAACATCCTCCTGCTGAACTCTTCTGGCCACCATGGTATACATATCAATATCTTCCAGCGTCAGGCTTTCAATCGCCTCTTCATCGCCTTTTCTGGCCTCTGCGATCAGACGGCTTCTCTTCTTCTCCGCCTCCTGGTTGACTTCCGCCATTTTCTCATTTTTCAGGACGGGAAAGAGAATTTTTCCATCCAGAGACAGACCGGAAAAGCTGGTAGTAATCCTTTCATCCAGAAGCCTTCCAAGAATACTCTCACGCTTATACTGCGCCGGATTCTGAAGATAAAAGATCAGAGAAACCCCCACCCGCATATCTTCACATACACCGCAAAAGGATTCGTTTTCCCCTCTTTTTTCAATCACCACATCTTCCTCCGTGGTAACCTGGCTTCCTCTCAGGTAAGGAAAGTAATACTCCTGATGAAACCCTTCCTTATCAAGGCTTCCACAGACAGTTATCCCCATACCGGGGCCAAATTCCCGGGAGTATTCCACAAATGCCCGTCCTTTATCCTCTTTTGCGGCATTTCTCTCATCATATTCATAAAAAACATCATGGATGAGATCTTTGATCTCGCTGCCATCCTTTACCTCGCCAAATCCAATTGCCCTCAGATAACTGTGCATCCTTATCTATCCCTTCTATGCTTATATCGTTCACGAGATGTCCTTATCTTTTCGGAACCATCACCTTCATCTGGCCCATATACGGCTGAAGAACCTCAGGAATATTTACGCTTCCATCCTCATTCAAATTGTTCTCCAAGAACGCAATCAGCATTCTGGGCGGAGCCACCACGGTATTATTTAAGGTATGCGCAAAATACTTTTCCTTTCCGCGGCTGACACGGATTTTCAGCCTTCTGGCCTGGGCGTCTCCCAGATTGGAACAGCTTCCCACCTCAAAATACTTCTTCTGTCTCGGAGACCAGGCCTCCACGTCACAGGATTTCACTTTCAAATCTGCCAGGTCACCGGAGCAGCACTCCAGTGTTCTCACAGGAATATCCAGGGAACGGAAAAGATCCACGGTATTCTGCCACAGTTTATCATACCACTGCATGCTCTCCTCCGGCTTGCAGACCA
>DESK01000037.1:2168-54217 GCA_002361955.1 Lachnospiraceae bacterium UBA3316
CATCTCCTGCTTTTCAAACTGGTGAATACGGTACACGCCTCTCTCCTCAATGCCATGGGCTCCCTTTTCCTTTCTGAAGCAGGGAGAATAGCTTGTCAGCGTCCTGGGAAGTGTCTCTTCCGGAAGGATCGTATCAATAAATTTGCCGATCATAGAATGCTCGCTTGTGCCGATCAGATAGAGATCCTCTCCTTCAATCTTGTACATCATGGCTTCCATCTCTGAGAAGCTCATAACGCCTGTCACCACATCGCTGCGGATCATGAAAGGAGGCACGCAATACGTAAAGCCTCTGTTGATCATGAAATCTCTGGCATAAGCGATCACTGCGGAATGCAGCCTGGCAATATCGCCCATCAGGTAATAGAAGCCGTTTCCAGCCACCCTTCTGGCCGCGTCCAGATCGATTCCGTCAAATCTTTCCATGATCTCTGTGTGATACGGAATCTCGAAATCAGGAACTACCGGTTCCCCATACTTCTGAATCTCTACATTTTCACTGTCATCCTTGCCGATGGGCACAGAGGGGTCGATGATATTCGGGATAACCATCATATTCTTTTTCAGCTTCTCCTCTACTTCCTTCTCCCTCTCTGTCAGCTCTTCCACCCTGCTTCCCTGGGCAGCTACCTTCTTCTTAACCTCTTCTGCTTCCACTCTTTTTCCCTGGGCCATCAGGGCACCGATCTGCTTGGAGATTTTATTTCTCTCCGCACGAAGAGCCTCTACCTCCTGCTTGATGCTTCTGTTCTCCGCATCCAGCGCCAGAACCTCATCTACCAAAGGAAGCTTCTGGTCCTGGAATTTATTTCTGATATTCTGTTTTACAATCTCCGGATTTTCACGAACAAATTTAATATCTAACATGATTCTTTCCTCTCTCTCTTTTCATTTATGATCTTCCCAAATTTATTTCGCTGTGCATATTGACGGCCTGTCTGAGTGCTTCCTTCTCTTCCTCGCCCAGCACAATATAGGACTCGCCTTTTACGATCTCCTTAATATAGGTATAACAGCCTTCTCTGCTATGGATCGCGTTCAATACAAAACCATTGTTTTCCGCGTCCAGCATAGCCAGCGCAAAGCTAAGCTTTCCTCCCATTTCTTTAAAGGCGTCGTATTTTACAATAGCTGTTTTGTTTAACGTGATAGACTGGATTTCCTTGATCCGCCGTATTTCTTCCATATGGTTTCTGTTCGATTCGATCAGCTTATCCAGCTCGTTAAAGCTTTTAATAAAGGACTTTTCCAGAGATACCCCATCCTGTCCCCGCATGAAGGTCTTGTACTTTTTCAGGAACCGGGTCATCTTAAACGAAAGCTTTACCATATAGAAAATCATAAAAACCATGACGGCCAGTACAATAATCAAAATAATACCGGGGTCAATACCGATTGCATCAAATATTCCGCTTTCCATTTTTACCTCCCCTGCAGGGTTTCAAACAGCTCTATGAGTCTCTCCAATTCCTCGTTCGAATAATACTCAATCTCTATTTTCCCCTTATTATTTTTTTTATGCATAACATTTACCTTTGTTCCCAGGATACTTTTCATTTTCTCCTCGATATCCCGGTAGATAAAGCTGTTATCTCTGGATGTTTCCTCCGGTTTCTTTTCCTCCCCCTTCTGGATGATCCTCACAAGCTTTTCCACTTCCCGCACACTGAGCTTTTCGTCAAACACTCTGGAAGCCAATGTGTATTGTTCTTCTTTGTCTTCCACCGCTAGCAAAGCCCTGGCGTGTCCGCTGGAAATCATATCGTCAATGACCATCTGCTGGACTCTCTCATCCAGTTTTAAAAGTCTCATGGAATTTGTCACAGCTGTCCGGCTCTTAGACACGCGCTCGGCCACCTCATCCTGTTTCATGTGAAATTCATTCAGCAGCCTCTTATATGCCAACGCTTCTTCAATGGGATTTAAATCCTCTCTCTGAATGTTTTCAATCAGAGAGATTTCCACAATCTGCTGTTCCGTATAGTCCTTTATGATGACAGGAACTTCCTTTAGGCCTGCCAGCTTAGCGGCTCTCCATCTTCTCTCCCCTGCAATAATCTCATACGTTTCACCTTTTTTCTGTACGATCAAAGGCTGTATAATTCCAAACTGCTTCACAGACTCCGCCAGCTCCAGCAGCGCATCCTCATCAAAATTTTTTCTGGGCTGTTTTTTGTTTGGCTCAATATCAGAGGTTCTTACCATAACCTCCTCTTTTTTTACCACTTTTTCTACAACGGTTTCCCTCTTCGGCTTTGCGGAAATTTTCCGCGCGCTTTCCTCCGGAATCAGTGCATCCAGCCCTTTCCCTAATCCTTTCCCCAATCCACCTCTTTTTGCTACCATTCTTCTTCTCCTCTATGTATCACTTCTTCCGCCAACAGCCTGTAGCTCTCTGCTCCTGAAGATCTGGCATCATATTTTGTGATCGGCAATCCGTAGCTGGGCGCTTCCGCCAGACGGACATTTCTGGGTATGATAGTCTTATAAATATTCTGATTCAAATTGCTCTTTACGTTTTCTACAACCTCCAAGGAGAGATTTGTTCTGGCATCGTACATGGTAAATACGACTCCCTCGATCTCCAGGTTTGGATTCAGTCTCTCCCTCACCAGCTCAATGGTATGCATAAGCTGCGACAGTCCCTCCAACGCGTAATACTCACACTGGATAGGAACAAGTACAGTATCTGCCGTACACATCGCATTGATCGTCAGTACATTCAGGGACGGCGGGCAATCAATCAAAATAAAATCGTAATTATTTTTAATAGAAGAAACTGCGTCCCGCAAAATAAATTCTTTGTCTTCCGTACCAATCAGTTCTATCTCCGCCGCGGAAAGGTTTATATTGGAAGGTACTACCGTCAAATTCTCACAAACGCTTTCCGTTAAACAATCCTCAATAGAACACTCCCCCAACAGCAATTCATAGACCGTGTATTCCTTCTCATCCTTCTCAACCCCCAGACCACTGGTAGTATTGCCCTGAGGATCCATGTCTACCACCAATACCTTCTGTCCCAGTTCTGCAAGGGAAGCTGACAAATTAATTGCCGTCGTTGTTTTTCCAACTCCGCCCTTCTGATTTGCAATTACTATCGTTCTTCCCACTTCTATTCCCCCTTTCTCCATAATTTTTTCAATCTTGTGCTTTTTGATTATAACACTGTTTTTCCTATTTATCTACCCAAATGTTTCACGTGAAACATTTCCTTTACCGTTTGAATCTTTGATTTCTTATCAATTTCTCCAGTTCCTTTAACATCTCCTCGAAATTTTTCTTTTCTTTCTCCAACTCACTGATTGATTCTTCCAGAACCATCCTCTCTGTCACTGTTTTCTTCAATTCTTCTTCTAACAGCTTTATCTTTTCCCTCAAGGATATTTCACCAATTCTGGGCGAAAATATCTCAAAATCCAGGTCAGACTCCCTTATTTTATCCAGCTTCCCGCAGATTATCTTTTCTGTTTCCTGCGCTTTCTTTAACTCTTCCTGTTTCTCTTCGATATTCCTCTCAATCTTCTGTTTTTGTTCTTCTATATATTCCTTTACCATTGCATTCACCCCTTTTCTTTTCTTACCGTGAAAGTCCCGGACGTCATCCATAGCCTGGGCGTATTTCACCCATAAAACCATGAAGATCGGTCAGGCAAGCCGGTATCACAAACCATGCGGATTGGAATGCCGGCGGCAGATGCGGAAATGCCTTAGACACGAAGCACCTGACTTTCATCAATGGTGATGGCTGCATCGGCAGTCATGTTCGCCTACTATCATAGCTCAAAACGGCTCTCCCTGTAAATAGAAAATTCGTAATTGTTCAGTTCCTTTACGATATGATACCAGGGCCACAACACCGAAAAGCAGTCACTTTACGGAGAAATCCTTATCATAGTTGTGAGGGCAAAGGCTTTTGACCCCAACATCATGATAAGGGAAGGCTCGGAATTTTCATCAAAACCCCATTATTTTACCTGTTGTATATCATTCTCATTTGCGATATACTAAAGGAAAATTGAAACCATGAGAACACGTAAAAATTGCCAAGAGGAACTCTCTGCCCCTTGTCACGTACGACTTTATATGGGCAGATTTCATTACAGGTAAGAAGGCTTACTTGTAATGAAAAATCAGCTAATGTGGGAGGAATTTGAAATGAAACATGACTTTAAAACACCTTTACTGTTGTCTGGCATCTCCCTCGGTGTCCTGCACACAATGAATCGCTGCATTTCAGCCGTTGCCACGGTACACGGTCTTTTAAATAAGCACAACGGAACATATTACGAATGGAGATTCGGGAATGTCTTCTATACGAAAAGCGGCAGCGGCAGCCCCCTTTTGCTTCTGCATGATGCGAGCCCCATCTCTTCCTCTTATGAATGGAAGGAACTCATTCAAAAGCTTTCCGCTGACCACACGGTGTACGCCTTAGATCTTTTAGGCTGCGGCCGTTCCGGCAAGCCAAATCTGACTTACACGAACTTTCTGTATGTACAGATGATCTCTGACTTTGTCAAGAATGTGATCGGTGGAAAAACGGATGTGGCTGCTTCCGGATTGACAGGTTCCTTTGTGGTCATGGCCTGCTATACGAATTCTGAGCTTTTCAACAAAATAATGCTGATCAATCCGGAAAGCCCGGAAAAACTTTCCAGGGTACCGGGGCATCGTTCCAAGATCAGAAAGCTGATTCTTGATCTCCCGATCGTGGGTACTGCCGTGTACCACCTGCTTTGCCGCCGGGAAAATATTGCCTATATCTTTACAGAGAGATATTTCAAGAATCCCTTCAAAGCTCAGAAGAAATACATGGATCTTTACTATGAGTCGGCCCATCTGAGCTATAACGGCGGAAAGTATCTGCTTTCCAGTATCAATGGAATGTATTTAAACATCAATATTGTTAAAGCACTGTCTGAGATCAATCACAGTATCTTTATCGTGCTCGGCGAAAGCAAACAGGACGCAAAAGCGATCGGAGCTGAATATACGAAGATTAATCCATCCATTGAAGCAGAATTTATCCGCTCTGCCAAGCAGCTTCCACAGCTTGAAACGCCGGAAGCCCTCTACGAAGACATGCGCATCTTCTTTTAATATTTATGGTTTAAATGTCAGAAGTCTCTCATTCACGCCATAGAAGCATGGCAGTGGATGAGAGACTTTTTTTCACATCTGGAAGTGAGGGAGAATTGGAGCCTAAAATAATGTTTCACGTGAAACATTATTTTAGGCTCTTATATCCTGCTGCCAGGCCAAAAGGCCACGCGTTTTGTGCCTGCATGAAAAAACATACTTTGTGACCCATAAAGCGCCAAAAAGCAGCCACCTTTCAAAGAAAAATGGCTGCTTTTCAGTGTTTTAGGATTTCGTGAGTGCGTAAGCACAAAAAAACTGTATCACAGTTGGGAACAAAGGCTTTTGCACCAGCATCATATCCTACTCAGGGATTATCATTTCTAAAGGACAGGCTTTACGTCACAGCAGGCCCTTCGGCCTGGCTGGAATCATCTCTTTCTCTTTTCTATAAAGGTTCTTTTCCTGGAATTCCCGACTTCCGCGGATATTTTTTCGGCGTAGTTCTCACCTTCTCCACCACGATCAGTGATCTTTGAATATCACTTCCGGGAAGCTGGAACTTCTCTATCTTCTTCGTTTCCCCTCCCAGCAGATAGATGGCCTTCTTTGCCTGCTCCGCCTCTTCCTCCGCTGTGCCGGATTTATAGGACACAAACATTCCTCCCTGCTTCACATAAGGAATACAATATTCTGACAAAGACGAGAGATTCGCCACTGCCCTTGAAACGCAGAGATCAAAGTTTTCTCTATATTCTTTCTGCTTCGCCATATCCTCCGCTCTTCCATGAATCGTTTCTACATTTTCTAATCCGAGCTCTTCGATCACTTCATTTAAAAACCGAATCCTCTTATTCAGAGAATCAAGCAGTACCACCTTCAGACGGGGAAACACAATCTTCAAAGGCAGTCCCGGGAATCCGGCTCCTGTCCCCACGTCGATCAGCGTCTCACAGCCGGACAGATCTACGGCCTTTGCCAGGGCCAGGCTGTCAACAAAATGCTTTTGCATCACTTCCTCACGCTCTGTGATAGCCGTAAGATTCATAACCTCATTCCACTTTACAAGAAGCTCATAATATCTTTCAAACTTCTTCTCCTTTTCCTGGTCCAGCGGAACCTGAAAAAATTCACACCCGTCCCGTAATATACTGATGCTATTCATGCTTCCTTCCCTTCATCTGTTCCAGATATACTAAAAGTACAGAAATATCCGCAGGCGATACCCCGGCAATCCTGGAGGCCTGGCCAATCGATTCCGGCCGATACAGCTTCAATTTCTGAACAGCCTCGATCCGCAGGCTTCCTACCTGGTCATAATCGATATGCTCCGGTATCTTTTTCTTTTCCAGCTTTTTAAACTGCTCTACCTGCTTCAGCTGACGTTTGATATATCCCTCATACTTGATATTGATATTTACCTGTTCTCTCACTGCTTCCGGCAAAGAGGGCCTGTCCCTGTCAATCTCCTTCAGCAGTTCATAATTTAACTCCGGCCTCCGGATCAATTCCCCCAGAGTCGTTCCCGTCTTAAGAGGCGTGCTTCCATTCTTCTCAAGAAAATCCTGTACCGTTTTATTCGCTCCCACAGGCTCATGCTCCACACGCCGGATTTCCGCTTCTATCTGTCTTTCTTTTTCTAAAAGTGCCCGGTATCTCTCCTCTGAGATCAATCCCACCTGATATCCTTTTTCTGTAAGCCGGATATCCGCGTTATCCTGCCTGAGCAGGAGACGGTACTCTGCCCGGGAAGTCATCATACGGTAAGGCTCCCTGTTCTCCTTTGTCACCAGATCATCGATCAGTACGCCAATATAACACTCCGACCGATCCAGAACAAGGGGCTCTTTTTCAAGCACATAGAGCGCTGCATTAATCCCCGCTACAAGTCCCTGGGCTGCTGCCTCCTCGTAGCCGGAGCTTCCATTAAACTGGCCGCCGCTAAACAATCCCCTGATATTTTTAAACTCCAAGGAGGACTTTAACTGCCTGGGATTGATACAGTCATATTCGATGGCATACGCGTTCCTGACAATCCTGGCATTCTCCAGGCCTGCCACCGTGCGGTACATACGGTGCTGTACATCCTCCGGCAGAGAGCTGGACATTCCTCCGATATACATCTCATTTGTATACAAGCCTTCCGGTTCAATAAAAACCTGATGCCTCTTTTTATCAGAAAACTTTACTATTTTATCTTCAATAGACGGGCAATATCTCGGTCCCGTCCCCTCAATCATACCGGAATACAGAGGGGATCTGTCCAAATTCTCCCGTATGATCGTGTGGGTCTCCTCATTCGTGTAAGTCAGCCAGCAGGAAACCTGATCAATCTGCACGCTCTCGGGATCTGTGGTAAAGGAAAAGGGCACTACCCTCTCATCGCCGAATTGTTCCTCCATTTTTGAAAAATCAATGGAACGCCTGTCGATCCTGGCCGGAGTTCCCGTCTTAAACCGCTGCATCTCAATTCCATGGCTTTTCAGGGAATCCGTCAAATAATTGGCCGCCTGCAGGCCGTTCGGCCCTGTGGCATTACTCACATCCCCGTAAATGCACCTGGCCCGCAGATAAGTTCCCGTACACAGCACACAGGCCCGGCAGTGATACACGGCGCCGGAATACGTCTTTACCCCCGTGATTCTTCCTTCCTCCACCAGGATCTCCGTCACTTCCGCCTGCCGGATTTGAAGATTGTCGGTGTTTTCCAGCACCTGGCGCATTTTCCGGCTGTACTCTGCCTTATCCGCCTGAGCCCGCAGGGAATGGACGGCAGGTCCTCTCGATTCATTGAGCATCTTGGACTGTATAAATGTCTTGTCTATATTGACTCCCATTTCCCCGCCGAGGGCGTCCACCTCCCGCACCAGATGCCCCTTCGAGCTGCCTCCGATGTTCGGGTTGCAAGGCATAAGGGCAATACTCTCTACGCTGACCGTAAAGACCACTGTGGAGAGCCCCATTCTGGCACAGGCCAGGGCTGCCTCGCATCCCGCGTGGCCCGCCCCCACCACAGCCACATCTATAAATTCTTCCAGTACCTTCATATTCTGACCTCTTACTTTCCCATACAAAACCTGCCGAAGATTTCATTCACCAGATCCTCTCCTACGGTTTCTCCCGTAATGGTTCCCAGCGCCTCATACGCAGCCATCAGATCGATCGAATAGAAATCCTCCTGCATCCCCATCTCCAGGCTCTCTTCCACCTGCTTTAAACTGTCCAGAGCTTCCATGAGAGCGGCCTTGTGCCTCATATTCGTGATATAAACCTGATCATTAAAGGACAGCTCTCCCTTAAAGAACATTTCCTTTAATACCTTCCGAAATTGCTCCAGTCCCCTGTTTTCTTTTGCGGAAACGGGAAGGACGCAGGCAGAGGGCAGCCTCTCCTTAAGGCTTTCCTCTGAGGTAACCATCGCAAGGTCTGTCTTATTCAACAGGACGATCATCCTCTTATCTGCCGCGAAATTCATAATTTCCTCATCATTTTGATCCAGCCCCGTAGACGAGTCCACCACGTAAATGATAAGGTCCGCACCCCTCGCATACTCCTTTGCCCTGTCCACGCCGATCTGCTCCACTATATCCTCCGTATCCCGGATTCCCGCAGTATCGATCAGCTGCAAGCTCATCCCGTCAATCTGGATGGATTCCTCCAGGATATCCCTGGTTGTCCCCGGGATATCCGTCACGATCGCTCTCTCCTCCCCCAGAAGAAGGTTCAGCAGGGAGGATTTTCCCGCGTTGGGCTTTCCGAGAATTACCGTGCGTATTCCCTCCGCGATTACCCTGCCGTTTTCAGAGGAATCGATGAGATTCTGAAGTTTCTCCTTCCATGCGCTGTTTTTCTCCCAAAGCCTCTCGGAATACCCCTCCAGGCTGATATGCTCCGGATCGTCCAGGGCCGATTCTATATAGGCCGTTTCGTAAAGAACCTCTCCCCTTATTTCCTCCACCGCCCGGTGCACGGAACCCTTCAGCTGGCTTACGGAGCTTTTCAGGGCATATTCATTTTTCGCATGGATAATATCGATGACGGCCTCTGCCTGGGACAAATCAATCCTTCCATTCAAAAACGCCCTCTTTGTAAATTCTCCCGGCTCTGCCGGGCGGGCACCATGCTTTACGGCAGCCTCCAGGATTTTTTTCATGGCCAGAATTCCGCCATGGCAGTTGATCTCCACCGTATCCTCCGCGGTAAAGCTTCTGGGGCCTCGCATCAGCATGACAAGAACCTCATCGATCACCTGCTCCCCATCATAAATATATCCGTAATGAATCGTATGGGATGGCTGTTCGGAAAGTCTCTTCCTTCCCGTTTTCGATCTGTAAATTCTGTCTGCCACTGTAAAGGCATCCTCTCCGCTGATCCGTATAATGCCGATCCCCGCGTCATTCATAGCCGTGGAAATCGCGGCAATTGTTTCACCCTTCATGCTTCTCCTTTCCGCCTGAAAACCTTAAAAGGAGCCGCCGCAAATATAATAGCTGCCAACCTCAGCGGCCCTTATATTTTACAGCAGCTCCCTGCTTCTTCGTCCTTACAGACGTTTGATCATCCTCACGATTTTTTATTTCTCGCTTTTCTCATTTCTTTTCAGAGTAACCACAACCTTGCGGTAAGGCTCTTCTCCCTCACTGTGGGTGCTCACATAAGGATTATTCTGCAATGCCGAGTGGATAATCCTTCTCTCATAGGGATTCATAGGCTCTAAGAAAACGGTTTTCTTCGTCCTTTTCACCTTTGCGGCAATGTTATAAGCCAGATTTTCCAGGGTTTCCTTTCTCCTTCTGCGGTAATCTTCCGTATCCAGCTTTACACGGATATAGGCATGATCGCCCTTGTTTGCCACAAGGCTTGTAAGATACTGCATGGAGTCAAGAGTCCTTCCTCTTTTTCCGATCAGTATTCCCATCTCGGAACCTGCCAGATCCACATTTAAGGTATCGTCCCCCTCAAAGACAGCGTCGATTTTTACCTCGATGCCCATCGCTTTGAAAGTATCCTTCAAAAAGCTACTGACTCTGGCAATCACTTCCTCTTTATTCGCAGGCACCTTCTTCACAATCTCCTTTACAGGCTCTGCCGCCTCCGCTTTTGCGATGGGCTCCCTGGGAATCTCGGAAACGCGGGGCTGAGGCTTTGGCGCTTCCTTTACAGGCTCCTTTGCTTTCTCCTTAGGCGCCTTCACCGGTTTCGAGGCCTTTGCCGGCTTCGGCTGCTTTTTCTCTCTGGGCTTTTGCTCTCTTGCCTTCGGCTCCTTCACCGCCAGGCTCATGGGGTCGTTCTTAAGCTCCTCAAACTCCAGATCCACACTGGATTCCGCCTTCTTTTTCGCTTCGATCACTGCCTGCTTACTGCCTATTCCAAAAAATCCTGTACTTCCCTTTTCGATGACGCGGTACTCGATATTATCGCTGGTTGTTCCAAGCTGAATCGTAGCTTCTGTGATCGCGTCATCTACTGTTTTTGCCGTAACCCTGATAAAATCCATAGTGCCCCCTCCTATTTTTTCTTATTTTTCTCATTGTACTGCTCTACCATCCTGGCCTTCGCAGCAATGCTCCCCGGCTTCGCCTGGGCATGAGATTTATAGTATTCCGTAGAACTCTCCACCTGTTTTTTCTTTTCCTCTTGTGTCATAGGCTTCTTAAGCTTCGCGGTAGCTGTATGGCTGATGTTCCTGGTGTTTGACGCCGTATTTACCTTTGCCTTGCTTCCCAGCTCCTTCTTCGGCGGAAGCCCCATCTTCGCCCTCTGCTTGTTTTCCTTAGCCAGAGCCTTATCCATATTTTTCTTGACCATCTCGTCCAGATCCATCCCGTCCAGGGCCCTGTTGGCGATCACCTGCTGGATGCTTCGGAATACGGCTCCTGCGATCCAGTAAAGTCCCATACCTGCGGGCAGCGTGAAGCAGAAAAATACAGACATGAGAGGCATCATGTTATTCATCATCTTCATAGAAGCTTCCATGCTTCCCTCCTCGTTTCCTGAGGAAGATGTAGAAACCGTTGACAGCTTGATGTTAATCCACTGGGTAAGGCCTGCCAGCACCGGGATCGCCAGCGCGGCAATCAAAAGCAGTAGAGAAAAATTACCTGCCGTGAATACTTCCTTGATCATCGAAAACGGTGAATTCGCGATATTGATCCCAAGGAAGTTGTTCATATGGTCTACGTTATGCTGGGTATTTACCAGCAGCTCGGAAACACCGGAGAATTTGCCGTCCGCTGCCATAGCCGTCCAGTCCGCCGGCTTAAATTTATAAAGACAGTCGATGATCGTATCGGTGGTATACCCCAGCTTGTCAAAATTGACGGCATTCTTCTTCGCGAACTCTGCCAGATACTCCTGGCTTCCGCCGATTGCCAGAATTTTTTCAGCCAGCGGCAAAAACGCGTTTTTAACACCGGCCACATATGCGGGAATATTCCAGATTACTCTATATAACGCGAACAGAATCGGCATCTGAATCAAAAGCTGCAGGCAACTTCCCATAGGAGATACCCCGTATTTTGAGTAAACCTCCTTCGTCTCTTCGTTCATCTTCATCATCGAAGCCTGGTCCTGCTTGTTCTGATACTTATTTCTGATGGCCTGAAGCTCCGGGTTCATCCTTGCCTGAAGCTTGGAGAATTTCTGCTGCTTGACTGTAAGAGGCATCAGGAGCAGATAAATAACAAGTGTAAATAAAATAATACACAGGCCGATGTTCGGCAGAGACAGCATCTTGCAGAAGCTGAAGATCGCATCCATCAGATAACCAAGGATATTTGCGATAGGTCCCAGAAAACCTCCACTTTTCGTTAATAACATTCTGTTTCCTCCTAATTTTTTGAGCGCCATTTTTAAGGAACAGGATCATATCCGCCCTTTGAGAAGGGATTGCATCTTAAAATCCTCCAGCACGCCAAAATGCCGCCCTTGAATGCTCCATATTTTTCAATCGCTTCCAATCCATATTGGGAGCAGGTAGGAAAATAGGGACATTTCGTCCCTTTCATCGGTGAGATATATTTTTGATACAGCCTGATCATCCAAATTAATATTCTTTTCATCTCTCTTCTGTCTTTTCCCAAATTTCGTTAAACCATTTTTTACCATAAGAAATGTAAATGTTTGCTTTTACAGTAACTGCTAAGCCATCCGGCCGCCCGCTTTAGCAGTCGCCAACGATATGATGGATTTTCCCCATATGCATAAGCGCGCTTTCAATCTCATGAAAACTGCACTCTTTCGCCTGCGGCCTAGCGATCACTACTAAATCATATCCTCTTTGAAACTCTTCTTCATGCAGGCGGTAGCTCTCTCTGATCAGCCTGGTGAGATGATGCCTGACTACACTGTTCCCCACCTTTTTGCTCACAGAAATCCCCAGCCTGTTTTTCATAGAATTATTTTCCCACAGGTACATCACCAAATACTTATTCGCCTGTGACTTTCCCTTCCGATATACGTTTTGAAAATCTCTGTTCTTCTTTAAAGACTCTGAAAATATCATGCAGCCACCTTCATTTATGAATTGCGCAACAAATAAGTCTGACGTGGATGATCCTTTGACTTATTTTATAAAGAGAAGAAAAGGCCACAATACTGCGGCCTATGCTGATAACTGTTTTCTACCTTTTGCCCTTCTTGCTGCAAGAACTTTTCTTCCGCCCTTTGTGCTCATTCTGGCTCTGAATCCATGAACCTTTGCTCTAGACCTCTTTTTCGGCTGAAATGTCATTTTCATTTTACTGGCACCTCCTTCTATCTAACCATATCATATCTGCGTTCATCCTCTGATGCCGCCTATAATATTGGCAAATTATTTTCTTATGCTAAAAAACATCATTTCAATTATATTCATAAAATCCTGGTTAGTCAAGAGAATCCTTACTTTTTTTTGCCCGGTTACCTCTCAACTTAGACACACTATACACAAACAGAGTTATCCACAAATTGGGGATAACTTGTGTATAACTTTTCGATTTCGTGTGAAAAACTTTTGGATAGTTTTCACAAATGCCTGTATTAAGCCTGTTTCTAATGTTTATATCACTTCTCAACATATTCACATTCCCTCCTATTTCCTGTGAATAAGTATGTGTTTATCAAAAGTTTTCATTGCTTCTTTCCACATTTTCGAGTATTATTAAGGTAGAGAAATTGGGTTCAAAAGGAGATTTTGAGATGAACATATTAACAGATAAATGGGAGGAGATCCTGACGACGGTAAAAATCGAGCATGAACTGTCCCAGATTTCTTTTAATACCTGGTTAAAACCACTAACCATACATAAGTACGACGCGGCAGAAAATAAGATTTATATTCTTGTACCCTCCGGAGATATGGGGGTAAGTTATATCAGCAAAAAATATACGCTTCCTATTAAGGTAGCCATAGCTGAAGTTACAGGCATCGAATGTGAAATTGAATTTATTTTACCGGAGCAGGCAGAAAAGATTGCAGGTGACACTCCCCAGAAAGCGTCGCCTTCCCTTTCCAACGACATTATTGAAAAATCAAACCTGAATCCAAGATACACCTTTGATACCTTTGTTGTAGGAGGTAATAATAAATTCGCCCATGCCGCATCCTTAGCCGTAGCCGAATCACCGGGAGAGATTTATAATCCTCTCTTTATTTATGGAGGCGTTGGATTGGGAAAGACACACCTGATGCATTCCATCGCCCACTTTATATTAGAAGAAAACCCTTCGACAAAAGTTCTCTATGTGACCAGTGAATCCTTCACAAATGAACTGATCGAAGCCATCCGAAATAAAAATAATACGGCCATGACAAAGTTCCGTGAGAAATACAGAAACATTGACGTTCTGTTAATAGATGATATTCAGTTTATTATAGGAAAAGAATCGACGCAGGAAGAATTTTTCCATACCTTCAACGATCTCCACGGAGCCAAAAAACAGATCATCATCTCCTCAGATAAACCTCCGAAGGAGATTCAGACGCTGGAAGCCAGGCTTCGCTCCCGTTTTGAGTGGGGGCTGATCGCCGATATTTCCTCTCCCGACTATGAGACGAGAATGGCGATTCTTCGAAAAAAAGAAGAAATGGACGGCTGCGATATTGACGACGAAGTGATCAAATACATCGCCACCAACATCAAATCCAACATCCGTGAACTGGAGGGAGCCCTGAATAAGCTGATTGCCTTCGGTAATCTGGAAAAAAAGGAAATCAGCGTAGCCCTGGCCGAGGAGGTTTTAAAGGATATCATCTCCCCGGACGAAAAACGCCAGGTTACGCCGGAACTGATCCTGTCAACTGTGGCTGAACATTTCCATGTGACGGAAAATGACATTAAGGGCTCCAGAAGAAGCTCCGACATTGTCCAGCCAAGGCAGATCACCATGTACCTGTGCCGGGAAATGACCACCATGTCCCTGGAAGCCATCGGCGCCTTTATGGGAAAGAAGGATCATTCCACCGTCATCAACGGCTGTAAAAAAATCGTCGAGAAAATGGATTCCTCCGAGAGCCTTAGAAATACCGTCGAGGTAATCCGCAAGAAAATCAGTCCCAGCTGATTTCCACGCCGGGATGTTGATAACAGGAGGACAGGCTGTGCATAAAATTTGCCGCCGTTTGGGGTTGTTTATAACTTTCCGGTTTTCCTTCTGCTTTTTGTGGGTTTTTCACAGGCTTTTTTGCCTCAAAAACCTTTGTTTTGGAACGCTTTCCGACTTATACACAAATGAACATCCCCTACGACGGTTACTACTGATTTTCTTTATCTTTTATCTTTCAGCAAAGCAAGGAGGAGTTGTCAACAACATGAAAATCGCATGTTCAAAGAGTAATTTACAAAAAAGCGTCAACATCGTTATGAAAGCCGTTCCCAGTAAGACCACCATGCCGATCCTGGAATGCATACTAATCGACGCTTCTACCAATGAAATCAAATTTACCTCCAATGATATGGAGCTTGGAATAGAAACAAAAGTGGAAGGGGAAGTCCTTGAAAAAGGGATTATTGCTCTCGACGCAAAGATATTCTCAGAAATTGTCCGAAAATTACCAGACAGTACCGTGATGATTGCGACAGATGACAAGCTGCAGGCGACCATTACCTGTGAAAAGGCCAAGTTCAGCATTTCGGGAAAATCAGGGGAGGATTTTTCGTATCTTCCTTTTGTAGAAAAAAATGACTGTGTGGCCCTGTCCCAATTTACTTTAAAAGAAGTGATCCGGCAGACGATCTTTTCCATATCTGCCAATGACAACAATAAAATGATGACCGGCGAACTGTTTGAGATCAATGAAAACGTTCTCAGAGTGATTTCCCTGGACGGACACCGGATTGCGATCCGGAAAATCGAGCTAAAAGATAGTTATCCGGCTAAGAAAATTGTCGTTCCTGGAAAGACACTGGTGGAGATCAGCAAGATTTTATCCGGTGAGACGGAGGATGAGGTCAGGATTTTCTTTACCGACAACCATATCGTGTTTGAGTTTGACGATACGGTGGTGGTATCCAGGCTGATTGAAGGAGAATATTTCAGGATCGACCAGATGCTTTCAAGCGATTATCTTACGAAGGTGGAGATTAATAAGAGAGAGCTTCTCAGCTGCATAGACAGGGCTACGCTGCTGGTAAATGACAATGACAAAAAGCCTATCATTATCTCCGTCGGCGATGATTCTATGGAGCTTAAGATTAATTCTCAGATAGGCTCCATGGATGAGGAAATCGATATCGTAAAAGAGGGAAAGGATATTATGATCGGCTTCAACCCCAGATTTTTGATCGATGCCCTGCGGGTAATCGATGATGAGACGATCAAGATCTATCTTGTAAATCCCAAGGCGCCCTGTTTTATCAGGGATGACGACCAGTCATACATTTACCTGATCCTTCCGGTAAACTTTATGGCGTGATATAGAAGGAGAGAACATGGAAACAATCAAATTACGAGATGAGTATATTAAGCTGGGACAGGCCTTAAAAGCAGCGAATCTGGTGCAGTCCGGTGTGGAGGCGAAGATTGTCATTCAAAACGGGCATGTGAAGGTAAACGGGGCCGTGGAGACCCAGAGAGGAAAGAAGCTGTACGATGGGGATGTAGTGGCCTACAACAACGATACAGTGAAGATTATAAAGTAAGGCTATGGTGATTACATCTATTCAGCTTGAAAATTATAGGAATTATGCCGCCTTAGAGCTGAATTTTGACAGAGGCACCAATATTTTTTATGGGGATAACGCCCAGGGAAAGACAAATATCCTGGAGGCGGTGTACCTTTGCGGCACTACGAAATCCCACAGGGGCAGTAAGGACAGGGAGGTCATCCGTTTTAAAGAGGAGGAGGCCCATATCCGCATGTGCCTGGACAAAAACGGCAGCTCTTATAAAATCGATATGCATTTAAAGAAGAACCGGGCAAAGGGGATCGCCGTAAACGGTGTGCCGATCCGAAAGGCCAGCGAGCTTTTGGGGATTGGAAATTTTGTTTTTTTCTCTCCGGAGGATCTGAATATCATCAAAAGCGGGCCCGGGGAGAGGCGGCGGTTTATCGACCTGGAGCTGAGCCAGCTCAGTAAGCTTTATCTTTATAATCTGTCAAAATACAATAAAATAGTCAATCAGAGGAACAGGCTTTTAAAAGATATCTTTCTTCATCCTGAATACGAGGATATGCTGGATGTGTGGGATGACCAGATGGCGTCCTGCGGGGAAGCAGTGATCAGGGAGAGGGAGGAGTTTGTACGGGTTTTGAATGGAATTGCGGGAGGCATCCACAGGAAGCTTTCAGGGGAGAGGGAAGAACTTTTGATCCGCTATGAGAAGAGTGTGGAAGGCCCGCAGTTCCTTGATTTGTTAAAAAAGAACAGGGAACGGGATAAGCGGTTTAAGATGACCCTCCTGGGCCCTCACAGAGATGATTTAAGTTTTACCATAGGGGATGCGGATATTCGCCGATACGGTTCCCAGGGGCAGCAGAGGACGGCGGCCCTGTCTTTAAAGCTGGCGGAGATCGAGCTTGTAAAGAGAAAAATAAAGGATATGCCCATACTGCTGCTGGACGATGTGCTCTCGGAGCTTGACAGCAGCCGTCAAAAATATCTTCTGGACAGCATTCACGATATACAGACGCTGATCACCTGCACGGGCCTGGATGATTTTATTGAGAACAGGTTCCAGATCAATAAGGTGTATCATGTGGTAGAAGGAACGGTGCAGTAATTCCTTGCAGCCCCGCACGGGACGGACCCTGTCCATTTAGGAACAATCAATTTTTAGCAGGAGGGAAATATGGATACAGAACAGAAACAGGAATATGGCGCAGACCAGATACAGATTCTGGAAGGGCTGGAAGCTGTAAGAAAGAGACCGGGTATGTATATTGGTAGTACCTCCATCCGGGGACTTCACCATCTGGTCTATGAGATCGTAGATAATTCCATTGATGAAGCTTTGGCCGGATACTGTGATACGATAAAAGTGACCATCAACAAGGACAACTCCATTACCGTGGAGGACAATGGGCGGGGAATCCCCATAGGCATCAACCATAAATCCGGCCGGCCGGCGGTAGAAGTGGTCTTTACCGTGCTCCACGCAGGAGGAAAGTTCGGAGGGGGCGGTTACAAGGTATCGGGAGGCCTGCACGGAGTGGGAGCTTCCGTGGTAAACGCCCTGTCGGAATGGCTGGAAGTGACGATCTGCCATGAAGGAAAGATTTACCGCCAGAGATATGAGAGAGGCCATATCTGCAGCGAACTGCAGGTGATCGGGGAGTGCCCGGAAGAACGTACGGGAACCACCGTGGTATTCCTTCCGGATAAGGAGATTTTTGAGGAGACGGTGTATGATTTTAATATTTTAAAGCAGCGTCTCAGGGAGATGGCCTTCTTGACAAAAAATATAAGGATCATTCTGCGGGATGAAAGAGGGGAAGAGTCTCTGGAAAAGATATTCCACTATGAGGGAGGCATTAAGGAGTTTGTCACTTATCTGAATAAGGGAAAAACGCCCATCTACCCGGATGTGATCTACTGTGAGGGAAACAAGGACAGCGTCTATGTGGAAGTGGCCATGCAGCACAATGACGGCTACAACGAGGGCTGCTACAGCTTTGTAAATAATATCACGACGCCGGAGGGAGGCACCCACCTGACGGGCTTTAAGAATGCCCTCACAAAGACGTTTAACGCTTACGCGAAAGCAAATAAGCTGATTAAGGACACGGAGAGCCTTTCCGGTGAGGATATCCGGGAGGGGCTGACGGCCATTGTCAGCGTAAAGATCGAGGAGCCTCAGTTTGAGGGGCAGACGAAGCAGAAGCTTGGAAACAGCGAGGCCAGGGGGGCCGTGGACAACGTGGTGTCGGAGCAGCTGATGATTTTCCTGGAGCAGCATCCCCAGGTGGCAAAGATGATTTTAGAGAAGTCCATCATGGCCCAGAGAGCCAGGGACGCGGCCAGAAAAGCCAGGGATCTGACAAGAAGGAAATCGGCGCTCGACGGAATGTCCCTTCCCGGAAAGCTTGCGGACTGTTCTGATAAAGACCCGAAAAACTGTGAGATCTATATCGTAGAGGGTGACTCCGCCGGAGGTTCCGCGAAGACGGCCAGAAGCAGGGCGACCCAGGCGATCCTTCCGCTCAGAGGAAAGATCCTGAATGTGGAGAAGGCAAGGCTTGACAAGATCTATGCCAATGCGGAGATCAAGGCCATGATCACAGCCTTTGGAACGGGCATCCATGAGGATTTTGACATCACAAAGCTGCGCTATGACAAGATCATCATCATGACGGATGCGGATGTGGACGGTGCCCACATCAGTACCCTGCTTCTCACCTTCCTCTACCGTTTCATGCCGGATCTGATCAAGGAAGGCCATGTATACCTGGCGCAGCCGCCTCTCTTTAAGCTTGAGAAGAATAAGAAGGTATGGTATGCCTACAGCGACGAGGAGCTGGCAGCGATCCTGGAGGAAGTGGGGCGTGACCAGAACAATAAAATCCAGCGTTACAAGGGTCTGGGAGAGATGGACGCGGAGCAGTTGTGGGAAACCACCATGGACCCGGAAAA
Source organism: Lachnospiraceae bacterium UBA3316 (assembly GCA_002361955.1). Taxonomy (GTDB): domain Bacteria; phylum Bacillota; class Clostridia; order Lachnospirales; family Lachnospiraceae; genus Hominisplanchenecus_A. Next base: position 21,302 of record DESK01000037.1, read on the forward strand.
GAGGATTTTGCTGCGTGTTACCATGGATGAGGAGGCATCCTCGGAGCTTGACCTTACGTTTACGACTCTGATGGGGGATCAGGTGGAGCCCCGAAAGGAATTTATAGAAGAGAACGCCAAATACGTCCAGAACCTGGATATCTGATTAGGAGGGAAAGTCGTTGGAAGACAATATTTTTGATAAAGTACATGAGGTGGATCTGAAAGAAACCATGGAAAAGTCATACATCGACTATGCCATGAGCGTAATAGCCACTAGGGCCCTTCCCGATGTGAGAGACGGCCTGAAGCCTGTGCAGAGGCGTGTGCTGTACTCTATGATCGAGCTGAACAATGGACCTGACAAGCCCCACAGAAAGTGCGCGCGTATTGTCGGTGATACCATGGGTAAATATCACCCCCATGGAGACAGCTCCATCTACGGGGCTTTGGTAAATATGGCCCAGGAGTGGTCTACCAGATATCCCCTGGTGGATGGCCACGGAAACTTTGGTTCCGTGGACGGCGACGGCGCCGCCGCTATGCGTTACACGGAGGCCCGTTTAAGCAAGATTTCGATGGAAATGCTGGCGGATATCAATAAAAACACGGTTGATTTCGCGCCGAACTTTGATGAGACGGAGAAGGAGCCCACAGTGCTTCCCTCCAGATTCCCAAACCTTCTGGTAAACGGAACGACGGGAATCGCCGTAGGTATGGCTACGAACATTCCGCCCCACAATCTGCGGGAGGTAGTGGCTGCCGTTGTCAAGATGATCGATAACCGCATTCTCGAGGACAGGGATACGACTCTGGAGGAACTCCTCACCATCGTGAAGGGGCCGGACTTCCCCACGGGGGCGATGATCCTTGGAACGAAGGGGATCGAGGAGGCTTACCGCACAGGCCGGGGAAAGATCCGCGTCCGCGGGGTGACGGAGATCGATACGATGGAGAACGGCAAAAGCCGCATCCTGGTATCGGAGCTTCCCTATATGGTCAATAAAGCGAAGCTCATCGAAAAGATGGCGGAGCTTGTGAGAGATAAAAAGATCGACGGCATCACGGCCATCACTGATGAGTCCAGCAGGGAGGGGATGCGCATCAATATTGAGCTACGCCGCGACGCCAACGCCAATGTGGTGCTGAACCAGCTCTTTAAGCATACGCAGCTCCAGGATACCTTTGGGGTGATCATGCTGGCCCTGGTGGGCAATGAGCCGAAGGTCATGAGCCTTCCGGAGCTGCTGCGCCACTACATCATCCATCAGGAGGAGGTTGTCACCCGGAGAACCCAGTATGAGTTAAATAAGGCGGAGGAGAGGGCCCACATTTTACAGGGACTGCTCATCGCCCTGGACAATATCGACGAGGTGATCCGCATCATCCGCGGTTCCAAGACGGCCCAGATCGCCAAGGAAGGGCTGATGGAGCGCTTCTCATTAACCGATGTACAGTCCCAGGCCATTGTGGACATGAGGCTTCGGGCGCTGACAGGACTGGAAAGGGAGAAGCTGGAAAATGAATACAGAGAGCTGATGGAAAAAATCAAAGAGCTGAAAGCCATCCTCGCAGATAAGAAGCTGCTTCTCGGCGTGATCAAGGAGGAGATCACCGCCATCGCGGAGAAATACGGCGATGACAGGAGAACCTCCATCGGCTTTGACGCTTTTGATATTTCCATGGAGGATTTGATTCCCAGCGAAAATGTTGTGATAGCCATGACAAAGCTTGGGTATATTAAGCGCATGACCATCGATAACTTCAAGAGCCAGAGCAGAGGCGGCAGAGGCATCAAGGGCATGCAGACGGTGGAGAACGACTACATTGAAGAGCTTTTGATGACGAATACCCATCACTATCTGATGTTCTTTACGAATATGGGAAGGGTGTACAGGCTGAAGGCCTATGAGATCCCGGAGGCCAGCAGGACGGCCAGGGGGACGGCGATCATCAATCTGCTCCAGCTCGCGCCGGAGGAGAAGATCACTGCCATGATTCCCATCAAGGAGTACAAGGAAGGAAAATATCTCTTTATGGCCACCAGGAAAGGCCTGGTAAAGAAGACGCCCATTACGGACTACGCCAATGTGCGTAAGGTGGGGCTTGGCGCGATCAACCTGAGGGAGGACGACGAGCTGATAGAGGTAAAGACCACCAACGATAAAAAGGACATTTTCATGGTGACGAAGTATGGCCAGTGTATCCGCTTCCATGAGACGGATGTAAGGAGCACAGGACGCCTCTCCATGGGCGTCATCGGCATGAGCCTTGCGGACGGGGATGAAGTGGTGAGTATGCAGCTGGACGCCCAGGGAGAATATCTCCTGATCGTATCGGAGAAGGGCATGGGAAAAATGACGCCGATCTCTGACTTTTCTGCCCAGAACCGGGGAGGAAAAGGCGTGAAATGCTATAAGATCATGGAGAAGACGGGAAATGTACTGGGTGTAAAGGCGCTGAATTTAGACAACGAGATCATGCTGATCAATACGGAGGGCATCATTATCCGGATGATGTGCAGCGATATCTCTGTACAGGGACGAGTGACGTCCGGCGTGAAGCTGATGCACCTGAATGAAAATGAGTCGGTAGCGAGCATCGCCAAAGTCAGGGAATCCGCGAACCAGACAGAGGAGGATACCTTAAAAGGGCTCGAGAGTGAACAGAAGGCGGAAGACAGGTAAAAACTATGGGAATTCGTAGAATGTTTGCGGTCTGTACTGCAAAGCTTACTAAAAAAGCCTGCCAGATAGCGGGCAAACAGGGGGTGACCCTGGCGGGAAAGATCGCGCTCAGGCTGGACCCGTCCATACTGACGGCCCTGGCGGGGCAGGTGCGGGAAAAAGTATTCGTCACCTGCGGGACAAACGGAAAGACGACCACCAACAATCTCCTCTGCTCAGCCATTGAGGCGGAGGGGAAGAAGGTGGTGTGCAACCACACCGGGTCGAATATGCTCAATGGCGTCGTCTCAGCCTTTGTACTAGCGGCAAAATGGAACGGGAAGCTTGACGCGGACTATGCCTGCATCGAGATTGACGAGGCGTCCACCGTCCGTGTCTTTCCCTACTTTCAACCGGATTATATGATATTGACAAATCTTTTCAGGGATCAGCTGGACCGCTATGGGGAGATCGACACCACCATGAACCTCTTAAAAAAGGCCATGGAGATGGCTCCTGCCATGCAGGTGGTGGCAAACGGGGATGACGCCCTTTCCGCGTATCTGGCCCAGGAGGGCGGAAAGGATCCCGTATTTTTCGGGATCGGAGATCCGTATTTTAAGGAGGAGTCTTCCAGGGAGATCCGGGAGGGAAGATTTTGTAAACGATGCGGCGAGAGGCTCCATTATCATTTTTACCATTACAGCCAGCTGGGGGATTATGAGTGCCCGGGCTGCGGCTTTCGCAGGCCGGAGCTTACGTTTAATGCAAAAGATATCCAGTGCGGTGGAAAACTCTCCTTCACTGTGGATAACCTTCGGATTTCCGCAAATTACCGTGGATTTTACAACATTTATAATATTCTGGCGGCTTACGCAGGGGCCAGGACAGCAGGGCTGTCTTTGAAAAATTACAACCAGGTGCTGGCCGCCTACAATCCGCAAAACGGTCGCATGGAGGCTTTCCAGGTGGGGGATACGGAGATCATCCTGAATCTGGCGAAAAATCCGGCAGGCTTCAACCAGAATATTTCCGCTGTCATGGAGGATACGAGGAAAAAAGATATTATCGTGCTGATCAATGACAACAGCCAGGACGGCACCGATATTTCCTGGCTCTGGGATGTGGATTTTGACAGGTTCCGGGATGAGAGCATTGCCTCTGTCACGGTAAGCGGGATCCGCTGCCAGGATATGCGCCTCCGGCTGAAATATGTGGACATCGCTTCTGACCTGGAGCCGGATGTGGAGAAGGCCATCCGGGGAAAGATCGCGGACGGCGTGGGAAATCTGTATGTGCTCGTCAACTATACGGCGCTCTACAACACCCATAATATTTTAAAGAAGATTGAGGGGGAGAAAAAATGAAAAAAAGCATTACCATCGGACATCTCTACCCCGACCTTTTAAATCTTTACGGCGACAGGGGAAATATCCAGTGCATGATGAAGCGCTGCCAGTGGAGGGGGATCGAAGCCAGGACGATCGAGTATAATCTGGATGATACGATCGATTTTTCGGAGCTTGATATTGTGCTTCTGGGCGGCGGTTCCGACAGGGAGCAGATGCTGGTATGCCGGAAGCTTCAGGAGATTCAGAAGGATTTTAAGGCTTATGTGGAGGATTACGGCGTGGTGATCGCCGTGTGCGGAGGCTATCAGCTTCTTGGAAATTATTATCAGACAGATCAGGGAAGGATGGAGGGGCTTCATCTGGTAGATCTGTACACGGAGCAGCAGCCGGGACGGCTGATAGACAATATTGTCCTGCAGAGCGATCTGTGCGAGATGCCTGTGGTCGGCTTTGAAAACCACGGGGGAAGGACGAAGATAGGCGGCAACAAACCCTTTGGAAAGGTTCTTTACGGTTCGGGAAATGACGGGGAATCGGGATATGAGGGCGTAGTCTATAAAAATGTCATAGGCACCTATCTCCACGGCCCCCTGCTTCCCAAGAACCCCCAGATCTGTGATTATCTGATCGGGAAAGCTCTTGAGAGAAAATATAAGGAGAAAATTTCTCTGGAGCCTCTGGAAGATCTGGAAGAGGAGGAGGCCAACACCTATATCACAAAGAGATTTCTGTGATCGGCGCCATCAGAAATGGTTCTGTGGGAGGGTTCCCCTGCGGCAGGTTTACACCGGCAGGGGAGCCCTTCTTTATGGGAAAAAGGGACGGAAAGGCAGAGGCGGATATCCCCCGGAGGCGGCCGTGACAGAAGGCGAAGGGGACAGGTTTGTGAACAAAATGCGAATTTTAAGTGAAATTTAAGGTTTAAACCTGTACACGGAAAACGGACTCTGGTAAAATGTGAAATAACCATAGCTATAATTGGAGTGAAACCGTGGTGCCGGTTATAGCAATAACAGAGTGAGGAGTATATCGTTCATGAAATATAAAACACTAAAAACCATACTTCCCGCGGCCCTGGCAGTATCCCTGCTGGTGCCGGGAAGTGTTCTTGCAGCTCCGGGAACGGAGGTGGAAATAAACGAGGAGGTTCTTGAGGGGGAGGCTTCCGGGGCGGAGCAGACAGGCTCCGGAGACTCGGCGGAACAGCCCCTGACGGAAGATACCGCCCAGCAGGAGACAGAGACAGGAGAGACGGATGAGGAGCAGCCGGAAACCTCAGAGAGCGGCGAAGAGCAGCTGGAGACGGAAGAGAGCGAGCCTGTAGAACAGGTAGAGGATCCTGCGGCGGAGGTGCTTTTGGAAGAGGAGGATCCGGAGGATGAGGAGGATATCCTTTCTTTACAGCAGCCGGTGACGCCTCCGGAGGTGGAAAGTATTTTCCGTTTTATGAAGGTGAAGAAGGAATACGCCCTCTCCCGCAGGAGAAATCTTTCCATCTATGAGAAGATGGACGAGGAGGCCGTCGTAGTTGGAAATTTAAAGAAAAAAGGCATCCTCTATATTCTCTCGGAGGAAGAGGACGGCTGGCTTTACGTAGAATCCGGGAAAGTGAGGGGCTTCGTAAAGGAGAAGGATCTGATTACAGGCAAGTCTGCCGAAAAATACATAAAGAAAAAGGGAGAACAAAGGCTTGATACGGCGGAGGAGCTGATTGAGCCCATCGATAACCAGGCCCTGACCTACAAAAAGGTTACAGCCTATGAGACAGTGGCAAAGAAAAAGTACGCTATAGCCCTTCAGGATCTGGAGATTTTAGATTGGATCCTGGAGGAAGAAAAAGAAGAAGAACAGGATCCCAGCATCATTTTCACGGAAAATGAGACCGAAAAGCCTTCCGTAGTAGGAAACCTGGAAAAAGGAGGAGTCTGCTATGTGCTGGCAGATTCCAGCGAAGACTGGGTGTACGTGGAATCGGGGGACGTCAGGGGGTTTGCGGACGCCAGCCTTCTGCTGCGCGGCCATGAGGCGAAGGTCTATATCGACAGAGAGGGAGAGGAAAATTTAAAGGAAGCAGAGGAAAAGCTCTCTCCGGAAGAAAATAAAGCCTGTTATTATACCCTGACTTCCGTAAAGGAGGCGTCTGTTTCCGGGCTGATCCGTTCGGCCATGATTTCCTTCGCAGAACAGTTTATCGGAAATCCCTATGTATGGGGAGGAACAAGCCTGACAAATGGAGCGGATTGTTCCGGTTTTGTGCAGAGTATCTACAGGGAATTTGGATACAGCCTGCCCAGGGTGGCCCAGGATCAGGCCTATGTGGGAACCAGGATTCCCGTTTCAGAGGCAGCGCCGGGGGACTTGATCTTCTATGAGAGAAACGGAGAAATTTATCATGTGGTCATGAGCCTCGGAAACGGGCAGACGATCGAGGCCCAGAGCAGCGCCACAGGCATTGTCTATGGAAATGTGAACTACGCGAACGCCGTATGGGCTTCCAGAATCATATCGGACGAGGATACCGATATTCTGGAAAGACTGAAGCAGGACGGAAAGGCTGACGTCTATACGCAATATACGACTGCCGGTTATACTTACGGAACGTATCTTGGAAACTTTAAATTAACCTCCTACTGTGCATGCCCGATCTGCTGCGGCATATGGTCAGACGGCACCGCTACCACAGCCAGCGGAACAACGGCTACAGAGGGGCGCACGGTGGCCATGGGAGGGATTCCTTTTGGCACGAAATTAGTCATAGGCGGACTTGTCTATACGGTAGAGGACAGGGGAACGCCCTATGGCCATGTGGATATTTACAAAAACAGCCACCAGGATGCGCTGAATTTTGGCGTGCAGTATGCGGATGTATACCTGGCGGAGTAGGTAGTTGGAAGGCAAAGGTTTTTATCTAAGAGGAGGAGACGATAAGCAATGAAAAGATGGGGATGGAAGAAACTCTCTGCCATAAGCCTGGCATTGTCGCTGGCAGTGTCTGCGACGGCCCTGGCAGCGGGGACAGAGATGGAGCTGCAGGAAACCATGACGTATGGGGAGCAGGAGGCAAAAGAGACGGAGAGCCTGATCTATGTGACGGAAAAGCAGCAGAGGGAAGGTACCTTTGCGGAAGGTGAGACGGAAGCGGAAACGAGACGGTTCAAAAAGGCCAGCCAAGAGGATGTAAAGGCGTGGGAAAAGGGAGAAGAGAAGCAGGAGACGGCGGTGATTCTTTTCCAGCCCCGCAATTACTGGGCAGACCCTGCGGGAGATGCAGAACAGACAGGCGCTACGGAGGTGCTGACGGCCCCGGAGACCTCTGCCGAGACGGTGCTTGATTTTATGGAGGACGGTACGGAGGAGACAGAGTTTGTGAAGGGACTCGAAGAGGAAGCGTCTTCCACGGTGGTTCTGACAGCAGAGCAGAAGAAGCAGGTGGAGGAACTGGCGTCCCTGACGGACAATTTATTTGTCGTGGTAAACGGAGGGACTTTGGAAAATGAGTTCCTGTTTGAGAAGCTGAACCACGTAAAGGCTGTCCTTTCCCTGCAGGAGACGACAGAGGAGGATTTCATAAAGAAACTGGAGAGCCTCAGCCTTGAAGAGATCTCCAGGGAGTACCAGGAAAAGCTAAAGGAATACCGGGAGGGCACAAAGACGGCTGTGGCTGTGAAGGAAGAGCCTCTGACAGATTCTTTAGAGCCGGGCAGGGATCTGTCGAGATCCGGCGTCCAGACGCCGGGAACCACCGGCACAGAAGGGGGCATAGGAAGCGATGTAAACGGAACCTCCGGAACTTCAGGTACGCCGGGAACCTCTTCCACAACGAAGAAGCAGATCACCCTCTCTATGGAGCCGGATCCCTTGATCGAGGAAGATGAAGAGATTTATGTTATTTATAATATTACAGGCGTCGAGGACCTGCTGATATCCGAGGGCTCCTTTAAGCTGACCTTTGACAGTACAAAGATGAGCTACGATTCCGACTATTCCGACGCGGGCGGAGATGTGATGGATTACTTTACCTACACGGCCACAGAGGGCGCGGGCAGCGTTACCATGAACCTCAAATCTAATAACGGAACGCCGGTAGCCGTAAAGGATGCCATTTTGGACATTGGTTTAGAGTTGAAGACAGCTGCAAAGCTTGGGGATACCTATAATCTTAAGCTGGAGGTGCTGAGCCTGAAAAACGGAACGCAGGAGCTGACGACAGATTCCAACTATCAGGTTACGGTCAAGGAGGAGACAATCCGGACCATTGCCCTGGACGAGGAGGATGAAGGGGAGGAAGAAGAAGAGACTCAGCCCCAGTCCCAGACCCAGCCCCAGTCGGAGACCCAGCCTCAGTCCCAGACCCAAACCCAGACCCAGACACAGGCCCTGCAGAAGGCCGCCAAGACGGCGGATCCCACAGACAGTACGCTGTGGATGCTTCTGCTGACAGTTTCCGCAGGCTTATGCGTCATTTTACAGAAAAAGAGACAGAAACTATAATACTTGCAGTGAACTTTCGGTGAGTATTTCAAAATTGCCGCGAAACCAGGCGGCACACGCTTTGCGTGTGCTGCTTGTTTTTTTTGTGGGGAATCTTTATGCCATCTTAATACGGATACAAATATTCTTTTATATTCTTTATTGGATGAAGTGTATGATAGAGAAGAGGATAAAGAAGAAATAAAGAAGTATAAAGGAGTCGTTTATGAATGAATGCGTTATTTCGTAAAAAGAGAAGGCTGACATCGTTTCAGATTATCATACTTGGTTTTTCCGGCGTGATCCTTTTGGGAACCGCCCTTTTGATGCTGCCGATTTCCACACACGAAGGGATCGTAACATCGCCGCTGGACGCCCTGTTCACATCCACCTCAGCCGTGTGCGTTACGGGGCTTGTGCTCCATGATACGGCAACCTACTGGTCCATCTTTGGACAGGCAGTTCTTCTGCTGCTGATTCAAATCGGCGGAATGGGAGTGATCACGGTAGCCGTATCCCTTGCCATGATTTCCGGCAGAAAAATTTCCTTAATGCAGCGCAGCACCCTGCAGGAAGCTATTGCGGCTCCCAAGGTGGGCGGGATTGTGCGGCTGACAAGCTTTATCGTGAAAGCCACTCTGCTGATGGAGCTGTGCGGAGCGGCCGCCATGGCTCCTGTCTTTTGCAGGGATTTTGGCGTTAAGGGCCTTTGGATGGCGTTTTTTCATTCCGTATCTGCCTTTTGTAATGCGGGATTTGACCTGATGGGCACCAGGGGGGCCTTTTCTTCGCTGACCGGCTACGCTTCAAACCCCATCATCAATATAACGGTGATGCTGCTCATCGTTGTGGGCGGCATCGGTTTTTTGACGTGGAATGACGTCTGGACGAATGGCCGCCGGCTGCATAAATACAGAATGCAGAGCAAGGTGATTCTCTGCGCCACGGCAGTTCTCCTGCTTCTTCCGGCAGTATATTTTTTCTTTTGTGAATTTACCGCGCTTCCCCTGGGCGAACGGATTTTGAGCTCGCTCTTCCAGTCGGTGACGCCGAGAACGGCAGGATTTAACACCGTGGATTTAACGGCCTTAAGTGAACCGGGACAATTTATTGTCATTGTGCTGATGCTCATCGGAGGAAGCCCTGGTTCTACGGCGGGAGGAATGAAGACGACGACGGTTGCGGTACTCTTTGCTGCGGCCCTTTCCACCTTTCGGAGAAAAGAGTACGCCCACTTTTTCGGACGGCGGCTCGACAACGAGGTGATCAAAAATGCCGCGACCATTTTGATGATGTATCTTGTTTTATTTTTTGCGGGCGGATTGATTATCAGTATGACGGAAGGGCTCTCCATGATTGCCTGCCTGTTTGAAACGGCTTCCGCAGTCGGCACGGTTGGGCTGACGCTGGGGATTACGCCGGGGCTTGGCGTATTGTCGAGAATCATTCTGATCTTATTGATGTTTTGCGGCAGGGTCGGGGGGCTGACCTTAGTTTTCGCCACCCTCTCCGGCGTGCAAAAGAGTGTAGCAAGACTGCCTAAGGAAAAAATCACAGTAGGATAAAAGGAGGACACATGATGAAATCAATACTTTTAATAGGACTTGGAAGGTTTGGAAAGCATATTGCCCTTCACTTAAATAAATTGGGGCATCAGGTAATGGCTGTTGACCATGTGGAGGAACGCGTGGAATCGGTGCTTCCTTTTGTGACGGCGGCGCAGATTGGCGACAGTACGAATGAGGAATTTTTAAAATCACTGGGGATCCGGAACTTTGACGTGTGCATTGTGGCGATTGGAAACGATTTTCAAAGCTCGCTGGAGACCGCGTCTCTGCTGAAAGAACTGGGAGCCAAGCTTGTGGTAGCCAGGGCGGCCAGGGATGTGCATGAAAAGTTTCTTTTGCGCAACGGGGCAGATGAGGTCGTTTACCCGGAAAAGCAGCTGGCCAAGTGGACGGCGATCCGCTACAGCGCCGACCATATTTTAGATTACATAGAACTGGACGAAGAGCATGCGATGTTTGAAGTACCCGTTCCAAGGGACTGGGCCGGACGGACCATCGGGCAGATCGATATTCGAAATAAATATTATATTAATATTATGGGAATAAAGAAAAACGGCAAACTGGAGCTTGCCGTCTCCCCGGATATGGTGCTGGAATCCCACAATACGATGCTGGTACTGGGACGGAACAAAGACATCCAAAGATGCTTCCGCATATAAGGAAGTTTCTTTAATCGGGGGAGGGGTAAATATGCAGGATGCGTTATTGCTGGTTTCTGTGATAGTAATACTTGCCGTCGGAGGGCTTTTTATGAAAAAGCTGGATCAGTTTCTTGAGGAGGACTGCCAGGCGCAGGGGCTGCAGCCTGAAGCAGGAGAACATACTTTGCGGATTGGTTTTTTCAATCCATCCATGGCAGACAGTATCACGGATGCGCTGGAACAGTTTTCTAAAATCGATCGTGATCTTTCTGTCAGGCTTTTTTGCGGTTCAGAGGAGGAATTGCTTGCTGGGCTTTCCGACCACAGGCTGGATGTAGTCTTTTTGCCGGAGGACACGGATCTTTGTGCAGATACGAAGTATCATGTCAAGAAGGTTGTGTGGGCGGAAGAGGCAAAAACTCCTTTTGCATGTCGGTTCATCAAATTTATGTTATAATGTCATGCATGAAACGCGGAGTATTCCGCAAAATCATGTCATAAGCAATCAGGGGACGAAAAGGCAGGAGAGATGGATGGAAGAGTTAAGGAAAAACATGTCTGACAGTATCACCGGAAAATTAAAGATCTTTTTCGGCTATGCCGCCGGGGGAGGAAAAACATATGCCATGCTGCAGATGGCCCATCAGGCGAAGGAGCGGGGAGTCGATGTCGTGGTGGGGTATATAGAACCCCATGAGTACCCGCAGACGTCGGCCCTGCTTTCCGGCCTCGAACAGCTTCCTGTCAAACAGGTTTCGCAGAAGGGGATCTCGCTGCAAGAATTTGATATCGACGCCGCGCTGCGGAGGAAGCCCCAGCTCATCCTGGTAGATGAATTTGCCCATACAAACGCGGAGGGCAGTCGCCATGTCAAGCGCTACCAGGACGTGCAGGAATTACTGAACGCGGGGATTGACGTGTATACAACGGTCAATGTCCAGCATATCGAAAGCCTGAATGATACGATCGCTTCCATCACAGGAGTTATGGTGAAGGAGCGTATTCCCGACTCTCTTTTTGACGAAGCGGACCAGGTGGAGCTGGTAGACCTTGAGCCTGCGGAGCTGATGGAACGCCTGGTGAACAGAAATGCCGTCAATTCTCTTACCCAGGAAAAGCTGACGGCCCTGCGGGAAATCGCTTTGCGGCGCTGCGCGGACAGGGTGAACCTGCTGAATGCAAGGGCGAGGATCAAGAATCGCAGTTCCTACCGCACAGATGAGCATATTCTTGTCTGTCTTTCTTCCTCTCCCTCCAATGCCAGGATTATCCGCACCGCGGCCAGGATGTCCAGGGCCTTTCGCGGGAACTTTACGGCCCTTTTTGTGGAAACGCCCACAACGGCGAAAATGGGTTCGGAGGATAAGGAAAGACTGCGGGAAAATATGCGCCTGGCCCAGCAGCTGGGGGCCCATACGGAAACCATTTATGGGGAGGACGCGGCTCTTCAGATCGCAGAATTCGCAAGGCTTTCGGGAGTTTCGATCGTTGTGATCGGGCGCAGCACCGCAGCCAGGAAAAACAGGCTCAGCAAGCCGCCGTTGACGGAACGGCTGATTGCCGCCGCCCCCAATCTGGATATCCATGTGATTATGGACGCCAACGCGGAGAAGGAATATCAGGGGAAAGCGGAGAGAGCTCCCCATATCTCCGATTTGTCCATATGGAATGTGATAAAAAGTATCGGAGTCCTGTTGGCAGCTACGGTCGTGGGCTATGAGTTTTATACTCTGGGATTTTCCGAGGCCAATATTGTATCGATCTATATTTTAGGCGTTCTGGTCATTTCCGTTATTACGACAAATCGCATTTGCGGGCTGCTCGCTTCCATTGTCAGTGTGTTGGTATTTAATTTCTTCTTTACCATTCCCCGCTTTACCTTTCATTTTAACGACCCCAATTATCTGGTGACCTTCCCGATCATGTTTATGGTGGCCCTTCTGGCCGGGTCTCTGGTGGCGCGTCTGAAGAATAACGCAAAACAGTCCGCCCGGGCGGCTTACCGCACAGAAATCTTATTTGAGACAAACCAGCTGCTTCAAAAGGAGAAGGACGAACGGTCGATTGTAAACGTTACGGCAGGACAGCTGATGAAGCTGCTGAAAAAAGATATTGTGGTCTATTTGGCGGAGGGGAAAGGACTGGCGTCCCCTGATATTTTCCGGACGCCTGATAGCGAACAGAAGGACGTAACCTCTGAAGAGGAAAAAGCGGTGGCGGAATGGGTCTTGCGGAACAACAAGCACGCCGGGGCCACGACCAACACCCTGTCCAACGCCAAATGCCTGTATATGGCCATCAGGGTAAACCAAAAGGTTTACGGCGTCGTCGGAATCGCGATCAATGGAATTTTGCTGGATTCCTTTGAAAACAGTGTTCTTTTGTCCATTTTGGGAGAGTGCGCCCTGGCATTGGAGAACATCAAAAACGCCCGCGAAAAAGAGGAAGCAAAGATTCTGGCAAAAAATGAGCAGCTGAGGTCTGATCTGCTTCGGACCATTTCCCATGATCTCCGCACACCGCTGACTTCTATTTGCGGAAACGCAAGCAATCTGTTGTCGAACTATCGGAAAATGGATGAGGATTACCGGAGGCAGTCTCTTACAGACATTTATAACGATTCCATCTGGCTGATCAATCTGGTGGAAAACCTGCTGGCAATGACAAGAATTGAGGGAGGGCGGGTGAAATTATCACAATCTGTAGAATTGATGGATGAGGTGGTCACAGAGGCCTTGCGCCATATGAAACGTGAAAGCGAACATCACATCATTCAGGTCGGCTTCTCCCAGGATTTGCTGCTGGCGCGTATCGACGCAAAGCTGATTATTCAGGTACTCATTAATTTAGTGGGCAATGCCATCAAATACACGCCGGCCGGCTCTGTCATAGAGATCTATACGAGCCAGAAAGGCAAATGGATTGAGGTTTCTGTGTCTGACAATGGTCCGGGAATTCCTGATGAGCAGAAGCCGCGTATTTTTGATATGTTTTACAGTGGAACAAATAAAATCGCGGACAGCCGCAGAAGCTTAGGGCTGGGGCTTTCGCTGTGCAAGTCTATTGTCACGGCCCACGGCGGCACCATTTCGGTGGCGGATCACAAGCCGAAAGGAACTGTATTTACCTTTACATTACCGGCAGGGGAGGTTGAACTGCATGAATAAACCTTTGATCTTAGTTGTGGAGGATGATCCTCCCGTACGCAACCTAATTACAACTACATTGAAAACGAATGATTATCGCTATTTAGTTGCCGTCAATGGGGGAACCGCTATTTTGGAGGCATCCTCCCATAATCCGGATATTATACTGCTGGATCTCGGACTGCCGGATATGGACGGCGTGCAGGTGATCCGGAATATCCGTTCCTGGTCAAATCTTCCGATTATCGTGATCAGCGCCCGCAGCGAGGACAGCGACAAGATCGAGGCCCTGGACGCCGGAGCAGATGATTATCTGACAAAGCCTTTTTCTGTAGAAGAGCTGCTGGCAAGGCTGCGGGCCACCCAGAGGAGGCTGTCCTATATGACGGCGGAGATGCTGGCGGCAAGCTCTGTGTTTGTCAATGGAAAACTGAAGGTGGATTATGTGGGCGGCTGCGTGTACCTGAATGATCAGGCCCTTCACCTGACGCCCATCGAGTATAAGCTGCTGTGCCTGCTGGCAAAGAACGTAGGCAAGGTACTGACCCACACCTATATTACACAAAACATCTGGGGCCGGAGCTGGGATAACGATATCGCTTCCCTTCGTGTGTTTATGGCAACACTGCGGAAAAAGCTGGAGCCCACGGCGGATTCGCCCCAATATATCCAGACCCATATCGGCATAGGGTACCGGATGATAAAGGTGGAAGAATAAGGAATTACTAAAAAAAGCACAGATCACTAAAACAATGAAAATACCTCTAGGAAACCCTGCGTTTTTATGCTATATTGAAAAGAGACGTTTTCAAAATGAAACATTTCATTTTTTTTGCTGTACATGTTGCACAATTGTGCTTAGAAAAACAGGCCATGGAGAAGAACGTTTGCCGTTGAGGCCCAAAAGCCTTTGCCCTCAACGAGACAATGAGTTATTTTATGGCGTATTTACGCGAAAACTGTCATTTTGTGAACGCTTGCGTAAGAAGAAAGAAAGGAGAAGCGCAGTATGGGAAAAAAAAGAGTCTTTAAAAGTGTTTTGTCATTGATTCTTTCACTCGTAATGGCGGTGTCCCTGCTGCCGGCAAATATGCTTGGCAGTATGGCAGAGGCAAAGGCGGCTGATCCGGATGTGGTAGTTGAGAATATCGCATCCACTGAGCGAAAGATCAAAATTAACAGTGACTGGAGGTTTTGTCTGCTGGATAAATCCAGGACCATGAATAATAGCCTGGATGATACGGCCAGCCAGTCAGAGTATGAGGAGAGCGGTACATGGAATACGGTGCAGCTTCCCCATGATTGGAGTATTTATCAGGAGTTTAATGACAGTGAGGCGCGGCCGGCGCAGGGATCCCTTGCAGGCGGTACCGGCTGGTACAGGAAGAGCTTTACACTCTCTGACGATATGAAGGACAAAAATATCGTGCTTCAATTTGACGCAGTTCAGATGGTCAGCCAGATCTGGATCAACGGCCATGACCTGGGAAAACAGTACCATGGCTATGTGACGTTTGAGTACGATATCACAAAGTACCTGAAATTTAACGGAGAGGAGAATGTGATCGCGGTCAAAGCATACGCGAGCAGGAACAGCTCCCGCTGGTACGCAGGCGCCGGTATTTACGGCAGCGTATACCTGATCACCACAGAAAAAGTCCATGTTCCCGTGAACGGCATACACGTGGCTACGGTTGTAAAAGAAGGCGATAAATGGATGCAGCCGGATTTCCATACGGAGCCGGATATGGATGCCTTAAAAGCAGAGTCCAACGTCAACGTGCGCACGAATGTCACGAATAAGACAGACGCAGCAGTGACGGTCACAGTAAAATCCACGATCTACAGTAAGAAAAACGACAACGTGGCGTCCGATACAGCAGAATTTACCATTCCTGCGCCGGCAGAGGGAGAGGAAGAGCATACCGAACGGATTGACCGGGTGCTTTCCATCAAAAATCCGGCCCTTTGGAGCCCGGATGACCCGAATCTTTATTGGGTAAGGACGGAGATCCTTCAGGATGGGGCAGTGATCGATACGCTGGATACACGCTTTGGTATCCGTTATCTCTATTTAAATCCGGGAAGCTATGACGCTCCCTACAGTGAAGCAAATACCATTGGCGGACTTTTTATCAATGGCGAATATACGCGCATTAACGGTATGTGTGAGCACCGCGACCTTGGTGCCCTCGGTATGGAGACCTACCAGGCGGCCATCGACAGGCGGATCCGCAAGCTGAAAGCAATGGGAGTCAATGTGGTGCGCTGTGCCCATGACCCGGTTTCCCCGGAGTATATTGAGGCGGCGGACCGGCTTGGCATGCTTGTATTTGAAGAGGGCTTTGACCAGTGGATCAAAGCAAAAAACGACGACGACTATCACAATTACTTTAATAAGGCGGCGGACGGCACGACGATGGTGTTCAATTATTCCGGCGCGGACGGCACAGATACCCATATCAACTGGACGGTAGAAAACGGGGAGATTCAGACGCCGAACTGTGTGCGTGACATTCAGGCGATGGTGGACAGAGACAAGAACTCACCGGCTATTTTCTTATGGAGTACGGGAAATGAGATTTACGATTCTTCCGACGGACACGGAATCGATACCCAGTGGCTGCTGTCTGCGGCAATCAAGGAAATTGATTCCCTGGACAATATTCCGTGGCAGAATGTCGTAAATAAAGAGACGAAGAGGACGGAGCGTCCGGAACCGGAAGAAAACCATGCGGCTCTTGCGGCCAGCAGGGAAGACGGCAAGACGGATTACGGTGTAAGAGGCGGCGGTAATACGGTAGAGGGCGGCGTGGACACGCTGGCTCACGGCGCGCGCTACGGCAGGCCGATTTCCGCGGCTCCGCCTACCTGGGATCAGGGCAGCAGCAAGGTTACCAGGAAATATGGCTTCATCGACAACATGGCGATGGCAGATATCGGCGGACACAATTATTCCAGGGCCACCAATCAGTATACGACCCATAAGAAGCGCTATCCCAATGCCTGCGTGGCAGGCACGGAGACCGTATCGGCTTTCTATACGAGAGGCGTTTACAATATCGAGGATTATAAGGGCGGCAATGAAGAAGGAAGCCGTTGGGCCCATGGAAGCGGCTATGCTTCCGAATGGCCGTATAATAAGAACTTTACGTCCGCAAGTATTTCCATCCGTGAGCACAGGGACGACATGATGCCCTTTATGTTTGGCGAGATGGTATGGACGGGCCATGATTATCTTGGAGAGCCTACGCCCCACAGTTCACCCTCAAGAAGTTCCTATTTCGGAATCATCGATACGGCAGGCTTTGAGAAGGACGCGTTTTATATGTACCGTTCTGCATGGACAGATATTCCGACCGTCCATCTGTTACCTCAGAAGTGGAACTGGGACATGGGCACACAGGTGCCGGTTATGGTTTACACAAACGCGGCAAGTGTGGAAGTATTCATTAACGGAAAATCCATCGGCGTAAAGCAATATGACAGGGATCATTCACAGCCGGTTTATCTGGACTATGGTTACCAGGAGTACCAGGCAGGTGAATTAAAAGCTGTCGCGAAAGATAAAGACGGAAATGTCATTGCGGAAGACGTGGTTTATACAGCAGGAAGCGCAAAATCCGTCGTTCTTTCCGGTGAAAAGGCATTTATTAAAAATGACGGCAGCGATCTGCTGTATGTAGAAGCGACGGTTGTAGACAGCGCGGGAAATATGGTGCCTACTGCTGACAACAGGATTACCTTCAGCGTTGCGGGCGGCGAGATCGTGGCTCTTGATAACGGCGATCCCAGAGACAGAGAGCCCTTCCGCGGCAAAAACAACAATAATAACAGCAATACAAGCGATAACAGGAAAGCATTTAACGGCAAAGCCTTAGCGATCATTAAAGCGACAGAAGGAAGCACGGAGAATATCGTGGTAACGGCTACGGCAGACCTTTCCGGCGGCGGAAAGATCGGTTCCAATGTGCTGACGGTTGGCTCTGTGGCGGAGATCGGCGACGGAACAGAAGTTGCCAGATATGATCTGCCGGAGGTAACGACAGGTATCGGTATTACGCCGGTTCTGCCGGAGACCGTAGGCATCGTCTATGACAACGGCCAGATTGAAGAGCGCACGATCAGTGACTGGAATATGGATGGCCTTGATCTGAACGCTGCCGGAGATTATACAGTGATGGCAGTGGCGGACGGTTTGAAGGAGCCTGTGCCTGTAACGATCCATGTAAAGGAAGTTTCTCTTATGGAGGAAGTGGAAGTTACGACGGTGGCAGGTATCGAGCCTCCCCTTCCTAATTTTATTTCTGTAACCTACAGAGATGGCAGCAGCGGTTCCGCGAAGGTGGCATGGGATGAGGTTGATCCTTCCTTATACGCGGAAGAAGGAATCTTTGATGTAAACGGAAAGATTGGTGAAAACAAAACGGTTACCGCGGAAGTTATGGTAAAGGAGATCGCGTCCGTTGAAGAGCTTGCGGTAAGTACGGAGCGGGGCAGTATGCCGGAGCTTCCTTCCACCGTAAACGTTACATTTACGGACGGTTCCACAGAAGAGGTGGGCGTAAAATGGAATATTTCTGAAAACGACGTCATAGCGGCGGGACAGAAAAAGATCACGGGCAGCGTCTTAAGCTCCGCAACACAGGCCGTAGTATGGCTGAATGTCAGCACCGTTGTCTACGCCAGCGACCTGGTTTATGAGGCGGATGAAAACAGCGTATTTAAAGACGCCATGTCTAACGGGGAGCTTTTGCAGGCACGCGGCATGCAGGGCGGACCTGGTGAAACCTACGCCAAGGGATTCGGAACAAAAGCGCCGGCAGAAATTGTCATTGATATTAAGGACAAAGGATATGAGCGTTTCCGTTCCTTCGTAAACTTAAGTCTTTTGAAGGGCGGCGTGGCAGCGCCCGGCGCAGTGGCCTTCAAGGTCTATCTGGACGATGAGACAGAGCCTGTATTTTCCAGCGGGGAGATGAACAGGGCGGACGAGGCGAAGCTTGTGGATATCGATGTGACAGGAAAATCAAGGCTCCGCCTTGTGACGGAATCCAAATCAGAAAATCCGGAAGATGACCTTGCCGACTGGGTGAACGCGAGATTCTTGTCAGCCCATATCACCATCGATGAGATCCTGACGCCCCAGGTTTATACGGCAGAAGTCAATAAGGCGCCGGAGCTTCCTGACATGATTCAGGCATCTGTCGCGGGCATTGAGGAGCCGGTTGCGTTCCATGTGGAGTGGCTGACGCCTGTTTCTGACGCAATGTTCAGTTCCGGGACAGTGCAGACCGTTTATGGAAGGCTGGAAGGAACAGAGGATATGCTGATTGCGTTTAAGTACATACCGAATTACGCAGAAGCATGCAAAAAAGAGGGATTTACGGACAAAGTAGGTTCCTGGAGCATGACGGAGACCTTTAATTACGCAAATGTCGCTTCCGGGAAGAAAGTGAAATTCAACGCCATGAAGCTTACACCGAGACTGCTTTATGCGGGGTCCTCCAATATGCTGGTGGAAAATGTAGGAAATTATGGCTTTACCTATGGCATATATCCGGAGCCGGCAAACGGAGATTATGCCGTGTTCGCCGCGCCGGATTTAAGATACTTCCGGATCAAGAATGTGGCATATTCAGAAAAAGGAAGCCATACGATATCAGACAACAATAGCTTTACGTTTGAAACCTCCGTGGACGGTGAGACCTGGACGGCATTTGACGGCTTTACCAAGGGCGAGATTCTTCCTGGCACGGGAACCGACGGAGTATGGGCCCAGAGATATTATACTTCCAATGAGGATGCAGCCTTCCCGGCAGGGACGAATTTCCTGCGTGTAAAATATCCGGATGGACTGGCCTGGAGATTCAATATTACGGAGATCACATTAGAGGGCGGCGACGGCACAGAGAAGCCAAACGCGGATCTGGCAGGCTTTACCCTTGGCGGATATGAGGGTATGATCGACCAGGAAGCAAGGACCGTTCAGCTTCCGGTATCGTCTTCCCTTGATATCACGTCCATTGAGCCGGAAATCAGCGTATTCCCGGGAGCGACGGTGAGCCCCACAGGAAAGCAGGATTTCACAAATCCCGTTACGTACACGGTGACGAACGGCGATGTGACAAAGGAATACACAGTAACTGTGAGCAGAGGAGTAAATGTAACCTTCCATCCGTACGGAGGAACGATCAATGGCAGCGCGGAGCCTGTTGTAAACTTCATTTCGAAGAATGGTACGGTTCTGTCTCCGGTTTCCCCGGAGAGGGAAGGCTACCTGTTCGGCGGCTGGACGACAGAGCGGGGCGGCAAAGAAGCCATGCAGCCTGAGGAGATGCAGTTTGAGCAGGATACGGTATTTTACGCGATCTGGAGCAAGGACATGAATATTTCCGTGAAAGTAAGCGCTGACGCCGACACGCGGACCTGGAAGACGGAGAAGAACACCAATTACGGCAGTGAGGGTAATCTGCTGCTGCGCCAGACGAACAATACGGCTTCTTACGGACAGTTTGGCGAGAACTTTAACAATACCAGTACCGATGACGGAACCGATATGAAGACGGCGTTTATCCGTTTCTCATTGGAAGATGTAAAAGAATACAATATAAAATCCGTAAAACTGGCGCTTCACTACGCAGGCAACCAGAACCAGCCGGGAACGAATACGATTAAGTTTTTAGTTGCCAGGGCAAATTCTGACTGGACAGAAAACAAAGTGACGTTTGTGACGAGACCGGCGTTGATTGATCCGGCAAATATCGTGGAGTCTGAGGAGTTTTCCGCGACCTCAAGCGGCAGCAGGACGGTCAATATTGATGTGACAGACCTCTATCAGACGCTTACGGAAGAAGATACGGACATCACCTTTGCCATTACGGTAAATACGAATGCCAGGGATTTCAGAGTTACTTCGAAGGAGGGCGGAGCAAATGCGCCGAAGCTTCTCGTGGAAGTGGACAAGGATCCCGATTACATGGTAACCTACGATCTGAACGGCGGCACGGGAACGGTGCCGATCCAGTCGACGGCAGACGCAGGCACAGCCTTTACGGCGGCCGGCGGAACAGGCATTACCGGCGCGAACGGCAGCCTGTTCGCGGGATGGAACACAGAGGCGGACGGTACGGGCACATTCTACCATGCCGGTGATGAGGTGCTTATGCCGGCGGCAGACCTGACGTTATACGCGGTATACAAGATGCCGGTAACCATCACCCCGAACAATCAGACCGTAGAAATCACAGGCAATACCCTTGATTTAAGTGCGGAAAATCTGTTTACGGTGGACAGCAATGCGGGCGAAGTGCGGACATACAGCTTACTCAGCGGCGGTACCGGAAAGGGCCGTGTGGATAAAACAGACGGCAGGACGCTGACGGTTTCCAGATTTGGTACCTTCCGGATACAGCTGGCAACGTCAGAGACGGATACGCATATGCCGGGGAAGGCAGTTGTTATGCTGACAGTAAAGGAAGCAGGCACAGAAGAAGATATGGCGGCCGTATCCCTGAAGAAGCTGTATGACGTTTGGTCAGGGGAAGACCTTTCCGTATACACAAAGGAAAGCGCAGAGGCTCTGGAAGCAGCCCTGGCAGAGGCAGAAGCCGTTCTGGCAGATTCCGATGCTGCCCGCAAGGAGCTGGATCAGGCCATAACAGGTCTTGTGAAAGCAATCAGCAGCCTGAAGTATGCGGTGCAGAAGCTCCATCTGGAGACAGCCATCGAGGCTGCAGAGGCGATTCTTGCCCTGGGAGAGACGTATGATAACAGTGAGGCTCTGGAAAGAGCGGTAACAGATGGAAAAGCTGTTTTTGAAGATGAAACGAAGTCTCAGGAAGAGGTAGATAACGCAGCCTACGCGATACTGGATGAATTGTTTAAGCTGGCAAAGACGACAGATCTTTCTAACCTTGAAAAGCTGATCGAATCAGCGAAGAATCTGCTGAACGGCATGTTCACAGATGAAAGCCTGAAAAATCTGAAGGATGCCATTGACGCGGCAGAAATCGTAGTGGGAGACCAGAACAGAACGGATGACGCCATCCATGAAGCATATGGAAACCTGGTGAATGCCATCATCAATCTGCAGATAAAAAATAATAAGGCGGCTCTGAAGGCGATACTGAAGAAAGCGAACGAAGTACTTTCTGACCGGGACGCCTATGTGGCGAAGACCATTGAAGGCCTTGCAGAGGAGACTGCAGAGGCGCAGAAGGTTTATGACAATGACGCTGCCCTGCAAAGTGAAATAGATGACGCCGTAAGGGCACTGACCCTGAAGGTGGCGGAGGCCCGCCTCCTGGGTGATGTGAACGGCGATGGAAAAATCAATACGGCTGACAGCGCGGCGCTTCTCAGAAGCGTGGCAGAGCTTGATATGCTGTCAGAGGACGCAGCGGCCAGCGCGGACGTAAACAGCAATGGCGCAGTGGATACAAGTGACGCAGTTCTGATTTTGCAGTACGCGGCGGAGAAGATCACGGCGTTCTGAGAGTAGTTTTAAATTTCAAAAATGCGTAAGCACGGAGAAATCCACAGGAGAGGGGCTGTCGGTTAATACCGATTTTTAGCCCCTGACATACAGGGAAGGGGCAATCCCAGAGGATTCAGGCTTTTTTAGGCCTGAATTCTTCACTGGGCTGTCCCTTCCTTTTTGTAACCCTTATTTCAGGGCGCAAAATCCCCTTGTTTTGGTTTTTTGAAGCGCTCCTTCCGCTAAGCGGCTTTCTGCTCCTTTTTCCCTTCGTATTTCCAAATCTCATGATGTAAAAAGCGATGGTATTTCATGATATTCCTGCCAATCGCATACAGCATGACTCTCTGGGGTTTCTGCCCTTTGGTCAGCCAGATGAAGGCGAGATCTCGCTGCCACTGTTTGGAACTATCTATTTACCGACAGCCCCTTACATATACAAATTTATCGTTGACACGCCCCATCGCATAGTCCCGGTTGATAATGGCTTCCACAAAGTCCGCCCCCGGCGCGTCCACCGGACAAAGCCTGACATGCAGCCTCTCCTCCGCCATATCCTGGGTCATATCATCGAGAAAGACCTTCTCTCCTGTCCGGAACATATTGGAAGACACCAGCAGGGCGTCCCCGATTTCAAAGCCCTCTCTCTGCATTTCCTGGAGCTGCCCCACCAGATCCTGCCCGGTGATCAGCCCGGTAACGGTGATGCTCTCCCCGAAAAAGTGATTGCGGATGGGAACCACCTGCACCTGGATGTTCGGAAACACTTCCATCACAGAGTCCGCCAGACGGCGAATCGTCTCCGCCACCATCACCCCGGTGGCAATCGTGACCTTACGCTTCACCGTCCTATCAACACGCTGCTCTTTTTTCAGAAGCTCCAGTGCCTCCTCTGTCTCTTCCCGCAGCAGCCGCGCCATCCCCACGCCGTTTTCCAGCTGAAGATAGCCGTCATACCGCTCCGCCTCCGGCATCGCGAGCCCCGCCAGATAGTAAAACTCATCGCTGGCGTGGACAAAATGGATCCCGTAGCGCTCCATGCACTCCCTCTGCTTCTCCTCAACCAGGGCAATCGTCTCCCTGGCTTTCTCCCTGTCAACAGGTTCCAGAGGGAACAGCCCTTCCCGGTACCGGGTAAGCCCGGAAGGCACCACGGACACGCTCTGCATGGACGGAATATAACGCTCCAGGTCTGTGAGTGTGCGAAGCAGCTCCTCCCCGTCGTTCACATCCCGGCAGAGAACGATCTGCCCGTTCATCTCAATCCCGTGCTGATGAAGCCTGTCCATGTAAGCCAAAGCCTTTCCTGCAAACCGGTTGTGCAGCATCCTGCAGCGGAGCTCCGGATTTGTCGTATGGACAGAAATATTGATGGGCGCCAGATGATAACGGATGATCCTGTCAATGTCCTTCTCCTTCATGTTGGTCAGCGTAATATAATTTCCCTGCATAAAGGAGAGCCTGGAATCGTCATCCTTAAAATACAGGGTATCGCGCATCCCCTCCGGCATCTGGTCAATAAAGCAGAAAATACACTTATTACAGCAGGAGCGATAATCGCTCATCAGATCCGTCTCAAACTCCACCCCCAGGTCTTCATCATACTCCTTCTCGATCTCCAGCAGCCACTCTTCCCCGTCCGCTTTTCGGATCAGTATATTCACCAGCTCGTTTTTCATGTCGAAACGATAGTCGAACACATCCTCCACCGTTTCCCCGTCGATTTCCAGCAGCTGATCCCCCGGCTCAATCTCCATCTCCTCGGCAATGGAACCCGGCTGGACGCGCGTAATCACATGGCCCTTCCTGCGCCTGCGCTCCCGTTCTTTTTCCCTCATGGTCCTATTCCTTTCTTTCAAACAAGAACTGATCTCATTGTCATACGATAAAACAGGGCTGCCGCACAGATGCAGCAGCCCTAAAAGTTACACAATCCGTTATTCTTCTGTCACGGAAACGAAATCTTCTTCCGGCTCCAAAGTCTCCTCCGGATTTGCCTCAGAGGGTTCTGTGTCCTCAGAAGCTCCGATCTCCTCCAGATCCATCTCCATATCCATGTCATCCTCGTAATACTCTTCCTCATCGTAGCCCGTATCAAGCTTTACATTTCTGTAACGCTTCATTCCTGTTCCCGCGGGAATCAGCTTACCGATGATAACATTTTCTTTCAGTCCAATCAGCGGGTCTACCTTGCCCTTGATGGCCGCCTCCGTCAGAACCTTGGTGGTCTCCTGGAAGGATGCCGCCGACAGGAAGGAATTGGTAGCCAGAGAGGCCTTGGTGATACCCAGCATCACCTGCTTGCCTTCCGCAGGCTCTCCGCCCTCAGCCAGGATCTTCTCATTTTCATCCTCAAAGTCAAGGATGTCAACCAGGGTACCCGGCAGCAGCTCCGTATCGCCGTTGTTTTCGATGCGGACCTTCTTAAGCATCTGGCGCACAATGACCTCTATATGCTTATCGTTGATCTCAACACCCTGGAGACGGTAAACCCTCTGTACCTCCCTGAGCATGTAGTCCTGTACGGCGCGGATGCCCTTGATCTTCAGCAGGTCATGGGGGTTGACGCTTCCCTCTGTCAGCGCGTCACCGGCCTCCAGATAATCACCCTCCTGAACCTTGATTCTGGAACCGTAGGGGATTAGGTACGTCTTGGACTCTCCATCCTCATTGTTGGTCACCACGATCTCTCGCTTCTTTTTCGTATCCCGGATATTCGCCACACCGGCGATCTCTGTGATAATCGCCAGGCCCTTGGGCTTTCTGGCCTCAAAAAGCTCCTCGACACGGGGAAGACCCTGTGTGATATCGCCGCCGGCCACGCCGCCTGTATGGAAGGTACGCATCGTAAGCTGTGTACCCGGCTCACCGATGGACTGGGCCGCGATGATACCGACAGACTCACCTACCTGCACCGGCTCGCCCGTGGCCAGGTTCGCGCCGTAGCACTTCGCACAGATACCGATGTGGGACTTACAGGTGAGGATCGTACGGATCTTGATCTTCTCGAAGGGCTTTCCGTTCTCATCCACACCCTCGGACATCACTCTCGCCGCCCGCTTCGGTGTGATCATATGGTTGGCCTTGACGATGATCTCACCGTCTTTATTACGAATCGTCTCACAGGAGAAACGTCCTGTAATACGCTCCTGCAGGCTCTCGATCTCTTCTTTTCCGTCTGCGAAGGCCGTCACATACATTCCCGGAATCTCTCCGTTTTCACGGTTTGCGCAGCAGTCTGTCTCACGGATGATCAGATCCTGTGAAACGTCTACCAGACGCCTGGTCAGGTAACCTGAGTCGGCAGTACGCAGAGCCGTATCGGACAATCCTTTACGTGCTCCATGGGCAGACATGAAGTATTCCAATACGTCCAGTCCCTCACGGAAATTGGACTTGATGGGCAGCTCGATGGTGTGTCCCGTTGTATCAGCCATCAGTCCGCGCATACCTGCCAGCTGTTTGATCTGCTTATCGGAACCACGGGCTCCTGAGTCTGCCATCATGTAGATGTTATTGTATTTATCCAGGCCGTCCAGCAGAGCCTTGGTCAGGATATCATCGGTGGTCTTCCAGGTCTCCACCACTTCCTTATAACGCTCCTCCTCTGTAATCAGGCCTCGCTTATAGTTCTTGGTGATCCGGTCCACCGTATCCTGGGCTTTCTGGATCAGCTCCGGCTTCTCGGGGGGTACCGTCATATCGGAAATAGATACCGTCATGGCAGCCCTTGTGGAATACTTATACCCCATAGCCTTGATGTCATCCAACACCTCCGCCGTCTTTGTGGCTCCGTGGGTGTTGATTACCTTCTCCAGAATCTGCTTCAGCTGCTTTTTACCTACCAGGAAATCCACCTCCAGCTTCAGGAAGTTCTCGGGATTCTTTCTGTCCACAAATCCCAGATCCTGAGGCAGGATCTCATTGAACAGGAAACGTCCCAGGGTGGACTCTACCACGCCTGTCTCCACCTGTCCGTCAGGCCTCTTCTTGCTCATGCGAACCTTGATCCTTGTCTGCAGCTTTACGACTTTATTTTCATAGGCGAGAATCGCCTCGTTTACGTTTTTAAAGATCTTTCCTTCTCCGATGGAACCCGGCCTCTCCTGGGTCAGATAGTAGATACCAAGCACCATATCCTGGGAGGGAACTGCCACGGGGCCTCCGTCTGAAGGCTTCAGAAGGTTGTTCGGGGAGAGCAGCAGGAAACGGCACTCCGCCTGGGCCTCCACAGAAAGAGGAAGGTGCACAGCCATCTGGTCTCCGTCGAAGTCCGCGTTGAAGGCAGTACATACCAGGGGATGAAGCTTGATCGCCTTACCCTCTACCAGAATGGGTTCAAAGGCCTGGATACCCAGCCTGTGCAGCGTGGGGGCACGGTTCAGCATCACCGGATGCTCCTTAATAACCTCCTCCAGCACATCCCATACCTCTGTCTCCAGACGCTCTACCATCTTTTTGGCGCTCTTGATGTTATGGGAAATTCCCTTGGCCACCAGCTCCTTCATCACGAAGGGCTTGAACAGCTCGATGGCCATCTCCTTGGGCAGTCCGCACTGGTAGATCTTGAGCTCCGGTCCTACCACGATAACGGAACGGCCCGAATAGTCTACACGCTTACCCAGCAGGTTCTGACGGAAACGTCCCGACTTACCTTTCAGCATGTCGGACAGGGACTTCAGGGCCCTGTTTCCGGGGCCTGTCACGGGACGGCCTCTGCGCCCGTTGTCGATCAGGGCGTCCACTGCCTCCTGAAGCATACGCTTCTCGTTTCTCACGATGATTTCCGGCGCTCCCAGCTCCAGAAGTCTCTTTAAACGGTTGTTTCTGTTGATGATCCTTCTATATAAATCGTTCAGGTCAGAGGTGGCAAAACGGCCGCCGTCCAGCTGAACCATAGGACGCAGATCAGGCGGGATAACAGGCACCACCGTCATGATCATCCACTCCGGGCGGTTTCCGGACTCACGGAAGGCCTCCACCACCTCCAGACGTTTGATAATCCTGGCTCTCTTCTGGCCTGTGGACTCCTTTAAGCCTCTTTTCAGCTCCGCGGAGTCCTTCTCCAGGTCGATGGCCTCCAGAAGCTCCTTGATCGCTTCCGCGCCCATGCCTGCCCGGAAGGTGTAACCATACTTTTCCCTGGCTTCCTGGAACTCCCTCTCGGTGAGGACCTGCTTATACTGCAGGTCGGACTCTCCCTTGTCCAGCACGATATAGTTGGCAAAATACAGTACCTTCTCCAGGGTTCTCGGAGAGAGGTCAAGGATCAGTCCCATTCTGGAGGGAATGCCCTTGAAATACCAGATGTGGGATACAGGAGCTGCCAGCTCGATATGGCCCATCCGCTCCCGGCGTACGCTGGCCTTTGTAACCTCAACGCCGCAGCGGTCACAGATCACGCCCTTGTAACGTATTTTCTTATACTTTCCGCAGTGGCACTCCCAGTCCTTGCTCGGTCCAAAAATACGCTCACAAAAGAGTCCGTCCTTTTCGGGCTTCAAGGTTCTGTAATTTATGGTTTCCGGTTTCTTCACCTCACCTCTTGACCATTCCCTGATCTTTTCCGGAGATGCCAAACCAATCTTAATTGCATCAAATGTCATTGGCTGATACACTTCATTGTTCGTTGTTTCTGGCATTGATCGTTCTCCTTTCAAACTGGATTCTGTTTGAACTTTCATTCCCTTACTGTTCTTCCTCCATATCGTAGGGCTCATCCAGAGCAAGCTCTGTATCGTCCTCTTCTGCCACATCCACAAGCTCGCCGCCGTCAAACTCCTGCTGCGTATATCCATGGCTTCCGAAGGATTCCTGGCCGTCGTCGTATCTTCTGTCGTCGTTCATGATATGGTTGATATCTGTATCGCCGTAATCTACGGTTTCCATGATCTCTACTTCCTTCTGCTCGCCGTTCTCTCCCCGCAGTACCTTCACATCCAGTCCCAGAGACTGCAACTCCTTCAAAAGTACCTTGAAGGATTCCGGAATACCCGGCTCAGGAATATTTTCGCCCTTGATAATGGCCTCATAAGTCTTCACACGTCCGATCACATCGTCGGATTTCACAGTCAGGATCTCCTGCAGGGTATAGCTTGCGCCATAAGCCTCCAGAGCCCAAACCTCCATCTCTCCGAAACGCTGGCCGCCGAACTGGGCTTTTCCTCCCAGAGGCTGCTGTGTTACGAGAGAGTACGGGCCTGTAGAACGGGCATGGATCTTATCGTCTACCAGATGATGGAGCTTCAGGTAATGCATGTGGCCGATCGTTACCGGACTGTCAAAGTACTCTCCGGTACGGCCGTCACGAAGCCTTACTTTACCGTTCCTTGAGATCGGGACTCCCTTCCACAAAGCTCTGTGGGCTCTGTTGGTGGACAGGTAATCCATAACCTCCTCATCCAGAATATCTTTATATTTATCATAGAAGGTACCCTCTCCGGCAATTCCGTTATCCTCGTAATTCTTTCCAGCCTTTTCTTCTTCATCGAAGGGCAGGTTTACGTAGTCGTTTGCCAGATCCAGGGTATCCATAATGTCATTCTCGTTGGCGCCGTCGAAGACCGGTGTGGATACGTTGAAGCCCAGCGCCTTGGCAGCAAGGCTCAGGTGAATCTCCAGCACCTGTCCGATATTCATACGGGACGGCACACCCAGAGGATTCAGGACAATGTCCAGAGGACGTCCGTTGGGAAGGAAGGGCATATCCTCCACGGGAAGCACACGGGAAACGACACCCTTGTTTCCATGACGGCCTGCCATCTTGTCTCCTACGGAGATCTTTCTCTTCTGGGCAATGTAAATGCGGACTGCCTGGTTCACACCCGGAGCCAGCTCGTCGCCGTTTTCCCTGGTGAATACACGGGCGTCCACCACGATACCGTACTCGCCGTGGGGAACCTTCAGGGAGGTGTCTCGCACCTCACGGGCCTTCTCACCGAAGATTGCCCGCAGAAGCCGTTCCTCCGCGGTCAGCTCCGTCTCTCCCTTAGGTGTTACCTTTCCTACCAGGATATCCCCGGCACGAACCTCCGCGCCGATGCGGATGATACCTCTGTCGTCCAGATCCTTCAGGGCGTCGTCACCTACGCCGGGAACATCCCTTGTGATCTCCTCCGGCCCCAGCTTCGTATCCCTGGCCTCCGCCTCATATTCTTCAATATGAACGGATGTGTACACATCGTTCATAACAAGTCTCTCACTCAGAAGAACCGCGTCCTCGTAATTGTAACCCTCCCAGGTCATGAATCCGATCAGTGGATTCTTTCCAAGGGCGATCTCTCCGTTGGAGGTGGAAGGACCGTCCGCGATTACCTGGCCTGCCGCTACTCTCTCGCCCTTGTACACGATGGGCCTCTGGTTGTAGCAGTTGCTCTGGTTACTTCTCATGAACTTCGTCAAATGGTAAGAATCCCTGGTACCGTCATCGTTTTTGATGATGATTTCCTTGGATGTGGAACGCTCCACCGTACCGTTTTTCTTGGAAACAACGCACACGCCCGAGTCCACAGCCGTCTTTACTTCCATACCTGTTCCCACCACGGGAGCTTCCGTCGTCAGAAGCGGCACCGCCTGACGCTGCATGTTGGATCCCATCAGCGCGCGGTTCGCGTCGTCGTTCTCCAGGAAGGGGATCAGGGCTGTAGCCACGGAGAACACCATCTTAGGCGAAACGTCCATGTAGTCGAACATCCGTCTCTCGTACTCCTGTGTCTCCTCCCTGTAACGGCCGGAAACATTCTTTCTCACGAAATGGCCTTCTTCGTCCAGAGCCTCATTCGCCTGCGCCACATGGTAATTATCCTCTTCGTCCGCCGTCATGTAGACAACCTCATCCGTTACCCGCGGATTCTTGGGATCTGTCTTATCAATCTTACGGTAGGGCGCTTCCACGAAGCCGTACTCATTGATTCTGGCATACGTAGCCAGGGAGTTGATCAATCCGATGTTCGGTCCCTCAGGCGTCTCGATGGGGCACATTCTTCCGTAATGGGAGTAATGTACGTCTCGTACCTCGAATCCGGCCCTGTCACGGGACAGACCGCCGGGGCCCAGGGCGGACAGACGTCTCTTGTGGGTCAGCTCACCCAGAGGATTGTTCTGATCCATAAACTGGGACAGCTGGGAGGATCCGAAGAACTCCTTCACCGCCGCCGTCACCGGCTTGATGTTGATCAGAGACTGGGGGGAAATTCCCTCCAGATCCTGGGTGGTCATCCTCTCCCTTACCACACGCTCCAGCCTGGACAGGCCGATGCGGTACTGGTTCTGAAGAAGCTCGCCCACGGCACGGATACGCCTGTTGCCCAGATGGTCGATATCATCATCATTTCCGATGCCGTACTCCAGGTGAATATTATAGTTAATAGAAGCCAGTATATCCTCTTTTGTAATATGCTTCGGGATCAGGTCATGGATATCCCTCTTCACAGCCGCCTTGATATCCTCGATATCGTCATTTTCTTCCAGTATTTTTTCAAGTACCGGGTAGTATACTAACTCCGTAACGCCCAGGGCTTTCCGCTCTGCAGCGTCCAGGTCGATGTAATTGGTAATATCTACCATCATGCTGGAGAGTACCTTTACGTTCCTCTCCTCTGTGCGGATATATACGAAGGGAACGGCCGCGTTCTGGATCGTGTCCGCCAGCTCCCGTGTCACCTCAACGCCTGCCTCTGCCAGTATCTCCCCTGTGGTGGAATCTACCACATCCTCAGCCAGCACATGGCCTGCGATACGGTTTCTCAGCATCAGCTTTTTGTTAAATTTATAACGGCCCACCTTTGCCAGGTCATATCTCCTGGGATCAAAAAACATGCTCATGATCAGGCTCTCGGCGCTGTCCACAGCCAGA
This sequence comes from Lachnospiraceae bacterium UBA3316, assembly GCA_002361955.1. Classification (GTDB taxonomy): domain Bacteria; phylum Bacillota; class Clostridia; order Lachnospirales; family Lachnospiraceae; genus Hominisplanchenecus_A. Next base: position 52,457 of record DESK01000037.1, read on the forward strand.
GGCTCACCCGGACGGATCTTCTTATACAGCTCAAGCAGTCCCTCCTGGTAGCTCTCGGAAGTATCCTTTGTCAGGCTGGCTAAAATCTTCGGCTCCTCCCCAAACAGCTCGATGATCTCAGCGTTTGTCCCAAATCCAAGGGCGCGGATCAGTACGGTGATAGGTACCTTTCTAGTCCTGTCCACGCGGACATAGAAAATGTCATTGGAATCCGTCTCATATTCCAGCCATGCTCCCCGGTTTGGAATGACAGTGGAGGAAAACAGCTTTTTGCCCAATTTATCGTGTGCGACCGCATAATAAATACCTGGTGAACGCACAAGCTGACTGACGATGACACGCTCCGCTCCATTAATCACGAAGGTTCCCGTGGCCGTCATCAGCGGCAGGTCGCCCATGAAGATCTCGTGCTCATTGATCTCGTCATTTTCTTTATTATGGAGTCTCACCCTTACCTTCAAAGGTGCTGCATATGTGGCGTCACGCTCTTTGCATTCTTCTATTGAATACTTTACATCATCCTCACATAAAGTAAAATCCACGAATTCCAGACTGAGCTTACCGCTGTAGTCTGCAATCGGAGAAATATCGTCAAAAACTTCCTTTAATCCTTCATCCAGAAACCACTGATAGGAATCCTTCTGAACCTCGATGAGGTTTGGCATTTCCAGGACTTCCTTCTGTCTCGAGTAGCTCATACGGAAGCTTTTGCCGCTTTTGATCGGACGGATTCTGTTTTTCTCCATTGACATTTCACCCCTGTTCTTTCTATCTCAATATGATATGTTTCGCTTGGCTACTTTTGGGCAGACTAACCCCATTAGGGCATAATCTTTCACAATAGTGCATTTTTCATAATAACAAAAGAACTTGTCAATGTCAAGATACTATTTCCTATTTTTTCTAAGCTATTTTTTCTAACAACTTCCTAGCCATGCCGCGGACAAAGCGGGCCGGGAGGGGATACAGCCTCACATCCCTTCCCGACCCGCTTTCTTTTTTATAGCCATGGCGCCCCGCCCGGCTGCCCTCCGAGACCTATTTCTTCCGCTCAGAGATCACGGCCGCCACGAAACAGCCCACGATCACCAGAACTAACAGTGCTGATACGATGTCCATCCTCTTCACCTCCGTCCTGCTTATATTCCATAAATAGCGGACGGACATCACAACCCGTAAGCAAAGTGCATATGGCGGACGGCCCGCATATGCACCGGCTCCCGCGGAGGCGGAAACCTCTTTCTTCCCTTTGTTCTGCCAAAAAACGCCGACAGGTCAAAGCCGGACAGTCCCAGCAGAATCAGCAGCAGCCTTGGCCCCTGGGCCGCTCCCTTGACGGTTCCTCCCACATGCTCCAGGAGGTGTTCCATAGGCTTCTCCTCCCGGGCATCCGGCTTCCCGCTCAGAGCCATGCGCCCTCTCAGCTGCCATGCACCCCGGGCCGCCTGCCCCGGAGCCAGACGAACCGCAAGCTCCTTCGGTCTTGCCGCCTGGCAAAAGGAGGCGGACAGCATAAGAAGTATCATCATCCATATGGCAATTCTTCTCATAGGCCCGCCTCCTTTTCCTCTCTGTGTATCTTTCCATCAGATACCCGTAACACAGCCTGACTGCTGTAAGCCCATTCTAGCATATCCGACAGCTTTCGGGAATTCCATTCTTAAAATATTTTTGGTTTCAGTGTCAAAAGTCCGAATTCACGTCATACTTGCATGACAGTGGATGAGAAACTTTATAACACGCCTGGAAATGAGGAAGAAG
>DESK01000037.1:54439-92385 GCA_002361955.1 Lachnospiraceae bacterium UBA3316
AGGAAGAAGTGGGGAAGGGGCCCCGCGGATTCCGAATTTCCAGGCGGATTGTGGGAGCGCTGTGCGCGGAACAATCCGTAAACCAGTTTTGATACCTAAATCATTTTATTCCTTCCTTTTTCCCGAAAATGTGCTATACTGAATTTCGGGCATCCCGCCGCGGCGCGGGGTGTCTTTCTTGCGCCGCAAGGCCGCCGTTTCGGCCAGGCCTTTGGCGCCCTGATTTATTTTACTTATCGGAGGAAACATAACTATGACACATGCACAAACGAAAAACCTGCTAACGGAAGGACCCATCTGGAAACGCATTATCGCCTTTGCGATCCCTCTGTTTTTAGGAAACCTTTTCCAGCAGTTCTACAACACAGCTGACTCTCTGATTGTTGGAAATTTTCTTGGAGGGGATGCCCTGGCGGCCGTCAGCTCCACGGGGAGCCTGATCTTCCTGACCGTAGGCTTTTTTAACGGTATTGCCATAGGCGCGGGAGTCATCATTGCCAGGTATTACGGCGCAAGGCAGATCGACGAGCTGCAGCGCGCGATCCATACGGCCATCGCCTTCGGAATCCTCTGCGGCCTGCTGCTCACAGCCATCGGCATCCTCGCAGCGCCCGTGCTTCTCGTCTGGATGAAAACACCGGCAGACGTGCTTCCAAACTCCGTGTTATATTTCCGCATTTACTATATGGGTTCCCTGGCCTTCGTGCTTTACAACTATTTTGTGGGAATCCTCCAGTCCGTGGGGGACAGCAGGCATCCGCTGTACTATCTGATCCTGTCCTCCCTGGTAAATATCACTCTGGACCTGCTCTTTATCGGCGTCTTTCATCTGGGCGTGGGGGCTGCTGCGGCTGCTACGATTATCTCCCAGTTTTTGAGCGCCATCCTCTGCCTGTACCGGCTGATGAAAAAGAGCCCCAGGGAATACACCGTATCCCTGAAAAAAATAAGGCTTGATCCCTTTATGCTCCGCCAGATCATCGGCGCCGGCCTCCCGGCCGGCCTTCAGAACTCCATCATTTCCATTGCCAACGTATTTGTCCAGTCAAATATCAATGTTTTCGGAAAAATGGCAGTGGCAGGCTGCGGCTCCTACTCCCGCATCGAGGGCTTCGCCTTCCTTCCCATTTCCTGCTTCTCCATGGCCCTGACCACTTTCATCAGCCAGAACCTGGGAGCCAAGAAATACGACAGGGCGAAAAAGGGAGCCCGGTTCTCCATCGTCTGCTGCCTGGTTCTGGCAGAGCTCATCGGCCTTGGCATCTATGCCACGATCCCTGTGCTGATCCGCGCCTTCAACGGCGAGCCTGAGATCATCGCCTTCGGCGTGCACCAGGCCAGGACCGTCACGCCCTTCTTCTTCCTGGTGGCCTACTCCCACTGTATGGCGGGCCTCCTGCGGGGAGCCGGAAAATCAGCCGTGCCCATGTACATCATGATGGTCTGCTGGTGCCTGATCCGCGTCACCTACATCAGCATTATCGTCCGGTTTATCCCGAGTATCGATGTGATCTTCCTGGCCTACCCGCTGACCTGGACCTTAAGCTCCGCCCTGTTTCTGCTCTGCTACCTGAAGTATGACTGGGTCCATGCCTTTGAAAAAAAGGCGCGGCGGTAATACCAAGCAAAGACGCGGCCCGGGTTTGGGCCGCCGGCAAAAAAAGCACCGCTTCCTGCCCTTTTTCTGGGGCACGAAGCGGTGCTTTTATTTCCTATCTCTCCTCCATGGGCACAAAGTCCACATGGCATCCCACATACTTGTAAGCGGGACGGATAATTTTGCTGGCGTTCATCAGCTCCTCCAAGCGGTGAGCGCTCCAGCCCGGAATACGGGCGATGGCAAAAAGCGGTGTAAAGAGCTCCTCCGGGATTCCCAGCATCGTATAGACGAAGCCGCTGTAGAAATCCACGTTGGCGCAAACATTTTTAAATAATTTCCTGTGCTCCATAATCAGCTGCCCTGCCAGCCGTTCCACCATCTCATAGAGGGCAAACTCCTCCATCCTGCCCTTTTCCTCCGCCAGCTTCTTGGCAAATTCCTTCAGGATCACCTCACGGGGATCCGACAGGGTGTAGACCGCATGGCCCATGCCATAGATCAGGCCTGCATGGTCAAAGACCTCCTTATTGAGTATCCGCCGCAGGTAGGCGGCTACCTCCTCCTCATTTGTCCAGTCAGACACATTCGCCTTGATATCGTTGAACATCTTCTGTACCTTCAGGTTCGCGCCGCCGTGACGCGGTCCCTTTAGTGAACCGATCGAAGCGGATACGGAAGAGAACGTATCTGTGCCGGAGGAACTTACCACATGGGTCGTGAAGGTGGAGTTGTTTCCGCCGCCGTGCTCCGCATGGAGCATCAGAGCAATGTCAAGCACCTTCGCCTCCAGCTCCGTGTAGGTGCCGGAAGGACGCAGCATCAGCAGCAGATTCTCCGCCATGGAAAGGCCCTTCTGGGGATTTCTGATAAACAGCGTCTCATCCTTTCGGAAATGGCGGTAAGAGTGATAGGAATATACCGCGATCAGCGGCAGCTTGGCGATCAGCTCCAGACACTGGCGCAGCACATTTCCGATAGAGATATCATCCGGTTTGGAATCGTAGGTATACAGCGTCAGAATGCAGCGCTGCATGGAATTCATGATGTCCTGGTTGGAAGCCTTCATAACCACGTCCCGGACAAAACGGCCGCCCAGGGTCCCCAGCTCAGCCATCAGATCCACAAAAACCGAAAGCTCCTTCTCATTGGGAAGCCTGCCAAAGAGCAGCAGATAGATCGTCTCTTCAAAGCCGAATCTCCTGTCCTTTTGTCCCTTGACCATATCCATCACATTTACGCCCTGGTAATAGAGCTGTCCCTCTGCCGGGATCCTGCGCCCGTTTTCCAGGACGAAACCGCACACGTCAGAAATTTCCGTCAATCCTGTCAGCACGCCCTTTCCCGCCGAGTCCCTCAGCCCTCTCTTGACGTCGTACTCCACATAGAGGTTCGGATCAATGCGGTTGTTCTTCATCACTTCTTCTTCCAGACGAAGCATATCCTTCTTGAACGCTTGCATATCCTCCAGGTTCAGCATCTCATTTTCCATAATGTCTCCTCCTTGCGCCAGGCTCTATAGCAGAAAACACCCATTTCGATCGGTCATACGTTTTCGTAATCGGTGCTTTTTACACGTTTCCTGATTTTTCCTTTACTATTGTACATGAATAAAGCGAAGAACACAAGACCTTTTTCCCGGGCCGAACCTTCCTAATCAAGTCACCTGCTGCTTTTTCAGCAGCGCCCATACCGCCCTGTAACACAGCAGGATGGCGGCCGCCGCTGCAAGGAGCCATACACCTGACGGCACTCTCCCAAAGATCCGGGCGCAGAAGCGGCCGACGGCTCCAAAGACGGTGGGGGTGTTCTCCCGTCCCTCACCGATGATCCTGGGAACAGCCAGGCAGCCGAACATCCAGACTCCCCAGGTTACCCATTGGGCCTTCTTCCCGAAACGCATCACCAGGGCGCCGCACAGCATTCCGATCCCCGGAACCGCAAGGGCTGCCCAGGGCCCGGCCCGCAAGATCCAGTAGAGAAGATCCACCTCCCGTCCCACCTGGTAGATGGCACAGCACAGCGAATCCTCCAAAGCTCCCAGCAGGAGAAGTATCCCCAGGCAGACGAAATTCATCAGGCACTTTACGATACTGTACGACCAGAAGAATTCTTTTCTGGTGCATCCCAGGGACACCTGTGTATTAAAATAGAGACCCATGCCGATCCAGTCCCCCACAAGCCCTAACATGACTGCCATAAAGACTCCGATCAGCGTTCCCATCGTGAAATAGGAGGATCCGTCCTCCGTCATCAAAAGCGCCAGGAGGCCAAAGCCCACGCACCAGCCAATCAGGACTGCGAGAAACGTCCAGAGGCAGTCCCTCCAGATCACCCGGATCTGTTTTCTTATCATTTGAAGCATCTTCCCCACCTCCTAATTTCTCACTTCCATCTTGCGGTTGACCAAAAAGGCAAACGCACTGACCAGGGCGAAGACCGCCAGGCCCAGGAGCATGAACCACAAAAACCTTCCTTCCGCCAGGCGGTTGAATCCCGCCCATACCTTTTCCTTTCCGGCTGCGGCCACCCCCGCGCCTGTGACGCCTCCCATCACGGCGGCCATGGCCACGCCCAGGATCTGTCCCAGCTTTCCCCAGCGGCTGCCCAGCGTCCCCAGAAAGATCCCAAAGCTTCCCACAAGCAGCATCGTGCCGCCCATGAGCCAGATCAGCCCGGCCATCTCCCCTCCGGCCTCTCCTCCAAGGAGGCCTGCCAGGAACCAGACGAAGGCTCCCAGTCCGACAAGCCCCAGGATGACCGCCAAATGATGCAGGAGAATTCCACATATGGCCTGCTTCCTGGTAACGTTAAACGACACCAGCAGCGGAAGGTAGGACCGGAAACATCCCAGGGCGCTTAGGCTCATATAGAAAACACCCATCAGCGTCAGATAATAGGGATACAAAAGCAGAAGTCCCCCGACACTTCCTCTGATCCCCAGGCCTCCGGCCGCAAAGCTTCCCCCGGCAAAAAAGACAAGAAACACCAGGGCCAGCCCCATACAGATTCCCAGGCTTTGGAGGCTTACGCCTCCCCAAAATTTCACACTTCTCTTCCACATCTCAGTCCGCCTCCTCTCCGCAGAGGGCCACAAAGAGCTTCTGAAGGGAGGGATGCTGGATGCTCACGTCGTATCCCGGACGCAGCTCCTCTCCCGGCTGCAGAAGTAGGGTGACTCCCCGGCTTCGGCCCATGGTCTCCTCATGGTAAACCTTCTTTCCTGATACGGCCCGCTCCACCTCCTCGGTGTGGCCGCTCACATGGTAGCTTCTCTCCAGAAGCTCCTGGGTATTTTCCTTTAGCAGAAGCTTTCCCTTATCCAGGATGATCACCTCCTCAAAGATGTCCGACGCCTCCTCGATAATATGGGTGGATACCACGAAGGTCCGCCCCGTATCCAGATACTCCTCCATCAGGATCCTGTAAAATTTTTCCCTGGCCACCACGTCCAGCCCTGCCGCCGGCTCATCCAGAAAGGTAAATCTCGCCTTGCTGGCCAGGGCCACGACGATCGTCACCATGGACATCATGCCCTTAGAAAGCTTACTGATTCGTTTCCCCACATCCAGGCCAAATTCCCCGGCAAGGCGCTGGGCCATCTCCCGGTCCCAGTGGGGCAGGAAGGTCGCCGCCACACGCAAATACTCTTTTACCTTCATCGTATTGGCCCCGTTTGGTGACACAGGGTTTAATTCTCTGGAAAAGCAGACCCCCTCCAGAGCTTCCGGGTTTTCCCACATGGGCTTTCCGTCCAGTGTCACGCTTCCCCTTGTCACGGGATTCTGGGCTGTCAGCATAGACAGCAGGGTGGTCTTTCCCGCTCCGTTCCTGCCGATCAGCCCGTAAATCTTCCCGGACTCCAGCTCCAGATCCACCTCGTGGAGCACTTCCTTTCCGTTGTACACTTTGCTGATACCTTTTGCTGTCAGTTTACTCATCATACTCTCTATCCTCCGCGATCATTTCGATCAATTCCTTTTTCGTGATTCCGAGGCTGCCCGCCTCCGCCAACAGGCTTTTCACATAATCCTGGTAAAAATTCTTCTTTCTTCTGGCCCGGATCTTTTCCCTGGCCCCCTCCGCCACAAACATACCGATTCCTCTTTTCTTGTATAAGATGCCCTCATCTACCAAAAGGTTCACGCCCTTTGCCGCCGTAGCCGGATTGATGGCATACAGCCTCGCCAGCTCATTGGTGCTGGGAACCCTCTCTTCTTCCAGCAGGATATCCCGCAGAATATCCTGCTCGATCATCTCCTTGATCTGAATGTATATAGATTTCTCCTGTGTCAGGATCTCATTCAAGCCGTCTCACCTCCTGCCTTTCTTTCCTGTTCCGCCTCCGTCTTCCATTTTTATTGGCGCTTCACAGTTATTTGGTTTATTACTTGTGTAACTAACTATATCACTAACAAGGCCCCTTGTCAACACATTTCACGTTTGACATTTATTTTATTTCCTGTTACTTTATCGGTGACAGCCAGTTACTGCGGAAGCTCCCTCGGGAGTCCTGGTTTGTCAGAAACTATTGGCAGAATCGCAAAGGGTTGCCGTTCCTTTTCTAAACGGCAGCCGGAAAGGACAAGGATATGACAAAGCAGGAATTTCAAAAACTCGCAGCCCAGGGACCGCTGCTGCTGGACGGCGCTACCGGCTCCAACCTCATGAAGGCAGGGATGCCAAAAGGCGTATGTACAGAACAGTGGGTTCTGGAGCATCCGGATATCCTGGTACATTTGCAAAAGGAATATATCGCGGCCGGTTCCCGCGTGATCTACGCCCCCACCTTTGCCGCCAACAGGATTTCCCTGGCGGAACACGGCCTGGACGGTCAGATGGAAGCCATGATCACGAGGCTTGTGGCCCTGTCCCGCTCCTGTCTCCGGGAGGGCTGCTATGTGGCGGGTGATCTGACTACCACCGGAAAAACGACCCTCCCCTACGAAACTCTCTATGAAGTGTACCAGGAGCAGATTGTCTGCCTGCGGGACGCGGGCGTGGACCTGCTGGTGGCGGAAACCATGCTGACCCTGGACGAGACGATGGCTGCCGTGGAAGCCGCCCACTCCGTCTGCACCCTTCCTGTTCTCTGTTCTCTGACGGTGGAATCCGACGGGAGCCTGTTTTTCGGGGGAAATGTCTTTGACAGCGCCCTGGCCCTCCAGGAGATCGGCGCGGACGCCGTAGGCATCAACTGCTCCGCCGGGCCGGACAATTTCGGTTCCATCATCGCTGCCCTGAAGGACATGCTCAAGATCCCCGTCGTCGCCAAGCCAAACGCCGGAATGCCCACCATCGACAGCCTGGGCCAGGCCCACTACAGCATGGGCCCCGACGACTTTGCCCGCCATATGAAGAGGCTGGTGGATCTGGGAGCCGACATCGTGGGCGGCTGCTGCGGCACCACGCCGGAGTATATCAGAGCCCTGGCCAGACTGCTGGACGCGTAAGATAATAAAAAATCCCCGCAGCAGGCCGCAGGTTTGATTCCTGTCGTCTGCCGCGGGGAATTTTTTATTTTCTATTCCTCCGCAAGCTCCTGAAGCAGCCGTTTACACTGCTCATAGGTATAAACATTTTGCTCGCTGTCTTCCGCCCTCTCCTGGTCAAAAGCGCTCTTTTTGTTCTGCTCATATGCTTCCTCTGTCACAGCCGTCCCGTCCCAGGTGTACTCGTAAACCGCGACGCCCTCCTCGTCCGTCTGAACGTCACCGCTGTCGGGCAGACCGTACGTGCCTTCTGCGACTGTCACAAATTTGCCGTCTTCAATCTGGCAGACCGTATCATAATTGTACCCCATGTGCCCTCCCGTCAGAAGCATCCGGTTGGTGTTTTCGATACAGTACGCGGCGCCATGGGAAAGATAAACCTTATCCGTCGTCCCATCTCCCACGGTAAAGACCTCTCCGCCTGCCGCGCCATAGCCGTAATCCAGCCACAGCTCCGGCACCTGATCGTCATTCACATAGAGAAACCTCACAGTGACCGCATCCGTCGGCGCCTCGCCGGCAAACACCTCCCTGAGATATACGGACGCCCACTGGGCAGCCGACTCTTTGTAGATGAGAGGCGCGTCTCCGCAAACGACCTCCGTCTTTGAGGCGTCCACCCCAAATTTTCCCTGCTCAATGCTCTCCTTCTCCGGGTAAATGGCCTTCTCCTGGGAATTCCCCTGTTCATCGTAGTCGTATCCCAGAATCAGCTTGCCGGAAGCCTGGTCATACCAGTCGCTGATGGTCAGCCCATCCAGGATTTTTTCACCCGCTGCGTACAAAAAGGTGTATTGGTTTCCTGTGTAGCTTGTGCCATCCTCCAGATAGTCCACGGAATGGAGGGTCGTACTGGCAAGGCTGCCGTCGTCATAGTACGCGTAACTGTCGTAGTAGACCAGCTTACCCTCCGCATTGTAATAATTCACCCTGGAGATCTGCTGCGTTCCTTCCTCCGTTTGCCCAGACGCCGTCTCGCTTTCTGATTCCGGGGCTTCCTCCGTCTCTGTCTCACTTTCCGGTTCCAGGGACTTTGCCGTCTCTGTCTCACTTTCCGATTCCAGGGACTTTGCCGTCTCTGTCTCACTTTCCGGTTCCAGGGACTTTGCCGTCTCTGTCACCTCTGTGGCTGCCTGCTCGCGGCTGTCCGCGCACCCGGCCATCCCTGCCGCCAGGCCCAGGCATAAAACTGTGGTCCATACTCTCTTTTTCATCTGTGTCCTCCCTTTTCTTAACTAAACGGACATGACTGCTGACGTAGCCATCACCATCTATGAAAGTCAGATGTTCCGCGGCCATGACTGCCGTCCGGGACTTTCATAGTAAAAAAGTGCGTGAAACTTTATTCTTTGTCCCACGCACTCTCTCAGTCTATCTCTTATCAAATTTTATAATGTCGTTACGGCATCAGCCCTGAAAAACCGGTTCTGCATCGCAGCAAGTGCTTTGACCTGTCTGGACGGCTACGACATATTATATAGGAATCCGCGCACTGCCCTTCGAATCCCCACCACAAACGTTACCTCCGCAGTTAACTCGGCCCAGGCTGCCTCACGGCACACAGAAGGTTCTACTTAGTGCTGCTGCATTCCTGCCCTGACACGGTTCATAGAGTTCTGTTGCGCAAGACCCAGACGTCAACGCCACTTACGGAGGGCAGCTTCACAGTGAAAGACCCTCTGTTTAGTATCACCCCTGCTGTAGCGGATTGCAGGTACAGGGCACCGCTAACTCCCCGGCTGCGCGGAAATGTTATGACATATCCACATCACATGGCTCATGTGCTTCCTTACTATAACCTGAATCGTTCGATTTGTCAAATGCTTTTGCGGACTTTTTCCTCTCCCGAAGCTCTCGGAAGAAATCGCTCATCATCCGGCTGCACTCCTCCGCAAGTACGCCCCGGCGCACCTGTACCTGGTGGTTAAAGCCCTCCATCTCCAGCAGATTCAGCACCGACCCTGCGCACCCCGCCTTGGGGTTCATGCAGCCGATCACCACCTCTGTGACCCTGGCCTGGACAATGGCACCTGCGCACATCTGGCAGGGCTCCAGAGTCACATACAGGGTACAGCCCTCCAGCCGCCAGTCGCCCAGCTTCCTGCCAGCCTTCCGGATCGCGTTCAATTCCGCATGGGACAGGGTATTTTTGTCCGTATTCCGGCGGTTGTAGCCTCTGGCGATGATCTTTCCCTCATAAACGATCACGCACCCGATGGGCGCCTCCTCCAGCGCCCGGGCCTTCTTTGCCTGCCTGAGAGCCTCCTTCATATACTTCTCGTCCTCTGTCACGCCCCGTTCTCCTTTCCTGCATCCTCTTTTTTGTATACTTATGATTTCAGTGTCAAAAGTCCGAATTCACGTCATGCCTGCATGACAGTGGATAAGAGATTTTATGACTCGCCTGGAAATGAAAATCATACTTATTTTACCATATCACGCGGCAAACGCAAGACTTCTGCGGTGCACAAACGCCGCAATCACCGCCGTGATTACTGCTCACTCCGTTCACAGTAATATTCGCAAATCCATCTAAAATTTGCGTTGCAAATGGGATTTGCTCACACTTAAATCACTTTCTTACAATCTGCGCAGTAAATGCGCAGACCTACATAGACAATAATCGCCGTCACTGCTTCCGTAATCCAAAACGCATGAAACACTCCTTCGGGACCGAAGATCCTGCACAGAAGAAAGGCCACGGGAAGAATCACCGCCGCATAGCGGCACAGGGAAATCAAAAAGGACTGCACACCCTTTCCCAGCCCCTCCAGGGCCCCCGAGGACGTCACGGAAACGGCAGAAACGATAAAGCCCATGCTTATGATGCGGAGGGCCCGGCCGCCGGCCTGAACCGTCTCCGGGTTGTCGGTAAACAGGGCCATCAGGTTTCCCGACGACGCCAGGCAGATCACCGTTCCCACCGCCATAATCCCGCCGCTCATAAGGAGCGTCACACGGTAGATTTTCTTTACTCTTTCCTTCTCCCCTGCGCCAAAATTGTAGCCGATCACCGGGCGCATCCCCTGGATAATGCCGTTGGCAGGCAGATACAGGAAGGTCTGAAGCCTGTAATAAATGCCAAGGATAACCACATAGCTCTGGGAGTAAGCAGACAGCAGGCCGTTTAACACCGATACCAGCAGGGAGGGCAGCGCCAGGTTCAAAGTCGCCGGGATGCCCACAGCGTAAAGCTTCCTGTCAACATCACGGTCCCGGGCCAGGTATTTTCTGCCCACGCGGACAGACATGGAGCTTTTCAGATAAACCACAAGATAAACGGCAAAGGTGGCCGCCTGGCCAAGGCCTGTGGCCAGGGCAGCCCCCCGAATTCCCATTTTCGGAACAGGGCCCATGCCGAAAATCAGCAGGGGATCCAGAATAATATTTGTGATACAGCCGCACATCAGCCCCGCCATCGTCACCTTCATCCTGCCCACAGCCTGAAATACCTTCTCAAACCACAGATCCGTCATAATGACCAGGGCGAAGGAAAATACGATGGAGGAATATTCCAGCCCCAGGTTCACCACCTCCTGCCTGCCGGTAAACATCCGAAGAAAGGCAGGCATAACGGCGATGCTTCCCGCCGTCAGCACAATGCCGTGGAACAGGGAAAAGAGCAGCCCTCTGGTAGCCGCCGTGTTCGCCTTCTCATATTTTCCCGCCCCCAGATGCAGAGAAATCACCGCCGCCATCCCCACGCCGAAGCCTATGGCCACCGCATTGATGAAGTTCTGGACGGGATAGACCAGGGAGAGGGCCGTCATGGCGTCTTCGCTGATCTTTGCCACGAAATAGCTGTCCACGATATTGTACAGGGAATTTACCAGCATGGAAATCACCATCGGCAGGGCCATTCCTGCAATCAGCGGAACTACCGGTTTTTCCTTCATAAAAGTGTCATTCATATCTTCCTCCTTCCGGGCGGATATAAAAAGCCGGAGGCATTTTCTATGGCGCAAAAAACCGCACAATTATCGAGAGTGATAATTGTGCGGCGAAAAAAGCCAGGCTATAAAAATCCACACCAGGTTTTAGTGGTTCGATTGTAACACAGGGGAACCTGCCCGTCAACCACTAAACCATCCCAAAGGCTTTCAGCTTTTTCCTGATCTGGGAGCCTAAAAGCATGGAGACAATGATCTTTGCCAGGTCTCCCGGGATAAAGGGCAGCACGCCGGCCGCCAGAGCCACTGAAAAGCCCATGCCCGCCTGCCAGGACAGCCATACTGTTCCGAACAGATAGCACACGGCCGTCCCCGCAGCCATGCCCAGAAAATGCATGGAGAGCCTTTCCGGCCATTTTTCAATAAACGCGCCGCAAATCAGCGCCATAAAGATAAACCCGATCAGATAGCCTCCCGTAGGACCCAGAAGCTTTCCCGCCCCGCCTGTAAAAGCGGAAAACACGGGCAGCCCCGCAAAACCGATCAGCAGATAAACGAGATATGCCAGCGTGCCCTTTTTCATGCCGATGGCATAGATCACGAAATAAACTGCCAGATTCGTCAGGGAGATGGGCACCGGGCTTATGGGCAGCGGAATGGAAAACGGGCCCATGACGCAGATCAGCGCCGCCATCAGCCCCACCTGCGCGATTGTTTTTGTCTGTGTGCCAGATACTGCTTTTTCTCTCATGTCTCTATTCCCTGCCTTTCTCCATCTTCTGTCCTTCATGTCCCGTAGAACCTTCCGTTTCTTTTTTTGCTTCCCTCATCTGAAAGCCCAGTCCCTCAAACATCTCTCTGTCCTCGGCCGTGCTGTTTCCCACGGTGGTGAGCATATCTCCCGTAAGGGCCCCGTTGGCCCCTGCCCGAAACAGCACCGCCCCGCCATTATCAAAGTAATTCCGTCCGGCGGCAATGCGGATCCGGGCCGTAGGGTTCAGATAACGGAACAGCGCCACGATCCGCAAAATTTCCTCACAGGTAAGCCGCTCCGTCTTCTCCAGGGGCGTCCCCGGTATCGGTATCAGGAAATTCAGGGGAATGGACTCCACCTCAAGCCTGGCCAGAAGGGCCGCCATATCGAGACGGTCCTGCCAGCTCTCGCCCATGCCCAGGATGCCGCCGCTGCACACAGAAAGTCCCGCGGCCCGCGCCCTGCGGATCTGTTCCAGCTTGTCCTCGTAGGTATGTGTGGTGCAGATCCTCGGAAAATACCTCCGGGATGTCTCCAGGTTCGTGTGATACATCCTGACCCCCGTCTCATAAAGCCTGCCCAGGTCCTCCTCCTTCATTAAGCCGTGGGACGCGCAAAGCCCCATCTCCGGATACGCCTCATGCATGGCATGGTAGGCCTTCACGGCCTTTTCCAGATCTTCCCCTGCCAGCGTCCGCCCCGCCGTGACAATGGAGTAGCGGTCCAGCCCCTGCTCCTCCCCGCGGCCGCAGCCCGCCTTAAACTCCTCCGTATGTAAAAATCCATACGTTTCACAGGCCGTCGGGTTATGGGCCGACTGGGCGCAGAATTTGCAGTCCTCGCTGCACCTGCCGCTGCGTCCGTTGATGATGCTGCACAGATCCACCCGGTCGCCGCAGAGCGCCCTGCGGATCTCATCCGCTCCCTGGCAGAGCTCCGCCAGATCCCCCTCCACGAGAACGCTCAGATCATCCTCCTCTGTCAGCCGCCGCCCTTTGATAATTTCTTCTGCTAATCTCATCAGTTCCATCTCAGCTATTTTCTCCTCTGTCTGCGGTCCGTCCTGCCGCAGTTTCGTGATTGTCAACCATTTTCCTCGGTAAGTTTACATCTCTTTCCCTGTATTGTCAACCACTTTTGCTATTTAGTTTACATCCCTCTTCCCTTACACCCCTGAACCACTTTCTTACGGTCTGCCCAGACCTGCCGGAACGGTTACCCTTGCAATTCAACGGCGCATCCTGTATAGTACTAGGCAACTGTTATGCCATCTCTGTGATTTGACATATGGCTGATCGCTGCCACTTTAAAAGAACCTATAGAAAGGATGAGCACCTATGAAAATACACGGTTTTAATACGCTGACCCTTCTGGACTATCCCGGCCTGGTGGGAGCCACCCTCTTTCTGGGAGGCTGCAATTTCCGCTGTCCCTTCTGCCAGAACGGAAACCTGGTACTTTCCCCGGAACAGGAACCGGAAATTCCCACAGAGGAGGTGCTGGCCTACCTGAAAAAGAGACAGGGGATCCTGGACGGGGTCTGCATCAGCGGCGGGGAGCCTACCCTGCACCCCGACCTGCCGGATCTGATCGGACGGATTAAAGAACTGGGCTACCTGGTAAAACTGGATACAAACGGCACCTGCCCGGAGGTCATCCGCCGCCTGTACACAGAAGGGCTGATCGACTATGTGGCCATGGATATCAAAGCGTCTCCCTCCCGCTACCAGGACGCGGCAGGCTGCCGGGACATGGACATGGACATGGACGCCATTTACGAGTCCGTGTCCTTCCTGAAATCAGGAGTGCTGGATTATGAGTTCCGCACAACGGTTATGAGGGAGCTCCACGATGCCTCCGACTTCGAGAGCATCGCCCAATGGCTGGCAGGCTGCCGGGCTTACTACCTGCAGGCCTACCGGGAATCTGAGAACGTGATCCGTCCTGTATTTACCAGCTACTCCCGTCAGGAGCTGGAGGAATTTTGTGAGATCCTGCGTAAGAAAATCCCCCTCGTGGATATCCGGGGCATTGACTGAAGAGACGCTGCGTCTACAGGCGGCGGCACCAATAACCGAAGGGCTCCCCGGGCCGGCGGCGGGACACTTCTTTAAACTCCGGAAAGCCGAACATATTCGCCATGAATAACTCCTGGTTCGCGAAAATACCGGGAATCCCGAGAAGGTAGCCTCCGTCCCGCTGCCGCCCCAGCAGCAGATGCTGGTATGTGCAAAGACCATGCATCAGAAAACTGTTGTTGCCAAAGGGCCAGCCGCCCTGCTTTAACAGGGGCAGTTCTTTTAAGGTCAGAAAATATCCCTCTGCCAGCTCCTCCCCCGGAAGGCAGCTTGCAGGGGTACAGCGCTTTTCCAGCTCCTTCCATTTCCTGTTTAAATCCTCCAACCGGCCCTTTCTTTTCCCGCAGGGGCAGCCTTTGACAGGGCAGGCGGGGGCTTCCTGGGCGCAGAGCTTTTCCTCCGCTTCCGGTCTTTCCCCCTTCTTTGTATGTTCCGTGGTTCCCGCAGGTTCTCCTGCCTCCGGGGCTTTTTTCTGAGCTTTCACGGTTTTCTGCGCTTCTACGGTTTTCTCTGCTTCTACGCTTTCCCCCGCTTCCGCACTTTCCTCCGCTTCCACGATTCCTTCCGCTTCCGCGGTTTTCTCTACTCCCACAGTTTCCCCTGCTTCTACAATTTCCTCTGCTTCTACGTTTTCCTCTGCTTCCGCACTTTCTTCCGCTTCCACAGTTCCTCCCACTTCCACAGTTTCCTTCGCTTCTACGCTTTTATCTGCTTCCGCACTTTCTTCCGCTTCCACAGTTTCCGGCTCCGGCGCAAATCCTTCCCCGTGCTCTTTTCCTGTCTCCGCTTCCTCCGCTCTCTCCTCTTCCCGTTCCTTTTTCGGCTCCTTCGGCAGCTCTGTCACAAGCTTCTCCACATCCACCCCCTCATCGTCAAACACCGTCAGGTATTTTCTCCCCCCGGCGCTGTCGATCCACAGCCCCGCGAGCTGGGAGAGCGCATAGGCGCTTCCTCCGATTTTCTCCGACGGGGTCTCCAGCCGGGCCTGCCCTAGGCCTCCCCTGACCGTCAGCGTCCCAAGAAAAATCCCCAGGAGCCAGCCGCCCTCACGAACAAATCCATACATGTTCAGGGCCTTTTCCTCCCGGGGAAGTTTCTGCAGGCATATCTGCATCCGGCAGCTTCCATTTCTGGACTCCACCTTGGCAAATCCTGTGTTCTTATTTTTTTTTCCGCTTGTGTATTCATAAATATACGCTACAAACCGTCGATATTCTGACAAAACTCCATACTCCTTGGCCTTCCTTACAGCCAGTCTATGCGGTCGGCCGCGCCTCTATGCCAAAAAGCGCTCCCGCAGGCCTGAAGTCGTGTGCGGCCATACAATGGCGCCTTCGCCTATGATACGAGAAACGACTGCCCGGCCGCTGTAATATCACAGATCTTTGAGCGGTAGGGCGCCGACTCCGGCAGGTTCTTGTACTTGGCGATGATACTGTAATCATCCCAGCAGTGCATGGGAAAGACTGCCGCCACATCCACGTTCTGCAAAAACCAGGTCATGCCTTTGGAAAACTCCATGCCCTGCCTGGGATCCAGCACAAGGAACGCAGCATATATTTTCCTCCGCGCCAGCTTTGCGATCTCCTGGCGGTAGGCCTTCCGCATCCAGGCATTGTTATCTTCCGGCTCCTCCACCCAGGTCCAGTCATTCAAATCACCTGCATGGTAGAAGGTCTTCCCGTCGATCTGCACCAGGAACGCCACCCCCTCATCTGTAGACTGCAGGGTTTCGATCATCAAAGAGGAATCGCCCTTCCGTTCTCCCGGCCCCATAAAGATGGCCCGCTCCCTGAGCTCCTCCGGAACACGTTTCTCCCAGATATCATCAGAAAGAAAATAATACACATGAGGATATTTCTTCGCCAGATTAAAAATACTGGCTGAAAAATGATCCCCATGCCTGTGGCTGGCAAATACATACAGGGGCTTGTAGGGAGACAGCTCCGGCAGGTCTCCCTTGTAATAATCAAACAGCAGATAGCCCGATACCGTCTCCACCAAAAAACAGCTATGATAAATATACGTTACGTTCATACTCTTACCTCATGCGGTTGTTCCACGCCTGCAAAACCGCGTCTCTCTTCCCTGTCTCCCAGGACTACCGGATATTCTCCAGCACCTTCAGCAGGTATCTCCACATACGCTCCACCGAGGAAATGCACAGAGTTTCCTCCGTGGTGTGGATGTCCGACATGTCAGGACCAAAGGATACACAGTCAAGATTGGGGATCTTCTCATAAAACAGCCCGCATTCCAGGCCCGCGTGGATCGCCTTCACCTCCGGCTTCACGCCGAAGAGCTCCTCGTAGGTATCGGCCATCAGATCCCGCAGAGGCGAATCCTTCCTGTACTCCCAGGCCGGATAATCCCCCTCAACCTCACAGCTTCCCCCCAGAAACTCCGTCAAATACTGAACCTGGGAAGCCAGCGCCTCCTTGGCGCTGCCCACGGAGCTCCGTATGCTGGATGTGACACAGCACGCCTCCTCCTGAAGGCGCAGGATTCCCGGATTCATGGAGGTCTCCACAAGCTCCGGAATCTCGCCGCTCATTTTCTGAATACCGTAGGGCAGCTGCGCCAGGAAAAAGAGCACCTTCTGCTGGGAGGAGGGAGAGAGCACCCGCCCTGCGGCCTCCCCGAGCTTTTTCACTTCTACAGTAATACCCTCATCCGTTCCGCTGTATTCCGCCCTCAGGTCTTTCTGGAAACGGGCCGCCTTCTCCTGGATCACCTCCAGGGCGTCCTCCTCCGCCAGAAACTCTGCCCTGGCATTTCTCGGAATGGCATTGTCCTTCTGTCCTCCCGAAAGCTCTGTCAGGTAGAAATCCGTCTCCTGGAACAGTTCAAAAAGAAACCGGCCCATCAGCTTCACAGCGCTGGCCCTGTTCTTGTCGATCTCCGACCCGGAATGTCCCCCTTTCAGGCCGTCGATCACGACCTCATACTTCGTTCCCTCACCATCCAGGCGCTGGACGGGAAGCTCGCAGACAGCCGTCATGCCGCCCGCGCAGCTGATCCACAGCTTTCCTTCCTCCTCAGAATCCATATTGATCATATAGGTGCCCGCAAGGTCAGAGGTATCCAAGGCTGTCGCCCCCAAAAGCCCGACCTCCTCGTCGGTGGTAATGACCACCTCCAGCGCCGGATGCTTCAGGTTCCGGTCCTCCAGAATCGCCAGGGCGTACGCCACCGCGATTCCGTCATCCCCTCCCAGCGTGGTATCTTTGGCACTGATCCTGTCGCCATCCACTACCAGCTGCAGGCCGTCCTTCTCAAAATCATGTGCAGACCCGGGAACCTTCTCGCAGACCATATCGCAATGTCCCTGAAGAATCACCGTCGGCGCGTTTTCATAACCGTGAGCCGCCGGCTTTTTGATTACCACATTGTTGCTCTCATCCTGGCGGTACGCCAGGCCATGCTCCTTTGCAAACTCCGCCAGATAGTCGCTGATCTCCTTTGTGTGAAAAGAACCATGGGGGATCTTACAGATCTCCTCAAAATAATAAAATACTCTCTCCGGCTTTAAGCCCTCTAACACTGCCATCTTCTTATGCCTCCGCAATACACTCGATCTCGACGAGACCGCCCTTGGGAAGGTTTGACACCTCCACACAGGAACGGGCGGGGAAAACGCCGTCAAAATACGACTGGTATACCTCATTCACCGCCGCGAAGTCTGCCATATCCGCCAGAAAAATGGAGGTCTTTACGATCTTGCTGTAGTCGCTTCCTGCCTCCTTCAGGACTGCGCCCAGATTTTTCATGGACTGATGGGCCTGGGCCACTACGCCCTCCGCCAGTGTCCCTTCTGCCGGATCCAGCCCCAGCTGCCCGGAGCAGTAGATCATTCCCTGTACTTTCACTGCCTGCACATACGGCCCTACAGCCGCCGGTGCCTTATCTGTATGAATCATCTCTCTTGCCATAAGTTTTACCTCTTTTTCAAAAATATCCGCGCGGCCTTTTTCCCTCCCGCGCTCTTCTATTAATGTAACCATTTTCGGGCAAAATGTCAATGTCTGACTCCGCTTCTGCAAAAAGTATGCTATACTATTGATAACCGTTCCCACATGCCTGCAGACGGATGGCCGAACGGTTACTACCATTTAGAAAGGGGTTCCGTATTATGAAATACAACCTGAAACCCTCCAGCCCTTCCGTTGGCAGGGGATTATACTATCTTTTTATCGCCGAGGTCTTAAGCTTCCTCTCCCTGATCAATATCCTGGGATGGGTCGTATCCCTGGCCTCAGCCATGATCTCCATCTACGCCCTGTACGTCATGATGAAGGCAGAACCCAGGTACCGCCGGGCTTTTTACTGCACCGGGGCCAGTGTGGCCGCGGCAGTCCTCTACAGCTACAGCCTGCTGAGCGGACTGCCCGCCGTAGTCTGCACCCTTTTGCAGTGCTCCATCTATCTGACCAACCTGCTGATGGTGCTTTTCATCTGCAAAACCACGGGCGAGCTGGTAAAACCCACGTCTCCCTCCCTTGCGGAACGGTCTGAGATGGTCTGGAAACTTTTCATTTTCAGCGACCTGCTCTCCATGGCCCGCACCCTTCTGGCTGACGCGCCGGAGACTATTTTCACGGCTCCCTGGATGGCCATCGCATCTGTGGGTGTAGCGATCGCCGCAGGACTTTTATACCTGTCCTTCATCTGGGAGAGCCAGAAGCTTTTACAAAAATAGGAGGAACCTTTATCATGGATTATATCACCTTAGGAAAAACAGGGCTTACCGTCTCCCGCCTGGGGCTGGGCGGTATTCCCATCCAAAAAAGCAGCCCCGCCCAGGTACATACCCTGCTGGAATGCCTCTCGGCCCAGGGCGTTAACTACATCGACACTGCCAGAGGCTATACCGTCAGCGAACCTTTCCTGGGAGAAGCCCTGGAGGGACTCCGGGACAAATTCATCCTGGCCACAAAGAGCATGGCCAGAACCAGGGAGGCCATGGCCGCCGACATCGACATAAGCCTCAAAAACCTGCGGACAGACTACATCGACCTCTACCAGGTACATAACCCCTCCATGGAACAGCTTGATCAGATTCTCTCTGAGGACGGCGCTCTCCTGGCCCTGCAGGAAGCCAAGGCGGCGGGAAAGATCGGACATATCGGCCTGACCGCCCACTCTGCGGAGGTCTTTGCCCGCGCCCTGTCCCTGGACTGGGTGGAGACCGTCATGTTCCCCTACAATATCGTGGAATCCCAGGGAGCGGAGCTGATCCGCCAGTGCACGGAGAAAAACGTGGGCTTTATCGCCATGAAGCCTCTGGCAGGCGGAGCCATCGAGGACGCCTCCCTGGCCCTGCGGTATGTCTTCGCAAACCCCGATGTTTCCATAGCGATCCCCGGCATGTACAGCACCGAGGAGGCCCTCCAGAACCTGGCGGCCGCTTCAGACACGGCCCCCCTCACAGACGATGAGCTTGAAAGGATCCAGGCTGTCCGGGACGCCCTTGGCACGAACTTCTGCCGCCGCTGCAACTACTGCGCCCCCTGTACCGTGGGGATTCCCATTCCAAGCGTCTTTCTCTTCGCCGGATACCTGCAGCGCTATGACCTTGGCCAGTGGGGCTATGGGCGCTACCAGACCCTTCCCGTGAAGGCTGACGCCTGCGTAGAGTGCGGCGAGTGCGAGAGCCGCTGCCCCTACCATCTCCCCATCCGGGAAATGCTGAAAACCTGTGTGAAGGATTTCGCGGATTTCGAGAAGAACCATTAAACACCTGCGCCTTCTTACGGGCGGCCATGGGAATCAAATCCCCGCTGCAAAAGCGGCCCATGGCTTTCGGAAACAAAAACACCCTTGACAGAAACTCAAATGCCGAAACACATGGCTTCTGTCAAGGGTGTTTTTCTTTTACCACAAAATAATATAGATCAGCGTCAGGCACAATCCTACACAGAACAGCAGCAAGCCAAAGGACAGGCTTCTGCGGATGATCATGTTGGACTCTTTGAACATCTCATTTTTCACAGCCAGCTCATGGACATAGTCCCGGCCGCCCTCCTGCCGCAGGATGCGGTTCTTTATGCGCTGAAGGAAGTTTAAGAATTTCCCCGCCCGGAGCGTAAACTTATTTCCCTCCGGCAGCCTGTAGGGCAGGGGGCTGTCCCGGTAAACCGTCTTTCGGAGAGCCACCACCAGGAAATCCAGGGCGCTGTCGAAAACGCGGCACACCAGGCGGCTCACAAAGGGAAGGAATCCCAGCAGCAGGGGCCGGTACACCACCTCCTCCAGATCCAGCCAGGCAGGCCAGCGATCGAGATAGCCCTTCTTTCCCCGGCCGGTCTCTCCCATCAGGAGCCCCCGTATCACGAACACATAGACCAACGCGCCTATGGCCACAGAAATAGCCGCTCCCGACAGGTTCTTCACGCTGAAGTAGGCCACGGGATGGCCCGCCTCCTCAAGGTGCATCAGGCCCTGGCCGAGAGCTGCCGCCCGGTTCATGATCCCGTGGGGGAAAATTCCCCAGACAAAGAGCAGGGCCGCGCTGCCTCCCAGGGCAAAGGCGCTCACCCGGTTCATATAGGTTTTCATGCTGTCATACTTCTTCTGCCGCGCGGCATCCTCATTTTCCTCCCGGAAGACAGCCACATACAGCTTCGTCATGTAAGCCACGGTCAGTCCGCCGCTGCCCAGGAAGAGGTACTCCACAGCCCGCATCAGCCAGCCGCCGCCGTACTCCACGATACTCTCATGAAGCAGGGTTTTGCTGATATATCCCCCGAAGAAGGGGATGCCGGCGATGGCCAGGGCGCCTGTCAGGAAGATCACCCGAAGCAGGGGCTTTTTTCTTCCGAAGCCCCGGATTCCATTGAGGTTCAGCTCATGGGTATTCATAAAGATGACGCCGGCCGCCAGGAAAAGCACCAGCTTAATCAGAGAGTGGTTTACCATATGGAGCAGCGTCCCGTGTACTGCCAGGGCATTTTCCTCTCCCAAAAGTCCCTGCATCCCCACGCCCACCAGGATAAACCCGATCTGGGACATGGAGGAGCAGGCCAGCGTCCGTTTCAGATCCACGGAAAAAACAGCCAGCAGCGCGCCGCCGAACATGGTCAGCACGCCCACGCTCAAAATCAGCGCGCCCCACGTTCCGTCGTGAAGAAACAGCTCGCTCGTCACCACCAGGATGCCGAAGATTCCTGTTTTCGTCAGGATACCGGATAACAGGGCCGACGCCGGGGCTGGAGCCACCGGATGGGCTTTGGGCAGCCAGATATGTAAGGGGAAGGCGCCCGCCTTCGCCCCGAAGCCCACCAGCAGGCACACACCGGCTCCGTACAGAAGCCCCTTGTTCCCATAGCCCGCAGCCGCCGGCAAAAGCTCGGAGATCGTGAGGGTTCCCAGCTCATTCCAGAGCACAAAAAGCCCCATCAGCATCACCAGACCACCGATGACAGCCACCGCGAGATACGTCTCCGCCGCCCGCAGGGCAGGCGCGTCCTCCTCCTGAGCCACCCAGACGTAGGAGGTAAACGACATGATCTCAAAGAAAATGAAGGTGGTAAAGAGATCCGCTGAGAAAAAGACTCCCAGGGTGGCGCCCATCGTCATCATCAGAAACAGATAAAACCGGTTCCTGTTCTCATGATGGGCAAAATATTCTCTGCACAAAAGCGTCGCCATCATCCACATGAAAGCTGCCACCGTGCTGTAAATCAGCCGAAAGCCGTCCATCGTAAAATGAAGCCCCAGACCGCAGATACCGGGAACGGTAAAGCTCTCCGTCACCCCCGCGGCTGCCCGGGCCCCTGAGCCGGCCCACAAAAGCAGCATCAGCACAAACTCGCTGACCGCCCCAAAGCCCGCCAGATAATCCCGGACGTTCTCACTCTTTTTGCCTGCCCAATAGCAGCAAAGACCCAGTAAGAAGGGATAAAATACAAGTAACGCAAGTCCTAAATTCTGATTCATCTTCTGCTCCTTTCTCTTATCCCATCAAAGCCGCCACCGACTCAAGCGCAGCGATCACCGGCTGCGGATGCAGGCCAAAGGCAAACATCGCGATCACAAACAGTATCAGGGGAAGGAGCATCATCCAGTTGGGATCCTCCACGCCCCGCAGCTTCCCATAGTCAAAATCCCTTCCCGGGAAGAAGGCCCGGACAGAGATCGTCATCATATAGATGGCCGTCAAAAGGGCCGAGATCAGCAGGGCAGCCACGCCGGCATAGGCCAGGGGATTGTGGCTGGCCACCGCCGCTTTCGCCAGGTTCCATTTGCTGATAAACCCGCACAGCCCCGGCACGCCCATCAGCGCAAAACCAGAGACCGTAAAGACCACAAACACCACGGGCATCTTCCGCCCGAAGCCGTCCAGCTCATGGACATAATTTCTCCCTGTCTTGTAGATCACGGCTCCCGCGCAGAAGAACGAGCAGATCTTCATAACCGCGTGGAACACCAGGTGGCTCAAAGCTCCCACCAGCCCCAGGGGCGTCATCAGCGTCACCCCGAAGAGGATGTAGGAAAGGTTGCTCACTGTGGACCAGGCCAGCCGCCGCTTGATATGGGTTTCCTTCAGGGCACGGCTGCATCCATAGACGATCGTAAAGATAACCAGCGCCATGACGGTGTACTGGGCCCAGGTTCCCCGCAGAAGATCGGTTCCGAAGCTGTAATAGGTCACCCGCATGATGGTGAAGGCTCCGGCCTTTACCACAGCCACCGCGTGAAGCAGCGCCGTCACCGGCGTGGGCGCCACGCCCGCCTTCGGAAGCCAGGACGAGAAGGGCCACATAGCCGCCTTTACAGAAAATCCGCAAAAGCACAGCACATAGATCAAAAGGATCAGATTCGTTTTATCTCCCAGACGCGCCGCATCCAGCACGCCCCCCGGCACAAACACTGAAGTGGTTCCGTAGGTCAGGATAAAAATCATGCCGATAAAAGCAAAGGCCGCGCCTCCCAGGGAATAATAGAGATACGTCCTGCTGGCCATGATCGCCTCCTTTGAGAGGGTATGCATGATCAGGGGCAGCGTCACCAGCGTCAGCATTTCATAGAAGAAATACATGGTCAGGATGTCCTCCGCCAGGGCAATTCCCAGGGTCACCCCAAAGGTAATGACATAAAACATAAAAAATACCTTTTCATGCCCCTCATGCTTCATATATTCAAAGGAATACAGCGTAGCCAGAGGCCACAGCAGGGATACCACAGCCGCAAAAACCGTCCCCAGGCCGTCCAGCCGGAAGCTGATGCTTAAGTTTCCGGTGAACCGGAACAGGACCAGCGTCCCCTCCGGCGGCATCAGAAGCATGGAGATCACCAGGACAGAATTGAGCAGCACCGCTCCCTCGATGTAGATCATCATCTGCGTCCTCGTCTTAAAGGGAATGATGGGAATCAGCGCTCCGGCAAGCATCGGAAGCAGCACCACGATCACCAACAAATATGTACTCATTTCCTCTCCTCCTCTACATCAATGTTCCCGCGATCCGGCTCACATAGGAGATCAGCGAATTCGGGAATACGCCAAGCAGCAGGGACAGGCCGGCCAGAACAGCCAGGGGCAGCCACATTCCCAGCCGCTCCTTGCGCACAGAGGATTCCGCCGCCGCATCCTTCCCCGGGAAAAATCCCTTCATAGTCACAGGCAGAAGATACCCCGCCGTGAGCAGGGCGCTTATAAGCAGCACCACAGGCCCCAGCCAGCGGAACATTCCCACATCTGCCCCCAGGGCTCCCTGGGCCAAACACCACTTACTGATAAAGCCGCTGGCAGGCGGTATCCCGATCAGCGCCAGGGCCGCAAAGGTATAGGAGAGCAGTGTCTTCGGCATCTGTTTCCCGATTCCGCCAAGCTCCTCCACCCTGGTCTTCCCATACTGGAAAATAAAGGCTCCCGCCGTCAAAAACAGGGCGCTCTTGATAAACGCATGGTAGACTGTATGGAGAAGGGCGCCCTCCACACCCCCCGCCGTCAGCAGAGACAGGCCAAACAAAATATAAGAAATCTGGCTGACCGTAGAGTACGCCAGGCGCTTCTTAAACACCGGTTCCCGAAAGGCCAGCAGCGAACCCATAAACACCGTCAGCAAAGACAGGCTCATCCACACAGTCTGTACCCAGGTGCCCCGCAGGAAATCCGGACCAACAATGTAATACACCACGCGGATCATCGCCAGCACGCCGGACTTTACGATAATGCCTGACAGCACCGCCGAGGCCGGGGAAGGCGCCACTGGATGGGCCGTGGGAAGCCAGGCATGTAAGGGGAACATTCCCGCCTTTGCTCCGAAGCCGATCAGCATCGCGCAGACTGCCGCCAGAAGGATTCCCCTGTTGCCCGCCGCCAGGGCTGCGTTTAAGGTTCCCCCGGCCGTAAAGGTGAGGGTCGTGCAATGCTGATACAGAAAGAAAATGCCAAACAGTCCCAGGTAAGCGCCGCACATGGAATAAAACAGATATTTCAGCGCGGCCATAATCGCCTCCTTAGAACCGTTATGCAGCACCATGGGCATGGACGCCAGCGTCATCAGCTCATAAAACAGATACATCGTCACCAGGTTTCCCGCAAAATCCAGGGCTACCAGGATGCCATACACCAGCAGGTAGAGACCGAAAAACCGCTCCTCCTCCCCTTCATGTTCCATGTAGACGAAGGAGTAAAAGCCCACCGCCACCCACACAATGCTCACAAAGGTCACGAACAGCCTTCCCACCCCGTCAACATGAAAATAGACCGGGATATCCTTCATCAGATAAAAAAGCGTCACGCTCCTGTCGCCGCTCCAGGCCGCGCAAAGAGCCAGAATTGCTGAGCATACTAACACCACAGCCGTGAGCAAATGGATTCTTTTCCTTTTGCCCTCCTCCTGCTGTTTTTCCAGGCTTCCTGCTGTCACATGCCCCCAAAAGGAGGCGGCCAGCATATAAAGCCCGGCCAGAGACGGCAGAAACACCGGCAGCAATAATAAATAGTCCATCCTTCTCCCCTCCTAAGCAAACATCTCTAATCCGTTTCGGATCAGCATGACAATGGGCTCTGAAAAGAGACCGAGAAACAGGTTCAGGGCGATAAAACATACCAGAGCAAAGGATTTTGCCCTGTTTTCCTTCATTTTCACCTGCGTAAATACGATCCCATCTCTCTTTACCCTTCTGACCGGCGTATAGAGGCGAATCACCGTCTTCATAAAATACACCGCGTTCAGGATCGTGCTGATAGCCAGGGCGATCAGTGTAGGCAGCATCCGCTTCATGCTGTCCACTCCCACGCTCGCCTGGGCAAAGAGAAGCTTTGAGATAAAGCCGGAAAACATGGGAATACCTACCATGGAGAGGGCTCCCACCGTGAAAGCCACCCCTGCCAGCTTGTTTCTGTAGCCCGCCCCGGTAAGATCCTTAAAGTCCGTGCTGTCTGCCGCCGTATCCGTAAGGCCGGAGGCCGCCACAAAGAGCAGGGCCTTGGTGGCCGCATGGGAGATGACATGATAAAGGCTTGCCACCATTCCCTCAGTAGTTCCCAGTCCAAAGCCCATATAGATATAGCCGATCTGGGCCACGGAGGAGTAGGCGATCATCCTGCGGATGCTGCTCTCCCTGATGGCGCTGACAGAACCCATGATCATACCCACGATACCAAAGACAAAGAGCACGTTGATAACCTTGCTGTCCCGAACCATATCAAAGCCGATCACCCGGTAAAAGATCTTTACCAGGAGGAAAATATAGCCCTTGGATACCAGCGAAGACAGAATCGCCGCCGAGGATACGGTAGAATATCCATAAGCGTCCGGCAGCCAGCTGTGAAAGGGGAACAGGGCGCTCTTAATGGCCAGGCCCACAGACATCAACACCACCGATACCAGCAGCGGAATGTGATATCCCCCGCTGGTGCGAAGCAGCGCTACCTGCTCCTTGATATTGCTCATGAGCAGATGCCCCGTCAGGTCATAGAGAAAACAGATGCCCAGCATCAAGAGACCGGAGCCCAGCAGGCTCATAATCATGTAGCGGGTAGCCGCCTCCAGCGTTCTGCCGTTCTGCCGGATCATAATCAGGCCGCAGGCGGAGATGGTGTTGATCTCCACAAACACATAAGCCGTAAACAGGTCGTTCGTGTAGATCAGGGCCAGCAGGGAACACAGCAGCAGATCCACCATAATATAGTAGAGATTCTGCTTCGTATCCTCGATCTCATTCTCCCGCTCCCGGATTCCTCCCAGAATACACAGCAGCATAATGATACAGAAGAAGAGGGCCATCACAGCCTCCAGCACTCCTACACGGATCTCATTTCCCCAGGGCGCCGGAAAGTGTCCCATACGGTACACATACTCTTCCCCGGTGCTCACCACATAGGACAGCACCAGGGCGGACATTCCGCCGATCACAGTAATCACCCCGGCATTTACCCATTTAGCCTTCTTTCCGCCCAGAATCGAGGACAGGGGCCCGGAAAACAGGGAGAGGATGATGGAAATAAACGGTAAATTCTGTACAAACGCCATCACAATCCCTCCTTTTTCAGCCTGGTGGAAATCTCATCCAAATCCAGCGTATGGTACCGCCTGTAAAGACGGATCGTCAGGGCCAGCATCAGGGCAGACACGGACACGGACACCACGATACCCGTCAGCACCAGGCCGCTGGGGATGGGGTTGATGTAGGCCTCCACGCTCTGCACGCCGTTTGTCACGATCGGCGCCTTACGCCCCGCCACATAACCCTTTAAGGCCAGGAACAGATACATTGCCGTATCCATGATATTCAGTCCGATAATCTTTTTGATCAGGTTTTTCTGGAGCAGCAGATTTGAAAAGCCGATGCCAAATAAGATCATGGCCACTGCCTCTCCGTAGTTATTAAAAAGGTTTGCGAAATTCATCCTAGTAGGCTCCTTTCCGGAACATTACATAGAAGGTGTACATGGTTCCTGCCACCACCAGTCCCACACAAATATTCAAAACTAAAATCAGGCCGCTGCTCAAAATCGCCCCCGGCGTTCCCAGGGGAATCACGCTCTCGATATGATTGGCTCCCGTATAGAAGGAATAGCTTTTGGCAAGACAGTAACAGCCCAGGGCGCAAAAGCTCAAACGCTTGTAGGTCTTTTCATTAAAGAAGCGCTCCGTCTTCTTAAACCCAAAGGCATTCAGGTACAAAATCAGGCCCGCGCCGATCACGGCCCCTCCTGAAAACCCGCCGCCGGGGCCCAGATGGCCTCCGAGAATCACATAGATGCCGAAAATCACGATGGGCGGCACCAGAATTCTGGCCACCGTCTGCAAAATCACATCATTTTTCGGCTCATGGAGGCGGTCTTCCTCCATATCATACCCCATGCCGTGGCTGCCCTTTTTGCTGTTGTCGAGACGCAGCAGGATCAGCACCGTACAGGTGGCGATGAACAGCACATGGGACTCTCCCAGGGTATCAAAGGCACGGTAATCCAGAATCATGCCCGTGACGATATTCACGGCTCCCGTCTCCTGCAGGCCGTTCTCTATGTAGCGTGCCGCCACCTCATTGTTCACGGGATTTTCCGGATGGCCGAAGGTGGGCAGGTCAGACACAGCCACCAACAGCATTGCCACCAGAAAGACACAGAAAAGCACGCTGAAAACCTTGTAGACTTTTCCGAAAAACTGCAGCTCCGCGTTGTGGCTCGTATCATAGATGTTTTTAAAAAGCCCCTGCTTTTCCTGCCTGCGCTTTTTTACTGTTTCCTTATCCTCCGCGAAGGGCTTCTGGGGCTGCATCTCCACCGTGCCCAGGAACGGATCCTTTGTGCCGTAGAACCACTGACTGATCCTGTAGGACAGTGTCTTTTCATATTTTTCCGGAGATACCTTCTTACTCATCCTTCTGCTCCTCCTCAGATTTCATAATCGCGTGTATCTTTTTCAGCGTCACAAAAAAGAGCACGCTGGTGATCCCGGCTCCCACGGCCGCCTCTGTGATCGCCAGATCCGGCGACTCCAGAAGGATCCAGATAATGGACATCACCAGGCTGTAGGACATATAGATCAGAATGGAATTTAAAAGATTTTTTGACAGGCTCACGGACACGGCGCACACCACCAGAAAGCCCAGTAAAATCAACATAAATACCTGCATCTTATACCTCCTCCTTCCTTTCCTCTTCTAATTCGGAAAGCTCCGCTTCCCGGTAATGCTTCTCCCCTTCCCCTCCGGTGGTAACCTCCAGCCTGGCGATCAGGTGGGAGGATACGGGGGAAGAAAACCAGAGGAAGATGATCACAAACAGCAGCTTCAGGGAGGTAAAATTCAGCCCGCTCATGATGATGAGCCCGAGCAGGGAAAACCCAATTCCCAGGGTATCCCCCATAGCCGCCGCATGCATACGGTTCAGGACATATTTGAAACGGAACACGCCAATCATCTCCACCACAAAAATCCCCAGGCCGCAGAGCATCAGAACAGCCCCGACCAGAAAGCGAATCCACTCAAGCACCGCCATGTTTCTTTTCCTCCTCTTCCTTCTTCTCCAGATAAACACCCATATATACCTTCGTCAAAACAATCACCGCCAGGAAACTGATCATGGCGTAAATCAGGCAGATATCGGCCAGATAGCCTTCCTCCAGCAGCAGCGCCAGGATGCCGATGATCACCATGACCATGGTTCCCATCATATTGACGGAAACGATGCGGTCGGCCACCCGGGGCCCGATAATGGCTCGAATCAGGCAAAGCACCACCATCACTGCCAGAAAGATCAGAACTGCTACAAAGAATGTATGATAGGCCGTCAAAAGCCCTGAGATTCCTCTTCCCATATCTCTTTCCTCCTTCTTAATCCCTCTCCAGCTCGGCGAGACGTTTTACAAATACAGAATCATCCATGCCCTCTGCAAGGCTTTCATCCAGGCAGTGCACCACATAATCAGGTCCCTCCAGATGCACGGTAATCGTTCCCGGAGTCAGCGTGATGGCATTTGCCAGAAAAGCACGTCCCGCAGGAGTCTTCATCGGGGAACGAAAATGCACCAGCGCAGGCTCCAATTCCTCCTTCTCGGACAGAATCATCCGGATGACCGCGAAGTTCGCCTTGACGATCTCGATCACCAGCACACCTGCATACTGCATAAATTTCCCGGCCTTGCGGATATTTTTCAGCTCCTGAGCCACGCTGTAGTCCATAAATTTGCAGGTAAACGCGAAAACCGCCCCTGCGATTACCAGCCCAAACAGGCAGATCTCCAGGGTGAAATTTCCGTTAAAAATCACCCACAGCAAAAAATACAACAAATACATACGCTTGCCCTCCCATATTTTTTCTCTTATATGCAGACCGCCCCTATTGTAACGCTTTCGACAAAATTCGTCAAACGGAAAACTCCTAAAAGGAAGCGCTACAAAAACATTGCACAATTCTTCTTTCTTTCGTATAATCAAATCCAGATAATTGAACGAATTTCCTGCGCCGAAGGGCGCAGGTTTGCTTCCAGAAAGGAGCCACTCTATGGATATCAGAACCGAAGTAAGAAAAATGAAGGAGGACAGCCCCGCCATGGCGGCGTCCTCCCTGGATCTCAGGAACCGGGCCCTCGAGGCAGCCGCGGCGGCCCTCACTTCTCATAAGGAAGAGATCTTCACGGCAAACCGTGCCGATATGGAGGCTGCCTCCCAGGCAGGCATAGCCCCCGCCGTCATGAAGCGGCTGAAATTTGACGAACACAAGCTGGCCGATGTGATTGCCGGCATCGGAGAGCTCATCAAGCTCCCCGATCCCCTCTCCCAGGTTCAGCTCGCCCGGGAGCTCGATGAGGGGCTGACCCTCTACCGCGTCACCTGTCCCATCGGCGTGATCGGCATTATTTTTGAAGCCAGGCCCGACGCCCTGGTTCAGATCTCCTCTCTGTGCATCAAGAGCGGAAACTGCGCCGTGCTGAAGGGCGGAAAGGAGACCGCGCGGACAAATAAGGTTCTGTTCACCCTCATCCACGAGGCCGTGACAGCCTGCGGGCTTCCGTCCGGCTGTATGCTTCAGGCAGAGCTCCACAACGAGATCGACGAGCTGCTCTCCTGCCATGACTGCGTGGACCTGCTGATTCCCAGAGGCTCCAACCAATTTGTCCAGTACATTATGAACCATACAAAGATTCCCGTGATGGGCCATGCGGACGGCGTCTGCCATATCTACGCCGACCAGGACTGTGATATCGAAAAGGCCCTGCCCATTCTGTTGGACGCCAAGACCCAGTACACGGCTGCCTGCAATGCGGCCGAAACCCTTCTCGTACACAGAAAAATCGCGGCAGAGTTTCTTCCTGCGGCAGCCCAGGCTCTGGCCGCTGCAGGCGTAAAGCTCCGCGGCACCTCCGAAGCCGCCAGGTGGATCCCCTGCGAGCTCATGGGGGAGGAAGAATTCGGCACCGAATACTTAGACCTTGTGCTGTCGGTAAAGCTGGTGGACAGCCTGGAGGAGGCCGTCCGCCACATCAACCATTTCGGCTCCCATCATACGGACTGCATCCTCACGGAAAACAGCGAGGCGGCTCTCACCTTCATGCAGCTGGTGGACTCCGCCGGCGTCTACCAGAACTGCTCCACCCGCTTTGCGGACGGCTTCCGCTACGGCTTCGGTGCGGAGGTAGGCATCAGCACCGGAAAAATCCATGCCAGAGGGCCTGTGGGGCTTTCCGGCCTTGTGACCTACAAATACAGGCTCTTCGGAAACGGGCACATCGTAGGCGACTACGCCTCCGGCAAAAAGCAGTTTCATTTTAAAGATATACAATAACCGACAGGGGCCGGCATGGAGGCTGTTTTACCTCCATGCCGGCCCCTGATCCCGCAAAAAATCCCAAAACACTCTGCCGCCGGCCGGGAGAAGCCTTCCTGTCTGCCGCACCATATACAGGCAGGAGGTCCGTTCAGGCTTTACCAGCTTTAGGCAGGTCACCCGCTGGCTGTCGGCATAGCGGTCCACCGACTCCGGGCATATGCCCACGCCCATATTTTCCGCGATCAAAGGCAGGATGCTGGCCACCTGGTTGTACTTTCCCAGCACCTTGGCCTCTCCGCCAAACCAGCCGCAGATCTCCTCGTAGAGGGGCGGCCTGGAGGGCACGAAAAGGGACGCCCCCGCCAGCTCCTCCGGCGTGATCTCCTTCTGTTTTTCCAGGGGATGCCCCTTTCCCACCACGGCCATCCAGGACTCCTTTTTCAGGAAGTGGGATTCAAATTTTTCCAGGTTAAAGGGATCGCGGATGATCCCGATATCCAGGATCCCCTCCTCCAGCTTCCGGCAGACCTCATTGCTGCTTCCGCAGAGGATATCATAGGACACTCCCGGGTACTTCTCCCGAAACAGGGGCAGCACGGCCGGAAGGATGCTGGCGCTGCAGGTCTCCGTCACCCCCAAAAGAAGGGTTCCCCGCACCTCCCCCTTCTGCATCTGGGAAAGCCTGGCCTCCGTATGGGACGCCATATTTAAAATATCCCGCGCCTGCTGCATCAGGTACTTTCCCTCCTCTGTCAGCTCCAGCTTCCGCTTCCCCCGCAAAAACAGGGTCACCCCCAGCTCCTCCTCAAGCTGGCTCAGCTGCCTGCTCAAGGGGGGCTGGGAAATGTGCAGCCTTCTCGCCGCCCTGGTAATATTCAGTTCCTCCGCCACTGCCAGAAAGTAGCGCAACGTTCTAAGCTCCATCTCTATAATACCTTTTCTGTATGATTTTTCTTATAGTATACGCATTTCATATAATGTTTGTCAATTAAAAACCTTTTCCCAAGTATCCTATCATACTTGTAAAGCATAACCTTTCATATTTTTTTTGTATTTTGGATTTGCGCCGGAATGTCTTATACTAAGAGGCGTCACATCATCCATATGATGTTGGGGTCAAAAGCCTTTGCCCCCAACTATGATACGGATTTCTCCGTGCTTACGCACTCCCGAAATCCTAAAACACCTCAAATCCGCTCATTTTTCTCCGAAAAATGGCTGCTTTTCGGTGTTTTACGGGTCACAAAATCATGCTTTTTCATGCAAGCATGAAACCCATGACCTTTTGACCCTGGTATCATCCATATACCAAGGAGAACCGAACCTATGAAAATCTTTCAGAAAAATCCCCGCCGCACTCTGCACTACACCATGTCCCTGATCGGAGGTATCTCCGGATCTTACGCCATCCTCATCCGTGGAGGCAACTTCGGAGCAGCGGAAACCACAAATTTGATCGAGCTCTTTTTAGATATGGCCTGCTTCGACCTTCCCGATATCCTGATCCGGCTGGGCATCCTGTGCCTCTACTCCTCCTCCATCGTGCTGGCGCATCTGGCGGAGAAAAAGCTTCCCTCCGGGAATATCCGGCTATGTCTTGCCGCGGAAAGCCTCTGTATTCTTCTGGCAGGGTTCCTTCCCATTTCCGTACATCCCCTGGTCGCCCTCTACCCGATCTTTGCCATGAGCGCCCTCCAGTGGCAGACCTTCACCTGCCCGGAAACCTATAACAGCTCCACCATATTTTCCACCAACAACCTCAAGCAGGCCCTGCTTTCCTGGACAGACTACCGGATGGAAAGGAACCCCTCCCAAAAGGCGAGGGCAGTCTTTTTTACCATGACCCTAGCCTTTTTTCACGCAGGCGTCCTTCTCGGATGGTTCGCCGTACAGGCTTTTGGCACAAGGGCCATCTGGACGGCCCTGCTTCCCCTGCTATGGGTCCGCAGTACGCTTTCCGGCCTGAAAAGCAGGTAAAACTTTCCTCCTTTTTTAAAAATCATTTACAAAGATCACCAATTTTTTATTTTTCGATCACAAATTCCTCACAACCTCACCGTATACTTTTAACCATAAGATATATCGAAACACAAAAGAACTCGAAGACATCCGGTGCACCTATGCCTCGGGTTCGACAAAAAACAATCTTAACTCATGTTAAGTTTACATATATTCTCATATTTATTTCTTTCTTCTTTCAGGTTTCTCACAGTGGTGGGAAACCTTTTTGTGCCCAAAATGCCGTTCAGCCAAAACAGCCAAATTTTAGTAAACAGACAGATTCTTTGCTTTCTCTTTATTGCCATACGACTGAGGGATTATTTTCCGAATTGTCTGTGTGTCTCTGGACTTTTCTTTTTGAACATGCTACAATTTCGATACAGAACTATTATACTAAAGAAAGAAGGATTGGATTTATGAAAAAGAAATGGGTAACAAAAACACTTTCCCTTCTGCTGGCCTCCTGCGTAGGTTTTTCCGCGCTTCCGTCACAGGTGCTGGCTGCGGGAACGCCCGATGAGACATCGGGAAATCAGAGATTCTTTATCGTCAGCGAAGAGCAGCCTGACATGGAGCTTACCCAGAAGGTCTCCCTTGTCAGCAGAGAGTTCGCTGCCAAAGATGCCTGCGATTCTGCCGAGCTTCTCTACGGAAGCGAAGCTCTGGCACAGGAGGGGGACATCCTGGTAGAGCTGTCTGACGCCCTTCGGAGCGACAGCTACGAGATCGCCCTGGAGGACGGAAAAACCTCTGTAACCGCCGGTTCCCCGGTGAGCGCCATGTACGGCCTGCGTGCCATTTTAAAGAGCACCCTGCTGGGCCAGGCTCCCGCGGCAGTCTCTGAGACGCCGGACGTGGAACAGCGCATCTTCCATCTGGACTGCGGCAGAAAGTACTTTACCAAGGACTGGATCATCTCCCTGATCAAGGATCTCTCCTGGCTGCAGATGAACCAGCTGGAAGTGGACTTTTCCAACGGCACCGGCTTCCGCCTTGCCCTGGATGATATGAGCCTGGACATCGACGGGGACGGCACGGCAGATAAGGATCTCTCCGTTCTTCCCGGCGGCGTGACAGACCCCGACTCCTACCTGACAGAGTCGGAGATGGATGAAATCATTGATACGGCCAATGCCTACGGCGTGGAGATCATCCCCTGCCTGGACACACCGGGCCATACGGGTTGGATCTTCAGCAAGGAAGCCTTCCAGGAATACTCTGACAACGGGGATCTGGACGTTGAGAATGAGGCCGCCACTGCTTTTATGAAAGCCCTGGTGAAAAAATACGCCGCATACTTCGTGTCAAAGGGCTGCACCACCTTCCACATCGGTGGTGACGAGTATCTCCACGGTTACTTTAACTGGGGAACTCCCAACCCCTCCACAGAGCATCTGTACCCGACAGTGGCCGATTATCTGGACAGCCTTGCCCTGGAGCTGAAGGACATGGGCTATTCAAAAATCCGCTGCTTCAATGACCCCCTGTATTATAATGAAGACCTTACGACCCACACCTACCAGAACATTGACGAAGCCTCATACTGGTGCAGGCGCATGGGCGGCTTTAACTACGCGGCTCCCATGACGCTGGCCAGCCAGGGCCTTGCCATGATTAACGGGCACGGCGACTTCTACGATATCCTCACCGGCGGAGATCCCAACTGGACGAAGCCTGTAGGCGACCCCGGCACGAAAAAGACGCCGGCAGGCATCTATGCCCAGTTCCACAACAACACCTTCGCAGGTACGGAGCATGTGGATGACGAATATGTGGTAGGCTCCACCTACTTCCTGTGGTGCGACGATCCCACCCAGGGAACCATGGAACAGGTAGCCGCCAGCCTGTACCCCAGGCTGCGGGCCGCTTCCGCCAAGATGTGTGACGAAAACGCTTCCGGCACATTCGAAGAATTTGCCGCTTCCTTTACAGACTCTGTCGGCGGCTTTACCGCCAGCGGTTCTCTCCAGGAGGTAATGCTTCCCGACGAGCCGGAGATGAAGAGCGCCGCCGATATCCAGGCCGCCGCTGACGCAGAAAAGCTTCTCTCCTCCCTAGGACAGGTAACCTCCCTTAAGGACCGGGCAGCCGTAGAGGCAGCCAGGGCAGCCTACAACAGGCTGACTGCCCGCCAGAAAAGGCTTGTGAGCCCCCAGGCCCTCAAGATCCTGACTGACGCGGAAGCAAAGATTGCTGAGCTGACGACGCCTGACGTTCCCCACAGCATCGCAGGCGCTGTGATCGCCCCCATCAAGGAACAGGCCTATACAGGCGCTGCCCTTACTCCGGCTGTCACAGTCACCTTCCAGGGAAAGACCCTGACAAAGGATACGGATTACACCGTTTCCTACAGCAGCAACGTAAATGCCGGAACAGCCACTGTGACCATCTCGGGAAAAGGCAGCTACACCGGTTCTAAGACAGCCTCCTTCACCATTGCCATCGCAAAGGGAAGCACCTGGACAGTCACGAACCTGCGCTATAAAGTGACCTCTGCAAATACGGTCTCCGTAACGGGAGCTGCCTCTTCCAAGACCTCCGCAGTCATCAAAGCTTCCGTAAAGATCGGAGGAAAGACCTTCCAGATCACAGAGATCGCTCCAAAGGCATTCCAGAAGGATAAAAAGCTCAAAACTGTTACCATCGGAAAGAATGTGGCCAAGATCGGAAAGAGCGCCTTCTTCCAGTGCAAGAGCTTAAAAACCGTCAAGATCCTCTCTGGAAAGCTGACTTCCAAAAAAGTAGGCGCGAAAGCCTTCTCCAAGATCTCTGCCAAGGCTTCCGTAAAAGTGCCGAAGGCAAAGAAGACGGCCTACAAAAAGTTCCTGTATAAGAAAGGGCTTCCAAAGGGCGCGAAGATCGTTGCCGCTTAACCAGAGGACGGCCTCCGGATAAAGAAGCTTTTTTCCTCACCTAAACAGGTCGGCCAGTGATAGCTGCTATCACTGGCCGACCATTTTATGGCTCCATCTTCTGTTTTCGGTAACAAGAATCACGTATTACTGGTCATATTCCATATCCCATTCAAGGATTTTTCCGGTCTCTGCATGAATCTTGTATTCAAATTCCCAATTGTCATATTTAAAATCTATTTCATAGCAGACATGTCCGTCATCCCGCTCTAATTTTGCTTTTGTATATCTGACATCTCCTGTTATATTCCCCTGTTTTTTCGCATGATTCAAAGCAATCTGTTTTGCTTTCTCCGTGCCAATGTATTTTGAAGAATTGCGGTTGATCTCCTCCTTTTCGAAATCCTTAATCTTTCCGGTGCGGGCATTGATTTCCACCTCATATCTGTAACTCTTTGTCTCAAAGATGACCTCCCATTCCTTTCCGTCCAGTTTCACCTTTGTCCACTTTTCTACAGAAGAACGATTCTCACCTGCCCGTTTCAGAGAGATCTCTTTTGCCCGTTTCTTTGTCACCTTCTTAGCGGCTGCTTTTTCTATTTTTTCTTTTTCAAACTCTTCTACGTCTCCGGTGCGGGCATTGATCTCCACATCATATTTATAGCTGCCGGTCTGAAAATCAATTTCCCATTCCTGGCCGTTATCGTCATCCAGGTTATCCAGTTTTACCTTTGTCCATTTTTTAACAGAAGAACTTTTTACATTCGCTTTATTTAAAGCGATCTGTTTGGCTTTCTCTTTGCTGATCGTCCCGTTTGCGGCAAAAACCGTTACGGAACTTCCTAATACTACGACTGCCATCACACAAAATACGGTTAACATCTTCCAAGTTTTTTTCATAGCTTTTTCCATTCCTTTCGCTTCGCTCAGGCACAAACAAGTAATGAAAATGTTGCGCTCCTCTATTTCTCGTTTTATAATTCTTGTATGGAATAGCAATACACTACAGAACACGGAAGGAGAGGTGGCGAAGTTTTTCGACCCCGCATAGCTATATGTGTCGTCATCCTTTCAAGCACAAACAAGTGGGACTTTGAGCCCGGACTCTTATCATTGGTAATAAACCATGTTTATTTAGTCGCAGGATGACAGTCAATGTTGCTATTCCTTTTTTCTAAAGGTGGTGATACCTATGATGAGGATTGTATACCCCATCTGTTGTGGACTTGATGTCCACAAGAATGTTATCGTTGCAACCATCGTTATTACCAATAAGGCGGGAATCTCTGAGTACTTACAGGAGTCCTTTTCTACCATCAATTCCGATATTCAAAAATTCCATGATTGGCTTATCGAGCATAATTGTTATCATGTTTGTATGGAATCCACTGGAAAGTACTGGATTCCTATTTTTAATTATCTCGAAAACGATATTGATGTGTGCCTGACCCATCCTAAATATGTCAAAGCCATCAAGGGCAAGAAAACGGATAAAAAAGATTCAAAATGGATTGCTGATCTCTATAAGTTTGATTTGGTCAGATGTTCCTTTATCCCTCCTAAGGATTTCCGTCAACTCCGTGAACTCGCAAGGTATCGTTTCAAACTCGTCTGCATGAAATCTTCAGAAAAAAACAGGCTTCAAAATTGTATGACTGTTTCTAATGTTGGGATTGCAAGTGTCCTGTCTGACCCTTTCGGTAAAACTGCCACAGAGATCATGGCTTATCTTTTGGAACACACCTCCGATTCCATTGATGAAAAAGCCGTACGCAAACTCATTAAAAAGGGAGCCAAGGCCAAATCCGACGAAATCATTGAGGCTATCAAAGGATACAAAATCGAAACGGATCAGGCAAAAAAGTATGAACTGGCTCATAATCATCTGGAGTATCTCAACGAAATGATCACCCAGACAGAAGTGGAATTATACGTTCGTATCAAACCTTACTATGAGTTCGTCGAATTTGTAAGTACTATGCCCGGAATGACGGAACTTAGCTCCACTATTGTACTTGCTGAAACCGGTGTCGATATGTCCATTTTTGATGATGCAGCACACTTGTGCTCCTGGTGCGGACTCGTTCCTGCTAATAATGAATCGGCTGGAAAAAAGAAATCCACTCGTATTGCAAAAGCAGGCGATTATTTAAAGCCCATGATGGTTCAGTGCGCACTCGCTGCAATTAAGTGCAAATCCCAACCTTACTTTGCAATCAAATACGGGCATATCAAAAAACGTCGGGGGCACAAAAAAGCTATTATCGCTATAGCTCGCATGATGATGGT
Organism: Lachnospiraceae bacterium UBA3316; assembly: GCA_002361955.1. Taxonomy (GTDB): domain Bacteria; phylum Bacillota; class Clostridia; order Lachnospirales; family Lachnospiraceae; genus Hominisplanchenecus_A. Next base: position 92,119 of record DESK01000037.1, read on the forward strand.
CAGTATATATCACATGATTTCTGAAAAGAAGCCCTTTCAGCCTAGCGATTATGATGAACTCCTAAATCCTCATAGCCGCAATGAACGAGTTGTACTTAATGATAAAAATGTTTTTGCGTATCTTGAATCCAAAGGATATGATACTAGCCAATTAGTTAAATGCAACGATAACTAACAACCAATTCTCGACTATATATTCTTTTAAATTCAGGGACTTACGACCCCTTATTTAAGTGCGTCTCAAAATCAACTCTTTTTTTCACTCTT
>DESK01000012.1 GCA_002361955.1 Lachnospiraceae bacterium UBA3316
AGGAGGAGAAGGCATGAGAGAGTTTTTATGTGGTTCTGCCTATTTTGGACTGGTTTTGACCATCATCGCCTATGGGGTGGGCGTACTGCTGAAGAAAAAGCTGAAATACGGGGTGCTAAATCCTCTGCTGATCTCTATTATCCTGGTGATCGCGGCCGTTCAGGCCCTGGGCGTGGACTATGAGAGCTTTTATTCCTCCGCCAAATACCTGAGCTATCTTCTGACGCCTGCCACAGTCTGCCTGGCCATTCCCCTGTACCAGCAGCTGTACATATTAAAAGAACATTTTCTGGCTGTGGTTTTGGGAATCGTGTCCGGCGTATTTGCGAGCCTGGGCAGTGTGCTGGGGCTGGCCATACTGTTTCAGTTAAACCACACCCATTATGTGACCCTGCTTCCAAAGTCGATCACAACCGCCATCGGGATGGGGGTATCGGAGGAGCTGGGAGGCGTCACCACCATCACCGTAGCCGCTATCTTGGTGACGGGCGTTGTGGGAAATGTGATCGCGGAGACGGTCTGCCGCCTGTTCCGCATCAAGGAGCCGGTGGCTGTAGGGCTGGCAATTGGTGCCTCCTCCCATGCCATCGGCACTTCGAAGGCGATGGAGCTGGGGGAGATCCAGGGAGCCATGAGCAGCCTGTCTATCGCGGTGTCGGGGCTTCTGACCGTAGTGGGGGCTTCGGTATTCACGAACTTCTGGTAGGCGCGGAAGAAATGATAAAAATCCGGGGCATATGGAAAGAGAAGGTTTTCCATATGCCCCGGATTTTTTGTGGGAATTTTTCGGGGATATCCGGCAGGCGGAAAATGGCGGCAGAAACGTCCTACCGGATAAAACACACAAACCCAAACGAGAAGAGAGAAGTAAGGATTGGCTAACTTGCATAAATAAGCGAAAATTTTATACAAAAAATCAGCAAATTGAATAAGTGGTTGCAAAAGGAGAAAGTCTGTGAGATAATTATTTTTACAATAAATTATAGTGCGCACCAATGATAATGAAGAATACCGCGGAAAAAATTCCGGGGTGATTCCAAAAGAAAAAGGAGGTTGCTTGTTATGAAGAGACGCAGTGTTATGAAGCTATTGAGCTGCATGCTGGTATTCAGCCTGGCGGCGTCATCAGCAGTGCCTGCCGCGGCGTTTGCGGCGGAGGCTCCCGGGGCAGAACAGAGGATGGAAGCCATGGCCAGGGAGATCCTGGAGGACGGCGTCGGCGACGCCTGGGAGCAGGACGAGGCCACCGTGAAGGGCGAAGGCTCTGTTGTGGAGAAGACAGAGGATGGATGGCTCCACCTCAAAGCGGGAAGCGGAAACGGTAACTCGTCGGGAGAGCCAAGCCAGTATCCTGCCATGTTCGTCAACCCGAACACCTTTGATTTCGCAAAGGAGGGATATTTTGAGTTTACGCTGAACTCTGTGTCCACAAAGGCCAACAGCCGTTTTGGCATTTACCTGGGGTATCAGAATCCCGGAAACGGCATGTTTTTAGGGTATGACACCGGCGGGTGGTTCTGGCAGAAGTATGTCGGCGGCGACGGCGCATATTACGGGGGCGAAAGGACGGCGGCTCCCGAGGCGGGCGAGGAGACTAATGTGAGAGTTTCCTGGACGGCGGATAAGAAGTTCACGCTGTCTGTGAACGGGGCCGAGGTCTTTAAGGACGAGGCCTGCGATCTGGACCTTAGTTCCGGGAAGATCGCCCTGAAGCTCAGCACATATGGTACGAATGCCACGGAGATCCTGCTGAAAAACATTCACTACACAGGCCAGAAGGCTGTGGAGAGCCATCAGGTGACAGGCCGGGTAGTGGACGGAGAAGGCACGGCGGTGGCAGGAGCCAGTGTGACGCTGGCAGGCGAGACTGTGGTTACAGGTGAGGACGGTTCCTACACCTTCCCCGCGGTGGCAGCCGGAACGTATGAGATTCTTGTGGAAAAGTACGGGTATGAGACAGGGACAGGCAGTGTCACCGTAGGCGGCGAGGATGTGGCGGCAGAGGTGATCACCCTGACGGCAAAGGCGGCTCTTCCCACCCAGACGCTGACCACGGACGCTATGGATGTCAGGGTGTTGCCGTATTTCCCGGCGATCGTTCAGTATGATATGAAAGGGGATCTGGCGGGAAAGACCTTCCTGGGACAGACGGAGGAGATCAATACCATCAAGATCAACGGCACGGCCATCCAGGTAGGTAAGGAAGATGTGGAGTCCTCCTTCACGGAGAACAAGGCGACTTATGTGATGGGCCTGCAGGCGGAAAATATCGATTGCGAGATTACGGCAGAGATCACAGCCGAGAAGAATACGGCGTCCTTTGACATTACAAAGGTGGTAAATCACCTGACAGAAACAGATGAGAACGGCTATGAGGTTTATCCGGTGCAGACCATCGAGATCCCGAACCACAGCCTGATCTCTGTAAACAGCGCCCAGGCAGGGGCAAACCTGAAGGCCGCGAAGATGTCCAGCAACACAAGGATCAGCGGCGATAAGTATTTCGACGTGGCAGATGGCCTGAATCTTTCCGAGGACTTCATGTACGGCTTTGTATCGAATAACGAGCTGAGCGCGGGACTTTGGAGCAACTCGGAGTACGAGGGTACGGCTGTGGCCCCCTATGTCCGGGCAGGCGGCGCAAGCAATACGCGTGTGATGGCAAAGACCGCCAAGGTGGGAAATGTCACCTCCCTGGGACTGGGAAGCACCGCATGGTACTATGACAGGATGATCACTCCGCGGGTGAACGGAGAGCAGCGCACCTACGTGGTGAAGCATGAGATCATGCCCAGCGCGAAGGTGGTGATCACAGGCGAAGCGAACGGCGATGGCGGCATAGACTGGCAGGACGGAGCGGTTGCCTTCCGCGATATCATGCACAATCCTCTCGGCTGCGAGGTGGTGCCGGAGCTGGTGAACTACCGGATCGCCATGAACTTCGGAAGCCAGGCGGCGAACCCCTTCCTGACAAACCTGGACGGCGTCAAGAGAGTCTATCTGAACACGGACGGACTGGGCCAGGGCGTCCTGCTGAAGGGCTACGGCTCTGAGGGACACGATTCGGGACATCCCGATTACGGCGATATCGGAAGACGTATCGGCGGAGCCGAAGACATGAACACTTTGCTGACAGAAGGAAAGAAGATGGGAGCGCTTTTCGGCGTCCATGTAAATGCCAGCGAGATGTACACGGAGGCGAAAGCCTTTGACGATGAGCTTTCCAGAGGAAATTATGGCTGGAACTGGCTGGATCAGGGAATCGGCATCAACGCCCTCTATGACCTGGCCAGCGGCAGAAGAAAAGAGCGTTTCCAGGAGCTTTATGACCAGGTGGGGAACAATCTTGACTTTATCTACGTAGACGTATGGGGCAATAATACCTCAGGAGCCGAGGATTCCTGGGAATCCAGAATGCTCTCCCGCCAGATCAATAGCTTTGGATGGCGTATGGCAACGGAGTGGGGCCCCACCCAGGAGTACGACTCTACCTTGCAGCACTGGGCGGCCGACCTGGCATACGGCGGCTATCAGGCAAAGGGTGAAAACAGTGAAGTGATGCGATTCCTCAGGAACCACCAGAAGGATTCCTGGATCGCGGATTACCCGTCCTACAGCGGCGCGGCGCAGATGCCTCTGCTGGGCGGACTGAATATGACGGATTTCGAAGGCTGGCAGGGACGTACCGACTATGAGAATTACATCAAGGTGATGTTCCGCCACAACCTGATCACCAAGTATCTGCAGCATTACCAGATCATGGACTGGACGGACGGCGAAACCGTCAACATGCCCACAGGAGCGTGGACGCCGGAGATGGAGATCACCCTGAGAAATACCAAGGACCCGAAGGATGACACAGAGGTTGTGGTAAGCAGGGATTCCAACGATTACAGTAATCTGGCACAGTTCAGGAGCAGGACCATCAAGGTGAACGGCGTAACCGTATCCACCGGCGCGCCCACCGGCGGCGACAACAGCAATCCGGGAAATGAAAAGTACCTGATTCCCTGGAACTGGGATCCGAACGGAAAGGATCTGGACGCGGAGGACCAGAAGCTCTATCACTGGAATACAAAGGGCGGCGAGAGCACCTGGACACTGACAAAAGGCTGGGAAGGCCTGGAGAATGTGATCGTTTATAAGCTGACGGATGAAGGCAGGACAGACAAGCAGGTGGTGGAGGTTGTGGACAACCAGATCACCCTGAACGCGGAGGCAGAGGTTCCCTATGTGGTATACAAAGGGGAGAAAGAGGACCTCACCGTAGACTGGCAGAGCTCCAAATACGTTTACGATATGGGATTCAATGATCCCGATGTAAACAGCCACAGAACGATTACGGGAACAGGGACGGCTTCTATCGTAGACAATGTTTCCGCCAACAATATGCTGAAGCTGGATGGCGAGGTACAGGTAGCCACAGAGCTGACAAACCTGAAGCCGGGACAGAAATATGCCGTATACATCGGCACAGACAACAGAAGCGACGCGAAGGCATATATGAAGGTGATGGACGGCGAAAATGTGCTGGGATGCAACTATGCCACAAGATCCTTTGTGCTGAATATTGTGTCCTCCGACCAGCACCACTGGTATAGCGGCGGAACGACGGCGGAGAACAACTACGCAAGCTATTTCCAGAATATGTATGTATTTTTCACGGCGCCGAAGAGCGGAAAGGCAACGCTGACCTTGAGCAGGGAAGCGGGAGAAGGCTCCACCTACTTCGATGATGTGCGTGTCGTGGAGACAAAGATGAATCCCGTCGTGAACACCGATGAGGAAGGCGTCATCACAGAGCTGTACAATGACTTTGAGAACAATGCCCAGGGAATCTGGCCCTTTGTGATCAGCGGACCGGGCTCAGGAACCACAGACAACAGGATTCATCTGTCAGAGCGCCACGGAAAATACACCCAGGCAGGCTACATGGTAAAGGCAGTGGACGATGTGCTGGACGGCAACTGGTCTGTAAAGATCAACGGCCTGTCCCAGAGCAACTCCATGATCTATCAGACGATCCCGCAGAACTTCCATTTTGAGCCGGGTGAGACATACTATGTATCCTTTGACTACCAGATGGGCGGCGACGGAACGTACGAGGTGCGGATCGGCGACGGAACAGACAAGAAGGTCAAGGTGGGCAGCATGGAGGCGGCCATCGGTGAAACGAGGCACTATGGCATCAGCTTTACGGCCAGCGAGAGCGGCAACAGCTGGGTAGGTATCTTCTCCACAAACAGGGCGTCCGATATGCACGGCCTGACAGGCTCCGCTACAAACTTCAGCGGCTATAATGACTTCATTCTGGATAACCTGCAGATTCGCAAGACCAGCATGATGATGGACCAGACGCCCATCGAAGTGACTACCGCGGAAGATAAGGTTGACCTGGATGTGACCTTCACGACGGAGGGAGAGAAACCGGAGGTGATCTGGGAGTCTTCCAATGAGTCTGTGGCAAGGGTGACAAGCAAGGGTGAAGTATACTTCGTAGGCTTCGGTACAGCTACGATCTCAGCAACGGCGGTGATCGATGGCAAAGAGGTAAGCCTGCAGCGCATGGTGAGCCTGCCGAGGGATTACGAGAAGACAGCTACCTTCCAGAACGTATGGTATAATACCCAGGAGGATTACGGCGAGGACGGAAGAGCCGTCAACGTGACAGATAGAAACCAGAGTACGATCTGGCATTCCAACTGGGCGACTACAGGATTTACCGTATCGGAGACGAACCCGGCTATCATTACCTTACAATTTGCGGAGGATCTCACAGAGTTTACAAACCGTGCCCTCCGGCAGAGGAGCGGAAACAACGGACTGGTACAGAGGTATGAGGTGATTGTCGGAGACAGCTTTGATGAAAGCACAGAAACGATTACAGATCCTACCTTCTCCTCAGGGCCTGTGGACGCCAAAAATTCAAAGTCAGGTTCCACAGAAATCCTCGAGATTCCGGAGGATACAAAGGGACATTACCTGCAGATCAAAGTACTTAGAGGAAGCAACAATTTCGCTTCTATCGCGGATATCCTCCTGGATACGGTGAAAACGTATGACACACCGGAGGAAAGAGCATTCATGGAGGCGAACGCGGCTAAGGTGGAAGCAGAAGAGCTTCCGGTGGCGAGAAAAGCCCTGACAGCGGAGATCAAAGAAGCGGACGCCATTTTGACAGAGGGTTCCGACAGATATACAGAGGAGAGCTGGAACGCGTTTACGGCAGCCTATGCGGCGGCGAAGGAAGGGCTGCAGGATACCTCCAAGACATCTTCCGAGCTGAAACAGCTCAGGGCCGCGCTGAAAGCGGAAATAACAAATCTAGCCCTGACACCGGAGGAGAGCATGAAAGAACTGCTGGAAAAGGCAGAGGAAGCGCTCCGGCAGGCGGAACAGGAAAAGGCGGCCGCGGAAAAAGCAAAAGAGGCAGCGGAGAAGGCAAAGGAAGAGGCTGAGAAGGCCCAAGCAGCGGCAGGCGCGAACAGCGAAGAGGCAAAACTGGCCCAGGCAGCTGCAGAGGCAGCCCAGGCAAAGGCAGAGGCAGCCCAGGCAAAGGCAGAGGCAGCCCAGGCAGCGGCGGAAGCGGCCCAGGCAAAGGCAGAGGGCGACATAGAGAAAGCGGAGGCAGCCCAGGCAGCGGCGGAAGCAGCCCAGAAAGCAGCGGAGGCGGCTCAGGCAAAGGCAGAAGCAGCCCAGGCGGCAGCGGAGGCAGCCCAGGCAGAAGCCGAGGCGGCCAGAAAGGCAGCGGAGGCCGAGAAAGCGGCAGCAGCGGCGGAGCGCGAAAAAGCGGAGGCAGCCAAGAAAGCGGCAGAGGAGGCCAAGGCCCAGGCGGACGCAGCCAGGAAAGCTGCTGAGGAAGCCAGAGCAAAAGCGGAGGCAGCCCAGAAGGCGGCCGAGGAAATGGCAGCAGCCATCAGAAAAGAGCTGGAAGGCCTTCAGTCCAATAAGACACTTGGCAAGGTGGGACTGAAATCCGTGAAGTCTATGAAGAAGAAACAGCTTACGATTAAATGGAAAGCTGTGGACGGCGCAGAAGGCTATGAAGTGCAATACGCTGCAAACGCTAAATTTAAAAAGGCAGTTACAAAGAACGTGCCGGCGTCCAAGGTGAGCCTGACAGTTAAAAAGCTGAAGAGCAAAAAGAAATATTTCGTACGGATCCGGGCATTTAAAAATGTGAACGGCCAGAAGATATACGGTGAGCGCAGCAAGGTAAAACAGGCAAAAATAAAGTAAGACGGTTTGGGGCCGCAATTCCTTTCGGGGGTTGCGGCCCTTTCGCTTTTGTCATATTTGACGGAACAGGCAGGAGTTTTAACAGGTAAAACCGCCGAAAATAAAAGTGTAGATTTGTACAAAAGAATATTATTTGGTGAATATATGCATAATTTCAAAAAAAGGGATAGCAAAAGGCGCAAAAAAGTATATAATGAGGGTATCAGGAGTCCAGGGGACGTTTGCGCCCCGGTCTCCGGGAACTTTAAAAATTTTAAAGGAGGAACAAGTGATGAAAGGAAACCAAAGAAAGTTTCGCTCGTTTCTTGCGGCGCTTTTAGCTTTCGTTCTGGCTTTCGTACCTGTCCTGTCAGGCCTTCCGGCCATGCAGGCGAAAGCGGCAGACGGAGCGGTGACGTGGAAGTATGTGAAAGCGGGCGAGAACAATGGAAACAGCCACAGCTATGAGGATGCAAGCCAGTCACCGGCGGCTGTTTTGCTGAATCAGTCAGCGACGATGCCCTTGCAGGGGCAGGTCAGCGCGAAAGTGCGTTTTATGAATGAAAACCCGGCAGCGGATACGAGAGTTGCCATGTTTTATACATATCAGGACGCACAGCACTGGATCTATGTAGGATATGACAATACCAGCAAATGGTACTATCAGTATCAGAACGGCGAAGAGGGCAGCTATGGTTCCCTGGAGTTTTCGCCTGCTACACCGGAACCGGCGACGGGGAAAGAATATACCATAACACTGGCCCTGGCCAATGAGGCGCTGCAGGTAAAGGTTGCGGAAGGCAGCAACGAGTATGAGGCGAAAGGCTCCTATCCGGCAATGAAGACCCTGGCAGAATCTATCAATGGAAAAGGCAGATTTGGTTTCAGGGTTGCGAACGCGCAGAATGTAGCGACTGAGCTGATGTTCACCGACGTTCAGTACACGGGAATGGATACCACGGAGGATACCTGGGCATTCTTGCTTCCGGAGCTTGGCTCTGTTGTTTCTGACAGAGTGATCGCTTCCTATTCCGTAAGCGGAAAGGTTACGGACGCAAGCGGCAAAACCATTGAGGGTGCCAATGTCCGTCTGGCAGGTAAGACAGCTTCCACCGATGCAAACGGTAATTTCAGCATCTCAGGTATCGAAACGGGAACGTACGAGCTGAGCGTATCCGCCACAGGATATAATGCTGCGACAAAGGAAATCACAGTAGAAAACGGAAACATTACGGGAGAGACGATCAAACTTGAGAAAAAGCAGGTGGTGGAATATGACACCTACATTGCTTCCTCTGAGATGAAGGTTGCGATCGATCCCAAATTCCCGAGAGTTATGCAGTATGAGCTGCTGACGGGAGAAGCCGCAGGAGAAACCTTCCTGGGCCAGACCAAGGAGCTCAACACCATCAAGATTAACGGAAGAAATATCACGCCTGTTCTGAATAGCTTTGACAAGGCAGATGACAAGGCTGTGTATAAGATGAGCCTGACAGACGGGTCTTCCAGCATCGCCCTTGACATGGAGGTAACTGTCAGCGTTGCGGAAAATGACCTGACCTGGAAGATTACCGACATCGCGAAGAAAGCAGGCTGCCCGAAGATCAATACCATTGAGGTTCCCCGGCTGAATCTCGTGACAGTCAGCGACAGCCAGGCAGACGCTCAGTTTAAGGGCGCTACAAACTCCGGTGATGTAAATGCCAGCGGAGACAGGGAGATCACATTCTCCAATGGATTCTCTGTAAATTCCACCAGCAGCTATGTATATGGATTTGTTTCCGGCGGCGGCCTGAGCGCAGGCCTGTGGAGCAATTCTGAGGCTCTCGGCGACAGAAGAATCATTCTGAATAACGGCACGGACACCATGTCCCTTACAAGCGCGGCATGGTACTACGAGTACGGCGACAGCGCGGCTTCCGCCAACTACGAATATACTCCTGTCAGCGAGCTTCCCTGCACAAAGGTTTGTATCGCTGCGGATATGAATGACGACGGAGTGGCAAACTGGCAGGATGCAGCTATCGCGTACCGTGATATTATGAACAATCCTTACGGTTCGGAGAATGTTCCGGAGCTGGTAAACTACCGTATCCTTATGAATCTGGGCGGTGAGGCTACAAATCCCTTCCTGATGAGCGCAGACAACCTGAAGAAGGTGTATCTGGCCACAGACGGACTGGGGCAGGCCATTATGCTGAAAGGCTTCGGTAATGAGGGACACGACTCCGCGAACTCAGAGTATGGTGATATCGGCGAGAAGATCGGCGGCGCGGAAGGCTTCAGAAAGCTGATCAATATTGCCCATCAGTATAATACAGAAGTAGGTATTCACGTCAATGCCCAGGAGGCTTACACGGAGGCTCAGACCTTCTCAGACGACCTCATTTTAGGCTCCTCCAGCACCGGATGGAACTGGATGGACCAGGCGTACGTGATTGATAAGATCAAGGATCTGGGCTCAGGCCTCCGTTATAAGCGTTTGCTCCAGCTCTTTGACCAGTTAAATGGAACGTCTCTGTACGCAAATCCGTGGCCGGGCGTAGCCGGACAGGGCGACAATGAGACAATTGCGGACGATGCGACGATCGCGGATACCGTGCAGAAGAGCATTGCCAAGGGCACCAATATGGACTTCATCTACCTGGATGTATGGTACCAGGATTCCTGGGAGACACGTAAGATCGCCCAGCAGTTCAATTCTCTGGGATGGCGTTTCTCCACAGAGTTCGGTACGACAGGTGAATATGATTCCACATGGCAGCACTGGGCCACAGACGCGCCTTACGGCGGATCTACCAGTAAGGGAAATAACTCAGAGGTTATGCGTTTTATCCGCAATCACCAGAAGGACTCCTATGTGCTGAACTACCCGAGATACGGCGGAACGGCAGACAATCCTCTGCTGGGCCATCTGTACCTGGATGGATTTGAAGGCTGGGGAAGCAACAACAACTTCAATAACTATATTGTAAACACGTTTAAAGAAAATCTGCCCGCGAAATTCCTGCAGCATTATCAGATCACAAAGTGGGTAGACTACACCGGCAAAGAAGGCGATGTTTCTCCGACACAGAACCAGGAGAAGGAAATCACCTTAAAGAGCGCTGACGGCGCGGATACCGTTGTGGTAAGAAGAAACGAGGAGCAGAGAAATGACACCGTGATCGAGAGAACCATCACCCTGAACGGAACGAAGGTTCTGGAGGACGGCACTTACCTGCTTCCGTGGGAAGACAGCGAGACAGGCGAAGAGAAGCTGTATCACTGGAATTATGACGGCGGAACAACCACCTGGCAGCTGCTGGATGGCTGGAAGAACTGCGCGACAGTTACCGTTTATCCTCTTTCTGACCAGGGACGCGGAGAGGCTCAGACTGTAAAGGTTGTAAACGGTTCCGTGACACTGGAGGCTGCGGAAAAGACGGCGTACGTTGTACTGAAAGGGGAAGAAGCTCCCAAGGCACTGAATGAAGAGTTCGGTGAGGCTATGTACGTGATAGATCCTGGCTTTAACAGTTACGCAGGCACAGGCGACGGTTCTATGCTGAATGGCGACGTATGGTCCGGCGATATCGAGGATGACAGCATCCGCGTAAAGAAGGTATCCAGCGGCGACCAGTATCTGGTGATCGACAACCCGGCTGCGGATGTGGCAGTTTCCACAGAGATTCACGGCCTGGTACCGGGACAGAATTACGTGGCCCAGGTTTATGTGGACAACAGATCCGATGTGAAGGCGTCCATCGAGGTTAACGGCGGAAAAGAAACCGTATCAAATTATACCCTGAGATCCCTGGCTGAGAACTATATCCGTGCAGACCTGCACAATAGAGCCGCAGTTCCGGGAAGCAGGATGCAGATCATGCTGGTTTCCTTTAAAGCGGAATCAGAGACAGCTACCCTTACCTTAAAACGTGAGGCAGGAGAAGGCTACACCTACTTTGATGCGATCCGTGTGGTAGCGAAATCCCTGTATAACTACCGTGAGGACGGCACCTTCGTACAGGATTTTGAGAGCGTAGTACAGGGACTCTATCCCTTCGTTATGGCTTCCGGACAGGGAGTTGACGATCCGTCCACCCATCTGTCACAGTACCATGCGCCGTATTCACAGTCCGGATGGGGCAATGTCATTATTGACGACGTGATCAGCGGAGAGTGGTCTCTGAAACAGCACGACAGCTACAAGAGAACAGGACTTGTTTATCGGACGATTCCTCAGAACTTCCATTTCGAGCCGGGGAAAACGTACGAAGTTTCCTTCGATTATCAGGCAGGATCCGCGAACAGCTTCCGGATCTTTGTGGGAGAAGGAGAAGGTGAGAACGTAGTAGAGCAGCTTCCGTGGCTTGAGAAAACAACTACAGGCACGGTAGGCGAGAAATCCTGGACAAATAACTATACCTTTACCATCACAGGCGCACAGAGCGGACAGAGCTGGTTCGGACTGTATTCCAACGCGTCTAGCCAGGGCTCCAGTTCTTATGGAAGCTATGACTTTATCCTGGATAATCTGGTAATCCGTGAAGTGGATTCCGCCAGTGCGTCCATGACCCTCGATAAGAATGAGATTACCTTTAAGGGTGTGACGGGAACAGAGAAGATCAACGCGACTGTTTCCGGCGGAGAGGCAGAATTCTCCTACGCATCTGCAAATACATCCATCGCTACTGTCAGCGCGGACGGCACAGTGACGCCGGTGGCATTCGGCAGCACAGTGATCAGCGTAATGGCGAAGGTGGGCAACCAGATCATGGTAGCGTCTGTAGATGTGAATATTCCGAAAGAGGGAATGAAATACCTGAGCTACAGCAATATTTACCAGAACTCCGCACAGAGCGGCGAGGAAGGAACGAATACCATCGATGGCAATCCTTCCAGCCTGTGGCATACAGCATGGAGCGGATTTGCAGTATCTGAGGACAATCCGGCAATTCTGACCTTTGAGTTGAACGGGGCTCAGGACTTTGATACCCTTCGCTTCCAGCAGAGGCCCAGCGGTTCCAACGGAATCATCAAGAAATACCAGTTTGTATGGGGAACATCCTTTAACGCCCAGACCCATGTGGTATCCGGCGGCGGCAACAGTGACGTGATCACGACGACAGACGCAGAGAGAGCAAACAAGGGATGGGTAAACGTAGATCTTTCAGGAATCGCAGACAAACGCGCTGTGAAATACCTGCAGATCAGGGTATTGGAAGGTAATACCGTAGACGGCGGTGGACCATACGCTGCAATTGCAGAGTTTGAGGCGTACAGCTATTCAAAATACGAGGGAAGCGAGCCCAGCGGCACGGCTGTCGATAAGGCAGAGCTTGTCACTGTTTTAAAAGAGATGGCAAACGTGAACACCTTCGGTTTGACGGAAAACGACAAGAAAGAAATCGCGGAAGTAATGGAAAACGCGTCTAAGGTTCTGTCTTCCCAGACGGCTACCGCAAAAGACGTGGCAGATCAGATCGCGGCCCTTCGTGAAAAGAAGGCGGCTCTGACGACAGGTAAGATGTCGGCACTGGAAGAGCTGATCGACCAGGTGGCATCCAAAGATACCTCCGCATGTACAACCGCTTCCGTATGGAACTTTGACCATGCGCTGAAGGTGGCAAAAATCACTGCGGGAAAGGATTCCGTAAGCTCCTTTGATATCAACAATGCGCTCTTCGTATTGCAGAGCACAACAGATGACCTGGCAGTAGATACGAAGGCTCCGGCTAGAAACGCGCTGAAGAGCACCATGGCGGCAGCAGACGATATCTATGTAAAGGGACAGGAGAAGTATACAGAGGACAGCTGGAAGGCATTTGCGGATGCTTACAAGGCGGCAGGAAACACAGTATCAGACATCACAAAGAGCGAGGATGCGCTGAACGCGGCGAAGGAAGCTCTCGCAGCTGCCCAGGCTTCTCTGGAAGTGAGAAACCAGGAGGAAGAGGAAGCACTGGCTCAGGCCAGAAAGAATCTGAGCAGCGCGTTGACAGCGGCAGAGAAGTATGACAAAGCCCTGTATACCACAGAAAGCTACACGAAGCTGACGATTGCGATGTTAAGCGCCAAGAATGTGCTGGCAGACGCAAAGGCAACGAAAGAGCAGGTTCAGAAGGCATTAGACGCTCTGAACCAGGCAATCCAGGGCCTGGTGAAGGTGACGACAGACGATCCGACACCGATTCAGCCCACACCGAGCGTGAAGGTAGGCGACACCGTAACCTTAAAGAATGTTGTCTATAAGGTGACCAGCGTGAAGAAGAATACGGTCGCCGCATTCAAGGCAAAGAATAAGAAGCTTTCCGCTGTTTCCATCGCGCCGACAGTGAAGATTCAGGGAAAGACCTTCAAGGTGACAAGTATCAGCGCAAGCGCCTTCAAGGGATGCGCAAGGCTGAAGAAGGTAACGATCGGCAAGAATGTGACTACCATTGGCAAGCAGGCCTTCTACGGCTGCAAGAAGCTCACGAAAGTGATCTTCAAGGGCGTGGCAGTGAAATCTGTGAAGACCGGCGCCTTCAAGGGCACAAACGCTAAGCTGAAGGTAACGCTTCCGAAGTCCTTAAAGGGCAAGAAGCGCGCGAAGGTAGCAAAGATGCTGAAAAAGGCCGGAGTGAAAAGAACAGTTAAATAAATGGACTGCGGAGTGCTCCGCGGTATCATGAAAGAAGTAAACGAAGAGGCATATGGAAAGAGTGATCTTTCCGTATGCCTCTTCTTCTTGCGGGCAGCCAGACGGACTGGGGCGGCTCAGGCGAAATGCAGAAATTTTTCGGCCAAAGTGATAGCGGCATACAGCCCGGCCGCGATTGCGCACAAAATCAAAATTGACAGGATCACCAGATCCAGCTGAAAGACCTGGCTGCCATAGATGATCAAATAGCCCAGGCCCTGGCGGCTGGAGATAAATTCTCCGATGATCACACCGATCAGGCACAGGCCGATGCTGACCTTCATGATACTGATGATGTTCGGGAGGGTTCCGGGAAGCACGACCTTAAAGAGAGCGTCCGTCTTTGTGCCGTGAAGGGTGTAGATCAGTTTTAGCTTTTCGGGGCTGACTTCCGTAAAGCCGGTGTATAGGTTCAGAACCGCGCCGAAGACGGCCACAGAGACGCCGGCCACTACGATGGTCCGCATATTCGCGCCCAGCCAGACGATGAGCAGGGGCGCCAGCGCGGATTTGGGCAGGCTGTTCAGCACCACCAGATAGGGCTCCAGTATCTGGGAGAGCCTGGGGGAGAGCCAGAGAAGGATGGCGGCCAGAAGGCCTATGACCGTCACCAGCGCAAAGCTGAGCAGTGTTTCTGCCAGCGTCACACCGGTGTGGAGCAGAAGGCTTCCGTCGGCCGTCATTTGCAGGAACGCAGCCGCCACCCGGGAGGGACTGCTGAATACAAAGCTGTCAATCCAGCCGAGGGCTGCCGCTGTTTCCCATAAAATAAAAAAGGCGGCAAACAGCAGAAACCTGGCCCAGAGAATGGACTGCCGCTGCCTTTGCAGGCCTTTCAGATAATGCTTTTGATTCGCCGAGATCTCATGCATTTGTATTCATCTCCTTCCATATTTTATTAAAATAATCTTTAAATTCCGGGGCATTCCGGGACTTCAGGGGCGTGCGGTCCACAGCCTCCATATGAATGGGGATGATGGTTTTCAGGGTGGCGGGGCGGGAGGTGAGGATAAAGACCCGGTCAGCCGTGCTGATCGCCTCCGAAAGATCGTGGGTTACGAGAATGGCCGTCCTGTGCTCTTCTTTTATTATAGAAGAAATATCATCGCAGACGGCGATCCTGGTCTGATAGTCCAGAGCGGAAAAAGGCTCATCCAAAAGCAGAAGCTCCGGGTCGAGGGCCAGGGTGCGGATCAGTGCCGCCCGTTGGCGCATTCCTCCGGAGAGCTCCGAGGGACGGCAGTCCCGAAAGCGGGAAAGCCCATAGGTGTAGAGCATTTTTTCCACCCGTTCTTTCGTCTCCGGCGTGATTTTTTTCTGGATTTCCAGGCCAAGCATCACATTCTGGTAGATGGTTCTCCATTCAAAGAGATGGTCCTTTTGCAGCATATAGCCGATCTCTGTGTGGGAGTCCTTCATCTCCCGGCCACGCAGAAGGATGGTGCCCGATTCCGGCGGAAGCAGGCCGAAAATCAAAGACAGCAGCGTGGACTTGCCGCAGCCGCTGGGACCCACAATGGCGATAAATTCTCCGTCATGGACGGTGAAGGATATATTTGATAAGGCAGGAGTCTCGCCGCTCCTGCTGTGATATGCATAATGGATGTCTCGAAGCTCCAATAATGGCTCCATAGCTACCTCCTATACCTGTGTGTTTCCTGTTTTATTTTATGAGGGCCGTGGGAAAAGGTGAGTCCGCGGCCAAAAAAGTTTGGGTTGTAAAGGCGTGCGGTCATTGATACAATACAGACAATGGGCAGCAGACAGGCAGCCGGATCAAGCCAGACCAGGCTGTGACGGAAGGAGGAACTTGTGTATGAATCGAAATTATCAAAAAGAGCTGGATAACATTCTGACAGAAAACAGCGGCAGGGAAAAGCTTCCCACGCTGCTGCTTCACAGCTGCTGCGCTCCCTGCAGCAGCTATGTGCTGGAATACCTGTCAAAATATTTCCTGATCACTGTGTTTTATTACAATCCCAATATTTACCCGGAGGAGGAGTATGGCAGGCGGGTGGAGGAGCAAAAGAGGCTGATTGGCGAGATGCCCGCCGTTCATCCCATTGCCTTTGAGGCTGGCCCTTACGACAAGGAGCGCTTCTATGACATGGCCCGGGGGCTGGAGCAGGAAAAGGAGGGAGGCGAGCGCTGCTTTCGCTGTTATGAGCTGCGCCTCAGAGAGGCGGCCAGGCTGGCAAAGGAGAGGGGATTCGACTATTTTACCACCACGCTGACGATCAGCCCCTTAAAGAATGCGCCAAAGCTCAATGAGATCGGAGAGAGGCTGGCAGAAGAATATGAGACGGTATGGCTCCCCTCGGATTTTAAGAAAAGAAACGGTTACAAACGCTCCACAGAGCTGTCAAAAGAGTATGGGCTTTACCGGCAGGACTACTGTGGCTGCGTTTTTTCCAGACGGGAAAGAGAGGATTGTCGAAAAGCCAAAGTGGTGGTATGATGATACATTGAAAGAAAAGGGACTGACCAACGGAGAGGAGAATACTATGGCACAGTTATGGGGCGGACGCTTCACAAAAGAAACAGATCAGCTGGTTTACAATTTTAACGCGTCGATTTCCTTTGACCGGAAATTTTACAGGCAGGATATCCAGGGCAGCATGGCTCATGTGCGCATGCTGGCAAAGCAGAACATCCTGACGGAGGAGGAGAAAGAGCAGATCCTGGAGGGACTTGCGGGAATCCTGGAGGATGTAGAGAAGGGCACACTGGAAATCACGGATGAATACGAGGACATTCACAGCTTCGTGGAGGCGAATCTGATCGACAGGATCGGGGACGCGGGCAAGAAGCTTCACACAGGGCGCAGCCGGAACGATCAGGTGGCGCTGGACATGAAGCTCTATACGAGAGACGAGGTCCTGGAAATCGACGCCCTGTTAAAAGGGCTTTTGGAGACGATTCTCAGGCTGATGGAGGAGAATCTTGACACCTATATGCCGGGATTTACCCATCTGCAAAAAGCCCAGCCCATCACCTTCGCCCACCACGCAGGGGCCTATTTTGAAATGTTTAAAAGAGACAGGCAGAGACTGGGAGATATTTACAGACGGATGAATCTGTGTCCCTTAGGCTCCGGGGCCCTGGCGGGGACTACCTATCCTTTAGACAGGGAGTATACGGCGGAGCTTTTGAATTTTGACGGCACCACCTTAAACAGCATGGATTCCGTGGCAGACAGGGATTACCTGATCGAGCTGCTTTCCGCCCTGTCCACGATCATGATGCATCTGAGCCGTTTTTCTGAGGAAATCATCATCTGGAACAGCAACGAGTACCAGTTCGTAGAGCTGGATGACGCCTACAGCACAGGCAGCAGCATTATGCCCCAGAAGAAAAACCCCGATATCGCGGAGCTGGTAAGGGGCAAGACGGGGCGTGTTTACGGGGCGCTCATTTCCCTGCTGACGACGATGAAGGGGATTCCTCTGGCATATAATAAAGATATGCAGGAGGATAAGGAGCTGACCTTTGACGCCATCGATACGGTGAAGGGATGCATCGCTCTGTTTAACGGGATGATCGGGACGATGAAGCTGAACAGGGAGCGGATGGAGGGCAGCGCGAAGAATGGCTTTACAAACGCCACCGACGCTGCGGATTATCTGGTAAATCATGGGATCCCCTTCCGTGACGCCCATGGCATTGTGGGAAGGCTGGTGCTGTATTGCATCGAAAAAAATATTTCCCTGGATGAGATGACGCTGGAGGAGTATCAGGCCATCAGTCCTGTGTTCCAGGAGGATATTTACGAGGCGATCAGCCTGAAGACCTGCGTGGAGAAGCGGACGACCATCGGCGCTCCGGGGAGGGAGGCCATGAGCCGTGTCATCGAGAAAAACAGGGAATACCTTAAGGACTGAGCAGCAGCCAAGCAGATACTTTATAATTGTTCTTGATTTTTTCTGCAAAATGGTATAGTATAGTCCAAAGAAAGACAAATGTACGCAGTGCAGAGACAACCGCGCTCCGTGCAGATGCCGGATACTAATAAGAGGAGAATGAAAAAATGGAACAGAAATTGAGAGTAGGAATTTTAGGAGCTACCGGAATGGTAGGACAGAGATTTATTTCACTTTTGGAGAATCATCCCTGGTTCGAGGTTGTGACGCTGGCGGCCAGCCCCAGGAGCGCAGGAAAGACTTATGAAGAGGCTGTGAACGGCAGATGGAAGATGGATACTCCTATGCCGGAGGCAGTGAAAAATATCGTTGTCATGAATGTCAACGAGGTGGAGAAGGTAGCTGCCAGTGTGGATTTTGTATTTTCCGCAGTGGATATGTCAAAGGATGAGATCAAAAAGATTGAGGAAGAGTACGCGAAGACGGAGACTCCCGTGGTGTCAAACAACAGCGCCCACCGCTGGACGCCGGACGTACCGATGGTAGTGCCGGAAATCAACCCGGAGCACTTTGAGGTGATCGAGTACCAGAAGAAGCGTCTGGGAACCACGAGAGGGTTTATCGCTGTAAAACCCAACTGTTCCATTCAGAGCTACGCGCCGGTGCTGACGGCGTGGAAGGAGTTCGAGCCCTATGAGGTGGTGGCGACGACTTACCAGGCGATCTCCGGAGCGGGAAAGACCTTCAAAGACTGGCCGGAAATGGTAGAAAATATCATTCCTTACATCGGCGGTGAGGAAGAGAAGAGTGAGATGGAGCCTTTAAGGCTCTGGGGAAAGATTGAGGATGGCGTGATCAAGCCGGCCGAGTCCCCGGTGATCACCTGCCAGTGCATCCGCGTTCCCGTATTGAACGGACATACGGCCGCAGTCTTTGTAAAGTTCAGAAAGAAACCGACCAAGGAGCAGCTGATTCAGAAGATCAGGGAATTTAAGGGACTTCCCCAGGAGCTGAACCTGCCCAGCGCGCCGAAGCAGTTTATCCAGTACATGGAGGAGGACAACAGGCCTCAGGTAAAGGCGGACGTAAACTATGAGAACGGCATGGGCGTATCTGTGGGACGGATCCGTGAGGATAAGGTATATGATTTCAAATTCGTAGGCCTCTCCCACAACACGGTGCGCGGAGCGGCCGGCGGAGCTGTGCTTTGCGCGGAAACACTGACGGCCAAAGGATATATCAAAGCAAAATAAAATAATTAAAAAATGGAGAAAAATAAATTTTCTCCATTTTTTGCGTCATCATTTGCGAGCTGATGCGTCTATATATAAAAGGAAAAATTTAACGGGAATGGAACCTTTTCACTGACGCGAAGCATATTTTTTTAAAATCGCATAAATGAATAGGTTTAAAAGTCATGTTTTGAAATAATATCGTAGGATAAATGTTGACATTAAATATCAAATGAGCTAAAATCTACTCAGAAATATTGTTACTGTTTACCAAACAAACAGCAACGAAATATTCTTAGAAAGGTAGGAATAAAATATGATAGGAGAAATCCCCAAATTAACCGATATGGAGATCATGATCATGGGAGTCCTTTGGGAACAGGAGAAAGACATGACGGTGCAGGAAATCACAGAATTTTTAGAAGATCGAAAGATCAGCGCCTCCTCTGTATCACAGGCGGTCAAGCATCTTCTGAAAAAGGATGCGGTGGTGATCAGCGGACACCGTCAGGTTTCTAATGTGTATGCGAGAGTTCTTTGTCCGAATTTCAGCCGTGATGAGTTCACCAGGACAGAGATTGAGCGCCTGGGGGGAAAGATGAGTTTCCGAAAGAGGTTTCGCGTAGTATCCGCTGTGGTAGGACTGCTGAAAAGCGATATCAAGGAGCTGAACCAGGAAGAGATTGATGAGCTGCAAGAGATCATCGACCAAAAGAAAAAGGAACTTGCATAAGCGAGAGGAAAGCCCAGAGATGGAAGGGAGAAGGAGATGAATCTGACAATTTCATCGGTTATGAGCACGTATGTTCTGGGTTCCATACTCATTCTGGCGTTTTGTGGGATTTTGCGCAAGGATGGGACCATACGCAGGGCGGGAAGCAGGTGTGTGGTTATGATCCTGGTGGTTCTGTTGATCAGGATGCTCATTCCCATGGAGCTTCCCTTTATGTACACCGTGCGGGTGTTCCATGTGCTGCCGGTTATAAAAAGCGTGCTGGTTTATGAGATTTTGCCGGGAAAGTATCCCCTCAAAATCGGGCATATGGTTCTGCTCCTATGGGGGCTTGGGATCATCTATGGGATCTGGAAAAGGCTGCGCTTTCAAAAGGCATTGGGGCGCATTTTTGGACTGATGAAAGAGAAACGGCTGAAAAACGGAGCTTCTGTGATTGTTACCGATCTGGTCACGTCCCCCTGTCTGGTCGGTATCCGTAAGCCGAGAATCCTTCTTCCTAAAAACAGCTATACAGAAGAGGAACTGGATTATATTTTGCGTCATGAGGCGATACATATTCAAAAGCGGGACGTACTCAAAAAAGTCAGCCTTGATTTTTTATGTATTCTGTTCTGGTGGAATCCGGCAGTACACTATCTGAAAAATACGGTATTTCATATGATTGAGATATCCAGCGATATGGAAGTGACAAAGGAGATGTCGGGACAGGAAAAGATCCGATATATGGAATGTCTGAAAAGCGCCGCGGAGAAGGTTCAGACAGAGGAACTTCCGGCAGGTATTTCTTTCGTCCGCGGTTCCGTCCGGGAGCTCGGGCAGAGGATGCGGCTGATCGGCAGGGAGCCGGGATCGCGCAAAGGCTTCAGCCTGGGGCTGAAGGCAGCTGCGGCGGCCATGGTGTTGTTAAGTCTTTGTTTTATCCTGGAAGCCTGCTATATGCCTCCGGAGGATGGAGAAGGGGAATGGATGACGAAGGAAAACACCTATCTGATCGAAAACGGCGAGGATTATTATGACGTCTATTTTCACGGAGAGTATTGTTTTTCTACGGATGACCTGAGGCCGTTCAGAGGGGTTACGGTCTATAAAAGCGAGGAGGATGTGAAGGATGAGTAGAAAAAAACTGATGGTATTAGGATGCATCGGTGTGCTGGCAGTGGGCAATGTCCTGCCTGTAGAGGCGGCATCCATGGTATCTGTGTACAGCGCCGGAGAAACGGTAGCAGTTCCGATGGACACGCAATATGTGTGGAAGATGAAGGTAGAAAACGGAAAGAAATACAAACGCCTGTGGGATATGGTAAACGCAAGATGGGTGACTGATTGGATCCCTTGTTAACGCATAGCTGCAGAAAATAAGAAGCAGGAGGCAGAACCAGATGCCTTCTGCTTTTTTAAAATTGTCTGGAAATTGTCTGGAAATTCAGAAAGGGGCTTGTTTTTTCGGGGGTTCTATTTTACAATAAAAAATCAGAATGATGTCGGGGTCAAAAGCCTTTGTCCCTGGCTATGACAGAGCATACATAAAGCGGGTTGTAAGATTAATGATAAGAGTAAAGAATTTAACGAAAGAGTATGGAGGCCGGCAGGGAGTCTTTGACCTGTCCTTTGAGGTGGAGGACGGGGAGGTCTTTGGCCTTTTAGGGCCGGAGGGGGCCGGGAAGACGACGGTGATCCGCCAGCTTATGGGGTTTGCCCAGGCGAGCCGGGGAAGATGCTTCATCAATGGAAAGAGCTGCCACACCAGGCAGTCGGAGATCATGGGCTTTACGGGATACCTGCCGGAGGAGACGGCCCTTCCGGGGGATATGACGGGACTGTCCTTCCTGCGGTTTATGGCTGAATACAAGGGGATCAAGAGTATTGAGCGGGCGCTGCAGATCGCGGAACGTTTTGAGCTGGACCTGGATACGAGGATCCGGAAGATGTCCAGGGCTTCCAGGAAAAAAACGGCCATCGTCTGCGCCCTCATGCACGACCCGGCGGTGCTTTTGCTGGATGAACCCACCGGCGGGCTGGACGCCCCCATGCAGGGGAGGCTCAACGATCTGATCCTGGAGGAAAAGGAGAGGGGAAAGACAATTTTCTTTACCTCCCATATTTTTGAGGAGGTGGAGCGCACCTGCGACCGGGTGGGGATGATCAAGCGGGGCGTCCTGGTGAATGTGGACGATATCGCGGGCCTGAGGGCCGCAAAGAGAAAGTCCTATATCGTGAATTTTGCCACGGACCAGGAGGCCCTGAATTTTGTCAAGGAGGATTTTGAGATCCTCAATATCAGCGGGCGGCAGGTGACGGTGCGTCTGTCCGGGGAGATGGCTCCTTTGGTCAAGGCCCTGGGAAATTATCAGGTCGTGGGGCTGGAGACCATGTCCCAGAGCCTGGAGGACGTGTTTATACATTTTTACGGAGGTGATGCAGGTGCTTAATATTCCTCTTTTTAAGCGGACCGTCCGGACAAACGGCAGGCGGTGGCTTTGCTGCACAGGATTTCTCGTGCTTCTGATGCTTTTGGCCGTGGGCCTGTATCATCCGGAGAAGGGCGGACTTTTCCGGTGGATACCGGGGACGCTGGCTCAGGCGCTGGGCATCGACGGGAACGCTTCCGGGCTGACAGAATACCTGGCTTCCTGCCTGTTCGGATTTTTCTATCCGGCGGCCGCCCTGCTGTACGGCGGCGTGACGGCGGAGAGGCTTATGGCGGAAAAAGTGGAGACGGGTACCATGGTCTATCTGTTATCCGCGCCAAGCAAGCGGAAGACGGTGGCAGCTACCCAGGCATATTTCCTGGTCATGAGCCTCTTTGCCATGTTTTTTTGTACCGGGGTGGCAGGCGGGATCATCATCGCCCTGCTCTGTCCGGGAAAGCTGGATATTACCCAGTATATTTTGCTGCATATCGGAGGCTTCTGCCTGGAGCTGGCATTGGCGGGGATTGGGTTTTTGGCCTCCTGCGCGGTAAATGAGGGTTCCAGGGCGCTGGCGTTGGGCCTTGGCGTTCCGGGAATCTTTCTGGCGCTCTCCATGCTGGCAAACATGGGAGGCATTCTTGGTATTTTAAAATACACGACGATATTTACATTGTTTCAGGGGGCGGACGTGCTGACGGGAAGCTTGCAGATCTGCTGGAAGTTTCCTGCCCTGGCGGCTGTGGGCTTTGCCTGCATCGCTCTGGGAACCCGCCTGTTTCGAGTGAGAGATCTGCCGCTGTAACTGATAGGCGGCGAATATGAGGTTATGCATGGCGAAAGCATTATATATCGCGGAGAAACCCAGCGTGGCACAGGAGTTTGCCAAGGCGCTGAAGAAGCAGACCGCAAGGCGGGACGGTTATCTGGAAGGGGAGGATACCGTGATCACCTGGTGCGTGGGACATCTTGTCACGATGAGTTATCCGGAGGTTTACGACATAAAGTATAAGCGGTGGAGCTTAGATACCCTGCCCTTTTTGCCGGAAAAATTTTTATATGAGGTCATCCCGGGCGTACAGAAACAGTACCGGATTGTGAGCGGGCTTCTGAACCGGGAGGATGTGGATACAATCTACGTGTGCACCGACTCCGGGCGGGAGGGAGAGTATATCTACCGGCTGGTGGAGCAGATGGCTCAGGTCCACGGGAAGAAACGGCGGCGGGTGTGGATCGACTCCCAGACGGAGGAGGAGATCCTGCGGGGGATTCAGGAGGCGAAGGACCTGTCCGAGTACGACAATCTCTCCGAGGCCGCCTATCTCCGGGCAAAGGAAGATTACCTGATGGGGATCAACTTTTCCAGGCTGCTGACTTTGAAATACGGAAACCTGCTGTCCCACTGTATGGGGACGAAGTATACGGTGATTTCTGTGGGGCGCGTGATGACCTGCGTACTGGGGATGGTGGTGCGGAGAGAGCGGGAGATCCGCCGGTTCGTGAAAACGCCCTTTTACCGGGTGATAAACGTCCTGGAGGTCAATGGAAAGAGCTTTGAAGGCGAGTTCCGGGCCGTGGAGGGCTCCGCTTACTATCAGTCGCCCAAGCTCTATAAGGAAAATGGCTTTAAAGAGAAGAAAGACGCCCAGGAGCTCATCGCGCGCCTGTCGGGGCATCCGCCCCTGACGGCGGTGGTAAAGTCGGTGGAGCGCAAGAAGGAGAACAAAAATCCGCCCCTGCTTTACAATCTGGCGGAGCTTCAGAATGACTGTTCCCGGATGTTTAAGATCAGTCCCGATGAGACCCTCCGCATCGTGCAGGAGCTCTATGAAAAAAAGCTGGTGACCTATCCCAGGACAGACGCCAGGGTGCTCTCCACGGCGGTGGCAAAGGAGATCCATAAAAATATCGGCGGCCTGCGAAATCTTCCCTGGGCGGCGGGGTTTGCCCAGGAGATTCTGGAGGAGGGAAGCTACAAAAAGATTTCCTCCACCCGCTATGTGAACGACAAACAGATCACCGACCACTACGCGATCATTCCCACCGGCCAGGGCTTCGGAGCCCTGCGGGGACTGTCAGAGCGGTCGGCAGGCGTGTACCATGCGGTTGTCCGCAGGTTCTTAAGCATCTTTTACCCGGCGGCCGTCTACCAGAAGGTGAGCCTGGTGACGGAGATGACAAAGGAATCCTTTTTCTCCAGCTTTAAGGTGCTGCTCTCGGAGGGCTACCTGAAGGTGGCCGGCGTCCCCAAGGAGGGGAAGAAAAAGGAGGAGGAAGGGGAAGTAAAGGCTGATGGGGACTTCCTGGAGGCCCTGAAAAAACTGAAAAAGGGCACGGAGCTTCCGGTGTCCGCCCTTCATATCAAGGAGAGCGAGACTTCACCGCCCAAACGGTATAATTCCGGTTCCATGATCCTTGCCATGGAAAACGCAGGCCAGCTGATCGAGGATGAGGAGCTGCGGGCCCAGATCAAGGGCAGCGGCATCGGCACCAGCGCTACCCGCGCGGAGATCCTGAAAAAGCTTGTGGCCAATAAGTACATGGCGCTGAATAAAAAGACGCAGATCCTCACCCCCACACTTCTGGGGGAGATGATTTACGAGGTTGTGAACGCCTCCATAAAATCCCTGCTGAATCCGGAGCTTACGGCCAGCTGGGAGAAAGGGCTGACGTATGTGGCAGAGGGGGAGATCACGCCGGAGGAATATATGACAAAGCTGGAGAATTTCATCAAAGGAAGGACAGAGAATGTCCTGATGAACAACCACAGCTACATTCTGCGGAACAACTTTCAAGTTGCCGCGGAGTTTTACAAGAAGGGAGCAAAAAAATGATGGAAACCTGTAAGATTAAAAATCTTTACAACCTGGAAGAGACGATCGCGAAGGATCTGTTTGAGGGGGCAGAGTATCCCTGGGAGGTTTTGCCGAAGATCGGTGAATTCATCAAGAAGCTGGGGAGTACCTTGAGCGAGGAAGAGTATGAGAAGCGCGGGGAGAATGTGTGGGTGGCAAAGTCCGCGAAGGTAGCGCCCACCGCCTTTATCAACGGCCCGGCTATCATCGGAAAGGAAGCGGAGGTGCGCCACTGCGCCTTTATCCGCGGAAACGCTCTGGTAGGTGAGGGCGCCGTAGTAGGAAACTCCACGGAGCTGAAAAATGTGGTGCTTTTCAATAAGGTGCAGGTGCCTCATTACAATTATGTGGGAGACTCCATCCTGGGGTACAAGGCGCATATGGGCGCCGGATCCATCACCTCAAACGTGAAGTCTGATAAGAAGCTCGTAGTGGTAAAGGACGGCAAAGAGCGCATCGAGACGGGGCTTAAGAAGTTTGGCGCCATGATCGGTGACGAGGTGGAGGTAGGCTGCGGCTCTATCCTGAATCCCGGTTCCGTGATCGGCCCCCGCACCAATATCTATCCCCTGTCTTCTGTCCGTGAGGTCGTACCGGCTGACAGCATTTACAAAAAACGCGGGGAAGTCGCGGAAAAAATCTAAGAAGATAGCAAGGAAATTTTAAGATTGTCGGGATAAAACTGCGCGCAAAATATGATAAAGTAAGAGCAGAACCGACAGGAGGAATGACGGCAGGCAGCCCTTTGGACGGGGCGGCCTGCCGTTTTTACGATGGCGGCGGATGCGGGAGGGCCACAGGCACGGAGCATCCGGCTTGCATGAATCGATTCGGGGCAGAATTACAAGAGATAGGAGGAGTGAGGAAGGATGGATACAGAAAGAGAAAAGAGCAGGCGGAAAAGACGGAGGCGGCAGACAGCGGGGGCCGTCCTGGCTGTAATGCTCCTTTTGCTTGCGGCAGTGCTGGCAGGCATCGTCATCTGGAGAAATATCAGAGTTTCCGGGAGAAGGAATCCCGCGCAGACGGATAAGATCGTTCCCCTGGAGAGCGGCACGGGCGCGCAGACGGAGCAGGTCACGGAGACAGAGCCGCCCACCGAAACGGAAGCGCCCACAGAGCCACCGGCAGAGCTGCGGATCACCCCGGAGGAGCTGTACAGCGCCCATGCCATTCTTGTCAGGACAAAGACGGGGGAGGTACTGCTCGACAAGGAAAGCACGGAGCAGATCTACCCGGCCTCCATGACAAAGATCATGACGGCCCTGGTGGCCCTGGAGCAGATCCCGGACCTGGGCGTATCCATACGCCTGGATGAGTCCATGTTTGAGGAGCTGTACCTGGCGGAGGCCTCCATGGCAGGGTTCCTGCCGGGGGAAGAAGTGACGGCCCTGGACCTGCTTTACGGCGTAATGCTTCCCTCCGGGGCGGAGTGCTGCACGGGGATTGCGGAGTATGTGGCCGGGTCGGAGGAAGGCTTCGTGGAGCTGATGAATGAAAAGGCCGCGGAGCTGGGCATGACGGGAACCCATTTTGTCAATGCCAGCGGGCTTTCTGACCCGGAACATTACTCTACCGTGGCGGATATCGCGAAGCTTCTGGAATATGCCCTGAGAAATGATACGTTCCGGGAAATAGCCTCCTCGCCTTTGCACAGCACGGAGCCTACCAAGCTGCATCCGGAGGGCATTACCCTGTACAGCACCCTGTTTGGCTATATGAATGAGGAGATCAGGGACAGCGGGCTCATCGCCGGGGGAAAGACGGGGTACACCGACGAGGCGGGGCTGTGCCTGGCAAGCTTTGCCGATATCCAGGACGAGCAGTTTATCCTGGTGACGGCAGAGGCTCAGGGAAGCCATGAGACGGAGCCGTTCCACATCCTGGACGCCTACGGGGTATATAAAAACCTGGAAATAGCCAGGCCATGAGCGGGAAGCAGGCATGGCGGCTGGAAGGATTGCTGCAAAATCTCATAGAAAGGTTTGTTGCCGGAGGAAAACCCTCCGGCAATTTTTACGTATTCTCATGGAGTCTGCAGCGGGCGCGAATTCCTGAGTGGAACCGGTAACGAAAAGCATCAAAAGAAAGACAGAAAAATCTATTGACAATGAGTGAAAAAGAAAATACAATAAGAACATCCAATAAGAACATCCGAGGGAGCGAGAAAGCAGTTGACAAGCGGGGAAAAGTGTAATATGATGGACAAAGAACAGGCGAACACCCGTTCGCACGAAAGGAGATTGTAACGATGGGACAGGAAGATAAGTTAAAAGCGCTGGACGCAGCGATCAGTAAGATAGAGAAGGATTTTGGAAAGGGCGCGATCATGAAGCTGGGAGACTCCGCGGCCAATATGAATGTGGAGACGGTGCCCACCGGCTGCCTGAGCCTGGATGTGGCCCTGGGGCTTGGAGGAATTCCGAAGGGCAGGATCATCGAGGTCTACGGGCCGGAGTCCAGCGGAAAGACTACGGTGGCCTTACATATGGTAGCCGAGGTGCAAAAGAGGGGCGGCATCGCCGGATTTATCGACGCAGAGCACGCGCTGGATCCGGTGTACGCGAAAAATATCGGCGTGGACATCGACAATCTCTATATCTCACAGCCGGATAACGGAGAGCAGGCCCTGGAGATCACGGAGACCATGGTACGTTCCGGGGCAGTGGACATCATCATCGTGGACTCGGTGGCGGCCCTGGTGCCGCGGGCGGAGATTGACGGCGATATGGGAGACTCCCATGTGGGACTTCAGGCCCGCCTGATGTCCCAGGCGCTGCGGAAGCTGACAGGAGTCACCAGCAAATACAACTGCACGATCATCTTTATCAATCAGCTCCGTGAGAAGGTCGGGGTGATGTTCGGAAATCCGGAGACGACCACCGGAGGCCGCGCGCTGAAGTTCTACTCCTCCATCCGCCTGGACGTCCGCCGGATCGAAGCTTTGAAGCAGGGCGGAGAGGTGATCGGAAACAGGACGCGCATCAAGGTAGTGAAAAATAAGATCGCGCCGCCCTTTAAGGAAGCGGAGTTTGACATCATGTTCGGCCAGGGTATTTCCCGGGAGGGTGATATCCTTGACCTGGCAGCCAAGGAGAATGTGATTGTGAAAAGCGGCGCCTGGTACGCCTACAACGGCGCGAAGATCGGCCAGGGCCGGGAGAACTCCAAGCTCTATTTGAAGGAGCATCCGGAGATCATGGAAGAAGTGGAGCAGAAGGTCCGGGAGATTTTCTCACCGTCAGAAAAGAAGGACGGGGAGGAGCAGACAGCAGCAGCCGACCAGGGAGAAGAAACGCCTGAAGGAGATCTGCTGTGATCGTTACCGGGCTGGAGGCCGTAGGGAAAAACAGGAGCCGCGTATATCTGGATGAGGAGCTTGCCTTTGTACTGTACAAGGGCGAGCTTTCCCGTTATGGGATCAAAGAGGGGGCGGAGCTTTCCGAGGACATCTACCGGGAGATTCTGGATACGGTGCTCACAAAACGGGCGAAGCTTCGCTGCATGAATCTTCTGAAGTCTATGGACCGGACAGAGTTTCAGCTGCGGCAGAAGCTGCGGCAGGGAGACTATCCGGAGGAGGTAGCTGAGCGGGCGATCGCCTACGTGAAGAAATTCGGATACGTCAATGACCGGGCCTACGCCCTCCGCTATATTGAGAGCCGCCAGGGGCGGGACGCCAGGAGGCAGATCGCCTGCGACCTGAGACAGAAGGGGATTTCCCAGGACATCATCCAGGAGGCCTTCGAGGAGGCCGAGCCCCAGGATGAGGAGGCCCTGATCAGACGCCTGGCGGAAAAGAAGCATATCGATCCCCGGACAGCCGACAGGAAAGAGCGGCAGAGGCTTTACGGTTTTCTGATGCGAAAGGGGTTTTCCGCGGACGCGATCGGGAGGGCGCTGCGGGAGAATGTTGATTAAAAGAACGATATTACAATTTGAAGCAAGTAAAGGAGTTAAATCCTTTATTTGCTTTTTTACAGTAAATAGGGGATAAAATCATACAAAAATATACAGGTATCTTCTTGAAAATAAAATAATTTTTGCGTCATATTTGTGAAATTTAACAAAAAAAGTCTTTGGCTATTGCGTTATATAGTGCGATATGCTATCATACAAATATAAATAAGCGCATTGATAATACGTAAACATAAAAGAAATAAAGGAGAGTGATAAAAATCTAAGAAAATAACGGGACTGTATAAACAAATCATAGCGTCATGTAATGCGAAAAGAAAGGTGGGTGCCGGAAATAGAAGTATTGCCCTCAAAATATATGAAAAGAGAAGGATATTATATGAAAGAAAACATGAAAGAAAACATGAAAGGGTAGGTTTTGGAACTACAGTAGATGGTGTAGAGGTAGTGGAACATCAAGACAATTCTAGTGGGCAATTGCGTATGTATATTGATCAAAATGGAGAAGAGATGAAAATCAGATATAAGGATACGCAAGCCTTCAGTAATGTGGCAGAAGTGGAGAATGACTTTGGTGTTTATGATGAATATGTTGATGACAAAAACACAATATATTATTATATGCACGATACTGAAAAAATATGTTTGAGAATGGAAGAACATGAGTATGATACCTCGGACAATATAGGGTTATTTGCTATGAATGATGAAGAAATCAAAAATATAGCAGATACGTATATTGATTTTGAGTTAGGAGATGATTCTCAGTTATATACATTTCATGAGGTGGAATATCAACCGCAAAAGGATATTTATCTTGTTACATATGTTCGAAGGTTAGGGGATTACATAACAGATGATTCAGTATTTGTATTTATTACATCGCAAGGTGAGGTGTATGCATTTTCGGCAATGAATAGGGATAGATATAATTCGTTCAATGAGGGTGATATCATGGATGAATCTTTGACCATAGCATTAAAGGAGGTCGAAGAGGGAAAATGCGAATTGGATGATATAAGAATCACAATGGACGCAGAAACAGGAAATCTCATTGCAATTACGCCGAAGTAAGTATGAATGAATCAGTATATTTATGGGAAAAGGAGTAATATATATGAAAAATTGGAAAATGAAAGTTTCATGGATACTGTTTTTTATGGCAGTACTTGTATGTGCAAAGCCGGCGCAGGCGGCCGGGAATATCACGGTGGACGGCGTTGAGTATGGTTACCGTCCGAAAAAGGAAAGCTACACGGTGGTGGCCGTGAAGGAAAAGCAGGCCGCCGGGTCAAAGGTGATGGTTCAGTCTGAGATTGGGGGCAGCCCGGTGAAGGAGATCGGGGCAGACGCCTTTGCGCAAGGCAAAAAGCTGCAGGTGTACCTGCCGAAAAGCATCAAAAAGATAGCGAAAAACGCTTTTGGGAAGGACCCGAAGAAAAGTGTAAAGACCCTCTACTGTGTGAAAAATTCCGCGGCGCAGAAGTATGCCGGGAAGAACAAGATTCCGTGTAAGAAGCTGTCGGCGAAAACGATGAATAAAAAGATCAACAGCGCCAAGGCAAAGGAGATTGAGCTGGCATTGGAAATCGGAGAGAAGTATTCCTTATCCGCCCTGGTAAACGCCAGGACAGCGGCTGGTGAGACACCGGTATACAGCAGCGACGACCAGAAGGCCGTGACCGTGTCTGAGAACGGGGAAGCGGAAGCGGCAGCTCCGGGAAAGGCAGAGGTAACGGTAGCCTCTAAGGAAAGCCAGAAAGTATGGGCAAAGGTAGTGATCTACGTAAAACCCGGAGCAGTGAACATCCTCGGAGCAGTAGGAGAAGGAAAAAAGATGGGGATGTACTGGGATATTGCGGAAGGTGCCCAGGGCTATGAAGTTTGGAGCAGCGCGAAAAAGAATGGAACCTACCGCAAGGTACGTACCACGAAAAAGCTATATATCCCTTGCAAGAAATCTGGGTATTATAAGGTACGCGCATTCCAGAAGGGAGCCAATGGCAAGGTTTCCTTCTTTACAGCAGAAAACAGGGACAAGTATGCTTCTTATAAGGAGGACATTGATAAGGAATCCTTAGCTGCGGCGCTGGAAGCGGTGGAAAAGGGAAGGTGTGGACTGGATGATATTCGGATCACCCTGGATGAGAAGACAGGCAAATTGATGGCGGTTCTGCCAAAGGAGCTTCCAGAGTTAGATAGATGAGAGCATAGATACCTATAGATTTTTACATTTTCCTTATAAGGCAGAGACATCTCAAAGAGGAATCTGGAGATGTCCCTGCCGTTTGTAGTGCAGCCATAGCGCAGAGAAGGCTGCACTACAAACGGCAGTGGAAAAATTAGTGATAAAACTTGCTTTGACTAAATTTTTGTAAACTCAAGAAGAGTATTACTTGACAATATGCACAAAGCACGGTAAAATTAGTGTGTTGTTTTTGTACAATGAAAAATAAATAAGGAGGTGCTCCTGTGCCGAGTGCAGTTGTAGTAGGAATTACTGCTGTTGTAACATTGATTATAGCCGTTTCTATTACATGGCTGGCAGCTACCGTATACCATAAGAAGGTTGTTGAAGCTAAGATTGGAAGTGCGGAGGAAAAAGCCAGAAGAATAATAGATGATGCGCTCAAGACTGCAGAGACAAAGAAGCGGGAAGCCCTGCTCGAAGTCAAGGAGGAGTCTTTAAAGACGAAAAATGAGCTTGACAGAGAAACGAGGGAGAGGCGTACTGAGCTTCAGCGTTATGAAAAGCGTGTTTTATCGAAAGAGGAAGCAGTAGATAAAAAAGCGGATGCGATCGAGAAGAGAGAATCAGGTGTAGCAGCAAAAGAAGAGGAATTAAAGAGAAAGAGTATTGAAGTAGAAGAGCTAAATGACAAAAGGTTGCAGGAATTGGAGAGAATCTCAGGTTTAACCTCCGAACAGGCAAAAGATTATCTGTTAAAAACTGTTGAAGATGAAGTAAAAGGTGACACTGCAAAGCTCTATAAAGAATTAGAGAGCAGAGCAAAAGAAGATGCTGCGAAAAAAGCAAAAGAATACGTGGTGACAGCCATTCAGAAATGCGCGGCGGATCACGTGGCGGAAACGACGATTTCCGTTGTTCAGCTTCCCAACGACGAGATGAAGGGAAGAATCATAGGCAGAGAAGGAAGAAATATTCGGACCTTGGAAACCATGACAGGCGTAGATCTGATTATTGATGATACGCCGGAGGCAGTTATTTTATCAGGCTTTGATCCCATCCGGCGGGAAGTGGCGAGGATCGCTCTTGAGAAGCTGATCGTGGATGGACGTATCCATCCGGCCAGGATCGAAGAGATGGTAGAGAAAGCGCAGAGAGAAGTAGAGACAATCATTCGGGAAGAAGGCGAGGCGGCAACTCTGGAAGTTGGCGTACACGGCATCCATCCTGAGTTGGTGCGTTTACTTGGAAGAATGAAATTTCGGACCAGTTATGGACAGAACGCTTTGAAGCATTCCATTGAGGTTGCGCAGCTTTCCGGGCTTTTGGCCGGGGAGATCGGCGTGGACGTCCGCATCGCGAAGCGAGCTGGTTTATTGCACGATATTGGTAAATCGATTGATCATGAGATGGAAGGTTCCCATATTCAGATTGGATCCGATTTATGTAAGAAGTACAAGGAATCTCCGATTGTGATCAATGCGGTTGAATCACATCACGGAGATGTGGAGCCGGAGTCCCTGATCGCGTGTATTGTACAGGCTGCTGATACGATTTCCGCAGCACGTCCGGGCGCGAGAAGAGAGACGCTGGAAACATATACAAATCGGTTAAAACAGTTAGAGGATATTGCAAATACCTTCAAGGGTGTTGATAAATCTTTTGCTATTCAGGCGGGAAGAGAGATTCGAGTAATGGTAGTTCCCGAACAAGTCACAGATGCCGATATGGTACTGATGGCGCGCGATATTTCCAAACAGATCGAAGCTGAGCTGGAGTATCCGGGACAGATTAAGGTCAGCGTGATCCGTGAGTCACGGGCTGTTGACTACGCGAAATAGTACATTTAGCTTATTTATAAAAGCTCCGTGGGTGAAGACCTGCGGAGCTTTTTTGTGCCCTGACGGTTGAAAACAGACTGGATGTTCTGAATTTCCCCGGACTGTGCATACCATAGAACCATAGGATCACAGAAGGCGGAGGGCCGGGATGAGAAAATGGGGGATGAATGTCAAATTTTTGAGGGGGATGGCGGCTCTTTTTGTGCTGGGGATGATCCTGGGAGCCATGGCGGTCAATGTGCTTGCCGATTCCCAGGTGAACAGGGCCGGGATTCTGAGCGACTATTTTTTGCGCCAGTATAAATATCTGGAGATCGACACCGTGGAGCTGTTTCTCTATATCTTAAAAAAGAGGCTCAAATGGGTCTTTTTGCTCTGGGCCGCCGGATTTACCGCGGCGGGATCGCTCTGTGGGGCAGGCTATGTGCTGTGGATGGGATTTTCTGTGGGGATCCTTATGGGGGTGGCCGTACTGAAGCTGGGGATTTTTGGGCTTCTCTTTGCCGCTGCCGCCCTGTTTCCCCAGAGTTTGTGCTATGGGCCGGCCTGGGTGTTTTTCCTGAACGGGATCAGCCTGAAGGCACCGGGCGGCGGCCGGTATCCCCGGGCGGCTGACGGCACAGCCCGCTATATCCTGCTGATCGCCGGGATGTGCCTGTTTATGATTTTCGGCATTTTGTTGGAGAGCAGTATCAATCCCTGGGTAGTAAAGTGGGCACTGCGCCTGATTTGGGGATAGGCGTGGGCAGCTGTTGTAAAAAAAGGATTGATTTTGTAGAAAAAGCTGGTATACTTTTGTTCATAGCGGCTTTATCTGAAAAGGAAAGCAGATGATAAATTATAAAAATGTTTTAGTGGGAGCACGTAGGGATGGAGAGCATGATACCGGAATTTGTCACATATCTGGAGCAGGAGAAGAACGCTTCAGCCAGTACAGTGATGTCTTACCAGAGAGACTTGAAAAAGCTGTTCAATTTTTTGCAGTCGAAAGGAATCGAAAGCCTGGAGGAGGTTACGCCTACCAGCTTGAATTCCTATATCCTTTTTTTGGAGAGAGAAGGGTTTTCCACTGCTACCGTATCGAGAAATGTGGCGTCTATGAAATCCTACTTCCATTTTGCGCTGGTACAGAAGCAGGTGGAGAGAGATCCGTCAGAGCTGATCAAAGCGCCCCATATCGATAAAAAAGCGCCGGAAATCCTGACCCAGAAGGAAGTCGGCGATCTTCTGAACGCTCCGCTGTGCGAGACGGCCAAGGGCTGCCGGGATAAGGCGATGCTGGAGCTTCTGTATGCCACGGGAATGCGTGTGTCGGAGCTTTTGATGGTACAGATGGAGGATCTGAATCTGGAGATGAGCTATCTGATTTGCCGTGATGGGGAGAAGGAACGGGTGATCCCCTTTGGAAGGGCAGCCGAGGAGGCGTTGGAGCAGTATATCGGGGATGCCAGGGATCAGCTTTTGAAAGGGCAGGAGAGCGGCTGCCTGTTTGTGAACTGCTCCGGAAAGCCCATGAGCCGCCAGGGCTTCTGGAAGCTGGTGAAGCAGTATGCGGAGAAGGCCCATATCGTAAAGGACATTACGCCCCATACGCTGCGCCATTCCTTTGCCGTCCATCTGGTGCAGAACGGAGCAGATCTGCGGGCAGTGCAGGAGATGCTGGGCCATGCAGATATCTCTACAACCCAGATGTATCTCCACATGAATGTAAACCGCGTGCGGGAGGTATATGCGAAAGCACATCCAAGAAGCTGACGCCTGCCCTGCTCACAGGTTTGCCAGGGTCTGGACGGCAGCGATGCCTACAAAATCTTTCGGATCTGTTCAATGACCCATCTTGCCTTTTTATGGTCGGAGCCGCTGGCTGTGACGCCCACAACTACCTGATCCTTTAAGGCAATGCCGGGAAAATAGAAATCGCATTTTCTTTTATCACTGCATACATTTACGGGAATTCCCATGCATTTGCATACGCTGTAAATGTCGTTGTTGGTTTGCGCGTCATTGGTGGCTGCGATCACCAGGTCGGCGCCGTAAACATCTTCTCTGTCATATTTCTTTCTGAGTATCTTCAGAAGTCCCTGGTTTTCCAGGTCTTTTAGTTCTTTGTTTACTTCCGGGGCAATGACTACCAGATGGTTGGTAAAGCTTAAGAGAGAACGAATCCGCCGTTTGGCGATGGTTCCGGCTCCCACCACGATCACCTTCTTATCTGTCAGGTCAATAAACATCGGGAAATAAGGCTTCTTTGTATTTTCCATAAATATTTTGTACTCCTGCATTATTTTCTGTCAGTGCATTGTAAATCCAAAATACCATGTGTGATCTGCACGGATCAGCTTTCTTCTTATGATAGCATAATCAGAGAAAAAGTCAAATCGGAATCCCTTTCTTAAACCTTTTTCAGGCGGAGAGAAGAAAAAGAAAGCAGTTGATATTTCCGGGTAGTTGGGCTATATTATGGATACATGCAGCCGTCCGGCGGGACGGAGTCCGGCTGCTTGAAACAGATGTTTCAGGCAGCAGCCTTGCTGCAGTAAGGGGTGTTTTTGCTGCGGCGGCGAAGGGCGGGCGGCAGAATAAGGAGGAGAAAAGCATGAGCTTTGAATTTGTGAAAAAATTACCGACACCGGCGGAGGTTAAGGAAATGTACCCGGTGACGGAACGGGTGGCAAAGATAAAGAAAGACAGGGATGAGCAGATCCGGAAAGTGTTTACCGGGGAATCCGATAAGTTCCTTGTGATCATAGGCCCCTGTTCGGCGGATAACGAGGAGGCCGTGTGCGACTATATCGGACGTCTTTCCAGGGTACAGAACCAGGTGGGAGACCGTCTGATTTTGATCCCCAGGATCTATACGAATAAGCCGAGAACTACGGGGGAGGGCTACAAGGGAATGCTCCACCAGCCAGACCCGGAGAAAAAGCCGGATCTTTTGGCAGGGCTGATTGCCATCCGGAAGCTTCATATCAGAGCCATCGAGGAGAGCGGCCTGACAGCGGCCGATGAGATGCTCTATCCGGAAAACTGGCGGTATTTTTCCGATATCCTGTCGTATGTGGCGATCGGGGCCCGCTCTGTGGAGGATCAGCAGCACCGCTTGACGGTCAGCGGAATGGACGTCCCAGCAGGCATGAAGAATCCCACCAGCGGAGATCTGACTGTGATGCTGAACTCTGTGGTAGCTGCCCAGTCGGGGCACAGCTTTATCTACCGTGGATGGGAGGTAAAGACCACGGGAAATCCTCTGGCCCATACGATTTTAAGGGGAGCGGTGAATAAGCACGGAAATACGATCCCCAATTATCACTATGAAGACCTGAACCTGCTTTTGAAGATGTATGACGAGAGAAATCTGTCCTACCCGGCAACGATCGTGGACGCCAACCACTCCAATTCCGGTAAGCAGTACGCGGAGCAGATCCGTATTGTCAAGGAAGTGCTGCACAGCAGAAATGTAAACGCCAGGGTTAAGGAGCTGGTAAAGGGCGTTATGATCGAGAGCTACATAGAGCCCGGATGCCAGAAAATCGGCCAGGGCACCCATGTATACGGAAAATCCATCACAGATCCCTGCCTGGGCTGGGAGGATTCCGAAAAGCTGATCTATACGATCTACGAAAAGTGCGGGGAAAACTGACGGCAGAAAGCCTTTGATAACGGGAGGAAAGGGCAATGGAGTTAAAGATTGCAGGGCTTGTTTTAGGCTGTATGGCCTTGTTCGCGGTGTTTTGTTTTTACTCTAACAGGAAAAACAGGATGGAACGGATGGCCAGGATCAGGAGAAGCTGGGGAGAGCGGCCGGTGCGGGAGTACACGGCCGCAGAGTTCGAGGCGATTGGGAGCTATTTTAAGAGAACCGGGAAGGAGCGTTATTCCATTGACGATATCACCTGGAATGATCTGGATATGGATACGATTTTCATGCTGCTGAACCATACCTGGTCCTGTATCGGAGAGAGCTATCTGTATGCCATGCTGCGAACGCCTGTTTTTTCAAAGGAAAAGCTGGCGGAAAGGGAGCGGCTGATCCAGTATTTTGGGGAGCATACGGAGGAGAGGGAGAAGCTGGAATACTTCTTTGCGGGAATCGGAAAGACGGGCGAAATCTCTATCTTCGACTACATCTATAACCTGGCAGGCTACAGGGAGGATTCCAGGGGCGTGCACTACCTGTGTATCGGCTCCTTTCTGGGGGCTGTCCTGTGCCTGGCGCTCCAGCCGTCTGTGGGCATCGTTCTTTTGATAGGCGCCATCGCCTTTTGCTGGGGCACTTATTTTTCCAGAAGGAAAAAAATCGAGCCTTACGTGGCCTCCTGCAAATGTCTTTTGCAGATGTTAAAGGCTGCGGAGGAGCTGGATCAGGTGAAAATCCCGGCGATCCGGGAATACCAGGAGAAAATCCGGAAGGAAGAGCGGAAATTTGGCAAGTTTAAGAGAAACACCTCTTTTGTGCTGGCGGGAGCCGGTTTAGGCTCGGGCGGCGGCGAAGGGATTCTGGAGTCCATAGCCGCGTATATTAATTTTACGTTCCATATCGACCTGCTGCAGTTTAACACTCTGGTGCAGGAGCTTAAAAAGCATCTGGACGCGTTTGAAGAGCTCACGGAGAATATCGGGATCCTGGAGAGCGCCATCGCCGTCGCCTCCTTCCGGGAGATGATGGGAGAGTGGTGTGAGCCCTCCCTGGAGGCGGAAAGCCGCGCCTATCTGCGGGCGGAAAATGTGTATCATCCCATGATCGACGATCCGGTGAAAAATTCCGTCTCCCTGGAGGGCGGAGCCCTGATCACAGGCTCCAATGCCTCCGGTAAGTCCACCTTCCTGAAGACCCTTGGCATCAATGGGCTGCTGGCCCAGACGGTTCACACGGTTCTGGCGGACTCCTGGGAGCAGAATTTCTGCCAGATTTATTCCTCCATGGCCCTGCGGGATGACCTGATGAGCCAGGAGAGCTATTATATTGTAGAGATCAAATCCCTGAAGCGTATTCTGGATCACCTGGAGGATGAGATTCCGGTGCTGTGCTTTGTGGACGAGGTGCTGCGGGGCACGAACACCGTGGAGCGCATCGCGGCCTCCGCCCAGATCCTGCGCAGCATGGTGCGGAAAAATGTGATGTGCTTCGCAGCCACCCACGACATCGAGCTGACGTATATGCTGGAAGAGGCTTATAAAAACTTCCACTTCCAGGAGGAGGTACAGGACGATGACATCCTGTTTAACTACCGCCTTTATGAAGGAAGGGCCACCTCCCGGAACGCCATCCGCCTGCTTAGCATTATCGGGTATGACGGGAAGATCATCCAGGCGGCGGAAGCGTCGGCGGAGCGGTTTATGAAGTCAGGCGAGTGGAGTTTGTAGAGAAAGGAGCGCAAAAAATGCTTGTAAAGATCTATACGGATGGTTCCGCCAGGGGGAATCCTGACGGGCCCGGAGGCTATGGAGCCGTCCTCCATTATACGGATCCAAAGGGGCAGCTCCATGAACGGGAGTACAGCCAGGGCTATGTGAAGACCACAAACAACAGGATGGAGCTGATGGCGGCCATCGTGGGGCTGGAGGCATTGAACCGCCCCTGCCAGGTAGAGCTGTATTCCGATTCCCAGTATCTGGTAAACGCTTTTAACCAGCACTGGATCGAGAGCTGGCAGAAAAAGAACTGGAAGCGGGGAAAAAATGAGCCTGTGAAGAACGTGGATCTCTGGAAGCGGCTGCTGGCGGCGAAAGCCCCCCATGACGTGAAATTTATCTGGGTGAAGGGGCATGACGGACATCCGCAGAACGAACGGTGCGATGAGCTGGCCACCACGGCGGCAGATGGGGCGGATCTTCTCATCGATGAGGGGATCCAGACTGTTTAGTGAATATTACCGGCTGCTGTGAACGAAGGGAACGGCAGACTTACCGCCGGTTCGCCGGGGGAAAATTTTCTCCCGGACTTGAAAAGAAAAATTGCATATGCTATATTAAAAAAATAGCGATTTAAGGAGATAGATAGACATGAAAATTTATGAAGAACTGGTAGCCCGCGGACTGATCGCCCAGGTGACGAACGAAGAAGAGATCCGGGAGATGATAAACAACGGAAAGGCTACCTTTTATATCGGATTTGACCCGACGGCAGACAGCCTCCATGTGGGCCACTTCATGGCGCTCTGCCTGATGAAGAGGCTCCAGATGGCTGGAAATAAGCCGATTGCCCTGATTGGCGGCGGCACGGGCATGGTCGGCGATCCGTCCGGAAGGTCGGACATGCGCCAGATGATGACGCCGGAGACGATTCAGCACAACTGTGACTGCTTCAAAGAGCAGATGAGCCGTTTTATTGATTTTAGTGAAGGAAAGGCTCTTATGGTAAACAACGCGGAGTGGCTCACAAACCTGAACTATATCGAGTTTCTCCGGGAGGTAGGCCCCCACTTTTCCGTAAACAATATGCTGCGGGCTGAGTGCTACAAGCAGAGGATGGAGAAGGGCTTAAGCTTCCTGGAGTTCAACTATATGATCATGCAGAGCTACGATTTCTACGAGCTGTTCCAGCGGTACGGCTGCAACATGCAGTTCGGCGGAGACGACCAGTGGAGCAACATGCTGGGCGGCACGGAGCTGATCCGCAGGAAGCTGGGCAAGGACGCCCACGCGATGACGATCACTCTCCTCCTGAATTCCGAGGGGAAAAAGATGGGAAAAACCCAGTCCGGCGCTGTGTGGCTTGATCCGAAGAAGACGACGCCCTATGAGTTCTACCAGTACTGGAGAAATGTGGCAGACGCGGACGTGCTCAAATGTATCCGTATGCTCACCTTCCTTCCGCTGGAGGAGATCAACGCCATGGACAGCTGGGAGGGCAGCCAGTTAAATAAGGCGAAGGAAATCCTGGCTTACGAGCTGACAAAGCTGGTACACGGCGAAGAGGAGGCAAAGAAAGCGGACGAGGCGGCAAAGGCCATCTTCGTAGGCGGCGGAAAGAGCCAGAATATGCCCACCACCGTTTACAAAAAAGAGGAGCTGGACGCAGGAAAGGACCTGATCACGCTTCTTGTGGAGACGGGGCTCGCCAAGAACAGGAGCGAGGCCAGAAGGCTGATCCAGCAGGGCGGCGTGAGTGTCAACGAGGAGAAGGTTACTGATTTTGCCAGGGTCTTTACAAGCGCGGACTTTGATGAGGACGGCGCACTGGTGATTAAGAAAGGGAAAAAGGGATACCATCAGGTAAAGGCTGACTAGAAGGAGGGCGTATGGCATTTTTAGCGGAATTTATAATAACGGTGGTAAAGATGTTTTTGGTCGCGGGAGTGGCTTTCGGCGGAATCAAGCTGGGAAAGCTCCTGCGTGACAGAAAAGACGCAAAGGCGGCGGCAGAAGCACAGGAGCAGAAGCAGCCCCTGTAAAAATAGAAGCACAGGAGGAGTTATTGTGAAAAAATACGGTGTAAACGAATTGCGAAAAATGTTTCTGGAGTTCTTTGAGAGTAAAGGGCATCTGGCGATGAAGAGCTTTTCTCTTGTACCACATAACGACAAGAGCCTGCTTTTGATAAATTCCGGTATGGCGCCCTTAAAGCCTTACTTTACGGGAGCGGAGATCCCGCCCCGCAGAAGGGTGACGACCTGCCAGAAATGTATCCGCACAGGCGATATTGAAAATGTAGGAAAGACGGCCCGCCATGGCACATTCTTTGAAATGCTGGGCAACTTTTCGTTCGGAGATTATTTTAAGAGAGAGGCCATCCACTGGTCCTGGGAGTTCCTGACGGAGGTCGTGGGACTCGACGCGGACAGGCTGTATCCGTCTATTTACGTGGATGACGACGAGGCCTTTGAAATCTGGAACAAGGAGATCGGTATTGCGCCGGAGAGGATTTTCCGCTTCGGCAAGGGGGACAATTTCTGGGAGCATGGCTCCGGTCCCTGCGGCCCCTGCTCAGAGATCTACTATGACAGAGGAGAGAAGTACGGCTGCGGAAGCCCGGACTGTACCGTAGGCTGCGAGTGCGACAGGTACATGGAGGTCTGGAACAACGTATTTACCCAGTTTGACAATGACGGAAACGGACATTATACAGAGCTGGAGCAGAAAAATATTGATACAGGCATGGGCCTGGAGCGTCTGGCCGTGGTGGTACAGGACGTGGATTCCATCTTTGACGTGGATACGATCGAAGCTTTGAGAAATAAGGTCTGCGATTTCGCGGGTGTTGCCTACAAGTCGGATGAGAACAAGGATGTGTCGATCCGCCTGATCACGGACCATATCCGTTCGGCGACCTTTATGATTTCCGACGGCATCATGCCCACCAATGAGGGCAGGGGCTATGTGCTCCGCCGTCTGATCCGCCGGGCGGCCCGCCACGGAAGGCTTTTGGGCATCCAGGGCAGCTTCCTGTCTAAGCTCAGCGAGACAGTGATCGAGGGATCCAAGGACGGATATCCGGAGCTGGAGGAGAAGAAGGAGTTTATCTTCAAGGTGCTGGCCCAGGAAGAAGAGAAATTTAA
This sequence comes from Lachnospiraceae bacterium UBA3316, assembly GCA_002361955.1. Taxonomy (GTDB): domain Bacteria; phylum Bacillota; class Clostridia; order Lachnospirales; family Lachnospiraceae; genus Hominisplanchenecus_A. The sequence continues at coordinate 41,419 of DESK01000012.1, forward strand.
TAAGACCATCGACCAGGGCCTGACGATTCTCGCGGGTATGGAAGCCGAGATGGAGCAGGCCGGAAAGAAGGAGCTGGACGGAACGAGCGCCTTCACCCTTTACGATACGTACGGATTCCCGCTGGATCTGACGAAGGAGATTCTGGAGGAGAAGGGCTATACCATCGACGAGCAGGGCTTCAAGGCAGCCATGGAGGAGCAGAGGACGAAGGCGAGAAATGCCCGTGAGACCACGAACTACATGGGCAAGGACGCCACAGTCTATGATGAGATCGACGCGGCTGTGACTACGGAGTTTGTGGGATACGACCATCTGAGCTATGAGTCGAAGATCACGGTGCTGACCACGGAGACGGAGCTGACGGAGGCGCTGTCAGACGGGGAAAAGGGAACGGTGATCGTGGAAAAGACTCCCTTCTATGCCACCATGGGCGGCCAGGAAGGAGATACCGGCCTGATCCGCACGGCAGAGGGCGAGTTTCAGGTGGAGACGACCATCAAGCTGATGGGCGGTAAGTTCGGCCATGTGGGATATATGACGAAAGGCATGCTCAAAGCGGGCGATACGGTGTCCCTGGAGGTAGACGCGGAGGGCAGAAGCGCCACCTGCAAAAACCACAGCGCGACCCACTTGCTGCAGAAGGCGCTGAAGACGGTGCTGGGCTCCCATGTAGAGCAGAAGGGCTCCCTGGTAACGCCAGGCAGGCTGCGTTTCGACTTTGCGCACTTTGCGCCTATGACGGCGGAGGAGATTGCCAGGGCGGAGGCGCTGGTAAATAAGGAAATCCAGGCGTCACTTCCCGTTGTGACAGAGATCATGAACGTGGAGGAGGCCAAGAAGAGCGGCGCAATGGCCCTTTTTGGAGAGAAATATGAAAATGAGGTCCGCGTGGTGTCCATGGGAGATTTCTCAAAGGAGCTGTGCGGCGGAACACATGTGGCAAATACAGGGGTGATCACCGTCTTTAAGATTGTGTCAGAGTCAGGCATCGCGGCGGGCGTGCGCCGTATCGAGGCACTGACAGGGGAAGGCGTATTCGCCTATTACAGGGATATAGAAGCAAAGCTGGCTCAGGCGGCAGCCCTCTTGAAGGCCGCGCCTGCCGATGTGGCGGAGAAGATCAGCCATCTCCAGGCGGAGGTAAAGGCCCTTCACAGTGAAAATGAGTCCTTAAAGAGCAAGCTGGCCCAGGACGCCCTTGGAGACGTCATGGATCAGGTGCGGGAGGTCAAGGGCGTGAAGCTTTTGGCGGCAAGCCTGGAGGATGTGGATATGAACGGCCTGCGTGACCTGGGCGACCAGCTGAAGGAGAAGCTGGGAGAAGGCGTCGTTGTGCTGGCATCCTCAAAGGGCGGTAAGGTAAACCTGCTGGCTATGGTGACAGAGGCGGCCCAGAAGGCGGGCGCCCATGCCGGAAACCTGATCAAGGGAACGGCTGCAGTCGTAGGAGGAGGCGGCGGAGGCCGTCCGAATATGGCCCAGGCAGGAGGCAAGCATCCGGAGAAAATCCCGGAGGCGCTGAAGAAGGCGGCCGAGCTCCTGGAGGGACAGCTGAAATAAAAGACCACGCTGTTCGCGGGAATCATAAATGGAAAATGCGGGGTTAGGTTCTGTTTGGAACCTGACCCCCTATTTTTTTGAAAAAGTTTCCAACAGTTTGGCTGGCCCGTGCGTTATATTAATGTAAACAGCATGGCTGTTACAGCTGACATGGCCTGCAGGCGTGTGAGGCAGAAAGGCTGAAAAGCCGGGACAAAAGGAGGAACCATGATTGAGGAACTATATGGTGCCTGTCACAGGGAACTGGTAAACTGGTGCAGCAATATGACGGGAAGCCGGGAGAAGGCGGAGGATCTTGTCCAGGAAGCCTTCCTGCGGGCGATGAAGCATGAAGAGCTGCTGGAAACTCTGGATGAAAAGCAGAGGAGGGCCTGGCTGTACCGTACGGTCAAAAATCTGTTTGTGGACAAGGCCAGACGGGATGCTTTCTGTACAGCGGCAGAGGAGCTTCCGGAGGATACTGTCTGGGAAAACCGATACGGGGAGATAGAGTCCGATTTGCTCCTGGACGTATTGACAGAGGAGGAGAGGTCGCTTTTCGTCCTGCGGTATCTGCGGGGCTACAGCTCCAGGGAGCTGGGACAGAGCTTTTCACTGCCGCCGGGGACTGTGCGCGCCAAGCTGTCTCTTGCGAGAAAGCGCCTTCGGAAGGCATTAGAAGAGTGAATTATTGGGAGGAAAAAAGGATGACAAATAAAAAGAATCTGATAATAAATTGTGATGTGTGCGACTGCCGGAAAATAGATGTGGAGACACTTACCGGGTATGAGAGCATTGTATTAAATGGGGATATCCTGCTGATCGATCAGCGCAGTAAGGCGGCGCTTGAGAGTCTGTCGGTTCAGTGCAATGTGAATGAGATGGTGGAGATGGAGGGAGATGCGGAATTTATTTCCTGGAACGGCCGCTATGAGATCAATGGCAAAAAGGGAGCGCCTGGGAAAAAAGCCCTTCTGAGCGTCAACGGATATCTGGAGATCGCTCCCGGTACAGAGGAGATTCTGGAGCAATACGTGAAAATTATCGTGAACGGAAAGCTGGTGTGCCCCGAGAGCCTGTCCGGCTATCTGTCCGGCATGACGGTCAACGGAACGATCGAGATGTATCCCGACGACGCGGTTTTACTGAAATCCGTCTTTCAGCCGGATGAGTACTTTGCTCTCCGGGCCAGGGAGAAGAGACAGTATTACGCAAGGCGGGCGGTAGTTTTGACGGATCCCAAGGTAAATGTGGAGGAGCTGTCCGAAAATGGCGTCCGGTTCCTGACAAAGCGGCTGGTGGCCGCAAAGAGCATGGTGAAAAAAGCCGTTGCCCTGGTGGATGAAAAGACGGAGCTGGTGGTGGTGCCAGACGAATGCGTCTATATCAACGATGACGCGGAGCTCTCGGCTGAGTTTCTGCACAGATGCGGCGGATGCGCCTATGTGGACGGCAATCTGACGCTGCAGGAGGAGTCTACCGACCTGCTGTCACGCATCACATATCTCTATGTGGACGGAACCGTCAGGCTTTTGGAGAGCCAGGCGGAAAAATTTAAGGAACTGAATGTAAAATATGAGAAGCTGGAGGTCATCAAGGGAACCGTTATCAAAAATAAGGTTACCGTAAAAGCGGACAATGCCCTTCTGGACGCTTCACGGGGAGGGATCTCTGTCATGAACTGCGCGCGCGTAGAAATTGCCCCGGATCTGGAGGGGGATCGGATCTTAAAGGAAATGATGCTTCAGAACTGCGCCAAGGTAGTGTGCGCTCCCTCCCAGCGAGCCGCAGTAGAGCTTATCTGTAAAAATGTGGCGGAGATCAAGGACGGCACAGAGGAAGACGGAGAGGAAGAAAAGTTCGGCCTTGGGGGCCTGGGACGCCTGATGAAGGATACGAGGGTGGTCAATGCGGACATGTATATTCTTTAAAAAATATCTTTAAAAAATATTGATTTATCCTCTTGACGTACAGGGAAAATATGCTATAATAGTTATCAGTGCAATAAAAATACCCAGACAGTTGTATTATGCACAATCTACAACTGGAGGGAGGTTAGGTGTGAAGCTATGTCAAACGTAATCGTTAAAGAAAACGAGACTTTGGACAGCGCTCTGCGCCGTTTCAAAAGAAACTGCGCAAAGGCTGGTATTCAGCAGGAGATTCGTAAGAGAGAACATTACGAAAAACCCAGCGTGAGACGCAAAAAGAAATCCGAAGCTGCTCGTAAGCGTAAGTATAACTAATATGTGCAGATGAGGGCCTCCGGCGATAAACCGGAGGTTTTCTTTGTATCATAGGAAATCCGAAAGGATCTCCTATGGCACAAAAGTGCTCCGTGGAATTCTATACTTTTTATCTTTCGAAAGAGGTGAACCATATGCCGTGGAGAATGGCAGTTTTTGGGGCAGATTTCTATCATGTGGTGCAGTGGTTTTTGATATACAGCGTCCTGGGATGGTGCGTAGAATCCCTCTACATGTCCTTCTGTGAAAAAAGACCGGTGAACAGGGGCTTCATTTTTGGGCCGATCTGCCCGATCTATGGATTTGGGGCTGTGGGGGCATACTTTTTGTTAAAGCCGCTGGAGGGAAATTATGTGATGCTGTATATTCTGGGCAGCATCGGCGCTACTTTTTTTGAATTTCTTGTGGCGAAGCTTATGATCCATCTGTTTGGGATGGTCTGGTGGGATTATAAGGAAAAACCGTTTAATTACAAAGGGATCGTCTGCCTGGAAAGCACACTGGCCTGGGGACTCTATACGATCTGCCTGTTTGGCTTCCTGCACAAGGGCGTGATGGCTTTGGCGAACGCTTATCCCAGTTCCGTGGGAAATCTGCTGGCCAGAGTTTTGATTGTTTATTATCTGGTGGATTTTACGATCCATCTGTGCATCGCGAAAAAGGAGAGCATGCCAGAGCCTGTGCGGGTGTTTTTGGAAAATTTCGGCAGGTAGGAATGCATAAACCGCTCGTCCATCATCTATATTTACATAGACGATGGAACAGGAGCGGTTTTTTTATGAAAAAAATTCTGGCAGTGATGCTTGGGTTTCTGATGGCTTTCCATGGAATCGCCCCCCTTGGGGCGCGGGCGGAGGGGGTGGAGGTGGAAGCTCCCTCGGCGATTTTAATGGAGGCGTCCACAGGCACGGTACTTTACGAGAAGGCGGCGGATGAGAAGCGCAGCCCCGCCAGCGTGACAAAGATTATGACGGCGCTGCTCATTCTGGAGGCGGTAGAAAGCGGGAAAGTGAAGCTGTCGGACGAGGCGGTGACCAGCGCCCACGCGAAATCCATGGGCGGCTCCCAGGTGTATCTGGAGGAGGGGGAGCGCCAGACGGTGGAGACGCTGCTTAAGTGCATCATGATCGCGTCAGGAAACGACGCGGCGGTGACTATGGCGGAGCACATCGGCGGTACGGAGCAGGAGTTTGTGAACAGGATGAACGAGCGGGCAAAGGAGCTTGGCATGAAAAACACTCATTTTGTGGACTGCTGCGGCCTGACGGAGGATCCGGAGCATTATACCACGGCCAGGGATATCGCCATCATGTCCAGAGAGCTGGTGACGAGATTCCCCCAGATTTACGATTACACGACGGTGTGGATGGAAAATATCACCCATGTGACGCGCCAGGGAACGAAGGAATTCGGCCTGACAAACACCAACAAGCTGCTGCGCAGCTACGAGGGCTGCAAGGGGCTCAAAACGGGCAGCACCAGCATCGCCAAATACTGCCTGTCCGCCACGGCAGTCAGGAACGGGGTGGAGCTGATCAGCGTTATCCTGACGGCTCCCGACTCCAAAACAAGATTTGCCAACGCGGCGGAGCTTTTGAACTACGGCTTTGGCAAATGCGCCCTGTATACGGATGAAAATAAGGATGTCCTGCCGGAGGCCGCGGTGAAGGGCGGCGTAAAGGACCGGGTATCCTGCCGCTATGAGGGGGAATTCCGGTATCTGGACACAGCGGGGGATGACCTGTCGGCGGTGGAAAAGGAGATCCGGCTGGCGGAGGAATTGAAGGCGCCCCTGAAAAAAGGGCAGACAGCCGGAGAGGCCCGGTACAGCCTGAACGGAAAACAGATTGGAAGCGTGAAGCTTTTGGTGGCGGAGGATGTGGAGAAGGCAGGCTTCCTGGATTACCTGAAGGACGCCTGGGGAGCGTATCTCGTTGCAAAATGACACAGTAACAGGTTAGTTACTGTTCACTTTGTTCACAGTAACATTCGCAAATCCATCTAAAATTCGCTTTGCGAATAGGATTTGCTCACACCTGAATCACTTTCTTACGGTCTGTGCAGCAAGTGCACAGACCTGCGTGAACAGTAACACAGGTTATCTTCTGCACGAAAGCTTGGCGGTGGGGCTATAGACTTCACAAAATAAGTGTGTTACAATGCAAGAAGAGAAATGGGCCGGGGCAGGTGAGGGGGCATCCGGCTCATGAAATATGAAGAGGAGTATAAAACACAGCTAAATATGAAGGATTTTAAGATTGTCAGATACCAGGTGTCGGCGGGAAAGTACGGCTTTGGGCAGAGGATCCGCATTGTTTTGTTAAGCGATCTGCACAACCAGCGGTACGGCAGGAAAAATGAGGTTTTAATAAGGGCCATCGACCGGCTGAAGCCTGATCTTGTGGCGGCGGCGGGGGATATGTTTACCCCTCAGAAGGAGCGGACAGAGTTTGCGGCTCTTCATTTGATGGAAGTTTTGGCGGAAAAATATCCCGTTTTCTATGGAAACGGAAACCATGAATATATCATGAAGCTGGATACGGATTTTTTTGGCGTGCGCTATGAGCGGTATGCCAGAGGGCTCCGGAAGGCAGGCGTCAGCCTGCTGGAAAATGATTACCAGGATCTCACGATCAAAGGGGTTCCCTTAAGAATCTATGGTTTGCAGCTTCCCTGGCGGTTTTACAAAAGATTCAGCTACGAAAAACTGACGGTGGAGGAGCTGCAGAAAAGCCTGGGATGGGGGACAAAGAAACGGTATCAGATCCTGATCGCCCATAATCCCATGTGTTTTCCTGCCTACGAGGCCTGGGGGGCGGATCTGACCCTGTCCGGCCATCTTCACGGTGGGTTTATCCGGCTGCCCCTTGTGGGAGGCATCTTAAGCCCCCAGTGCGTGCCTTTTCCGAAGTATGATAGGGGGCTGTTTGAAAAGGACGGCCGCTGCATGGTGGTGAGCGCGGGGCTTGGCACCCATTCCCATATTCCCAGGGTGGGGAATCCCGCAGAGCTGGTGGTAGTGGATATTGGGTAACAGTTCAGGTATCTGAACTGTTACGATATTGGAGGAAAGCAGCCGGGGCACGGAACAGTTACTCTTGAAAAACAGGGAAAAACCCGGTAGAATAGCAGGGAGACGTTTTCCGTTCAGCCCGGCGGCTCTACGGCAAGGACAGACTGCGTGAAAGAACTGAGGATACGGCTATGGGGATTTCTGTAAAGCTGGAGGCCTTTGAGGGGCCTCTGGATTTGCTTTTGCATTTGATCGATAAAAATAAAGTAAATATTTATGACATTCCCATTGTGGAGATTACCAGGCAGTATATGGAGTATATCGGGGAGATGAAACGCCGGGACCTGAATGTGATGAGTGAATTTCTCGTGATGGCGGCCACCCTGCTGGATATCAAGTCAAAGATGCTGATTCCCAAGGAAGTCAACGAAGAGGGGGAGGAGGAAGACCCCAGGCAGGAATTGGTAGAAAAGCTTTTGGAGTACAAGCTGTATAAGTATATGTCCTATGAACTCAGGGAGAGGCAGCAGGACGCGTCCCTGGCTATGTACAAGCCGCCCACAGTGCCGGAGGAGGTGCTGGCTTACCGGCCCGAAGTGCGGGTGGAGGAGCTTTTGGAGGGCATGACCCTGGCGCGGATGCATGGGATTTTCAAGGAGGTCATGCGGCGGCAGAAAGACAGGATCGACCCTGTCCGCAGTAGCTTCGGCACCCTGGAAAAAGAGGAAGTGGATATGGACGCCACCTGGGAGCGGACGGAGAGATATATACAGGAGCATGGGACATGTAGTTTTTGGGAGCTTTTCGAGAGGAAGCACACAAAAATGCAGGTGGTCGTGACCTTCCTTGTGATCCTGGAGCTTATGAAGACGGGCAGGATTAAGATCGTCCAGGAAGGCACTTTTGCGGAAATCTATATTACGGCGGCGGAGAAAGAGGAATAACAGTGGAACTTAGACAGACGGAAGCGGCCATTGAGGCGATCCTGTTTACGATGGGGGACTCGGTGGAGCTTGGAAAAATCGCAAAGGCTGTGGAGCAGGACGAGGCGACGACCAGAAAGATTCTCCACGGAATGATGGATAAATACCGGCAGGCGGACAGGGGGATCCAGATCATTGAGCTGGAGGATTCCTTCCAGCTGTGCACGAAAAGGGAGATGTATGAATACCTGATCCGTGTGGCAAAGCAGCCGAAGAAGGTCACCCTGACGGACGTGGCCATGGAAACCTTGTCCATCATCGCTTACAAGCAGCCTATCACAAAGGCGGAGATCGAAAAGATCAGAGGCGTCAAATGCGACCATGCGGTAAATAAATTGATAGAATATAACCTGGTAAAAGAACTTGGGAGGCTGGACGCGCCGGGAAGGCCGATCCTTTTCGGCACAACGGAGGAGTTTTTGCGAAACTTCGGCGTTCAGTCTTTGGACGAGCTGCCTGCGCCCAATCCGGTGCAGGTGGAGGACTTCAAGGCAGAGGCGGAGGAAGAGGTACAGCTGAAGTTGAATATATAACATGATAGGAGCCATATCATATGCCAACAACGTATACGCACGACTTATTTGGAAGGAAGGTGTTCCAGAAGCTGCCGGAGGAGCTGCGGGAGGCCGTAAAGGAATGCCCTATGGCCTATATTATCGGCCTTCACGGACCGGATATCCTGTTTTATTACAGGCCTTTTCATGAAAATGAGGTGAATCAGACGGGACACCGGATGCACGGGGAGATCGCGGCCGATTTTTTTAAGCATTGCAAGCGGAAATATCTGGAGACAGGGGATCCGGCCGTCCTCTCCTACACCATGGGATTTATCTGCCACTATATGCTGGACAGCACCTGCCATCCCTATATTTACCGCTACGAGGAGCGGACGGGGGCCAGCCACGCGGAGATCGAGACGGAGCTCGACCGTGTATTGATGGAAAAAACCAGAAAAAATCCCTTTCGGTACCGTCCTGCTTCCGTGGTTTGCCCGGATCAGGATACGGTACGGGCCATCGCTTCCCTGTTTGACCATATCAGTGAAAAGCAGGTAAGGTGGGCTCTGCGGGGAATGAAGTTTTATACAGGAATTATGGTGCGCAGGACCAGGTGGGGCAGACGGCTGATGCTCAGGCTTTTAAAGCTCACAGGTTCCTACGAGGAAGTACAGGGGCGTCTGATCCGGAAGCAGCATTTTGCCCGGTGCCAGGAGAGTACAGAGGAGCTGCTCCATATGGTGCGCTGCGCCGTGCCGGAGACGGTTACCGTCCTGGAGGAGTTTTACCGGACGCTTGGGGAGCCGGATGAGCTGAACTATCGGTTTTTGAGAAATTACAGGTAAGGGGAGAGAAAAGATGGAGTTGACAGTCAAGAGATTTCAGGAGCTGACGGCGGCGGAGCTGTATGAAATACTGAAGGCCAGGGCGGAGATTTTTATCGTAGAGCAGAAGATCAATTATCAGGATATGGACGACAGGGACTATGAGAGCCTCCACTGCTTTTTTATGGAAGAGGGGCAGGTGGCGGCTTACCTTCGGGCGTTTTCCATGGAGGAGCGCCGGGTAAAGATCGGAAGGGTGCTGACAAGGCAGCACGGAAACGGAATGGGCAGGCTTTTGCTGGAGAAAAGCCTGGAGGCTGTGACGGCGGAGTTTCCCTGCGAAAAGATCAGGGTGGACGCCCAGAAGCACGCCGTCGGGTTTTATGAGAAATTTGGCTTCCGGCCCGTATCCGGGGAGTTCTGGGAGGAAGGCATTCTCCACATTTCTATGGAAAGGGAGGCTGTTTAGAAGAGCGATGAAGGCAGTCGTTGCGATGGATTCGTTTAAGGGAAGTTTGAGCTCCATGGAGGCCGGAAGAGCCGTGAAGGCGGGAATTTTAAAGGCCTGCCCCGGCGCGCAGGTGGTGGTGAAGCCCCTGGCGGACGGCGGCGAGGGAACTACGGAGGCCCTGGTGGAGGGCTTGGGAGGAGAGTATGTGCAGGCGCAGGTGACAGGCCCTCTGGGAGAGCCTGTGACGGCCCGGTATGGTATCTGGGAAGACGGAAAATGGGCTGTCCTGGAGATGGCGAAGGCCTCGGGCATTACCCTTGCGAAAACCCTGGATCCCTGGAGGGCTTCCACCTACGGGGTGGGAGAGATGCTTTTGGACGGGATCCGGCGGGGGTGCCGTGATTTTATCATCGGCATCGGAGGAAGCGCCACCACGGAAGGGGGCATCGGCATGCTGAGCGCTCTGGGCTATCGGTTTTACAGCAGGCAGGGGGAGCTTCTTCCGCCTGTTTTTTCAAGTCTTGGGAAGGTCGCGCGGATCACGGCGGAGGACGTGCCGGAGGAACTCAAAGACTGCCGCTTTCAGATCGCCAGCGATGTGACAAATCCTCTGTGCGGAGAGAAGGGGGCAGTGTATGTCTTCGGCCCTCAAAAGGGCGTAAAGTCTAAGGAACGGGAGCCCATGGATCAGGCCATGGCCCATTACGCGGAGAAAATCGCGGAATTTACGGGAAAGGACTGCCGCGCTGCCGCCGGGGCCGGGGCTGCCGGCGGATTGGGATTCGCGTTTTTAAGCTGCCTGCCCGGCGTCACATTGCGTTCCGGCGTAGATATGGTCGTGAAGGCCGTGGGCCTGGAGGACGAGCTGCGTGACGCGGATGTGGCAGTCACCGGGGAGGGGCGGCTTGACGCCCAGACAGCCATGGGCAAGGCGCCCGTCGGCGTGGCCCGCCTGGCAAAGAAATACGGGTGCCGGGTGGTGGCCCTGGCGGGAAGCGTCGCTCCCGACGCGGGAAAGTGCCATGAAGAAGGGATCGACGCCTTTTTCCCGATCGTCCGCGGTGCCGTGTCCCTGGAGGAGGCTATGCGGCCGGAGAATGCCGGGAGAAATATGGCCCTCTGCGCGGAGCAGGTGTTTCGGCTGATGGGATGATGGACGCGGCCTGTGATAAGAAATAAAAAAACACAGCCTGTCATGAATTCAGATGATGTGAATTTATGACAGGCTGTTTTTTTCGTTTAGATGTTATTTTTGCCTGATAGAAAATATCTCTCGTACATCCATATACTTAATCACAACTGAAAATAGGTAAAAAATACAAAGAGTAATTATTCTTTAAGAGTGATACCCGAAAAAAAAGCATTGAAATCCACGTCAAACAATTCGGAAAGAGCAACAAGTTCTGAAATTCTGATATTGTATGTGCCGCATTCAATTTGTGAGTAAATACTTCTTGAAATATCAATTCCCCTCAGCTGCATTTTAGCGATGACCTGTTCCTGTGTATAGCCGGACTTTATACGCAAAGCGCGTATGTTGTTTCCTATTGGAAGGTCCTGTTTCAGTTTTTGTGCCATGTTGTTTTCACCTCATAAAGTTATTTGCAATATATAAATTGCATTTGTGCTTGATTTTAGAGGAATAAAAAGCTATAATTGCAATGAATACATTGCAACGTATACATTGCAAAAGCATTTTTAAAGATATGCGGGAAGGAAAAAAGACAAAAATTGTTTTGAGGAGAGGGGGTTTGTGGTGATGGAAGCGAATATTTCTTATAGTATGCTCACGAATAAAGGGGAGCGTGCTGTCAATGAGGATTTTGTGGAGGTTTCTGTTACAAAGGAGAGGCTGGCTTTCATTCTGTGCGATGGCTTGGGCGGGCACGGAAAGGGGGATGAAGCCTCTTGTTTTGTAGCCGGGCAGATGAAAGTGGCCCTGGATCATTCCGAGACGATCGAGGAGGCGATTTCACAGGCCCAGCAGAAGCTTTTGCGAAAACAGGCAGAGGAACACGCGGGAAATTCCATGAAAACTACCGTGGCCTGCCTGGCCCTGTCCGGCCATTCGGCCAGATTTGCCCATGTGGGGGATTCCAGGATTTACTATTTTGAAAAAAATAAATATGTGATGAGAAGCCAGGATCACAGTGTGCCTCAGATGCTGGTAAACCGAGGAGATCTCAGGGAAAAGGATATCCGCCATCACGAGGACAGAAGCCGTCTGCTGCGGGTGATGGGAACGGAGTGGGATACGCCGAAATACCAGGTAGTAGAGGGCATTTCGCTGACGGGACGCAGCAGTTTTCTGCTCTGCAGCGACGGGTTTTGGGAGCAGATTGACGAAAAGATGATGTGCAAAACCTTAAAAAAAGCAGGCAGCCCGGAAGAATGGCTGCAGGAAATGGAAAAGATTGTAATAGCAAACGGAAGGGGAACCAACATGGATAATTATTCTGCCATTGCAGTATTTGTGCGGTAGCAGAGTTGTCCTGGATAGGGAAAAGGAACGAAAAATGATAAAGAGATGCAATAATGGACATTGGTATGATACGAGCGTACATAATGCCTGCCCCCATTGTAAGAGGGAGAGCGAGAAGCTTGGGATTCGTTTGCAGGATATCGAAGAAGATGACCGCACAGTCTCTGTCGCGGGAGCAGGCATATCTCTGGGAGATGAGCTGGACGCCATTATAGGGAAAAAAGCAGGAGGCGGGATGAAGGGAAGGGAGGATAGAAGCACCGAGGGCGACAAAACGATCTCCTATGGCTATTTCGGCATGGCGGCGATTCAGCCGGTGACAGGCTGGCTGGTATGTGTGACGGGAAGCGAGCGCGGGAAGGATTACCGTCTGCATATGGGAAAAAATTTTGTGGGACGCAGCCCGTCCATGGATGTAACTGTGGTGGATGATAAAAAGATATCCAGGGATAAGCATTGCTCTGTGATTTACGATCCAAAAGGAGAGTCTTTTTATGTATGCGCCGAGGGCGGCAATCTGGTTTACCTGAATGACAAATTGCTGGCGTCTATCGAAAAGCTGGAGGAAGACGATAAGATTACGATTGGAGAAACGAGTTTTCTATTTATACCGTTTTGCAGGGGGAAAAGAAAATGGGAAGAAGAAGCAAAGGAATAGCCGCTGCCGTCCTATTGGCGCTGGCGGGAGGAGCCATGACAGCGGAGGCAGCCGCGGTAAATACACCGTATATCGCGGAACAGGCTGTGGGAAAAGCTCCGAATGTGGAAGTGTATATGACCGGTTCCAAAATGAATGAGAACGTGGAAGTTGGGGGAACCATGGACAGCATCGCTTTTACCCAGAATGGGGGGATCGTATCCTTTGAAGAGAGCGGGGAAGGGCTGGCCTATATCATCCTGATGGATAATTCCGGTTCGGTCAACGAAGCGCAATTCGAGGAAACGAAAAATCAGCTGGTGCAGCTGCGAAAGTCCCTGAAGGAAGGCGACGCGATGACGCTGTACACGGTGGGGACAGACAATTCCGGGGGAGAAAAGACGGAGGTTTTCGCGAGAACCGTAGGTGGGGATGATAAAAAGGCGAAAAACCGTGACTGCAAGCAAATCCGGAAGATTGAGTATCTGAAGGGGGCAAGCAGCAAGACGGTTTTATACCGTTCCCTGAACCAGGTGCTAAAAGAGCAGGCCACGCCGGAAAAGAGAACCGTCGTACTTCTGATCACAGATGGCGAGGACGATTCGGAGGGGAAGGATATCGACCATGTTTCCACAGCCAATACGGTAAAGGAGGCCGCTGTTCCCGTTTACGGTATCGTGCTGAACAGGAAGCCCTCCAAATCCGGCAATGGGAAAGAGCAGGACGAGAAGATCTCCTACACCAGAAATGAAATACTGGCGGAAAAGAACTGCCGGGGCTATTACCACGACTGCAGCGTGGACGCCACAGAGGAGAGCGTCAGGCAGGCCTTTGAGGTGATCCGGCAGCTGTTGTTGAAGGAAACGTATGTGGTGAAGCTGGCCGCTCCCACAAACCAGGCTCTCGGAAAAACGAAACTGGCCCTGACTGCGGACAATATGGCGGTGGATGCGGTAACTGTGGATTATTCTGATTATGAGGAGGATCAGGACGCGCCTGTCATCGTGGGAAATGTAGAGGAGGTGGGCGGCAGCTCCATTACATTCTCTTTGCAGGATAAAAACGGAATCAATCTTTCCGATGTAAATGAGACGGCAAATTATATGGTGCAGAGCCTGCAGGAAAACGGCGAAGGTAAGGTCTGGACCGTGGAATCCGTCAATGCCGCCGCAAAGGGAAATGAAGTGGCCATCACGCTGACCATGACAGAAACCCTCTTCAATGATAGCTATGTCCTGAAATGCACCAATATCAGGGATAAGTCCCAGGATGAGAATGAAATGGATGCGTCCACAGAATTCCAGGTGGTAAACGGGGTGGACAAGAAAGACGCTGCCGTAAAGGAAATGGTGAAATCCTACTGGTGGACCGCCCTGATTTTGCTGGTTGTCATCATCGGTGTCCTCATCATTTTCGCGATCCGCAGAAAGAAAGTGGAGATGGTAGGCGTGTTGCCTGACGATCTTTCCAAAGCGGATACCAGGAAGATCTGGCTGACGATCACGGACAGAACCGGGGCGATCAAGGATGTGGAGTGGAACGTAGAAGGCAGCTTATTTGTGGGGCGTTCGGATATCTGCAACATCTTTTTCGACGACGACCGCTTATCGAAGCAGCACTTTGTAGTGGAGGTCAATAAGATGGGCTGCTATATCGAGGATCTGGAATCTACAAATGGCACGTATGTCAACGGCGTAAAGCTGACAAATAGAAGGATGCTGCTGGACGGGGATATGATTACCGCGGGAAGAGAGAAATTTGTCTTCCATATTCCAAAGCAGCAGCTGGCAGACCAGGGGTAACGGCCTAGGTGTGCCGCAAGCGTGGTGAACAGCCATCATTTTGAAACAGGGAGGCAAAGAACGAAGGATGTTTGGAAGAAAAAAGAAGAAAGAGCGGGAGATGGTGCAGTCTGCGGAACGCTTTGCTATGGCAGAAGCACCTGCCCACGTGGTCAGGAAAGTGCCCCAGCTTACGACGCTGGCCCGTTCTGCCGTAGGAAACAGGAATTATCAGCAGGACGCGCTGTATGTGACGCCCAGTAAGATCCTGTCTTCCAATAAAAAGACGCGGGTGCTGGCAGTAGTGTGCGACGGCATGGGCGGTATGGCGGACGGCGGAAAAGCGAGCCGGACGGCGATTCAGATGATGCTCCAGGGCTTTCAGAACGTGGAAAGAAGCGAAGAGCTGAATATTCCCGCCTTTTTCCGGCAGGGAATCGGTGCCATCGACCAGATGATCAGCAGCTTTCCGAAGGAAAACGGCAGAGGATCGGGAACAACGATGGTTGCCTGTATCGCCGAGAATAACAAGCTGTACTGGGCTTCTGTCGGAGACAGCCGTATTTACATTATCCGGGGCCACAGGATGTACCAGGTGACAAGGGATCATAATTACTGGCTGATGCTGCAGGAGCAGGTGGCGGCAGGGGAGATGACCATGGAAGAGGCCATGGGGCAGCGCCATAAGGAGGCGCTGATCAGCTATCTTGGGATGGGGAATGTATCCCTGATGGATATCAATGAGGAGCCCTTTGAACTGCAGCTGGGGGACATGGTGATGCTTTGCAGCGACGGGATCACAAAGACGCTGCCGGACGCCCAGATCAAACAGATCATCCTGGCGGATGAGGTAAAGCCGGAACAGAAAGCCGAGGCTTTGGTGGAGGCGGCTACCCACGCCAACTCCCATTCTCAGGACAATACCTCCGTAGTGCTGCTCCACTATGAGGAAGTCGATATCAAAAAAGCACATAGATAATATAAAAAGAAAAGCACAGGCGCACAGAGCGCGGGAAAGGAGAAAATTATGAATTTATGCAGGTGTGAAAGAGGACATTTTTATGACAAGGAGAAGTATGCTTCCTGTCCCCATTGCGCAGGAGGGAGCGCGGAGGATAACAGCCTCACGTACGCGTTTACCAGCTCACAGACGGTACCGGCGGATATCGCTTCCTCTCAGTCTCAGCAGGGAGGAGCAGCTTTTTCGGCGGCACCGGGAGGGTCGGCCGCCAGCCAGACCGTTTCGTCGGAGGCGTCCGGAAGCATCCTGCCGATGGCAGACTGGCCAGCAAACCAGAACACCATGGGCATGGGCATCAATGATGATATGCCTACCGTTCCTCTGGAAGATCCGGAAGAGACGGATGACCATACCATAGGATTTTTTGACGATGTATTTACCTCAGCGGCAGGCGCGGGAAAGGGGCCGTCTGCGGGAAGCGGGCCTTCCGCGGCTAAGAGGCCGTCCTATGGAAACGTGGGAAGAAGGCAGGAGGTCCATAAAGTCAGCACGCCCTGCGTGGGATGGCTTGTTGCCCTGGGGGGAGAGCATCTCGGTACAGATTTCAGGCTGAAGGTGGGAAAAAATTTCATTGGACGGAATCCGCAGATGGACGTGGCCCTGACGGAAGATAAGAGCGTGTCGAGGGACCGTCATGCCATCGTCGTGTATGAGCCGAAGGCCCACCTGTATTTGGTGCAGCCCGGTGAGTCCAGCAGCCTGGTGTACTTGAACAATAAAGTCGTTTTGACACCCATGGAGATGGAAGCCTACGATATGATCACGGTGGGGGATGTCAATCTTCTGTTTATTCCTCTGTGCGGCGAACGGTTCAACTGGGGAGACGTTCTGGAATCCATGAGAAATAAAGACTGATAAGAGGAATAGCTATGAATCGTTTTGCAAAAAAATTTCGGGTATTGGGAAGTCTGTGTGTCCTGTTAAATCTGGCGGCGCTGCTTATGCCGGTAACGAAACGGATTCAGGAAAATTATGGAGATCTTACCTGGAGCCAGCTGGATTATATCCGGGGGATGTTTGCAGGATCACTGTCGTCTCTGGACGGACAGACGGCGGAGGCGGCTTCCGGGCCTCTTTGGTGGATCCTTTTGTTTCTGATTTTGCCGCTGCTGCTGTCAGTGCTTGCAGGTATCTGGGGACTGGCAGGCAGCCATACACAGAAGGTCAGCAGCATTTTGGAAATCGGCGTGCTGCTGCTCTATATCGGTATGGCCGTGTCGTCCGGTGTCCTGTGGCCGGAACCGTCTGCAGGGCAGAGCTATCTACGGGGAAGCGCCTGCACGTGGAACCTGGTGTTTTCAGGCTGCGGGGCAGTGCTGGCGATTGCGGCCCTGGCTGTCACGCCGAGAAAGGTGAAGGTGGCTGAAAAGAACATTCCGCAGATAGAAGAAATCAAGCAGGAGCAGGTAGAGGCGAAGTACAACATTGTGATGGAAGACAAGCAGGAAACCCCGAAGGAACCTGTGCATGGCGTGCTGGCGGGACTGACGGGAATCTATGCAGGAGCAAAAATTCCTCTCACAGACGGAGAATATGTTTTGCTGGGCAGGCTGCCCAGCAACCATCTGGTCTTTGAAGGACAGGCCAACGTCAGCCGCAAACATTGCCGGATCAAGTGGGACGCGGCAAAACAGAAGTACATTTTCCGGGATTATTCCAGTAACGGAAGCTTCGCGAACGGCTCAGAGGATTGCCTGCCCCAGAACCTGGACCTGGAACTTGAACCTGGGACAACCATCGCGATCGGCGATGAGAGCAATGTCTTTTGTCTGGAATAGAGGGAGAAGAACGTATGGCTAGTGAATTGTGCATGAACTGTTTTAGCGTAAAAGGGCAGTATGAGGTATGTCCTTACTGCGGCTATGTGGAGGGAACGCCTCCGAAGCAGCCTCACTATCTGACGCCGGGAACCCTCCTGGGAAACCGGTTTATGGTAGGGACGGCAATCGGCGTGGGAGGCTTTGGCATTACCTATAAATGCTTTGACACGACGCTGGGCGTCCAGGTGGCGGTCAAGGAATTTTACCCCGTGGGCCTGGTAAACCGCGCGCCGGGGGAGCGCAGAGTGGGGCTTCTGTCCGGAGAAAAGGAAGGGCAGTACCGGGAGCGGCTGCAGCGTTTTCTGATGGAGGCCCAGAGCGTGGCCCAGTTTGGAAAAGCAAAGGATATCGTCAATGTCTTTGATTTTTTTGAGGAAAACGGCACAGCTTATATCATTATGGAATATATCGACGGCGTGCTGCTAAAGGATTACCTGGATAAGCAGGGGGTGATTGATCCGGAGGCGGCTCTGGCCATCATCATGCCCATCATCGAGGCTGTGAAAAAGATCCACAGCAAAGAAATCATCCACAGAGATATCAGCCCCGACAATATTTTTATCTCCAGTGAGAACGAGATCAAGGTATTTGACTTTGGCGCTGCCATCCTGAATAACAGCAAAGAAGGGATGGACGCGGAGCCGGTGATCAAAGTGGGATATTCTCCCCTTGAGCAGTACCGGGACAAAGGCAGGCAGGGATTTTATACGGATGTGTACGCGGTGGGAGCGATCCTCTACCAGATGCTTACGGGCGTGAAGCCCATCGAATCAACGGAGAGAGAATTCAAAGACGAGCTCAAATCGCCCCGGGAGCTGGGAGTAAAGATCAGCGCAAATATGGACCGGGCAGTCATGGAGGCCTTAAGCGTGCGGCCTGAGCTACGCTTTCAGGGAATCCAGCAGTTTCAGGAGGCCCTGCTGAATAAAAGAATGGCAGAGTATCCCAAAGAAAAGATCCGGAAACGCAAGCGGACGAGAAACTGGGTGATCAGCCTGTCTGTGACAGCGGCCCTGGCTGTGGGCGTGGGAATCGCGCTGTATTCTACAGTGCTCAAGCCCCAGAACCAGATCTTTGACGAGCCTGTGAAAGCGGGAACGGCAATTACGGTGTGGGTGGAAAATAACGACCAGAAAAAGCAGATCGAGGATCTGGTGGAGAACGGATTCCGGCAGGGAAAGACGGAGAAGAAGGATGAAAAGATCCGAAAGATGCAGGAGGAGGATGCGGACGTCAGCGTTACCGTCCAGGTACAAAAGGACATGGAGGCCGCGCTGAAGGAGGCAAAGGAGGATGAGAACCGTCCCCTGCCCGATATGTTTCTGTCGGATCACGTCTCCAACCTGGAGGAGTACCGGCTGGTTTCCATGAAGGACAATGTGTACGCCTCACTGGATACAGATCAGTACCTGTTTCTATCGGAGTATGAAAAACGGTACGCCAATATGAAGGAGATGCCCACAGGCATCGATACGCTTCTGCTGTATGCCTGTCAGTTTGATTACAATAAAGATAATGCCCTGATCGACTCGGAGTATTATGAGGATTCCGCTTCAGAAAGCACAGAGCCTTCGGAGAATGGAACCCAGACCTATTCGGTGGAGCTGTCAGACCTCTGCTTCGATACGGAGGACTATGTCTTGGCAGAAGACAAACTGAACAATCAGTTGGCGTACGTTACAAATCAATCCCTGGCAGACGTTCTGCTGCTGGCAGACTATCCGGAATGGAAAGGGGTCATGCTCAAGCATACGGCTCCGAAGCAGGAGATGCTGGACCAGGCGTCGGCGATCCAGGAATTCCGGAAAGCGGCGGGAAAGAAAAAGTTCCGGATCAATACGAACCAGAAGCGCAGGCTCTTCGGAAGCAACCTTTTGGCAGGCGTGGGATACCGGGCGCTGATGAGCGAGGCCCAGGAGATCGGGCAGGATCAGGAGAAGGGGGCAAATCCCCTGGGTAAATACAAGCCCTACGTAGTCACCCAGGATGGGAAGATGCTGGTAAAGTTCTCGGAACGGTACGCGATCATGGGAGAATCCAGCAAGGATCAGCAGACGGCATGTATGCGTCTTTTATGGGTGATGCTCAGCGGGGCCGGGCAGGAGAAAAAATATATGCAGGGTCAGACCACCTATCCGATTCTGCGCAGCAAGTTTGAAGAATTTGCCGTCTACAATGCCAACTATGACGGATTTATCGAGATGGTGAAAGACCATCATGAATGTGTCCTGGTCGGCGAAGAGGCACAGGAGGCCCAGGCCTTTGCAAACGGGCTCCAGGGGCAAGTGACGGAAGATGAGATAAGAGAATACTGTGAGAAATACCTTTCGGAGTGAGGCGGCCGGCCCATCCGAAAGGGGCGTTTCTGAGGGAAAGGAGAATACTATGAACATAAGAAAAAAGTGGATCGCTATGGTTTTGGCTTTTACGATGGCTGTGTCACCGCTGCCTGGGGCGGCAGTGCGGGCTGAGAACACAGAACCTGCGGGGGAAGAGGTTGTAGAGCTTGAGACGGCGGAGGAAGCTGAGGCGGATGCGGAAAGCCTGGGGGAAGTGGAAGTGCAGGAAGGGGAGACGGCAGAAGAGGAACTGGATGCGGCAGTAGAAGTACGCGCTGCTCGTTATTCTTATACATGGTTTTATGTAAGTACAGTTAACGGTACAGATGTTGAAATAGGAACGGAAGGCGAAGCGGGAAAGGAAGAGTTAGGGAAACGATTAGTTGAAAAATATTATGAGGGCAAAACCATAGTATGCAAATCCAAGGATCTTAACGACGAGAACGGTGAGTTTCTGGCGAATGCATATCCTTCTGTCAGTGACAAAGAGGATGAAACATTTCCGGCCAATTGCGCAGAGGAAGGGAAAATAACCTTTGTAGTTGATTTTAATTTTGGAGAGCATAAATTGGGAGTAACGTTGCCAAAAGATCCAAATGTTCATACAGAGTTGGTGTATGAGGCAAAAGAGAATGGCAAGTGTGAGGAGTTAGGCCATGTTGCTGGCTATACGTGCCAGGGATGCGGAAAGCATTTTGAAGATGAAGAAGCAAAAACAGAAATCGCAGAAAGTAGTTGGGTTACCAAGGGAATACATTCTTGGAATGAAATCTTGTATGCCTGGGCAGACAATAAAAAGAGCTGTATAGCTTTCCATACTTGTTCGAAATGTTCAAAAGTAGAAGTAATTGAAAGCGTTGTTACAACGGAAACTACAGATTTGGCAACTTGCAAAAGTGAAGGAAAGACAACATATGTAGCAAAGTTTACGAGCGATCTTTGTGAGAAACAAGTGACATGTGAAGTAACGCTGCCAATAGATCCAAAGGTTCATACAAAGTTGGAATACGAGGCTCTAGTGGATGCAACCTGTGAGGAGTCAGGCCATGCTGCGGGGTATACGTGCCAGGGGTGCGGGAAGCATTTTAAAGATATTGACGCGAAAATTGAAATTGCAGAAGATAGCTGGATCATTTCGGCCAAAGGCCATGATTGGAAAGAGTGGGAAGTGACGAAGAGTCCTACATGTAAAGAAAAGGGTGAACGAATCAGAGAGTGTAGGAGAGACGCGGATCATATAGAAAGAGAAGAATTGCCTGTAAATCCTAAAAAACATAAACTCGATGTAACCGTTGCTAAGGACGCAACCTGTACAGAGGCGGGAAATAGTCTGTACTATACCTGTCAGGAATGCGGAAAGTATTTTTTAGATGCCGACGCGAAGACAGAGATCAAAGAAAATAGTTGGGTAATTCCGGCCAAGGGTCATGACTGGACGGAGTGGGAAGTGGTAAAACAGCCTACGTGTAATGCCAAAGGAGAAATTGTAAGAACATGTAAGAGAGACGCAAGTCATGAAGAAAGGAAGGAACTGGTTGAAAATCCTAAAGCACATAAACTTACAGTAACCTTAGCCAAGGACGCAACCTGCACGGAAGCCGGAAATATAGAATATTATACGTGTCAGGAATGCGGAAAGTATTTTTCGGATCCTGGAACAGAAAACGAGATCGCAGAAAATAGTTGGATCATTCCAGCTAAGGGCC
The DNA here is from genome assembly GCA_002361955.1 of Lachnospiraceae bacterium UBA3316. Lineage (GTDB taxonomy): Bacteria > Bacillota > Clostridia > Lachnospirales > Lachnospiraceae > Hominisplanchenecus_A. The sequence continues at coordinate 62,759 of DESK01000012.1, forward strand.
ATGACTGGACAGAGTGGGAAGTGACAAAAACGCCTACATGTACTAAAAAGGGCGAGCGCATCAGAACGTGTAAGAGAGACGCAAGTCATGTAGAAAAAGAGGAATTGCCTGAAGATCCCAAAGCGCATACATTAGTGTCCACGGCTGCAAAAGCTCCGACCTGCACAGAAAATGGAAATAGTGCGTATTATACGTGTCAGGAATGCGGAAAGCATTTTTCGGATCCTGGCGCGGAAAACGAGATTGCGAAAGAAAGTTGGATCATAAAAGCCACAGGCCATAAGCTGACGAAGACAGCAGCCAAAGCCGCCACCTGCACAGCTGCCGGAAACAGCGAATACTACACCTGCAAAGAGTGCGGAAAATATTATGCGGACGCAAACGGAAAGAAGGAAATAAAGAAAGACAGCTGGGTAATCAAGGCCAAAGGCCATCAAATCCGTGAAAAAGAGATAAAACCCACAGCATCCAAAGAAGGAAGCCTGGTGCGCAGCTGCGAAGCCTGCGGGTATGTGCAGGAGCAGTATACGCTTCCAAGGACAGCATTAAAGCTGATTATGGGAAAATCAAAAAAGATCATCAGCAAGGCGGAGGGATGTACCTTTGCTGTGCCAAAGAGCGCGAAAAAATACCTGGCAGTCGCAAAGACGGGAAAAATTACAGCAGCAAAAAAGCCGGAGCTTTACAAAGGCGTGAAGAAAATAGTTCCTGTTAAAGTGAAAGTAGGAGGCAAGGACTATACGGTAAAAGTAAAGCTTGAGATTCCGGCACCGAATATAAAGATAATAAAGGATCCAGTTGTTATTGGCGGTAGGAGAGGGTATCGATATACATTTCAGTATGATCTTGCCGGTGCAACCAAGATAAGAGTCCGAATAAAAGGAATGGCTTCCGCAAATGGCGAGTTGGACAGATACATCAGCAAAGCAAAAAGCGATAAATTAAGTTATGTAAATCTTACTTCAGAACAAGTAAATAATTTGAAAAACAAGGTTACTTTTCAGATTACTGCCTACTATGGGAAAAGAGTTTCAAAAACGAGAAAGATACCAGTAAGGTAAAAATAACTGTGGATACTGAACAGTTACAAGTAAAATACAATGCAGGAAGGAAATGCTAGCTATGAAGTTATGTATGGGCTGTATGAAGCAAATAGAGGATCATCTTTCCA
>DESK01000039.1 GCA_002361955.1 Lachnospiraceae bacterium UBA3316
TGCGCCCATACTGGGCGCACAACACAAAAATCCGGGAGCGCGCGTATGCCGCTTCCGGATTCTCTTCTATATCTTTTGTATTATGCAGTGGCGTATTTGCTCAGCACGTTCTCAAACTGCATATTGTTTCCGCCATACTTTACGGTCAGCTCACGGGTTAGATCCAGGCTTAAAACACCCAGCATGGATTTCGCGTCGATGATGACTCTGTTATAAGAAATATCAACATCAAAATCGCAGCTGCCTGCTGCCTGCACGAACTCCTTCACATCATTTATCTCATTGAGCTTAATCTTTTTTTCCGTTCTCTCTAACATAGCTACCATCCTTTCTTTCTACCTTTCCCACAACGCCCCTTTCTCTTCGGGAACGCTGCTCTTCGGTTTACGTTTCAGAAATGTCGCGGCTTATATCCATGCAAAATCATTTAAATTCCTGCAAAGTCCGTCAGCCTGCGAAATACTTCTGTGCCGCGTATATCAGGTCGCTCATTTCTTGCCTTGCATTATGCCACCCGACCTTTTATTTGTCAATCTTTTTTTATCGACATCTTTCCACAGGATCCCCCATTTTTTCCGGTATTATCCCTTCTTTTTTGCAAAATCGATCCTCTTTTTTGTACTTTTTTCCTTTCCGCTCCTGTTTTTTTCTTAAAAAATGCGCCAAAATCCGTCACAAACCTTACGCTCCGCCGTTCATTTCTGTCATATATGCACGGAATTTTAGCGGAAGAAACTGCTGCTGGAGCCTTACATTCCTCCGTTCCTGTATAGCCACAGAGCGGCAAAACCCTCTCCACAGGGACGCGAACTGCGTCTCCCGATCTGAGATCTTCCCGATCTTTTCCCAATCGGGCTCCTCCCCCACCACCAGTACCCACTGCTTAAAAGCCTCATGGATCAGGAAAAGCCGATGGGTTCTGTCATAGACCATGAAGTCCTCTCCCGGAAAGCGGTCGGCAAAATGATCGCCGATCAGCGGCAGCACGTCGTTTTCCGGCTTAATTTCAGAGAAAAGCACGCCACCCGCAAGCTCCCGGAAACGCAGGAACTGATAGTACCTGTGGGCCTCGTTCCCCGTCGTCCTGGAAAGCTCAAAAATACGGCAAACGGCAGGATTTTGAAGGTTCTGCATAATGCTTCCGCTCCTTCCTCCGGCCAGCCCCGCCACCGCCACCCGGTAGATGCTGTCCGCCCGCTCCTCCTCCTTCGACAGAGCGGCCTGGTAGATGTGGGCGTAATCCTCCGGCCCCAGCCGCCTGCGCAGGGTTCGGGCCACCTTTTCCGCCTTCTCCCCGTCTGTCTCCACCTCCCGGTAAGAGGCAAACATCTCATAATTGGCCCTGCCCTTCAGTGCCAGCTTTACGTTTCCATGGCCCAGCCTGCTGTCCCAGGCATCGTACACACCGGTAAAGATGCCGTCCACACTGTCTTCACAGAGAAAAATAGTCTTTTCGTTCCTCATCTATCTCATCACCCCGCAGTCGTCAAAAAGATTCAGCTGATGGTAATGCTCCAGGTCAAAGGGCAGCCGTTCCTTTACGCTCAGCAGATTCCGCAGAATATAGTCCTCCTCAAGCTTTACCGGGTACATCTGCTTTCCGCCGCAGGTGATAAAGTACATGGCACGTTTCAGCACCACGCCCATCTTCTTCAGATCCCCGAAGCCAAGGGCTCCGTACCGCCTGGCCTTCACGATCCTCTGGGCAGACTTGACGCCCACCCCCGGCACCCGCAGAAGGGTTCTGTAGTCGGCCCGGGTCACCTCCACCGGAAACTGTTCCAGATGCGAGAGGGCCCAGTCACACTTGGGATCAAGAAACACGTTAAAATTGGGGCGCGCCTCACTTAAAAGCTCCGATGCCTCGAAGCCATAGAACCGCAGCAGCCAGTCTGCCTGATACAGCCTGTGCTCCCGCAGCAGGGGCGGCCCTCCGGGCAGAGCCGGAAGGGCCGAATCCTCATTCACCTGAATAAAGGCAGAATAAAAGACACGCTTCAGCTGAAACTTCCGGTACAGGGATTCCGCCACCGACAGAATCTCAAAGTCATTTTCCGGCGTAGCGCCGATAATCATCTGGGTACTCTGCCCCGCCGGGACGAAGCGGGGCGCCTGACGGTACACCATCAGCTCCTGCCGGTTCTCTTCCATCCTGTTCTGAATCTGGCGCATAGGCCCCAGGATCGTCCTGCGGCTCTTGTGGGGCGCCAGCTTTTTTAACCCTTCCGCCGTGGGCAGCTCCAGATTGATACTCATCCTGTCCGCCAAAAGCCCCGTTCTGTCAATCAGCTCCTGGGGAGCGCCCGGGATGGCTTTTACATGGATATATCCCTGAAAATGGTATTTCGTTCTCAGTTGATACAGGGTCTGGTAGAGAAGCTCCATCGTATACGCAGGATTGTGCAAAATCCCGGAGCTTAAAAACAGTCCCTCTATATAATTACGCCGATAAAACTCCATGGTGAGTGTACAGACCTCCTCCGGCGTAAAGGAAGCCCTCGGCACATCGTTAGAACGGCGGTTAATACAGTATTTGCAGTCGAAAACACATTCATTCGTAAAGAGAATCTTTAAGAGGGAAATACACCTGCCGTCCGCCGAAAAGCTGTGGCAGATCCCCTTCGCCAGGCAGTTTCCCATATGCTTTCCGTCGCCTTTCCTGTCCACGCCGCTGGACGTGCAGGCCACATCGTACTTGGCCGCGTCTGAGAGGATATTCAATTTTTCACTGATGGACATGGATTCCTGTATCTTCAAGCCTTTCACCGCCTTTTTCGAAAAGTCATTGTCTGCTGGAATAAAAAACGCCCCTTTTCCCTGGTTCCCGGGAAAAGGAGCGCTCTTTTCCGGAACGTATGTTTGTTTTATTGTAACACACGTTCCGGATGATTGCAAGATTTTATCGAACAAAAGTTCTATTTTAGTTTTATTTTTGACTGCCCGTTTTCCGTCTGCGCAGCCCGGCGAAGATGGAGCCGGCGATGTTATGCCACACGCTGAAAATAGCTCCCGGCAGCGTAGCCAGAGGACTGGCGGCAAAATTGGCAGTGGCCAAGGATACGGCAAGGCCGCTGTTCTGCATTCCCACCTCGATGGCGATGGCCGTCGCTTTGGGGTACGGCAGCTTCATCACCTTCGCGATGCCAAGCCCCAGGGCCATGCCCAGGAAATTGTGGAGGATCACCACGCCCAGCACCAGGATGCCGCTGGTGATGAGCTTCTCTTTATTGCTGGCCACAATTCCTGAAATAATCATAACGATGGCTATCACAGACACCAGCGGCAGCACCTCCTGGATCTTCTCGATCAGGCTGCCGAAAAGGCTGTGGATCAAGATTCCCAAAAGCACCGGGATCAGCACCACCTTAACCACGGAAATAACCATGGCCATCAGGGATACCTCCACCCAGGCCCCGCCCAGCACATAGACGAGAACCGGCGTCATCAGGGGAGCGATCAGCGTGGAGACAATGGTCATGCCCACAGACAGGGGCACGTCTCCTCCTGCGATATAGGTGATCACGTTGCTGGCCGTCCCTCCGGGGCAGCAGCCCACCAGGATCACGCCGATGGCCAGATCTGCCGGAAGGTTCAAAAGCTTGCTCAGTCCCCAGGCTGCCAGGGGCATTACCGTATACTGAGCCACGCAGCCTGTCAAAATCTCCTTCGGCTTGGAAAATACCACCTTAAAATCCGACCCTTTGATGGTCAGCCCCATACCGAACATAGCCACCCCTAAAAATATGGAAGTGTAACCGGTGGCCCAGCTGATGCTCTCCGGCTTCCAGAAGGCAACCGCCGAACAGATCAAAATTAAAATGCTGATGTACCTGGTGAGAAATGAAGCGATCTGTCCTATTTTCTTCATATGCCCACCTCATAGCTGAAATTGTCGATCAGCCTCGTCTTTCCAATGTAGACAGCCATAGCTGTCAATACGTCACGGTCTACCTTCTCCACCGGCTGCATGGTCAGCGCGTCTACAATCGAAATATAATCAATTTTTGCCAGAGGCTCCGCCTCGATCACCTGCTCCATGGCACGCAGCACCTGCGCGCTCTCACAGCCCGCAGAGATGGCCTCCTGCCCTGCCAGCACAGCTCTGTGCAGACACAGCGCAGCTTTTCTCTCTTCCTCGTTCAGATATGTATTTCTGGAGGATTTGGCCAGCCCGTCCGCCTCCCTGACGATGGGGCAGCCCACGATACGGATGTCAAAATTTAAGTCTTTTACCATCTTTTTGATGATGGCCAGCTGCTGGGCATCCTTCTGCCCAAAGTAAGCGTTGTCCGGCTGCACGATGTTGAAGAGCTTGGCTACTACCGTACATACGCCCTTGAAATGGATGGGGCGCGTCTTTCCGCAAAGGTTCTCGGAGAGCGTATGAATATTCACGAAAGCGCAGGCATGGTCATACATCTCCTCCGGTTCCGGGTGGAAGATCAGATCCGCGCCGATGCTCTCGCACAGGGCCGAATCTCTCCCGAAATCCCTCGGGTAATCTTCCAGATCCTCATTGGGACCGAACTGGGTGGGATTTACGAAGACGGATACCACCACTCTGTCATTTTCCTGGCGGCATTTCTCGATAAGGCTTGCGTGGCCCTCATGGAGATATCCCATGGTGGGCACCAACCCGATGGTCAGCCCTTCCTTTTTCCATTCGCGGATCTGTTCTCTGGTTTCTGAAATTGTCGTTGTTACTTTCATGGTCTTTCTTCCTTTTCCTATGGATTTTGAAGATAGCCTCTGTTCTGATTTCCGCCTGCAATTACTCTGCCTCGTTACCTTCGCCGTCCATGTCCTTTAAAAGGCCATGCTTTTCATAATTGGTGATCCGGCTGATCTTATTTTCTTCGTCCACAAACACAACGGTGGGCCTGTGTTCCCTGGCCTCCTCTGCCTCGTAGCCTGCATACGCCATAATAATAATCTTATCACCTACGCTGACGCATCTGGCCGCCGCGCCGTTTAAGCAGATCATGCCGCTTCCCGGTTCGCCGCCGATGGTGTACGTCTCAAAGCGATTGCCATTGTTGATATCCACAATCTGCACCTTCTCGTACTCCAGGATGCCCGAAGCCGCCAGGAGCTCTTCGTCTACTGTGATGCTTCCCACATAGTCCAGCTCTGCCTGCCGTACCGTCGCCCGGTGAATTTTCGACTTTAACATTTCTACTGTCATATATTCCATTCCTTTCTCAAAAGTATAGTAAATGACCGCTTCCTTACCCATGCCTGCCTCTTTCCGGTCAGACTGCGGCAAAGCTGCCATTTTCGCAGAATATACAGCGAATCAGATAGAGTATAGTTTTAAACAGCATTCGCAATCCGCGCTGCCGCGCTGCTTGCTCACACCGGCTTGCCCGTCCGATATCCATGGCCCTATGCGTGTAAACACGCTCCGGCCCACGGCTGCCGTCCGGGACTTTCACAGTAAATACTATCTCCAGGGGTATTATATCATGGGTTTTCGAATATACAATAGAAACTTCTTGTATTTCTGAACATACAATCCATGGAAAAAGGAAGCTGCCTTTTCACAGCTTCCTCTTCTTCTACCCTTTTGCGGCGCTTCCTCCCGTGCGGGACAGCTCTTTACTTTTTATCTCTGAGAACGGCAAACGCGCTCTCTACATACTCATTTTTCGCCTGGTCAAAGGTTCCCTCGTCCGCGTGCTTCGCAAATTCAGGGTCAATAGGCATCTTTCCAAGCACGGGCACGCCCAGCTCCGCCGCGATCTCGTCAATGTGGCTCTCACCGAAGAGCTGTATCTCTTTGCCACAGTCCGGGCATTTGAAATAGCTGTAGTTTTCCACAATACCAAGCACCTTGATGTTCATGGTCACCGCCATATTGTAGGCTTTCTTTACAATCATCCGCACCAGATCCTGGGGGGAGGACACGATCACAATGCCGTCCACCGGCAGGGACTGGAACACCGTCAGGGGCACGTCGCCCGTTCCGGGAGGCATATCCACGAAAAGATAATCCAGCTCGCCCCAGATTACATCCGTCCAGAACTGCTTTACAATGTTTGAGATCACAGGCCCTCTCCAGATCACCGGAGACTCCTCATCCGGCATCAGCAAATTGATGGACATCACCTTGATGTCATTTTCGCTGATCATGGGGTAGATTCCCTCATCGTCCGCCTGGGCCGGGCCATGCAGGCCGTACATTTTGGGGATGGAGGGTCCTGTGATATCCGCGTCCAGGATACCCACCCGGTAGCCCCATTTTGCCATCATGTTCGCCAGGGACGCCGTCACCATCGACTTTCCCACACCGCCCTTGCCGCTGACCACGCCGATCACATGCTTGATCTCCGTGTACTGGTTAGGCTCCACCAAAAAGCTCGTAGGCTGCTGCTTGGAAGGGCATCCCTCGCAGCTCTCTTTTGTGCAGCTGGTATTGCTGCATTCTCTCTCTGCCATTACTTGTTCCTCCTAGAAATATATATCATTGCTTGCTTTTATTATCTCCATACCCGTCCATTATAATCCGTAGCCGGAAAAAGGTCAATGCCTCGCGAGGTTTCGTTTTTCAATGCCTGACAACTGCATTAAATGATCAATGACCTCTTCCTCCTTCCCCGTAAAGACTTTTCTAACATCTCCACCAAAAGTATGAGCGATTGTTTGGATTGCCCCAAAAATTTTTGCCATCTTCTTGGGAAAACGATGCAGCGGATATGGCTTAACAAATAGTTCTTTCATTTCTTGTAAATTATACGTTTAAAAGGGCCTTCCTCTCAAGTCAGATCCTCCATTAGTTCGGCAAACCCTCATAAAATTCGATTATCCCATTTTATTTAAGCAACTGCCATAGTACCTTTCGATCACTATCGGAAACGCTCAATACATCCATATATTGTTCCGCAGACCATCCATTTTTTCCATAAGGTTCTTAATGTTAGCGAACAATATAGAAATTCTTTCCTTCTGAACCGCTTCCTCATTCATTTGTTGTATGGCCAAACACACATCAATCGCCTTCTCACCTTCTTTGACTTCTATCTTTGCACCTACGCAGGCATTTAACACATTCCATGTTACTGTTTACTTCGTTCACAGTAACATTCGCAAATCCATCTAAAATTATCTACGCTCCGCTTCTGTCACCCTAAACGTAAACCACTGGCACACAGAGCCGCTACGCGAATGAGATTTGCTCACACCTGAAGCACTTTCTTACGATCCGTGCAATAAATGCACAGCCCCAAATCCATCCTTCAATCTAGCGGCATTAATTTATCGGTAAGCGTATGATTTGACGTTTACAATACTCCAAGTTACGGATTAAAAACTACTTGTCCTTTAAATTCTTCAAAAAAGCTCATCGGGATACTCCGTTGACATTTAAAGCTTTTTTCTGCAACATAAGTAAAATTTTTTCCCAATTCTTCTCCCGGACACATTATTAAGCCGTCTATTGCACCATCCATAGCATTAGTCAATGCAATAAGATATCTAATAGTTCTTGTTGTAAAATTCCAATTGTGCAAGCACATAATTTAAGGGTTCTGTTACCTGTTATAATTTATCCCAGATTATTCACGGCA
>DESK01000019.1 GCA_002361955.1 Lachnospiraceae bacterium UBA3316
TAGTTTTTGTTAACCGCTTTTATTATACAATAAAGAACATGGTAAAGAACACGGGTTTGTATCTTTATTTTACCCAAAAGTTGTAAACTGGTGTGACTGAAAATAGATCATAAATAATCTATACATTTTTCTCCTTTTGCTGTTGATTAAATCCACGTTGTTGTAAAAATTCTCTATGTTATGTTCTCTCTTGTATCTCTTATAGACAGAGCTTTCAGAAAGATGGGTTTTAGGGGAGAGATTCCGTTTTTCTTTTGTTTCCCTTGCCCCTATTTTATTGGCGAAATAGGCGGCTAAAATAGGTTTTGCCGATTCGTAATCAATGGATGTATTCAAATGATACTTTTGAGGGTTATAGGCTTTCTGGTGGACGGCAGCGTGGCAGCGGGCACATAGAAGAATCAGATTGTCATAATCGTCGGTGTCGTTGTTTTCTTTGGGAGTCAGGTGGTGGATTTCCAGAAAATCTTTATTGCCGCAGATAGCACATTGATTTTTCCAGACCGTTTCTATTTTTCTTTTGGTGGCTTTTGCTACCATTTTAAAACACTCCTTTCGGAGTAATTTCAAAATGGCAGCAGGCAGATGAAATAAACTTGTCCTGACTCTATGAAAAGTTGTTAAAAATCGCAGAAAGTAAAGAAATGTTTTTGTGCCGTAGCTGTGGACTTGAAGAAATAAATCCTTGTAAACCGGGAAAATATGGGGTAGAATAGGGGTGAAAAAAGTACACTTTGCAGAAAGTACATTTTATAGGGAAAATAAAGACTGTATAAAAGAAAAGTACACTTTTCTTCCACTTGAAAAAAGAGGACAGGCCATAAACCTGTCCTCTGATCATTTAAAAACCCTTATAAATCTTAGCCAAAGTATCTCTTCAGCAGACCCTCAAATGCCTTGCCGTGTCTAGCCTCGTCTCTTGCCATCTCATGTACGGTGTCATGGATTGCGTCGAGGTTCAGGGCCTTCGCGCGTTTTGCCAGGTCGAATTTACCAGCGGTAGCGCCGTTCTCAGCGTCCACACGCATCTCCAGGTTCTTCTTTGTGCTGTCTGTTACGACTTCGCCCAGCAGCTCTGCGAACTTAGAAGCATGCTCAGCCTCTTCGAAAGCAGCTTTCTCCCAGTAAAGGCCGATTTCCGGATATCCCTCTCTGTGGGCAACTCTTGCCATAGCCAGGTACATACCAACCTCTGTGCACTCGCCTTCGAAGTTTGCTCTCAGGTCAGCCATGATATCTTCCGGTGCGCCCTGCGCCACGCCTACAACGTGCTCAGCAGCCCAGGTCTTCTCGCCTGCCTGCATGGTGAATTTCTCAGCCGGAGCTTTACATACGGGACATACCTCCGGTGCTGCGTCGCCTTCTGCTACATAACCACATACATTACAAACCCATTTTGCCATTTTTATGTTCTCCTTTTTATTAAAATTTGTTTTCCGTAATTAAAGTAATCTTTGATCTGGCCTCTATGCCTTGCTTGAAATCAGTAATGATTACTGATATTAAATTATCACAAGTTTGTCTCAGAGTCAAGACATTTTTTAAAGTTTATTTTTTTTTAATATCTTGCCGGGAACGTTTCCGCTCTCCGGTGCTGTACGGCTAGGACTTCGTGATGCAGTCGCCGCATACGCCGTAAAAATTCACCACATAGTGGTCTATGCTGCCTGCAAAATTTTTTCCGGCCACGTCCATGATGGAGTCGATGTTTTCCATGTTCAGGTCTATTACACGGTGGCACTGGCGGCAGACGAAATGGTTGTGGGGGGCCGTCCGCCCGTCGAAGCGGTCCGCGCCGTCACCGGTGGAGATCTTTATAATCTCTCCCATATCGGACAACAGGGAAAGATTGCGGTAGACGGTTCCCAGGCTGATATTCGGAAAGGTCTTCCGAAGATTGGTATAGACAGTATCTGCCGTAGGATGATCCGTTCTCGCAGCTAAAAACTCTTTAATGGATTCGCGCTGACGGCTATATTTTAATGCAGCCACAGATGTTCCTCCTCTCTTTGTAGTTTCGTGAAATCAAATATTCCGCTGCTCGCGGGAATAAAAAGTAATCCTGCGGAGTGCTCCACATTTCAATAACAGTAATAATTATTGGTATAAATATCATAAAGGAAGGCTCAAATTTTGTCAACGGGTTTCTTGGGAAAAACCGACAGAACAGATGAAAAAAATGGCCGGATAGGTTATACTGTAAGTGGAAAAGGAAAGCGTAACGGTCAATGCTAAAAGGAGAAGAAAAATGGAAAAAATATATGATTTACTGATTGTTGGCTCAGGTCCTGCGGGACTGGCCGCGGCCATCTACGCCCAGAGGGCGAGACTGGATACACTGGTCATCGAGAAGGAGTATATCAGCGGCGGCCAGGTGGTCAATACGTATGAAGTGGATAATTATCCGGGGATTCCGGGAATCAACGGATATGAACTGGGCGTGAAGTTCAGAGAGCATGCGGATCAGCTGGGCGCCAGGTTTGTGACAGCTGAGGTGAAAGACATTATTATAGAAGAAACGACAAAAAAGGTGGTCACCTCGGAGGGGGATTACAGGGCGAAGGCTGTGATTTTGGCCATGGGGGCCACCCACAGGGAGCTCCAGGTGCCGGGGGAGAAGGAGCTCGCCGGTATGGGCGTGTCCTACTGCGCCACCTGTGACGGGGCATTTTTCAGGGGAAGGACGGTAGCCGTGGTAGGCGGCGGTGATGTGGCTGTGGAGGACGCGATCTTTTTGGCCAGGGGCTGCGAGAAGGTCTATCTGATCCATCGCCGGGATGAGCTGCGGGCGGCAAAGAGCCTGCAGGAGAAGCTTTTTGCCTGCGACAATGTGGAGGTGATATGGGATACCGTAGTCCGGGAGATCTGCGGGGAAGACCATGTGGAATCTGTAAAGCTTTATAATGTAAAGACGGAGGAGACGAAGTGCATGGACATGGACGGCGTGTTTGTGGCGGTGGGGATCGTGCCGAATTCCCAGATCGCCCGCGGGCTGGTGGACATGGACGAGGGCGGTTATATCCTGGCAGGGGAGGACGGCGCTACCAGCCAGCCGGGAATCTTCGCGGCAGGAGATATCCGGAAAAAGGCTTTGCGCCAGATTGTCACAGCCGTGGCGGACGGCGCGAACGCGGTAACGGCTGTCCAGGCCTCCTGCACGGTCTAGCAGCGTGTTCTCCGGAACCGCAGGCCTGCCGGGGAAGGCCGCAAGGTTTGCCTGCGCCATACGGCGGCAGCGTGTTCCCACGGGCCTGCCCATTAGCCCAGGCCATAAGAAAAGCTCTCAGGGAGGCGTGAACAGCATGTAAAAAAGTTTTAAAGGCTGTTGACAAATTCCGTAATATTTGCTATGATAGCCGTGTAAAAAAGTTAACAATTCTGTAATATATGAGTTAGAGTTTACATATGGAGGGCAAATATTCATGAGAAAAGGAGCATTCAAGGTAACTGCGTGTTGTCTGGCAGGCACGATGGCCTTCGCTGGGAATGGCATTGTAACCATGGCATCAGGTTTTAATATGCCGCTGGCGGGACTGGAATCCAGACTTCAGGAGCAGGCATCTAAGAAGGAAGCGGCAGGCGGAACTGTTCAGGTAAAGGCCAGCGGCTACGATGTGAAAGCGATCGCCCAGGTAAATGAATATGTGAATATAAGGGATGCTGCCGGTGAAACGGGAGAAATCATCGGTCAGATTTACAATAACTCCGCAGCAGATATCTTAGGTCAGGAGGGTGACTGGTATCTGGTCAGGTCGGGGGATGTAACCGGGTATGTCAAGGCAGAGTTCTTCGCTACTGGGGAGGAAGCGAAGACTCTTGCCAATGACCTGGGAACAGAGATGGCTACGGTAAACACCACCACATTGATGGTGAGAAAGAAACCCACCAAGAAGTCAAAGGTTGTCACCATGGTAGGCGATTCACAGAGCCTTGAGGTGCTGGAGGACGAAGGGGACTGGGTGAAGGTAGCCGTGGATTCCGATGTAATCGGCTATGTATCGAAGGATTATGTGGAATGCACCACAGAATTTGTGGAAGCGGAGTCCATTGAGAAGGTAGACGCGAGAGCGGACGCCGTGCAGGCGGCTATGGACCAGGCAGAGCAGATGCTGAACGCGGCAGTGGACGCCATGAACAGCGCCACGGCGGATGAGGCAGCCTATGCGGCTTATATGGCTTCACAGGCAGCGGCGGAGGCCAAGCAGCTGGCGGCAGAGCAGCAGTTTGATTACGATTTACAGGAAAAGGCGCAGAGCGCCATAGATAAGGCAAATGAGGCAGCCTACGCGGCGGTGATGGCGGAAGAGGCTGAGGCGGCAGCTAAGGCCCAGGCGGAAGCAGAGGCGGCCGAGGAAGCAGCCAAGGCGCAGCAGGAGGCTGATGCGGCAGCAGCTGCTGCTGAGGAAGCAGCGAGAGCCCAGGCGGAAGCAGACGCGGCAGCGGCAGCGGCCCAGGAGGCAGAACAGCAGGCGCAGCAGCAGGGGACGGCAGACGCCCAGGCAGAAGCAGACGCAGCGGCAGCGGCGGCAGCAGCAGCTCAGGAGGAGGCCGATGCGGCAGCTCAGGCCCAGGCCGATGCGGCAGCGGCAGCAGCCCAGGAGGCGGAGCAGAGCTCGACGACCACAGATTCTGCCAGCACCTCCGGTACACGGCAGTCTGTTGTAAACTTTGCTTTGCAGTTTGTGGGTAACCCCTATGTGTACGGCGGCACAAGCCTTACGAACGGCGCGGACTGTTCCGGATTTACCCAGTCTGTTATGGCGAATTTCGGAATCTCCATTCCCCGTACAGCCGGCGCACAGTCTGCCAGCGGAAGAGCGGTGAGCCTTTCCAATATTCAGCCGGGTGACCTGCTGTTCTACAGCGGATCCGGTGACTACGGGATCGGTCATGTAACGATGTATATCGGAAACGGCCAGGTCGTACACGCCAGCAACTCCAGAACGGGAATCATCGTATCAAGCATTGATTACCGTACACCTTGCGCAGCGAGAAGCTACATTGATTAATAAGAGTAAATGATACAAAACCTGTCTCGAAAGAGGCAGGTTTTTTTGTCGCGGGAGCGTGCGGAGGGCTCTTTCCGTTTCGCGGCTGAAAAAGTGAGACAATTTGAAATCCACCCAATAATTAGCAGATGTAACAATTTTGTAATAGATGTTCATAAAAATGAAATATGTGCAAAATGCACAAAAGATGACACCATTTTTCGGAACGGGATTTTTTATCAACCTTTCCACAAAAGTTATCCACGGCGAAAAAGCCCAAAAATCGGGGATATGTAAGTTATACACTGACTTATCCACATTATCCACAATTTCCACATGTTTCTAACTGGTTTACATAGTATCTTTGAAGAACGTGCGTTTTGTACAGAAATGATAAATCGTATATTTCCCGGAAAAACCCCAAAAAAACTCTTGACATTTTAATAATCGGAATATGAAACAGAAAAAATGCCGGATACAGAAAGTATTCGACAATTGACAGAAAAAATCCCACGAAAAACCGCGGGTGTTTTTTTGCGCTGTTTTCCCGGCCGAAAGCCTCCCGGTTCTGGCTGGATAAATGGGCGGAGAACCGTTAAAAGGCTGATACAGGCCGTGAACAGGGATGTGGATGTGTACCTGCGTTGAATGGAAAGGAGGCTCTTAAAACGGGCGTGAAGGCTTCTGACGCTGGGCTGCCGGCGGGAGGGGTTCCGTCTGACGGCTGAGGGGGATGCAGGCATCTGCCGATGGCATAAAAAAGGGGAAACGGTGAACTAGCAGCCGTTTCCCCTGGTTTTTACCAGTAACGCATAATTCTTGTGATGTTGTTCGGATTCCCCAGGTCATAGTCGGAGATCTTGATGCCCCCTTGCGGGTAGGGCTGGCTGTTGGAGGCGTGAACCACCTTGCCGTTTCCGATGTAAATGGCCACATGGGTGGGCGCTGTGTAGTAGTAGCCGATAATGTCTCCGGGAAGCAGCTCCCTCTCAGAGATGTACTTGACTTCGGCAAAGGGGCCGCCCGCTTCCTGGGACTTATTTCCCAGGGCCTGGGCCTGGGAGGTGCGGGGGATGTTGATCCCGAAGTGCTGGAACACCAGCTTGGTAAAGCCGGAACAGTCCACGCCCTTGGTCAGATCCGTCGCGCCGCCGTAGGCGTAGGGATAACCGATGAATTTCTGGGCATAGGCGGCTATGGCACGTCCCATGGCATAATCCGCAGCGTCCAGGGTGGAGACTCCGTTGGCGTCGAAGGAGTAGACGGCGCCGTTGATGGTCAGGACCGTGTTCTTTGCCATGGCTCCTCCGTCCTGGGGATCAAAGTAGTAGTTGACTCCGTCCAGGAGATAAAAGCCTGTCTTTACGGCCCCTGTGGACGCGTCCAGGTAGTATTGCTTCTCCTTGTAGTCTACCAGGCCCTTGGCAAGGGTGCCGTCCGCCTGAAACAGATAGGTGACCTTGTCGATGGTATAAAACTGATCCAGCACGCGGACCCCGTTGCCGTCCACATAGTAGCCGTCCTGCCATGCGTTCTTTAAGAGGACGCCGCCGGATTTAAAGTAATACCATTTTCCGCTGATTTCTTCCCAGCATTTCTTGGCCATGGTCAGATCCTGGCGTATGTAGTAGGTTTTCTTCTTTTGGGTGAAGAATCCGGCTCCCTTCGTCTGTGTAACGTATCCGGAGGCGTTCACATATTGGTTGTTGATCCATTTTTTTACGGCCATCCGCCCATTCGCCTGGAAGAAACGGTTTTTCATCCAGGCGTTTGTCACCATTGTGCCGTTGGGCCGGAAGAAATACCAGTATTTTCCGAGCTTTTTGAGCCCTTTTTCCTTGGCTCCCGTCTTGGCGTTTAAATAATACTTTTGGCCGTTCAGGGACAGCCAGCCGTAGCAGCGCCGCCCCAGGGAATCTACGTAATACTTTTTGTCAATCCAGCAGCTCCGCTGCAGGACGCCATCTCCGTTAAAGTAATAATATTTCTTGCTGATCTTCTGCCATCCGGTAAGGGCGGCCTTAGTCTTTTTGCTGAAATAATAGCCGGTGCCGTCCTCCAGGACAATGTAGCCCGTTTTTTGCACGCCTGTCTGGGGGTCGAAATAGTAGTATTTTCCGTTGATTTTAATGACTCCCCCCTGCCTGGCTCCCGTGTCCGGATCCAGATAGTAGGTCACGTTTTTGATGGTGAGCAGGCCTGTGGCAAGCTTTCCCTGGTAGTTGTAGTAGTACCAGTTCCCGTTTTTTGATACCCAGGTATTTTTGGGCGCCGCCAGGGAGGCATCCTGGGGAGGAAGGCCGTTTGTGATGCGGTTTCCGTTGGCGTCGATGGCGATGCCGTCCACCACTGTATTTTTTACCATCCGGCCGTCAGCTCCCAGGTAGGAGCTGTCTACCCAGGTATTTGTGAGCATCCGGCCCCGGGCGTCGAAGTAATACCACTCTTTGTCGATCATCTTCCACCCGGTAGCGGCATATTTGTCTTTATTAAAATAGAAGCGGTATTTCCCGATTTTTTTCCATCCCACGGCATAACCTTTGCCGCCCTTGATGGTGAAATACCGTCCGTTTGAATCGCTCTTCCAGCTCGCTCCGGCATCAGGTCCGGGGACGGACAGGCCGAGGGCGCTTGCCAGTAGAAGCGCAGCGATTATCTTTTTTTTCATAGATACTCCTTATGCAAATGTTTCCAATCTCTCAAAGTGTAAATAAAAGATTACAAAAATATTAAATCAGATTAAATTTTACAGGAATAGGAGGCAAAAGTCAATAGCAAAGCAAAAAAACCAGACGCCGCGGCGTGTGAGCCTTGGCGTACTGGTTTTTTCCCGTCTGATATCAGGAGGCCTTATGCTGCTGCATTCTTTTTATCACCTTGAGCCGCGTGAATTCTTCCCGCTCCTTTTCCTCCAGGGCATTCTGGATATTTTTTACGAGAGCCGTGTAGGTGGGGATGGTGATGTTTTTCAGGGCGTTGGCCCGCTTCTGTGTCTTTTTGATGCTGGAGGCCAGGCGGTAGGCGGAGTTTTCGATCATCGAGAGGCGCAGGCTCAGCTCCTTTACCTTCTCGAAGGCCGCCTTGGCCGCGTCCAGGGCCGGGGTAGTACTGTAGTAGGCGTAGGTAGGAGCCGGAGGCGTTTTGTCGTATTCGACCAGGGGGATCTCCGTGCCCATGATGCTCCGCACCTTGACCCGGACGGAATTCTCTACCGGCACGGCGAAGGAGATTTCCTCCACCAAATGGATGCCCATCTCGATATTTGCCTGCTGGAGAGCCTCATAGGCTTCCCGGAAGGTGCCGTCAATCTCGCGCTGGATGGAATCGGCCTGGGCGATCAGGCCCATCAGCTCCCGGATCAGGATATTGCGCTTCTTATCCATCAGCTCAAAGCCCTGGCGGGCCAGGGCCAGGGAGTTTGCTGCCAGGATCAGGTTGCCCTTGGTGGGAAATGTATTCGGATTCATGAGATCACCCCCCGTAATATTTGTCGAGAAGCTTCGTATCGATACGGTCAAGCTCTGCCCTTGGCAGCATACGGAGAAGCTCCCAGCCAAGAGAGAGGGTATCTGTGATGCTTCTGTTTTCGTCCTCGCCCTGGCCCACAAACCGGGATTCAAAAGCCTTGCCAAATTCCAGGTAGGTCTTATCCAGGGGGGAGAGCTCATCTTCCCCGATGACGGAGGCCAGGGCCCTGGCGTCTCCTACCTTGGCGTAACAGGAGAAGAGCTGGTTGGCCACTGCCTGGTGGTCCTCCCTGGTATACCCCTCCCCGATGCCGTCTTTCATCAGGCGGGAGAGGGAGGGCAGGACATTGATGGGCGGATAGACGGCCTGCCCGTTTAATTGTCTGTCCAGAACGATCTGCCCTTCGGTGATGTAGCCCGTCAGGTCGGGAATCGGGTGGGTGATATCGTCGTTGGGCATGGTCAGGATGGGGATCTGTGTGACGGAACCCTCCTTCCCTTTTACGATTCCGGCCCGCTCATAGATGGAGGCAAGCTCACTGTAAAGGTATCCCGGGTAGCCTTTCCGGCTGGGGATTTCCCCTTTGGAGGAGGAAACCTCCCGCATGGCCTCCGCAAAGCTCGTCATGTCGGTGAGGATCACCAGGATATGCATCCCCTTCTCAAAGGCCAGGTACTCGGCGGCGGTCAGCGCCATTTTCGGCGTGATCAGACGTTCCACCACCGGGTCATTGGCCAGGTTCAGGTACATGACCACGTGGTCGGACACACCGCTCTCTTCAAATGTCCTGCGGAAGAAATCAGCCACGTCATATTTGACGCCCATGGCCGCGAACACGATGGCGAATTTCTCGTCGCCCTTCCCTCCCAGGGAGGCCTGACGGACGATCTGGGCCGCCAGGCGGTCGTGGGGCAGGCCGTTTCCGGAGAAGATCGGCAGCTTCTGGCCGCGGATCAGGGTGGTCAGCCCGTCGATGGCGGAGATCCCTGTGCGGATGTAGTTCCTGGGGTATTCCCGGGCAACGGGGTTGAGGGGCAGGCCGTTGATGTTTACGCGGACTTCCGGAGTGATCGCTCCGCAGCCGTCGATGGGGCGGCCGATGCCGTCAAAGGTACGTCCCAGAATCTCAGGGGACAGAGGGGCCTCCATGGGATGGCCGGTGAGCCTGGTGCGTGTGTTTTGCAGGGACAGTCCCTCATTTCCCTCAAAGACCTGTATGACTGCCTTGTCCTCGTAGAGCTCCACGATGCGCCCAAGCTTCTTTTCGCCGCCTGCGGCCGTGATCTCTACGATCTCCTCAAAAGAGGCGTTTTCTACGCCCTCCAGCACCACCAGAGGGCCGTTGATCTCAGAGAGTCCCAGATATTCGATTGCCATAATCTTCCCTCCTTATGCATTGTTTGCCAGGACGGTTTCGTAGAAGGAGTCGATGGCCGTCCGGTATTCTTCAAATTTTTCAAGCTGGTCGTTTGGTACATCATATTTTATAGAAATGATGCGGTCAAAAATGTCGCTTTCTTTTAAGACAGACATGGGCATCCCCATGGTCACCAGGGTTTTTGCTTTCTGGTAGAGATAGAGGATGGTGTCCATCATCAGAAACTGCTTTTTCATGGGAACGCAGGTGTCGTCCTTGTGGAAGGCGTTTTGCTGCAGGAAGCCCAGGCGGATGACCCGGGCGATTTCCAGGGTCAGCTTTTGGTCGTCCGGCAGTACGTCGCCGCCGATCAGCTTTACGATCTCCATCAGGCTGCTCTCCTGGTTCAGGATGGCCACCAGCCTGTTTCTCTCGTCCACGAAGTTTTCATCTACGTTGTCCCTGTACCAGGGGGACAGGTCGCTCAGGTATTCGCTGTAGCTGGTGAGCCAGTGGATGGCCGGGAAATGCCTGGCGTAGGCCAGGGACTTATCCAGCCCCCAGAAGCAGCGGACGAAGCGCTTTGTATTCTGGGTGACGGGCTCTGAGAAATCTCCTCCCTGGGGGGAGACGGCTCCGATGATGGAGACGCTGCCCTCCGTTCCGTTCAGGTTCTGCATAAGCCCCGCTCTCTCATAAAAGGCGGAGAGGCGGGAGGCCAGGTAGGCGGGGAAGCCTTCCTCCGCAGGCATCTCCTCCAGGCGTCCGGAGAGCTCCCGCAGGGCTTCGGCCCACCGGGAGGTGGAGTCGGCCATGATGGCCACGTCATAGCCCATATCACGGTAGTATTCCGCCAGCGTGATGCCTGTATAGATGGAGGCTTCCCTGGCGGCCACGGGCATGTTGGAGGTGTTGGCGATCAGGGCCGTCCGGTCCATCAGCGGATTTCCCGTGCGGGGATCCGTAAGCTCGGAAAATTCCTCCAGAACCTGGGTCATCTCATTCCCTCTCTCCCCGCAGCCGATATAAATGATGATGTCCGCGTTGGACCATTTCGCGATCTGATGCTGGGTCATGGTCTTTCCGGTACCGAAGCCTCCCGGTATGGCAGCCGTGCCGCCCTTGGCGATGGGAAACAGGGTATCCAGGATCCGCTGGCCTGTGATCAGGGGGCGACTGGCCCCGCAGCGCACCGCCACGGGACGGGGAACGCGGATCGGCCATTTCTGGGCCAGCGAAAGTTGTTTTTCCGTTCCGTCGGCCAGCTGGATCGTCACCAGGGGATCCAGGATGGTGTATTCTCCGTCGGGGACTGCGCTGAGGACGCGTCCCGCCATATTGGGAGGAACCATGGAGCGGTGCAGGATCGCAGGCGATTCCTGGGTTTCGGCGATGACGCTGCCTCCGTGTACCTCGTCTCCCGGCGCTACCGTCATATGTACGCTCCATTTTTTTCGGGTGTCAAGAGAATTTACGCTGACGCCGCGACTGATGTATTTGCCGGAGGTTTTCGCAATTTCGCCTAAGGGGCGCTCGATACCGTCGAAAATGTTGTTCAGGATACCGGGGCCCAGGGTGGCAAAAATCGCTCCGCCGGACGCCTCCACCGTATCGCCCAGCTTCAGCCCCGTGGTCTCCTCGAAGACCTGAATCGTGGCTGTTTCCCTGGTAAGGCCGATGACCTCCCCCACCAGGCGTTCTCTGCCCACATAAACCATCTCCGCCATGGAGAATCCACAGTTTCCCTTCAGATAGATAACGGGGCCGTTGATACCGCAGATCGTACCTGTTTTAGCCATGGAGCTCACCTCCCCGGAATGTAAAGGCTGTCTTTTCTTCTGCCAGCTTTGTGGCAAAGGAGTTGTCTATCAATATGTTCTTTTCCTTAAGCACGGCTCTGGTGCCGCCCATAAAGGATGTGGAGGCGACGCGCAGGGGCACGTTCAGGGCGGCGGAAAGGCTGCTCTGCCTGGAGGCGTCATCGGGATCGATGTAAATTGTCACAGGGCTCTCCCCCGCGTAGGCCAGAATTTCACGGATCTGGCTAATCAGAAGCTCCTGATAGGCCGGGGTGTCCATATATTCCTCTAGTCGGCTCTTTACCTCTGCAAAGAGCTTATCCTTCAGGGCCTCCTGGTTTTTTACAAGGCGGCGTTTCAGCTCTGTCTGCTGACGGGACAGGGCCCTGTTTGCCTCGCGCTTCAGCCGGATGCTTTCTGTCTCCAGCGTCAGCGCGGCCTGGCGCTCCTTGGTGTGCTTGTGCTCCTCCAGGATTTTGAGGAGGGAAGCCTTGTATTCGTCAAGCATGGCTTCACCCTCTGCCTTTGCCTGGTTTATGGCGGCTTTTTCAAAATGTCTCAGTTTTTCTTCGATGGTCATGCACTCCACCTTCCTTCCACTATAGCTTGATTCCTATGGCTTCTTTTACATAGGAGGTGATAAAGTCGGGCCTGCGCCCGGTACCATGCCTGTCCGGGATTTCTATGATCAGCGGAAGCCTGCGGTTCAGCTTCACATCATCGATGATGTCGGGGAATCGGCGGCCAAACTTTTCCGTCAGTAAAAGCACGCCGATGGACGGATCCGCCACTGCCTTTTCTAGGGCAGCCCGAAGCTCGTTCTTTTCATGGACCACACAGCCTTCCACGCCTGCCAGCCTCATCCCGGTACAGGTGTCCACGTTGTCACTGATCAGATACATTTTCATTACAGATTACCCAGGATCATGAAGGAGATGATCAATCCGTAGAGGGCTACGCCTTCTGCCAGTCCCACAAAGATCAGTGATTTTCCCAGGATGCTCTGGTCTTCGCTGATGGCTCCCAGAGCGGCGCTGGCAGCGCTGGCCACTGCGATACCGCCGCCGATGCAGGAAAGGCCGGTTACAAGAGCCGCGGCCAGATACCCCATGCCTGTGGCCAGGCCGGAAGCTTCTGTGGCGGCCTCCCCGGCTGCCTGGGCCACCGTACCGTCTCCGGTGAAAGCGATGATATTTGCCAGGATCAGTGTGCCAAAGAAAAAGAAGCAGTTGACTGCCAGAGAGGTTTTATAGCGCCCGCGGTTCCGCTCTCCGATCAAAAAAGCGCCGAAGGGAAGCAGGATACTGAGAATCAATGCGATAATTAAGGTTACGGAAACTAAAGTTGACATAGTAGAGTCCTCCTTTTAATTTTGAATTTTTTTGCGGGCAAAGGGCTGGAATTCCCGGCCGTTTCCCTTGTAAAAGCGGCTGAACATCTCGTAATACTCCAAACGGAGCACCTGGATGCCTACGATGAGGCCTTCCATGCCGGAGACGAACAGATTTCCCAGGATCACGATGAGCCAGTTGGGGGAGCCGCCGTTTTCCGCCCCTGCGAGCATCAGCACCACCTGCATCATAGCGGCGTGGCTTACGGCGAAGGCACCGATACGGATGAAGGAGAGGGTGTTGGAAAAATAGCTGAGCAGGACCTCAAACATCTCGAAAAAGGTCTGGGCAAAAAACATGGCCTTGCCTGCGGGCAGCGCTTCTTTTTTATGCTCCACAAGCCTGGTCAGGGGCTCTTTCATAGCCACGAGAACCAGGGGAATGACGAACATCACCGTCAGCACGGCGCCTGCCGGCAGAGGGTTTCCCGTCATGAAGAGAAAGAGAACAGCCGTGACGGCGGCGTAAAATACAAAGCCTGCCAGGCCGTTGGCGTCAAACCAGGTATTTTCCGTGTCTTTTGCTTTCACCGCGTTTACGATATGCAGGATCATGGAAGTAAGGATCAGGAACATCCCGAAGGCCACCGCCACCGCAAAGGCTGTATTCAGACGGCCGATAAAGGGAAGGGTGGTCATGCTCTCCGTGGGCTTGAGCCACAGGGCGGGAAGCACATCCTCAAAACCGAAGAAGCTGCCGTAGAGAAAGCCGAAAATGGTGGAAAAAAATCCCGCCCGGCTGATGATGGCAGCCAGGTCCAGCTTCCGGAAGTGCCAGAGCAGCCCGCCGCCGATCAAAAGGCACAGCCCTTGTCCCACATCCCCGAACATGGCCCCGAAAATAAAGGCGTAGGTCAGTCCCACAAAGACGGTGGGGTCGATCTCGTTGTAGGAAGGAAGCCCGTACATCCGCACAAACATCTCAAAGGGCTTGAAAAGCCTGGGATTTTTCAGCTTTGTGGGTGGAGGGCCTGCCAGGCTGTGGTGGTCATCCTCAATGATGCAGTACAAATCCTTATCCTCCGCGACCTCTTTTTCAAAGGCGGCCGCGTCCTCCTCGGACATCCAGCCGCACAGGATGTAGAAGGACTGGGATTCCTGGGTCGTGCAGGCCGCCAGGCTGCGCACGTCAAAGCCTGTGGAGAGGGAGGAGAGACGTTCCCTCGCGGCGAAAAGCTTCTCCTTTTCCTGCTGCAGGAGCTGGGAGGCCTCGCTGCGGCAGGCGGCCGCCTGCTGGGAGACCGTCTGGATCTCGCTGTTTAACCGGGCGGCTGCGTGCTCCGGTGTTTCATTGTAGCTGTCAGGCATATATACCTGCTCAAAATGCATGGATGACAGTACCGCGTCCAGCTTCTTTGAGAGGCCGGAGGGCACGAAGTACACGCCCCATACGTAGGAATCGTCGCTGTGGCATTTGAAAAATACGGCGTCCAGGCTGTCGTAGATAAATTTTTCAAACTTTTCATAGTATTCTTTCGCGATTCGGCCAAAGCGGTATTTGATAAAGGTAAATTGTAAAACCCGGTGGATGTTGTAGTCAAAGCCTACGAAGGGCTCAATGTCCCGGAGGGATTTTTTCAGCTCTTCCAACCGGGAGGCCAGAGACGCCCGGCGCTCTTCGATCGACGTCAGCTTCCCGTCCAGGTCTTTCAGGAGCTCCAGGGCCTCCTCCAGGGAAATTTCCTGGCCGGAGGGGCTTCCTGTCACAAGCTTGGTATAGGCGTCGGCCTTTTCCAGCGATTTCCGGTAGGGATTGATTTCCATGTATGGCCGCAGATTCTTTACATCTTTCAGTTCGGACAGGGCATTTTCCAGGTGAATTTCATACTTCGACAAGTACTCATTTACCACACGGTCAATATCGGCCTTGGGTCCTGTGATGCTGAGAAATTTCATTTTGACGATCATCGGTCACACCTCCTTTGCGTATTTTTTTGTTTTTTCCAGGGGAAGCCCATAGCGGACACACTCCAGAATGGTGGTTATCGTAGTTACCTCATGCTCTTTATCGTAGAGATAGGAGATCACCGGAGCGATGGAGTAGGGATCCCTGGTGGCGGCCCGATGCTGTACATGGCGCCGGATCACACGGTAGGTCTCCTGCATATGGGAGGCGGTGCAGTCCGTAAAATATTTGCCGTAGCAGGTGCGGCCTATGAGCCTCAGAAAATCCTCCGGGCTTTCGGCCTGCGCCAGCGCCTTCAGGTCCTCCGTGCGGAGCCGGTACTGCACGGAGATTAAGTGGGCGTAAATATCTGCGGGCTCCATGTGGAAAAAGAGCCGGGAACGGCAGATCCACAAAAGATTCAGCAGGTCGATCTTCGTTCCGTAGGCCTCCCGGAAGTGGGCCAGCTCTTCCTTTTTTAAAAGCTTTTCTCCTGCTGTGAAAAACCAACGGAAGTAGAAAAGATCCATGGACATTTCATAATCCCACAGGGTAGGAGAGGGGAGGGGGGAGAGCCGGCTTAAGGTTCCGTAATAGATGGAACCCTTCAGGTTTTCTGTAAACTCCTGGACGGAGCGGCTGGCTGCCAGCGCTTCCAGGTTGATATCGGAATGCTTTCCAAAGAATTCTGAAAAGATCCGAAGGTTCAGCGTCACATCCCGGTGATCAAAGACCATGCGCAGACAGGTCTTTAAAATCGCGATCTCATAGCGCCGGAAATACAGATCCAGAAACTTCCTCTGTCCTATGGGAGAGAACAGGTAGATGCTCTGGAAATCCTGGTACACGGCGCTTGTCAATAGTTTTTCGATATCGCCTCTGTGAAGGGCGGCCGCATCGGTTCCGGAAAAGAGCTCCCGGTAGGCGGGCTTTTGCCTGAGGCAGGCCAACGCGTCAGTGACGGAAGAGGCCGAGGCCAGCCTGCGGTAATCCTCCGGGGTGAGAAGCCGGCTTCGCAGGGCGCGTATCTTTGCGGCAGTGCCGCTGTACGCTAATAGATTTCCCATAGGCTCACCCCTTTATGACCTGTTTGAGGATTTGGTCTGCCAGGATTTCGTGGCGGGCCTCATAGTCAGCCTCCATCCTGGCCTGTGTCCCTTCGGCTTCCCGCCTGTCACGGGCCAGGGCTTCCTGCATCCGTTCCTCCAGGTTTTTTTGGAGCGCCGAAAGCCGTTGCTTCGTTTCCCCGTCGATCCTGTCGTCATAGGCGTCCATTTCCGCTTGGGAGGCGGCTTTTAAACGCTCTTTTTCCTGAGTGGCGGCAGCCAGGATGCGGGAGGCGGACTGTTCGATGGCGGACAGCCGGTCTACGATCAGATCCATAATTATCACACTCCTCTGTTTTGATTTCTGCAGTCAAAGTCCCCTGTGAGGCGATGCGGGAATGCTTCTTCGCTGCCTGCAAAGGGGTCTTTGATTGGATATAAATATACACCCATTTTTCAAAAAAAACAGGTTAAAAAAGTGCAAAAAAACAAGGGGAAAATATAAAAAGTTTTGTTGGATTTTTATCAAAAAAAACAATGCCTTGCGCCAGAGGGAAAAGTCGGGTAAGATAGGCATACGAAAGATTACCAGCAGATGCAAGGAGGAAAAACAATGCGTTTGAGAAATATACCGGGGGCGGATGAGGTTGTGGGCCACAGTCCCCTTGTGGTTCATGACCCTGAAGCTTATAAGGGAAGATGGAAAGAGCTTTTTGGAAATGAACATCCCATTCATATAGAAGTGGGAATGGGAAAAGGAAAATTTATCACGGAGATGGCCCTTTTAAATCCCCAGGTCAACTATGTGGGGATCGAGCGGTATACCAGTGTGCTGCTGCGGGCCGTGCAGAAGAGGGAACAGATGGAAGAAATACCAAATCTCTATTATCTTTGCATCGACGCCAGGGAGCTGCCTCAGATTTTCGGGGCCGGGGAAGTGGAGCGGATCTATCTGAATTTTTCCGATCCCTGGCCCAAGGACCGCCATGCGAAGCGCCGCCTGCCCTCCAGGGAGTTTCTGGCCCGCTACAGGCAAATCCTGGCAGAGGGCGGCAGAGTGGAGTTTAAGACGGATAACAGAGGCCTGTTTGAATTTGCCCTGGAGGAGGCGAAGGAGTCCGGCTGGCCCCTGGCAGAGTGCACCTTTGACCTGCACCATGACGAGAAGCTGATGCAGGGGAATGTCATGACAGAGTACGAGGAAAAGTTTTCCGGCCTTGGAAATCCCATCCACAAGATGGTGATCCTTCCCCCGGACGGGAATGGCCTCCTGTAACGGCAAAGCTTTGGCGCGCATATACTGGGGGAAAGAGCAATGCCCGGGGGAGCCTATGAGAAAGCAGAGTGTGCAGGATAAGATCGGCCGCATGGCCATGGAAAAGCCCGGAATGAACCGGAAGCTTCTCTCCATAAAAAAGTCCCTGGATGAGATGGAGAGGCTGCTGGTGAAGGGCGAAGGGAAGAAAAAAGCGTAAGCCACAGGAAAGGACCTCCGGGGAGAGACAACCCGGAGGTCCTTGAAAGGTAAAGGGATATCATTTGCCCATAGGGCTGCCTGCGCCGCTACGCCAGGGGCTCCTGCCCGTCCTTTAGTAGATGGCGTACCCGCAGCCTGTAGGCAATGATCTGGTTGGCAAGGTAGCGCAGGAAGGCCACCACGGGAACGCCCAGGAACATGCCGAGAACACCGCCGATACTGCCGCCGATGGTGATGGCGATGATGATCCACAGGGGCTTTAGGCCTGTGGAGTCGCCCAGGATCTTCGGCCCTAAGATCAGGCCGTCGAACTGCTGGAGCACCAGGATCAGCGCTACGAAGATCAGGGATTTTACCGGGGCGATCAAAAGCAGGATCAGCGTGCCGGGAACGGCGCCGATAAAGGGGCCGAAGTAGGGGATCATGTTGGTGATGCCCACGATCACGCTGATCAGCACGGCGTAGGGCAGCTGCAGGATCGTCATCAGCACGAAGCACAGGACGCCGATAATGGTAGAGTCCAGCGCCTTTCCGATGATGAAGCTGCTGAACAGCTTGTAAGCCTCCCGGAGGATTGCCATGATCGTCTGGATATGCTTCAGCGGTACAAAGGCCAGGACAACTGCCCGCAGGGAATTTTTCAGGGGCTTCTTGTCGGAAAGCATATACACAGATACGATGATGGCTATGACCAGGTTTAAGAGCCATTGGATCACGACCATGGAAACCTGATACAGGGTGGGAACCAGGTTCCCGGCAAAGGAACGGATGGAAGAAATCACATCCGGCAGAGCTTTGTTGATGGCATCCCGCACGATATTCATATCCAGATCCGGAAAGTAGACTTCCAGGTTGTCCACAAAGTGGTAGATGTCATTCACGGCTGTGGGAATATAGTTTACCAGGTCGGTGGTACTCTTGATAATCTGGGGGACGATGCCGAAAAGGATGACGGCGATCACGCCGACCACCAGCAGGTAGGTGATCGCTATGGAGAGAATTTTTCTGGCTTTCTCATTCTTGAGATGGCAGAACCGCTCCAGCAGGTAGCAGACCCGGACTGCGGCGGGGTTTAAGATAAAGGCGATGAGTCCGCCGATGATAAAGGGCATCAAAATATTGATGATCTGCCGGGCGGTTCTCACAGTCTCCGTCCAGGACACAAAGAGCTTGACGATCAGAGCGCCCACAAAGATTACGCCGATGGCATAGACTGATATGGTGAAATAGTTGCTGTTTGCCTGGAAGCGGGTCGTCTCCCGTTCTTTCACTTTCTTTTTTTCCAGGGATGGTTTTGGTTTGTTTGCTTTTTTGTTTTCATCCATGTGCATCACATCCGTTTCCTCTAAAAGCATGGTTTGGCCGTAGGCCGTCGTTTTTTTTCTGTTGTTAGTATATATTTTTTGGGACTCTTATTCAAGCATTTCAAAAATAAAAAAAGACTAAACTTCCCCTGCTTGAAAGGTGGAAATAAGCCTTTCACTTCAGCCAAAACAAAAAAAGCAAAAAAATAAAAAAAATTAGAAAAAGTACTTGCATTTTGGAAAAGCATGATATATAATGTATCTTGCGTTGAGGCAATAGAGAAAAATAAATAACGCGAGCGCGATTAGCTCAGTTGGCAGAGCACCTGACTCTTAATC
>DESK01000059.1 GCA_002361955.1 Lachnospiraceae bacterium UBA3316
AAAGACGGGTAATACAAATGAAAAAGCGGATTTACCGAAATATCCTGGGACTGGCAGTGATGACCATCCTGCTGATTTCAGGAATTTTTGTGTATTTTTACAATCAGAGCATCCACAGGGAGCTGCAGGAGCAGGTGCGCATAGAGGCCTGCTGCACGGCCGCCGCCTTTGAAATAAAAGGAAACGATCTGGAATACCTGGAAAAACTGAAGGAGCAGAGAAACCGCCGGGTGACGCTGATCGGCACGGACGGGAAGGTACTCTACGACAGCGCAGCCAGCATCAACGGCCTGGGGAACCACGCCCAGCGTCCGGAAATCCAGGCCGCCCTCAAATATGGGGCGGGGTCTGATACCAGGCTTTCGGATACCCTGAAAACAGAGACCTACTACTATGCGCTCCGTCTCGACGACGGCAGGATTTTGCGGCTGGCCATCAACGTTAAAAGCAATCTGACCACCTTTTTCGACCTGCTGCCTCTGCTGGCGGGAGTGGCGGCCCTGATCCTGCTGTGCGCCAGCCTGGTCGCCCACCGTCTGGCCTACGGCATCGCCTCCAAGGTCAACGAGATTGATCTGCAAAATCCCACGGCAGACGTGAGCTTCGAGGAGCTCTGGCCCCTTTTGCACAAGATCGAGAAGCAGAACACCCAGCTGGCCACCCAGATGGAAAACCTGATGGATCAGGAGGAAAAGTTTATCACTATCACGAAAAATATGTCGGAGGGGCTGATTCTCCTGGATACCAACTCCAAGATCCTGTTTATCAACCACAGCTGCAAGGTGATCTTTGAGGTCCCCTCCATCCAATACGAAGGAAAGCACATCTCCACCTTCAACAGCAGCGAGCAGCTGCGGGAGACGGTCAGCGCCGCCCTCAAAGGGGAATCCTACAGCGCCATGCTGCGCCTGCCGGAGCGGCAGGTACAATTCTGGGGAAATCCCGTACGGGAAAATGACCAGATCACGGGAGCCGTCCTTCTTGTGATGGACGTAACCACCAACCAGAAGGCAGAACAGCTCCGGAAGGAATTTTCCGCCAATGTTTCCCATGAGCTGAAAACCCCTCTGACATCCATCTCAGGCTTCGCGGAGCTCATACAAAATGGCCTGGTCCAGCCGGAGGACATCCCCGTCTTTGCCGGAAAGATTTATGAGGAAGCCAAACGTCTTCTCACCCTGGTCAATGACATCATCAAGCTCAGCCAGCTGGACGAGAAGGACAGCCGCATGGCCAAGGAGAACGTGGATCTCTACCAGACAGCGGAAGAGGTGTGTGAGCGTCTGCGCCCGGCGGCCCAGGCAGCCTCTGTAGACCTCCGGCTTGCAGGAAAGCATATCTCGATCCTGGCCGCAAGGCAGCTGATGTACGACCTGATTTACAACCTCTGCGAAAACGCCATCAAATACAATATCGAGAACGGTTCCGTGACCGTCTCCGTCTATGAGAGCGAGGAACATGCCGTCGTAAGGGTAGCGGATACGGGAATTGGCATCCCCATGGAATACCAGGAACGGATTTTTGAGAGGTTCTACCGCATCGACAAGAGCCATTCCAAACAGACAGGCGGCACGGGCCTGGGGCTCTCCATCGTAAAACACGCCGTGGAGTATCAGGGCGGTTATATCGAGATCCACAGCAACCAGGGCGAAGGGACCACCATCACCGTCCATCTGCAGGAGTAAACGTAACCCTGCATAACCAAGCTTTCAAAATCCCGCAGAGGGCTGTGCTTTAACACCTGCAGCCCTCTGCGGGATTTTTCGTTCTCGTAAAAATAAGACTAATTTTGCGATATGGGTTGTGTTTTCCATTCTCCTAGAATATAATAAAAATGTGATACAATACACAAAAACCCTAATAAAAGTGTGAAGGAGGGTATCCATGGAACGATTGATTTTGGATAAGCTGCTGGATTGGAAGAATTCACCTTACCGCAAACCGCTAATCTTAAAGGGTGTGCGTCAGGTAGGTAAGACTTGGGCCCTCAAAGAATTCGGCAGACGTTATTATGAAAATACAGCCTACTTTAACTTTGATGAAAACGAGGAATACAAGCAGTTTTTTGAGACCACCAAAGAGGTAGATCGCATTTTACAGAATCTCATGCTGGCCAGTGGCCAGAAAATTATGCCTGAAAAGACGCTCATTATCTTTGATGAGGTACAGGACTGCCCCAAGGTTATCAACTCCATGAAGTATTTCTGTGAGAATGCTCCCCAGTATCACATTGCCTGTGCCGGTTCTTTGCTGGGGATTGCCCTGGCGAAGCCATCCTCCTTTCCGGTGGGCAAGGTCAACTTCATGCAGATCGATCCTATGACCTTCATGGAATTTCTGCTCGCCAACGGCGACGAAAATCTGGCCAGGTATCTGGAGAGCATAAATATCATAGAGCCGATTCCTGATGCCTTTTTCAATCCGCTCTATGAGAAATTGAAGATGTACTATGTTACAGGCGGTATGCCGGAACCTGTGCTTATGTGGACGGAAGCACGGGACGTTTCTGCTATGCAGGAAGCCCTGTCCGGGATCATCGGCGCTTATGAGCGTGATTTTGCCAAGCACCCCCATAGCAGCGAATTCCCGAAGATTTCTATGATATGGAAGTCCATACCATCCCAACTGGCAAGGGAGAATAAGAAATTTATCTACAAGGTGGTTAAAGAGGGGGCACGGGCCCGGGAATATGAGAATGCTTTGCAGTGGCTGGCAGATGCCCGGCTGGTGCATAAAATCTACCGCAGCACCGCTCCCGGTCTGCCGATAGCTGCCTATGATGACCTGTCCGCATTTAAGATCTATCTGGTGGATGTAGGGCTGCTCCGCCGCCTGGCTCAGCTGGCACCTACGGCCTTCGGAGAGGGCAATCGTCTATTCACCGAGTTTAAAGGCGCACTGACGGAAAACTTTGTGCTGCAGACCTTAATCACGCAGTTTGAAGTGGTTCCCCGGTACTGGAGCCAGAATACTCCACCCTATGAGGTAGATTTCCTGATCCAGCGGGAGAATGATATTTTTCCTATAGAGGTCAAGTCCGAGGCCAACACCACCAGCAAGAGCCTAAAGAAATTCAAGGAGCTGTTCCCAAATCAGGTCAAGCTCCGTGTGCGGTTCTCGCTGGATAATTTGAGGTTGGACGATGATGTGTTGAACATTCCACTGTTTATGGCTGACCAGACGGATCGGCTGATTGGACTGGCGTTGGAACAACGGCAAAGTAAGTAGAAACGAGAAACCTTGTTCAGGCGGAAGCACAACAGCTGGAATCCTTGAACAGCTGCTTCATCAGCATTTCGGATAAAGATGCACAAAAGCCCGCAGCAGGCTGCATATTTACACCTACAACCCTCTGCGGGATCTTTCATCTTCTTGAAAGTATCCTCTGTTTTCCGGAATCTTCGGAAATTCTTTACTGTTTTTCTTTTATCATTTTCCATTCTTCTAAAATCGACATCACGATATTATCTTCATACTTACAATTCCTTTAAAAACTTTTCTTTCGTTTATCAAAACCGGAGAGTATCTGTAATTTATTTACCCATCTATTCTTTTCCATTTATAACGTCAACGCTGTTTTGCTAAGATAAAAACCAGCAGCGCTCTTTATCCAAAGGGCAAACGAAACAAAAAACGGAGGAAATCTGCAATGAAACTGACAAAGCAAAACGAGAAAAACATTATGAAAAACTGGAGCGTAATTTTCCAGTCCGGGCAGAAAGGAGTCGTGACAGGATGATCTACGGATATATTCGTGTCAGCAGCCGGGATCAAAACGAAGACAGACAGCTGGTTGCCATGAGGGGCTTATCCATTTCCGAGCGAAACATCTTTATGGATAAGCAGTCCGGCAAGGATTTCAACCGGCCGCAGTACCAAAAACTGGTTCGGAAGCTGAAAAAAGACGACCTACTCTACATCAAGAGCATTGACCGGTTAGGGCGCAACTATGAAGAGATCCAAAACCAGTGGAGAGTTCTCACAAAGGAAAAAGGGATCGACATTGTGGTGCTGGATATGCCGTTGTTAGATACCCGGCGAGGCAAAGACCTGATGGGAACCTTCCTCTCTGACATCGTGCTGCAAGTGCTGTCTTTTGTTGCGGAAAATGAACGCACCACAATCAAGCAGCGGCAGGCAGAAGGGATTGCGGCGGCGAAAGCAAAAGGGATCCGGTTTGGGCGTCCGCCAAAGCCTTTGCCTGCAAACTTCCATCTGGTTTATCAGCAGTGGAAAGCAGGAAAGATCACCGGCATGGCAGCGGCAAAGGCTTGCGGGATGCCTATGTCTACCTTCCGATACCGGGCGGAGATTTACGAAAAAGCCAAGATGTCGTAAACGGGCATTTTACAGGAATGTGTAGATAAAGTTGCGAATAAAGCTACCGTATTAATATATCCTGCTGGAAGATGGATTCATAGATCTGGAAAAGGTATGGAAGAATTTGGTCTAAACCAGATCAATGATATTAGTCTAAGCAAAGTTATCTTTTACCCTGATTCAAGAGATGTTTTTGATGGTGTTGCTATTGCCGACGGTGTAGGGATCGTAGTTAAAGACAAGGGAAAAAAAGACCCCGGATTTCAATATGTATATACAAAAAATGGAAATGCGATATCTGTTCATATGAACAATCCAGGAACAGAATTGATACCATTCAATCCGAGAGATATGGTTATAACACAAAAAGTCGCCTCATATGTAGAAAAAGCAGGTTTGCGTTATCTACATGAGCGAATTTTGCCACGTTCGCTATTTGGCATTGAAAGTAGCTTTATACAGGATAATCCAGGAAAATCCGTCCCTATTGAAGAAGTTGCAAAACTGAATTATGCAACTCAAATAAAGCTTCTCACAAATGATAAAGCTGGTAAAGCGGGAAGAGCAAAATGATTTGTTGTAGATCGCGCAACAATAAAGAACAACATCTCTTATATTGATGAATGGCAAGTAGTTGTATCTAGTGCAAATGCTGGAGGTCAGAAAAGAGATAATCAACTTGATATCATAGATAATCATTCCGCTTTTGGGCGATCACGGGTAGCGCTTGCTTCGTTCAAAACGGAGCAAGAAGCGAATAATTTCTTCAAATATATGAAGACATACATTGTTCGTTTTATGTTTTTAATGACGGATGAATCACTCACTTCGCTTGGAAAGCGTGTTCCAGATTTGAAAGACTATTCTTCCAATAGCATTCTTGACTTTAGTGGGGATTTAGATATTCAATTGTATACTCTTTTTGGACTTACTAAATTAGAAATAGAGTATGTAGAGCATACCATTAAAAATCAGAGAACAAAAAGCAAAAATAAGGAGATGGTATAAATGGCAGTACAGATTCAATCCTTCCAGCGCGTGATTCCCATGATCTATGCCTACCAGACCCCAGGAATCCCTTATCACAAAGGCTGGACGAAAATCGGCTATACAGAAAAGCAGGATGTGCGCAAGCGTATCGAGCAGCAAACCCACACGGCGGGCATCCATTGGGAGCTTTGCTGGATGGACAATGCCATGTATAAGGATGGTTCCGGACAGTATTTTACGGATCATGAATTCCATGATTATCTGGAGTGTGTGAAGAAGATCAGCCGCAAGCCAGGGACAGAATGGTTCCAGATCGACGGTGATGATTCCCAGATTCTTTTTCAGAAGTTCGCTTCCCGCAGGGCAGAGCCCCCGGTAGATGGCAGCACCTATCAGCTCCGCCGGGAACAGCAGGAAGCGGTCGCCAAAACAAAAGCCTATTTTGCAAGCGGCGGTACAGAGTTCCTCTGGAATGCGAAACCACGTTTTGGCAAAACGCTTTCTGCCTATGACCTGGTCGTGCAGATGGGCTTTACAAACGTGCTGATCGTCACCAACCGTCCCAGTATCTCCAACAGCTGGGCAGATGATTTCAGAAAATTTATCGGCTGGCAGCATAAACTGGCCTTTGTGTCCGATACCGACGCCCTGAAGGGGAAGCCCGGCGTCCTGTCCAGAAATCAATGATTCCGTAAATGAATTCTGGCAGAAAAAACAGGAATTAGCAAACTATTTTGATGAAAACAGTGAGGAAGATATTTTCGATTACATCCCACCTCAGAAAACCAACCAGATTTTCACGCCCCGGTGGGTGGTACAGAAAATGGTGGACGAACTGGAAGCGGAAAATCCGGGATGCTTCGATGATCCAGATCTGACCTTCGCAGATCTCTATATGAAGTCCGGTCTTTATATCACCGAGATCATAAAAAGGCTATACCGCAGCAGGCGGATGAAAGAGTATTTTCCGAACGATGAAGATCGTATCCGCCATATTCTCACAAAACAGGTATATGGGATGGCTCCCACAAGGATTATCTACCTCATCTCCACCAATTATATTCTGGGCTTTGATGACCGGATGCGGGTAGAGACAAAAAACTTTGTTCAGGCAGACGCGGCGGAAGCGGCAAAGGCCGGAACCCTTGAACAACTGGTTCATCAGCATTTCGGATAAGACAGAACATTTTTCTGTCTCCCCCAACAACGGCTCTGATCACCGTCCCCGCGCATAGATTGTCCTACTTCCTGCCATACTATGAGAAACCATTACATGGAGGATTGTATGACAGAGATTATCTATATTGTTACCCTTGCCCTGGGCTCGATCATCGCCCTTTTCATACTTACAAAGCTCATGGGATACCGCCAGATGTCCCAGATGAGCATGTTTGACTATATCAACGGAATCACCATAGGCTCCATCGCAGCGGAAATGGCCACCTCCCTGGAAGAAAGCTTTGTACAGCCCCTGACGGCTATGATTGTCTATGCCTTTGCCGCCATTTTGCTGTCCTGGCTCAGCTCAAAATCTCTCAAAGCACGCCGGATCATCGAGGGCACGCCTCTGTTGCTGTTAAATCATGGAGAACTTTACCTGGAGAATCTGAAAAAGGCCAAGATGGACGTCCATGAATTCCTGGTGCAATGCAGGGTCAACGGATATTTTGATGTGTCAAAACTGGAAACGGCGATCTTAGAGTGGGACGGAAAGATCAGCTTCCTTCCCAAGGCATCTGACCGCCCGGTAACCCCTGCCGATCTGAAGCTCTCTGCCGAACAGGATTATATGGTGGCGAATGTGATTCTGGACGGGAAGATTATGAAAGAAAATCTGCGGCATACGGGGAATGATGAAACATGGCTATTAAATCAGATCAAAGGGCAGGGAGCTAAGGGAGTGGCAGAGGTTCTCCTTGCGACCTGCGATGCCTCCAACCAGGTAACCGTCTTTTTGAAAGGACACCGGAGGGAAAGCAAAAGTATCCTGGTGTAGGCATGGCCTAGACGTATTACCGGCCCAGGGCGTTGTATTGCTGCTGTAAATGAAAGATACAGACAGTAAGCGATACAACTCTCTGGGCCAAACTGCGGCAGAAAAACAGTGGAAAACTTTTCGGACTGGTGCTATAATTACCATGGTTTTTAAAAATTGAATGAATTTTTATACATAGGAGAGACACAGAGATGGAGAGAGATCTGACAACAGGAAGCGTATTCAAAAACATCGTATTTTTTTCATTACCCTATCTGCTGTCTTACTTTTTACAGACACTCTACGGCATGGCCGACCTGTTTATCGTCGGCCAGTTCAACGGCGTTGACAGCATCACCTCTGTTTCTGTGGGAAGCCAAATCATGCATATGATCACCGTCATGATCGTGGGGCTGGCCATGGGTTCCACCGTAACGATCGGCAGGGCAGTAGGAGGCAGGCGGGCCGACCAGGCAGCCCGGACGGTCGGAAATACGATCTCCTTATTTATGGGCCTGTCCCTTGCCATCACAGTGCTTCTGCTGGCAGTGGTAAAACCGATAACGGCAGCCATGTCCACCCCCAAGGAGGCTGTGTCCGAAACGATTCTCTACCTGACGATCTGTTTTATCGGCATTCCCTTTATCACCGCCTACAATATTATCAGCTCCATTTTTCGGGGGCTGGGTGATTCCAAAAGCCCGATGTATTTTATTGCCATCGCCTGCGGCGTCAATATCGCCCTGGACTACCTCTTTATCGGTGTCTTCCGCATGGGAGCGGCAGGAGCGGCCCTCGGCACTACGATCTCCCAGACGGTCAGCGTGCTGGTGGCTCTGGCGGTGATCCTTGGGCGGAAAACGGGAATCCGGCCCAGGAGAACAGATTTTAAGCCCCATGCGGAAACTATGAGGCAGATTTTAAAAATCGGCATCCCCGTGGCCCTGCAGGATGGCTTTGTCCAGATCGCGTTCATTCTGATCACCATCATCGCGAACCGAAGGGGGCTGAATGACGCGGCGGCAGTGGGGATCGTAGAGAAAATTATAGGCATTGTCTTTCTTCTGCCCTCAACGACGCTCTCCACGGTTTCCGCCCTGTCTGCCCAGAATATCGGAGCAAAGAAGCACGGCCGGGCGACAGCTACCCTGCGCTACGGGATTTTGATCGTGGCCGTTTTGGGCTTTGCGGTATCTGTGGCCACACAATTTGTGGGGAGAAGCTTTGTGGGGCTGTTCACGGAGGATACTGCGGTCACGCTGCTGGGAGACCAGTATCTGCGGGCATACATTTGGGATTGTATGTTCGCCGGCGTACATTTTTGTTTCAGCGGATACTTTTGCGCTTACGGACTGTCGGGAATTTCTTTCCTGCACAATGCGCTGTCCATTGTATGTGTGCGCGTCCCCGGCGCGTTTCTGGCGTCAAAGTACTTTGCCGATACCCTTTATCCCATGGGGCTTGCCGCCCCCGGCGGTTCCCTGCTGTCCGTGATCGTGTGCGTGGCCGCCTTTCTCCTTTTGCGGAAGCAAAAGACGCTGCCGTCGTAATTCGGTCCGGGACTTTGCACTCCCTGCAGCGCAAAGCCAGGCCTTTCGGGCAAGGTTTGTAAAGATACGCGACATTTGCAGAATGGGCGCTGCCCATACAGAATAGTAGAAGGAACGGTGATAATATGATGAATGAAAAACAAATAGCAGCCTGTGCAATAGAAGAGAATTTTTCGGATGCCGCGGTGATAGATACGAAGGATATCGTTTTCGATCCCTCCTTCCGGCCCTATTGTGAAGAAAACCTCTGCGGACAGTACGGCGTGAATTATTCCTGTCCGCCGAGCTGCGGAACGCCGGAAGAGATGAAGGCAAAGATCCTGGCCCACAAAAAAGCGCTGGTGCTGCAGTCCGTATGGGAGATTCCCGATTATACAGACAAAGCGGCCATCAAAAAAGCAAAGGGCTCCCACAACCAGGCAGCGATCCGCCTGATGAAACGCCTGCGGGCAGAGGGGCATGAGGGCTTCCTGATCGGGGCCAGCGGATGCGCCCTGTGCAGCCCCTGCGCCCTCGTCAACAAAGAACCCTGCCGTTTCCCGGATTTATGTTATTCCTGTATGTCCGCCTACTGCATCTTTGTCCGGAAAGTGACGGAGAAGTGTGGAATTGAGTATGACTGCGGAGAAGGGCTGCTGACGTTTTTCGGTATGTTTGTGTTTGATTAAAACTCAAAAATTTTTCAGTTGACGCATTTTCTAAAATGTGTTACTATACTTAGGATGCCGCATAAAGAGGTTTAAGTGTTATGCAAATAACCACCATATTTAGCGAGTAATGATAATAGGAGGTGCCATATGTACGCAATTATTGCAACAGGTGGTAAACAGTACAAAGTAGCCGAGGGCGATATCATTAACGTAGAGAAGCTTGGTGTAGAGGCCGGCGAGACTGTAACTTTTGACCAGGTACTTGCAGTGAGCAACGACGGACTGAAGGTCGGAGCTGACGTAGCGAACGCAACCGTAACAGCCAGCGTAGTAAAGAACGCTAAGGCGAGAAAGGTTATCGTTTACAAGTACAAGAGAAAAACTGGTTATCACAAGAAAAACGGTCACAGACAGCAGTACACCCAGGTTAAGATTGAAAAGATCAACGGTTAATTCTTATGATTACAGTTGAGATTCATAGATCCGGGGAGACCTACAGAGGTTTTCTTTCCTCCGGGCACGCAGACTACGCAGAGGAAGGTTACGATATCATCTGCGCTGCCGTGTCGGCCCTT
This sequence comes from Lachnospiraceae bacterium UBA3316, assembly GCA_002361955.1. GTDB lineage: Bacteria > Bacillota > Clostridia > Lachnospirales > Lachnospiraceae > Hominisplanchenecus_A. Next base: position 10,061 of record DESK01000059.1, read on the forward strand.
ACCGTAAATGCCATCAATTCCATTGAACAGTTCACGGACGACGCCTTTGCCGTAAGGCAGGGGGACGGGCTGGTGGAGCTTATTCTGGAAGGCGAGGTTTCGGAGAAGACAAGCCTGCTTTTGGATTCTATGATTCTGGGTTTGCAGGAGATTAAGAATACTTACGGTAATGAATATATTGAATTGCAATTCAAGGAGGTGTAAGCAATGATGACAATGAACCTTCAGATCTTCGCCCACAAAAAGGGAGTTGGTTCTACAAAGAACGGCAGAGATTCCGAGTCAAAGAGATTAGGAGCAAAAAGAGCTGACGGTCAGTTCGTAAAAGCCGGAAACATCCTTTACAGACAGCGCGGTACTAAGATCCATCCGGGCGTAAACGTAGGACGCGGCGGCGATGACACTTTATATGCTCTGGTTGACGGTGTTGTAAGATTCCAGAGAAAAGGAAGAGATAAGAAACAGGTTTCTATCGTTCCGGTTGCAGAGTAATGCATGAGGCTTCAAATCACTTTGGTTTGAAGCCCTTTTTAAATAGTAAGGAGATAACGTATGTTTGCAGACAGAGCCAAGATCTTTATCCGTTCCGGAAAGGGCGGCGACGGCCATGTGAGCTTCCGCCGGGAGCTGTTCGTTCCTGCCGGAGGGCCTGACGGCGGCGACGGCGGCAAAGGCGGCGACATCATTTTTGAAGTAGATAAGGGCATGACCACGTTAGCCGACTATCGGCACAGAGGAAAATTCTGCGCCCAGGATGGCGAGCAGGGAGGAAAGAAACGCTGCCACGGTAAGAACGGCAGTGATCTGGTGCTGAAGGTTCCGGAGGGAACGATTATCAAGGAAGCAGAGTCCGAAAAAGTGATCGCGGATATGTCCGGTGAAAACAGCCGGCAGGTGATCCTGAAAGGCGGCCGGGGCGGCCAGGGAAATATGCACTATGCCACCGCCACCATGCAGGCTCCCAAATATGCCCAGCCGGGCCAAAGCGCCCAGGAGCTGTGGGTGAAGCTGGAGCTTAAGGTGATCGCAGACGTAGGCCTTGTGGGATTTCCGAACGTTGGAAAATCCACGCTGCTTTCCCGTGTCACAAACGCAAGGCCCAAGATCGCCAACTATCATTTTACCACCTTAAACCCGAACCTGGGCGTGGTGGACCTGGAAGGCGGAAAGGGCTTCGTGATCGCCGACATTCCGGGGCTGATCGAGGGAGCCTCTGAGGGTGTTGGCTTAGGCCATGAATTTCTCCGCCACATTGAGAGAACACGCGTGATCATCCATATGGTAGACGCGGCCTCCACAGAGGGACGCGACCCCATTGACGATATTTACAAGATCAACGAGGAACTCCGGGCCTACAATCCGGAGATCGCCCAGCGGCCCCAGGTAATCGCTGCCAATAAGATCGACGCCATCTATGCCGGCGATGAGGATCCGGTACAGCGCATCCGAGAGGAATTTGAGCCCAAGGGCATAAAAGTATTTGCCATATCGGCTGTGAGCGGAAAGGGCCTGAAGGAGCTTTTATACTGTGTCCGTGAGATCTTAGATACCCTTCCCCAGGAGCCCGTAGTCTTCGAGCAGGAGTATTTCCCGGAAGAGGAGGCCTTCAGAAACGACCTGCCCTACACAGTGGAAAAATCTGCCGAGGAGGAAAACACCTATATTGTTGAGGGCCCGAAGATTGAAAAAATGCTGGGCTACACCAATCTGGATTCCGAGAAGGGCTTTGCCTTCTTCCAGAAATTCCTGAAGGAGACAGGAATCCTGGAGGAGCTGGAAAATGCCGGTATCCAGGAGGGAGACACCGTTCGGATGTACGGACTGGTCTTTGATTATTATAAATAGAGGAAAAAAGAATGACAAGTAAACAGAGAGCATACCTGAAAGGACTGGCTATGACCATGGATCCGATCTTCCAGATCGGAAAAGGCAGCCTGACACCGGAAAATACCCAGGCAATTGCCGAGGCTTTAGCTGCCAGGGAGCTGATCAAAATCAGCGTTCTGCAGAACTGCCTGGATGATCCCCGGATGCTGGCGGAGGTAATCGCGGAGCGCACCCGCTCCCAGGTCGTTCAGGTGATAGGGAAAAAAATTATCCTGTATAAAGAGGGTAAGGACAATAAGAAAAAAATTGTACTGCCGTAAAGTAGAGGAAATTATGTCAGAAGAGAAGCGCAGAAAAGTAGGAATTATGGGCGGCACCTTTGATCCGATCCATATAGGTCATTTAATTTTAGGCGAAAATGCCTATCAGCAGTTTGGGCTGGACTACGTACTGTTTATGCCCTCCGGAAATCCTCCCCACAAGAGGGAACGCTCCGGGAGAGCCACCACCCAAGAACGAGTGGAGATGGTGGCCCTGGCTATTCAGGACAATCCTCATTTTATTTTATCTCTGGCAGAAACCCATGAGGATGGGTACACCTACACAAAGGAGACTCTGACACGCCTGACGTCAGAGAACCCTGACACGGATTATTATTTTATCATGGGCGCCGATTCCCTCTTTACCTTTGAGAGCTGGAAGGAGCCCCAGGGCATCTGCGATCTCTGTACGATCCTGGTGGCCGTGAGAAACGACGTCCCCACCCAGGCCATGGACAGGCAGATTGCCCATATTCGCGAAAAATATAACAGCCGGATTTTAACACTTGATACGCCAAACATTGAGATTTCGTCTGAGGCCCTTCGGGATCATATCCGGCAGCAGCGCTCCCTGCGCTATTATTTGCCATATCCGGTGGCAGACTATATCAGGGAACACAAGCTTTATACGCAGGAGGCGGACATATGAGCGAATATCATATGAAAAAGATGCAGCATAAGCTGAAAAAAAATCTGGACGAGAACCGCTACGAGCATACCATGGGTGTGCGCTACACCTGTGCGGCACTGGCCATGCGCTATCAGTATGACCTGGAAAAGGCGCAGGTTGCAGGGCTTCTCCATGACTGTGCCAAATGTATACCCGATAAACAAAAAATCAGGCTTTGCAGAAAAAATCATATTGAAATCACCCAGGCAGAGCTGGACAGCCCCTACCTGCTCCACGCGAAAGCGGGCGCATACATTGCCAGGGAAGACTATGGGGTGGAAGATGAAGAGATCTTAAGCGCCATCGCCTGCCATACCACCGGGAAAGCGGAGATGACCCTGCTGGATAAGATTGTCTATATCGCAGATTATATAGAGCCTCACAGGAATACGGCTCCCTGTCTGAACGAAATCCGTATGCTGGCCTTTGAAGACATTGATAAGGCCATGTATACCATACTAAAAAACACCTTGGATTACCTGGCGGAGAAGGGAAAGGCGATTGATCCCATGACCCAGGTATCCTTCGAATATTTCAGCAAACTTATGAAAGAAAAGGAGGGATAGAATGAACTCAAAAGAAATGGCAAAGCTGGTATGCAGCGCTCTGGAAGAAAAAAAGGCCGAGGACATTAAAGTCATCAACATCGCGGAAGTCTCCGTGCTGGCCGACTACTTTATCATTGCCAGCGGTACAAACAGGAACCAGGTGCAGGCCATGGCAGATAACGTGGAAGAAACCCTCGGCAGGGCCGGCGTCAATCCGAAACAGATTGAGGGCTATCAGACAGCCAACTGGGTGCTGCTGGATTACGGCGATGTGGTGATCCATGTGTTCGATGAGGAAAACAGGCTGTTTTATGATCTGGAACGCATCTGGAGAGACGGAAAGAGCGTAGCAGTGGAAAGCCTCTGATCAATCAAATATGCGAAAGAATACCCTGCTGATTGGCAGGGTATTTCTATGTCCCCCTGTTCAGCAGGGCAGGGATGAGATAAACTTCAGCCTGTTCTCCAGGATCCCTACTGTCAGGTCGTTATGAAATCCAAAGGCCTCCCCGTCTGTATGGACGGCCAGGGGATGCTTTGTCCTGATCCGGGCCTTGCGGCAGCGATAAATATGTACCTCTTTTGTACTGGTGTGCTTTCCCGGAAAAGCAGTGGGCAAAACACGCAAAATCTTTCTCACGGGCATCCGCTCTACCAGGCAGATATCCAGATAACCGTCATTGGGAAGAGCGTCCGGGCAGAATTTAAAGCCTCCCCCTTCATATTGCATATTCATAAAGGCGCTGAAAAATATCTGGGGAAAGGAAAATCTGCGTCCGTCATCCAAAATAAGCCCGGCCGAGGAGCTCTTTAAAAAGAGGATATGCTTCAGGGCGATTCCGAGATACGTCAGTTTTCCCAGGTGAAAACGGTTCAGGAAGTTTTTTATGCGGGAATTGAGAGCCTCATGGCAGACAGCAGCATCAAATCCTATGCCTGTACTTACCAGAAAGCGCCTCGTTTCTCCCTCAGAAGAAACGTACCCCACATCCGTGAGGCAGATCCTCTCCGGATGTAAGAGGAGATCAAGGGTCTTTTCCGGCTCTTTCGGCAGCCCCATAGCCCGCGCTAGGTCATTGCTTGATCCCGCCGGCAAATAGCCAAAGGTTGTGTTCGCAAAGTCCTGTATCCCATTGAGCACTTCATTTGCCGTACCGTCGCCGCCTACAGCCGCCAGTGTAAGCGCCTCACCCCGGGATGTGATCGCTTTCGCCAGGCATACGGCGCTTCCCGGACCGTCTGTAAAAGAGACCTTGTAGGGAATCTGCTTTTTTCGCAGCAGGGATGCCATCACCTCCCATTTCTTTTTGCCCGCGCCGGAGCAGGCCTTTGGATTAACAATAAAATATATCATACAGGATACCTCCCATAACTTATCCGTATTTATTACACAATTTTTACAGCAAATCCTATTGTAATCTGCTGTCAGGTAGTGTATATTATTCACGAAACTCGTGGTTTTTCTGACCTCCTGGGGCTGTTTGCCCAAGGCCGCCACAGCGGCTGGCTCTTTGCCCGCAGGAATGAAATATGTCTCATCTATGTTAAACGGAGGAAACACATTTTGCTGACCAAATATCTGATCGTTTTTCTAATTTCTATGGTTCCACTGATCGAGCTGCGCGGCGCAATCCCTTATGCCACAGGATTTCATCTTCCTTTCATCCAATCCTATGTCATCGCAGTGATTGGAAATATGCTGCCGGTACCCTTTATTTTTCTGTTTGCCCGCAAGGTTTTAGAGTGGGGCGCCGACAAGAAACTCACCGGAAAGTTCTTTCGCTTTTGCCTGGAAAAAGGCCATAAGGGCGGAGAGAAGCTGAAAGCAAAAGCAGGACGCGGGCTTCCGCTGGCTTTGCTCTTATTTGTGGGCATTCCCCTTCCCGGAACAGGGGCCTGGACGGGAACTCTCGCCGCAAGCCTTCTCGATATGGACTTTAAAACAAGCGTCATAGCCGTAATGTGCGGCGTCCTGCTGGCAGGAGTAATCATGGCAGCGGCCAGCGCCGGACTGTTCGGAGCCATAGGGGCTGTTTTTTCCTGATAGGAAAGCCGTCCCTGCGGCAGCTGCCTGTACAAAGAAAAACCTGCATACACGGACAGATCAGAAACATCTGAAGCTCTGCCGGCGTATGCAGGTTTTTGTTATAGGTTCAGCCATAGGGCGAACGGTTCTCATTTTTAAAGGAAACGAAAGACTCCGATCACCTTTCCCAGAACTTCCATGTGGTCGACGATGATGGGCTCCATCGTGTCATTTTCCGGCTGAAGGCGGTAATGGCCGTTCTCCTTGTAATACGTCTTTACCGTGGCGGAATCATCATCCACCAGAGCGACCACCATATCGCCGTTCTCCGCGGTTTTCTGGGACTTTACAAGGATCCTGTCATTGTCGAAAATACCGGCGTTGATCATGCTGTCCCCCTTCACCGTCAGCATAAAGGTCTCTGCGTTCGGCATAAATTCCGCCGGGACAGGAAAGTAGCTCTCGATATTCTGCTCCGCCAAAATCGGCATCCCTGCGGCCACACGCCCGATCACCGGCACGCTCACCATCTCGCGCCTGAGCATATTAAAATTGTCGTCCAGAATCTCAATGGCCCTGGGCTTTGACGGATCCCTGCGGATATATCCGTTTTTCTCTAACGTCTCCAGGTGGGCATGGACAGAGGAGGTGGACTTTAAATGTACCGCTTCACAGATATCCCGTACTGAGGGCGGAAATCCCCTGCTCACAATCTCGCTTTTAATATATTCTAAAATTTCTTCCTGCTTTTTTGAAATCTTTCCATTTATCATATAGTCATTACCTCCTGTCGGAACATGCTTTCATCATAACATACTTAATAGGTAATTGCAAACAAAAGTTCAGAAAACTTGTTCGAGAATTATGGTTGACAAACAGATGTTCGTGTACTATAATGCAAGTATGCCGAACAAAGGTTCGGAGCAACGTGCGAAAGCACAGAGAAATCTGTATCACTGTTGGGGATCCCTGTCATTGACCCCAACATCCTATTTTGTGATGGAGGTAATTTTATATGAGTGAGCGAAAGAGAAAGCAGGCAGCACGAAAACAGGCACAGCAAAGAAGGATGCTTTTCCTGGCAGCAGCATTGATCTGCGTATTTATCCTTGGAATCATCTGCGGCGGACGCATGGTAGACGCCTCTAAGCCTGTAAAACACAATTACAAATATTATAAAGAGCTGAAGGTAGGCCTGAATGATACCCTGTGGGATATCGCCGATACCTATATGACGGAAGACTATGCTTCTGTGAACGATTACATAAAGGAGATACAGGAGATCAATTCCCTGACGGACGATCAGATCGTCTACGGACAGCGGCTACTGATTCCCTATTATTCTCACGAATGGAAATAAACTCCCCAGATGCCCAACGAAGGCTTTTACATAAACGAAAGAGGGTGGCAAATCCACCCCCTTTTTGTTATAATAGGAGCCAGACGCTACAGAAACATAAAAAGCTGATGATAGGAGGATTCATTCTATGCGCCAGGAAAAATTTAAAATGGAACGCCCGAATCTCGTCGAACCGGGACAGAGGGTGGAAATTACGGAAATACAGACAAATATGAACTACAGCTACATTATTGAGCCTGCCGTGGCCATGTCCGGCTGCTTTAAAGGAAGTAACCGGATCAAAGCCAAAGAAGGCACCATTGTCAGCATTGAAGACACGCCGAGAGGCTTTATCGTCACCGCTGAATTTGAAGAGTAGGCGCAACAGGCAGAAGCAGTCTTTAAAAAAGCTCGCACGGATTTATGGCTTCCCGGTTTTGGAACGTGCCGCCTGCTTCCTCTTCATTTTCTGCCGGATACATTTTCCAAAGATTTTTTATCTGTGGCAGCAGTGTCTCAAGCTCCCACAGGCGGCCGCTGTTTGCATAGCTGTAGGGATCGTTTACTTTTATTTCCCCGTCTTCGCAGCCTGCAAGCACGATGAAATGGCCGCCGTCGGTAAAGTCGCCGGGGCGGACGCTGCATATGATGGGAAATCCCTGCTTTAAGGTATCCATGACGATCTCCCGATCCAGGGAAATCGCCTGTCCCAGCACTCCAAACTCTCTGCCTCCCTCGGCAATAAAACTCCACATCGTGTTCCCTTCTCCGTCCAGATAGCCATTTTTATAGCTCTTAACAGCCATGACATAAGGCGTTACCTGGGTATTTCCCGTAAGCCCGGCGATGACCATGGCCAGGCAGGCAGGGCCGCAGCCATTCGTTGCCACAAGACCGTCACCGTAGCTGCCATACCCCCAGCGCTGGTCCCACTGGATCAAAAGAGGGATTCCCTGGCCGGCCATATCCTCCCTTGTCAGGGCATAGCCGTAAACCTGCCCCTGCTTTTGGGGATACTCATATACAAAATCCAGCGTCTCCCTGTTTTTGTCAAGCATACCCAGAATTTTCTCCGGATACCGGAGCCTGTTTCTCTGAATCTCTTCCAGTTTCTCCTGATCCGTTAAGGGATCCTCCGCGGATCCTTCCTCTGTATCCCGTTGGGGCAGAAGAGAAGACGCCGTCTCCATTTCTGATTCCACAGATTCCCCTGTCTCCGGATCCGCTTCCTTCCGGCCTTCTGCAGCTTCCGCAGGAGACGTATCCGCCCTGTCAGATCCTCGCGTATCCGTTGCCATTTCCGTGCATTCCCGGCCTTCCTGCCGACGTTCCAATAGAGATCGCACCTCACCCACACAGATAAAGATCACCAGCAGCATTCCTGACAGCAGGAGAGTGCCCTGCAGAATACAGCGGACCCTGTGCCGCCTCTTTCTCTTTTTGCTTTCCTTTTTATGACTCCCCATGCGCGTTCTCCGTATCCCCGTTCCCCGGTTTTTTCAGCGAGACAACGTCAGCAGCCCGGCGCCTGTTTTCGTCGCTCATTCTGGCATAATGCTTCTTTGTCGTATTGACATCTTTATGGCCCAGCACGTCAGCCACCAGGTAAATATCCCCCGTTTCCCGGTAGAGGGCCGTTCCATAAGTACTGCGCAGCTTGTGGGGCGTGATCTTCTTATTTGTTTCAATCATCGAACAGTATTTTTTCACCATCACCTCGATGCTCCTGACCGCCATGCGGTTTCCCCGGAGGGAGAGAAAAAGGGCCTTTTCTTCTTTGTCCTCCTTTAAAAGCCGCTGTCTGGGCGAAAGCTTTTTGATCTCCCCGTCCTTAGCATTTTTCTCCGGCTGTTCGCCCGCTGTTTCCTCCTCATCGTATTCCTCGATTCCCAGATAGTAATTCAGTGCGTCCCGCACATCTTCCCCGAAATAAATGTAAGATTCATTTCCACCTTTACGGATCACCCGAAAGGTCTGGTTATGAAAATCCACATCCGTCAGATTTAATCCCGCCAGCTCAGACACACGCATCCCCGTTCCCAGAAACGTCGTCAAAATAGCTCTGTCCCTGGCCGCCGTAAGATCATGGAATTTTCTCTGGCGTTCCGTCATACGGGGAGGGGCCTCCACAGCCTCCAGAAGATCGAACACCTGATCCTGATCCAGGGTAATGATCGCCTTTTCATGGAGCTTGGGGCGTTCCACAGCATTCAGGGGGTTATTATGGACAATCTGACGGCGGTTAAAGAAGCTGTACAGATTGCTGAGAGCAGAGAGCTTCCTGGCCTTGGCCGCCTCGCCGTTGCGGTATTCAATCCCTTCATAAACGTAGTAGTTTAAATGCTCTAAGTATTCATCAATATCGGCAGACGTCATTTCTTCTAAAGCCTGTAAAGGAATTTCCCGGATCTCTTTATCCCTGTAGATGGGATTTTCCATCACAATAAACTGTAAAAAGGTATAGATATCCCTGCAATATCCGGCCTGGGTTCTGGGAGATGTGGAAGAGGCGATTCCTCGAAAATAATCCGTACAGAAGGGCGGCATTTTTTTCAGCATAGAGCGCAAAAGCAAAACATTCTGTTTTCGGACGGTTTCTGCATATTCGTTCATAAAATGGTTCCTTCCTGATTTTTCGGTATATTATTGCGTAAAACATGGATTTCACGCAATAATACATGTAACTCCTTTTTACTGCCCCAAGGGCTGCATCCTGGCTGCAAACGAGGTTTTTGGCCCTGACAACGTCAAACGTTTTTTATTAAAAATTTTTATTTTTTTTCTGCAAAATTTATTCTTGCAAAATTTATTGCAAGTCTTCTTCCTCACAATCCGGCAAGAAAGATTCTTTTCCAAAACTTTCCGGGAGAAGCTCAGCCAGGGAATACACTTTATATTCCAGGCGTTCATTTCCCAGGATAATTTGAAACCTTTCCGGATCACAAAATTCAGCCATCACCTGGCGGCAGACACCGCAGGGGGCGCAAAAATCCGCCGCGCCTGCCTGCCTGGTTCCGCCGACTATGGCTATGGCTGTAAATTCCCTTTCCCCCTCGCTGACCGCCTTAAAAAATGCCGTCCGCTCTGCACAATTTGTAGGGGAATAAGACGCGTTTTCAATATTGCAGCCGGTATATGCCTTCCCTGACCGGCTAAGGAGGGCTGCCCCCACCTGAAAGCCGGAATACGGCGAATACGAATTTTTTCTGGCCTCCAGCGCCAGCTCGACCAATGCCGTCTCTGTCATCACTTCACCTCATCCATTAAGGGCCATCCCTCCACCAGGACAAATCCCTTTCTGCTGATAGCCCTTCTCTTAAACACTCCAATAAACACTCCAAAGAGTTTCCGTAAATAAGTTTCCATAATTATATTATGTAAACTTATGCATGCAATAATTAAACTACTTCGCGCAATAATCTATTCTCCGAAAAAACCGGCGAAACACATGCCGCGCATTTCGCCGGTTCCTATAAGGGACTGCCTCTCTACATCTGATCCGTATCGAGAATCACCGTAAAGGGACCGTCATTGCACAGCTCTACCTGCATCTCGGCCCCAAAGCTTCCCGTTTCCACCGTGGCCACCTTTTTCCGGCACTCTGCGATGATATACTCATACAGCTCCTGGGCGAGACGGGGCTCTGCCGCATCCGTAAAGCTGGGACGGTTCCCCTTTTTACAATTGGCATATAAGGTGAACTGAGACACAAGGAGAAGCTCTCCTCCCACGTCTGCCAGGGACAGATTCGTTTTTCCCTCCTGATCCTCAAAAATCCGGAGCCCCGTCATCTTTTTTACCAGGCGGTCAGCCTCCGCTTTCGTATCCTTCTGTCCCACGCCGATCAGTACCAAAAATCCCTTGTCAATCCTGCCTATCACCTGTCCGTCCACTGAGACGCCGGCATGGGAAACCCGCTGAATCAAAAACCTCATGCTTCTGCCTCCCGCAGGGCAATGTACTCCTTTAAGAACTGTACTGTGCGGTCAATTCCAAGCGCGCTGCTGTCTACGCATAAATTGTAGCCGTTCACATCCCCCCAGCGTTTGCTGGAATAATAGTTATAATAGCTGGCCCTGCGTTTATCTGTTTTGATAATCCGCTCCTTGGCTTTTGACTCAGAAAGCTGATACTCTTCCATAATCCGCTCTGTCTTCGCCTTCATGCTTCCATAGATGAAAACGGATATCAGGTTCGGAAAATCCGCCAGGGCATAATCCGCGCAGCGGCCGACGATAACACAGGGGCCTTCCTGGGCGATCTGCTTAATCGTGTTGAACTGGGCCAAAAAGATTTTGTGATCGATGGGCATCTCTGCCAGGGCAGGCGAAACGTATCCCATAGAATAAGTATCCATCACCAGGGAATAGAGGAAGCTGCTGGTAGGCTTTTCGTCATGGTTCTCAAAAAGCTCCTTACACAGCCCGCTCTCCTTTGACGCCCTGTCTAAAAGCTCTTTATCATAACAGGGAATCCCCAGATCCGCAGCCAGGCGTTTACCGATTTCATGGCCGCCGCTTCCATACTGACGGCCGATCGTAATTACAGATTTACAAGTCATAACACTCACGTCCTTTCCATCAAATATAAACATAGTATACAACACCTAAGCAAAAATGTACATATTTTTTATATAAAATAGCCAAAATCCTTTTTTCAAATCAACAGCCTGCTGTTTTCGCGGCTCCCACTACTCCGGAAGTTTTTCCAGGAGCTCCCGAAAGTATTCCGGGAGCGGAGCCTCAAACTCCATATAAGCCCCTGTACGGGGGTGAGAAAAGCCGAGAATCCTGGCGTGGAGAGTTTGCCCCTGAAGCTTATAAGGGCACCTGGATGGCCCGTATACGGCGTCTCCCAGCAAGGGATGCCCCAGGCTTGCCATATGCACCCTGATCTGATGGGTACGTCCCGTCTCGAGGCTGCATTCGATATAAGTATATTGGCGAAACCGCTTCAGCACCCGGTAATGGGTCACGGCCTCCCTGCCGTTTTTGTAGTTGACGGCCATTTTTTTACGGTCCACCGGATGACGGCCGATCGGCGCATCCACGCTGCCCTCGTCCTCCTTTAAAACGCCGCAGACCACCGCCTGGTATCTTCTCGTGATGGAGTGCACCTTGAGCTGCTCTGCGAGGCTGTTGTGGGCAAAATCATTTTTGCATACTACCAGGGAACCGGTGGTATCCATATCAATACGGTGAACAATCCCTGGGCGCAGTACGCCGTTGATACCGGAAAGCTGCCCTGCGCAGTGGTACATCAACGCATTCACCAGCGTTCCGCTGTAGTGGCCTGCGGCGGGATGCACCACCATCCCCTTTGGCTTATTGACCACCAGCAAATCACTGTCCTCATAAAGAATGTCCAGGGGAATCTCCTCCGGCAGGATATCCGGCTCCGAAAGCTCCGGCAGGGTAAACCTGACCGTCTCCCCTGCCGCTATCTTATAATTAGCCTTCACAGGTTTTCCCTGTACGAAAACCCGCCCTTCCTTCATCAGCTTTTGAAGGTAAGAGCGGGACTGTCCTTCCATTTTTTCCGAAAGGAATTTATCGATCCTCATGCCGGAGGCATTCTCCGGCACGCACAGCGTTATCTCTTCTATAGACATCACTTTTCCTTCCCTTTCCCGGGAAACAGGCACTGCAGCTCCTCCTCCTTATAGATAAACAGAAACAGCACAAAAAAGCAGGCCACAGAGACCGTCACGTAAATATCCGCCACATTAAACACCGGAAAGTCGATCAGCGAAAAATAAAAGAAGTCTACCACAAAGCCCCTGCACACCCTGTCAATGGCATTTCCGATGGCTCCGGCCGCCAGCGCCACGATTACCAGGCGAAAAGGCGTATAGCGCCTGGTGGCAGGCAGGCGGAAATAGGCGTAGCCGACGATTCCCAGCACCAGCGCCACACAAACCAAAAAGAGCCAACGCTGGTTTTGCATCAGGCCGAAGGCGGCCCCCCTGTTTTCCAAATATTGCAGTTCAAAGACGCCCTTGAGCAGCACAACAGAGTCATGCCCCTTTAAGCCTTTCACTGCCCAGAGCTTTGTGATCTGGTCGATGGCCGTAAGTAAAAGAACGCCTGCAAGTCCTGCAAAGAGCTGTCCTGCCGTAACTTTTTTCTTTTCCATATTCATCCTCAATTCTTTTTGTCAATCCATCTGATGGCAGTCTGCGTTCAGGTAGTTCAAAGCGTCCCGCATCTCATCGTCTGTCACTGTCTTGTCGATATAGGCATGGCCGATGCCCTTTAAAAGCACAAACTTAATGGTTCCTGCCTCCATCTTCTTATCCGATTTGGTCGCCTCAATAATCTTCTCCGTATCCAGGCCGGAAAAGGAAATCGGCAGGTCAAAGCCCACATTCATATCCCGAATCTCAAAAAATTCCTCAGCGCTCAAAAGCTCTCTCTTATAGGAAATATAAGCAGCAGCCACATAGCCGAGAGCCACACACTGGCCGTGAAGCATATGGAAATCCATCAGCTTCTCGATGGCGTGGCCGATCGTATGGCCGAAATTCAGCAGAGCCCTCTCCCCTTTTTCCGTGGGGTCTTTCTCCACCACAGCCCGCTTGATTTCGCAGCTCCGGGAAATCATCGTTTTCAGAACGGGAAGCTCCCGTTCGCAGATTTCCGACATATGCTCAATCGTCCATTCATAGTAGGACGCGTCCCGGATCAGTCCATGCTTCAGGATCTCGCCCATACCGCAGAAAAACAGCTCATCGCTCAGGGTCTTCAGGGTATTTACATTCATATAGACAAGCCGGGGCTGGTGAAAGGCGCCCACCATATTTTTATAGCAGACAAAATCCACGCCTGTTTTTCCACCGATACTGCTGTCCACCTGGGAGAGCAGCGTGGTAGGCACCTGGACAAAATCGATCCCCCTGAGATAGGTGGCTGCCCCATAGCCCGTGAGATCACCCACAACGCCGCCTCCTAAGGCTACCAGCATATCCCTTCTGTCAAAATGATTGACGATCAGATGCTCATAAAGAGCTTTTACGGTGTCAAGGGTCTTGCTGGCCTCCCCGGCCGGAAAGACAAAGCGGGTCACTGTACGGCAAATCCCCTGGAGAAGCTCTTCCACCTGGTGGCCGTAATATCCGTCCACCACGGAATCCGTGACAATACAGAGCCTGCGGTCCACGGTCTCAAGCTCCTTCAAATACTCCGGAAGCTTTTCAAAGGACTCCTCCAGATATATGTGGTAGGCCAGCTTATCATCCTTTTTTACCGGTATACACATCCGTTCTTTTTCTTTACTCATATCTGCCTCCGTTTATACATACTTTTCAATATCTACATAGCAGCGCCCTTTTTTTGTCTGGGCCGTCATCCCCAGATAGCGGAATTTTCCAAGGCCCCTTGCGGAGACCACATCCCCCTCTTTCAGATTGTATCCGTTCGAGAGGACGGCCCTTCCGTTTACGAAGACCTTGCCTCCCTCAATCCAGCCTGACAGGCTGCTCCTGGAGGAGCGGAAAGCTAAGGCCAGCACACTGTCCAGCCTCACAGAGGCCACCGTTCCCCGGATCATCTCTGTCCGCGGCGTGTAAGAAAATTCTCCCATAGGCACCTGCTTGCAAAGGACGGAGGTGTGGCGCACCCGCGTCAGCTCCTCTGAGATAAACTCCGCCATATTGTCTTTACAGAATACATAGGCCCTGTCTTCCTCCACCAGAATATCCCCCAGCTTCGGGCGCTCGATTCCCAGGTTTAAGATCGCCCCCAGATAGTCTCTGTGACTCAGGGCGTCTGAGAATTTTTTATTCAAAGGACGAATCTCCAGGCAGGCGACAGGGTATTTTTTTTCATAACAAAGAGCATCAGGAAGAAAAGCTGCTATCTGACGCTCTGCTGATTCATATCCGCCAAAAGTATCCCATAAAATATAGGAAAACTTTTGGACAGTATGATGAAAAATATTCAATTCATTCAGATCCATGAAATCTGAAAAGGTGACAATGCCCCTTTGGTAGGCTGCATCCGCCAAATCCAGAAGATGCTTCTGGAATATCTCATCGCTTCTATTCATAAATCTTTAATATCCTGTGTGCATCGCAGGCACTTCAAAGGCTCCTGTCAGGATCTGCTGAAAATCTCCGGAAATGTCCACGATCGAGGGTGTAATGATAAAGATAAAGCTGCTGATCTTCTGCAGGTTACCCTGTACTGCATAACAGGAACCTGAAGCGAAATCAATGATCCTCTGGGCAACGTCTACATCTAAGCCCTCCATGTTCAGCACAACGGTACACTCCGCCATAAGAGTTTCCGTAATCTCACGGGCATCCTCCATCGTATGAGGCTTGATCACGCATACTTCCATGCCGCCGGCTTTCCGCGGACGCATGGGGGAAATCTTACTGCCTGACGAAGAAGACACTGTCTGCGGCTTCGACTGGCGCACCTTGGGTTTCGGCTGAGATTTCACTTTGCGCTGAGAAACATCGTCAAAATCATCATAGTCATCAGACTCTTCTGCTTTTTTGAAGACACGCCTCTTTGCGGGACGCTCTTCCTCGTAATCCTCATCTATTTCATCATCCAGGAAATCATCATCATCAAATCCATCATCATCGTTCAATTTCATGGCATTTAAAAATCTGTCAAGTACTCCCATTCTTTACCTCCAGTACCGCATTCGGCGGTTTCATTCAGGAACGGATTTCCGTTGCCTATCTGTTACGTTAAATTATAATTTCGTGCGCCAAAGATTCCGGTTCCGACCCGCACCATCGTAGCGCCTTCTTCAATCGCAACCTGGTAATCTCCTGTCATTCCCATACTCAAACTGCACATAGATACATTATCAATGTTTTTTCTTTTGATGTCAACATATAATTTTCTTAATTTTTGAAAAAAAACACGATTTTCTTCGGCAACCTCCACAAAAGGAGCAATTGTCATGAGTCCCTCCACATGGATATGGGGTAGCCGGGCTATTTTTTCAATAAATTTTGCCGTATCCTCAGCGTAAACGCCAAATTTTGATTCCTCCCTGGCGATATTTACCTCCACCAGTACAGGCATCACGATACCTATTTTTCCGGCCTCCTGGCTGATGGCCTCCGCCAGCCGCTCAGAATCTACTGAATGGATCATGCAGGCCTTGTCAATAATATATTTGATCTTATTGCGCTGCAGATGGCCGATCATATGCCAGCGGATATCATCGGGAAGCTGCCCGTACTTCTCCTTCAGCTCCTGGGGCTTATTCTCCCCAAAATCCCGGCTTCCTGCCGCATAGGCCTCCTCCAGCATGGACACAGGCTTCGTCTTGCTGACAGAGATCAGACGGACCTCCTCCCGCTTTCTGCCGCTTCTGGCGCAGGCGGCACAAATATTGCGTTCTACTTCTTCCAGATTTTCTTTAATCATGGTATCACCTCACTACCAATATTCGTAACAGTTCCGATCCCTTCCCTGTTACCGATATTCAATATCTTTATCATTCACTGTGGACGCATCCAGAGCGATGTGGTCATACTGGGAAAGTCCGAAGGTGGCTCCCTCCTCCACAATACAGTACTCTTCGTTCTGGTCCACCACAGTAATTGCGCGGAATATGGCATATCCCTTATTGATATTATAGACGCCCTCCAGCGTTTCCTTATCCCCTATGGTGTACTGCTTTGACTTCTCTGCCATCAGAATCACATCTCCCTCCTCAAAATGGGAGCTGTCTACCAGGAAATACGTCTTTTCTTCTTTATATACGGTTGCCGTAATATATTTGGCGCTGGAAGAGCCGTCTTTTTTCGTAACCTGCTTGATGATGCTGATTTCCTTGGGCTCCTCTTCCTCATAGAGGGCAAACTCCTTGGGGATTTTATAAAAAACCTTCTGGGCAATGGCCGAATTTGGTATCTTAAGCCCTGTCTTCCGGCTCAACACCAGCTCGATCTCCAGAAAACGCTCTGACGCATAGCGAATCAGGGATGTACTCATATCAATCTTTCCAAAGTACCCATCCTTATTATTAAAAATAGAAAAATCCCCGGTAAAGGTAGTTCCGTCCTTCAGGAAGCGGAAACGGATGGAGGTTCTGTCGGAAAACTCCGCAGCCATCCTCTGGTCCAAAGGAAAGATCAGCGACCAATTCTCGTCCGTCAAAAGCTTATACAGGCTGTCTCCCGTAGAAATCTCCTTATTCAGACGCAGGTTTGTCTTGTGATAATTTTTAAGGTCAAAGTCTGAAGCCTTCACATCCTCCGCCTGCAGATCCTCGTAACCGTCCTCCGAATAGACAACGATCCCCTCCTTAGGCGCCGTACACAGATCCACCATACTCAGTGTGCTTCCCTGGCTGTCCTTCAGGCTGGAGAGGGCCTTTTCATTCGTCAGCTCCAGAATGCTGCTTTCCACATCTGATTTGAAATTGTAGACTGCCTGGTACGACGTGGCGCTATAATTGGCCGCAAAGGAAGACATCTCGCTCCGGATCTTAGAAAGCATCTCCTTATCAGCCCCCTCCACCAGCTCCTCCTTGGCAGTCGCCGCAACAGAAGCCATCTTACCGGCCTCATCGATGGAACAGACGCTGTTTCCCATTCCCACCTTGCTACCCTCACGGGCATAATAGCTCACTGTACCATTTTGGTCAGCCTTCACGACAGTCTCCTTTTTTAAAGCCAGAGCCGTATAACGGTAATTTCCCGCCAGGGGCCCCGCTGTCACTTCGTAGGGCGTCACATGCTCCGTCGTCAGATACATGACCAGACAGATGATCATATAGACAAAAAGCACGCCGAACATGATCGTGCCAATATTAAAAAAACGGTATCTTCTATAAGGTATAATCTTATTTTTCCTGCTGTTTGCCAAATGAAAGCCTCCTTTTCCTGACTATTCTACCACGATTACACTTTGGGGACAACCAAAAAAGGAAAAGTCTTCAAAAGAAAACGCATAAAAACCCGCGATAGGGCAAGAATAAAAACAGAGCGTGGACGCTTAAGTACATGACAAGGAGGAAATTCGTAATGGAAAGCAGAGGGTTCGACTACACCTGCCTGACACTTGTGATCATCGGCGCTGTAAACTGGGGACTGATCGGTTTTTTCAGCTTTGACCTGGTTGCCTTTCTTTTTGGAAATATGGGCTGGATCTCCAGGATCATTTACGCACTGGTAGGACTGGCAGGGCTTTATATGATCAGCACTTACGGACGGATCGGCACCATGGGCCGGGAATAAAAATTTTCAAAAAAAGGACACCAGAAAAAGTATCTGGTGTCCTGCCTATACACGTTCCGTGTATGTATTACAATGAAATAATGACTTTTGACTTTGCATTCTCCGGCATCTCCGCCTCATCCAGAGAAATGCTCAGTACAAAGTCTACGGAATACTTTCCGCTGATCGCCTCTAAGCGGTTCAGGGTCTCCTCAATGCTCTTGTCCTCCAGCTTCGCAATCTTTAAGAAGCTGTCCAGGTACATCTGCTCCAGATCGTGATCCTGAGAAATCAGGCCACAGATAAAGCCGATAAACTCTTCACTGCTCTGTAAGTCAAACTCAGAGACATCGATTAAACGGATCCTGTTGTTAAGCTCATACATATGCTTGCTGCTTTTGTCAAGGTAAACAATATTTCCATGTGCAGTCTTAATCTCTGCGTTCACCTTGTCAAGTAATTGTTTCGTCTTACCCTTTCCTTTTCTGCCTGCGATGATCTGTATCATTGTAATCTCCTCCTTTAAACATAGTGGCACAAGTATTATAGACAAAATTATAATATATTATTTGAAAAAACACAACCGTTATTTGTTTATTTTAGACAATAAATCATTCATTTCTTCATAAAGACTGTCCTTGTCTTCTGCATGCATGATAATGGAGATGAAAGGATCCCCATATTTGTTCATACTGTACAGGCAAAGGCAGGCACCTGCAGCATCTGTAGTTCCCGTCTTGCCTCCGCTTACCAGCACATCCGCGGGTGGAACGGCTTCGTTGATGAAATAGTGGTTGGTGGATTCCCACATAATTCCCTGCTCTTCCCCGGCGGCATCCGTATACTCCGCGTAATACGTATGGCGATTGATGATATCCTTAAAGACGTCATACTTCAGCGCCTCGTGAAACATCAGGTAGACGTCGTAGGCAGTTGTGTAATGCTGCTCATCCTGAAGGCCATGGGGATTCGCGAAATGCGTGTCCACCGCGCCGATGGCGGCCGCCTCCCGGTTCATCATTTCCACAAACTGCTCCACGCTTCCGCCGATATGGACGGCGATGGTCATAGCCGCGTCATTTCCTGAGTTGATCATAAGGCCGTAAAGAAGCTGCTTCAGCGTAAATCTATCGCCCACATGGATATCGCAGACGGAGGATCCGTATTCAATATCCTTGCATTCCTCCCCCACAGTGATCACATCATCCAGATTCCCGTATTTCAAGGCCACCAGAGTGGTCATGATCTTTGTCAGGCTTGCCGGATACCTCTTTTCGTGGAGCCCTTTCGCGTAAACCACCTGACGCTCCGCCTCATCAAACAGGGCGGCCGACTGGGCGGGAACTTCAAAATCCCCCAGGGCCACATCCCCGGCGGAAACGCAGAGATCTGCGGCGAAAGATGACGCCATGCCATTTTCCAGCGTGAGAGCCGAGGTGCCCAGGACCGGATGATTTTTATCGTAGCCCATGTCCAGACTGATATCACGGACACGGAAAAAAAGCAAATAGACAGCTGCTCCCAATACCATCAACAGGACGGCAAGCAGGAGCACAAAAATGCGGGCTGTCCGCTGTTCCTTTTCTCTTCGATTCATACATCTACCTACCTGTACATCTCGCGCCATTCCAGGTCGCCTCTTTCCAGGGACTTAATAAGCATCTCCGCGGTTGCCAGGTTCGTCGCCATAGGAATGCTGTGCATGTCACAGAGCTGAACCGTGTTCGCCATATCCAGCTCATGAGACTTTGGCTTCAGCGGATCCCGCAAAAAAATCATCAGGTCAATCTGGTTGTGCTCAATCTGGGCTCCCATCTGCTGCTCGCCTCCCAGGTGCCCGGCCAGGAATTTGTGAACATTTAAATTTGTCACTTCTTCTACCAGCCTTCCCGTGGTTCCTGTGGCATACAGATTATGCTTACATAAAATCCCCCGATAAGCAATACAGAAATTCTGCATCAGCTTCTTTTTTGCGTCATGCGCAATCAATCCTATATTCATATGGCCTTCCCCCTGTCAATATTTTTTTACCTGAAGCCCTACATTCAATACAATCCCTATTCCAATAAAAAAGCTTACCAAAGATGTGACACCTGCGCTCACGAAAGGAAGCGCAATTCCTGTGTTTGGCAAAAGGCCTGTGGCCACGCCGATATTAATAAACGTCTGAAAGAAAATCTGTGCCGCAAGTCCGCAGCAGACCATCATCCCCGCCGAATCACGGGCCTTTTTTCCTATGCGCACACATTCTATGGCAATAATCAGCTCCAAAATGATAATGATGCAACACCCAAGAAATCCCAACTCCTCACCCACAACCGCAAAGATAAAATCTGTCTGGGCCTCCGCGATAAAATTACCGTTTTTTACCGAAGAAACCACATTCGTGTTCAGTCCCTTTCCATAAAGCTGTCCGGAACCGATGGCAATCTTTGAATTCAACTGCTGATAGATAATGGAGTAATACTGCGGATCCTCCGGATGCAGCCACGCCATGATCCTGTTGTACTGATATCCCCGCAGGATCGTCTGCCCAGGCTGAAGTATCAAGCTGAAAACAACTGTTACCAGGGGAATTGCTATTACTATAATACCACCGATTATTTTATAACTCAAGCCCGCGATAAAAATCAGAACACAAAAAACCATGGCAATCGATATGGTCGTGGACAAATCCGGCTGTTTGATGATAAAAGCCAGCGGAACTACCAGGCAGAGCAGGGACAGGAAAATAACCTTTACGGTACTGATCTTTTCCTCATGCATCATAAACAGCTTTGAAAAGAAAAGGATCAGGATAATCTTCATAACGTCCGAAGGCTGAAACTGGAAAAAGCCTAAATCAATCCAGCGGGTAGCCCCGTTTACATTTTTTCCCACCAACGGAACTGCCGCAAGCATGGCAATACCTAAAACATAGTAGATCCAATAAAAATTCAGCAGCCAGGAGTAATCAATCAGGGAGGCCGCCACCATCAGAATTAATCCGATCACCAGGCCTATGATCTGCTTTTTCTGCGCCGCGTCCTGGGCGCTGCCGATTACCATAATTCCAAGAACCGAAATGGCGACGACCCAGAGGATCAGCCTGAATTTATAGTCCTTTAATCTGTATTGTCTTAACATATTCCTCACCCTGTCCTGCTTCTCTTGAAATATCCAACTGTATCTTAATGTTTGTCTGATCCAACTCCACGTATTTTGAAAGAACCTGTGTAATGTCCCTTTTTATCCTGTCAGTAGTCTCCGGGCTGCAGCTTAACCTGTCGGCCAGGACAACGCCCTTCAGCCGCTCTCTGGCTATGCTTCCGGAATTTTTCTTTAAAAATACCTGGATACTCTTCACCGGCCGGCCCTCTTAATTCTTTCTGAACAGTCCTGAAACCCTTGAAAAGAAGGACTCCGGCCTGCTCAAATCCATAAGGGGAACGCTCTCCCCGGTAATCCGCCTGCAAATATTCAGGAACGCCTGTCCGGCCCTCGTGTCATCCCCCGCCAGGGGCTCTCCCTGGTTGGTGGAAATAACCACGCTCTCGTCGTCGGGCACCGCCCCCACAAGGTTCGCGGCCAAAATCTCAACCACATCGTCCACGGACATCATATCCCCCCGGCGTATCATATCCATACGCAGCCGGTTGATCAGAAGTTCTATTTTCTTAATATCGTTTGCCTCCAAAAGACCGATGATCCTGTCCGCGTCCCGAATAGCAGAAACCTCCGGCGTGGTGACAACGATGGCCCTGTCCGCCCCCGCTATGGCATTTTTAAATCCCTGCTCGATTCCCGCGGGACAGTCCAACAGAATATAGTCAAAATATTCCCTGAGGTCATCCGTCAGCTTTTTCATCTGTTCCGGCGTCACCGCCGTCTTATCCCTGGTCTGGGCCGATGGCAG
This sequence comes from Lachnospiraceae bacterium UBA3316, assembly GCA_002361955.1. Lineage (GTDB taxonomy): Bacteria > Bacillota > Clostridia > Lachnospirales > Lachnospiraceae > Hominisplanchenecus_A. The sequence continues at coordinate 31,874 of DESK01000059.1, forward strand.
CAGGTAGAGATTGGGATACCTCTTATCTTTGATCAGTGCCTGCTTCCGCCTGCAATTTCCCTCGATCACATCCACCAGATTGTATACAATCCTGTTCTCAAGGCCCATGACCACGTCCAGATTGCGGAGGCCGATGTCTGTGTCGATCATGACCACCTTCTTGTTAAGCTTTGCAAGCCCTGTGCCGATATTTGCCGTGGCCGTGGTCTTTCCCACACCGCCTTTGCCGGATGTTACTACGATTACTTCACTCATACGCTCCTGTCCTCCTACATCAGGCCTGCCTTTCCGGGGGCCTGTCAGATTTACGCAATCTTAGCTGTCACTCATCCTTCGTCTCTTCTTCCCCAGCGGAAATCTCATTTAAGGTATCTCTGGATATCGGTTTCACATAGATATGGTTATCTTTTATGTAGGCAATCTTTGGATCTATGCTGTATTCGCAGGAATCCACCCGTTTTACAATGGCGCTTCGCGCGATCTTGTCCGCGATCCGCACCTGGATGGGCTTCATGACCAGGGCGGCCACAAGGCTGTCCCGGTCACCGCTGGCTCCGGCGTAAACGTTTCCCCTGCAGGCCCCCAGAACAATAATGTTCCCTTTGGAGATCACGCTGGCCCCGGGGTTTACGTCCCCCAGGACAACCACGCTGTGTTCCGTTTCAAGGACCTGTCCGGCCCGGAGTGTCCCCCGGTAAAACATGCCTTCGCTCTCCCGCCGCTGTTCCAGGGCAAACTCTACGGCCTGTCTGTAGTACTCCTCATGCTCAGGTGCCTCATCCACAATGCACAGGATATGGATCCCTGAATTTCCCACGATGGTCTCCACCACCGCCTTTTCCTGGGGTTTTGTCAGCACCCGCCCCCGGAAACTGACTGCCATTTTCGCGTTTTTAAAGAAATCTGCGGACTCCCTGAACTTGTCCGCAAGATCCAGCAGCAGCTCCTCAAAAGGAATTTTATCGTCCAGTATGACAACAAGTCCATACTTATTGCTTTTGATCATTACCGAATTACGGTTCACACTGTATGCCTCCCTCTCTTTATGCGTTTTAGTCCTGCGCGGTATTATCCGTACCTACGATGGTTGCGCTTCCTGTGATCAGGCTCTTCTCATCCTCCAGGCCGAAACGGTATTTTATAATATCGCGTGCCACCAGGGCAGCGTTTTTGGATGTGTAACCGTTTGTGATACGCACGGCCATGGCAATCTCCGGCTGATCATAGGGAGCATAACCGATGAACAGCGCATGGTTTGCTTTATCGTTTCTCTGCTGGGCAGTACCTGTTTTTCCTGCCATTTCAAACTTATATTTGGTTCTCATCTCTTTCAGGGCCGCACTATTATTTGCCATGGCATTCATGCCCTGATGGATCGTATCCCACAGCTCCTGGGGTATATCCACCCGGCTGTGTACCACCGGTTCCGGCTCATCCTGGGGCACTCCTGAGGAATCTGTCACCTTCTGCAGAAGGGTCAGGTCATAGCAAGTTCCGCTGTTTGCGAGGGTTGCCACATACCGGGCCAGCTGGGAGGTCGTGTAGGCATGATCCGACTGTCCCATAGCAGAACGGGCCGGGTCAGCTGTCGCCATATGGGGAGCTATCTCATCAATCTCAAGCCCCGATTTCGCGTCCAGGCCATACATTTTTGCATACTTCAGCAGCCTTTCCATTCCGTAGGAATCGCTGTAGCTGTCCTCGTCGCTGCTCTTCTTTCCCAGAAGGTAGCCTACCGTATTGAAGTAGTAGTTACAGGATTCCTTGATCGCGTCCGCCATCATAAGCGGTCCGTGGGCGCCTCCGCTCTTTGGGCTGTAGATCCAGCAGTTGATCGGGCGCGAATCGTCCAAAAGATCAAACTGTCCCGTACAGTTGACCGTATCATACAGACCGATGACTCCCTCTGAATACCCGGCGGTAGCGGATACCAGCTTGAAGGTAGAACCGGGCGCCGTCTGCTCCTGTGTCGCCTTGTTGTAAAAGGGGCTGGACAGATCGGTATTCAGCTTATTATAGTAATCAGAATCCATGTCGTTTGCCAGGCGGTTGTTATCGTATCCGGGATAAGTGACGCAGGCAAGGACGTCGCCGGAGTCGGGATCCGCGATCACCACGGAACCTGTACAGGGCTCCAGAGCCAGCTGCCCCGGCGTCAGCTCCAAATTCAGGATCTTAGACCGGATAAAATCGTAAGCGCCCATAGCCCCGGAAGCCAAAAGCCCGTAATCCTCATCATCCTGTTCCAGAATCCCCTGGTCATAGAGGAGCAGGCACACATCCGCGCCGCTTAAGCTTCCCTCCATAATCATGTATTTGTAAATCTTACGGCTGAAGGTTTCATCCTCCGACAGCTTTTCCTCCACGAAATCAGCCAGGGCCCTGTTGACCTCCGCCGTGTCCAGATAATCGGTCTCAATCTTAAGCTTCGTCACATCCAGCCATCCCTGGGCGATGGCATAGTCGAGATACTCCTGCATACTGATGGACTCATCCGTAGTCCACGCCTTGTAGGTGGCATCATTCTTATCAATTTTGTCCGCGTCCAGAATTCCGGTGGCGTCCGTCAGCAGGTCATTGACAATATAGGACATATAAACCTGCCACTGCTCATCCTCCATCGCTTCATCGTAGGAGTTGTAGGGCCGGGGGTTTTCCGTGGTGAGCTGATTTCTCAATTCCGCAAAGACACTCTCCTGCTTGGAAAGAAACGCCTGGTATACCCGTTTTTCATTGTCCGTGGCGTCGTCGGAAGCCAGATGGCGCGCGTCCAGCACATTATTTTCAAACAGCGCATAGTAGGCATCATAGACGGGAATACGGATCTCGTCACTGGAGTTTGCCCACTCTGCGTTAAACTCCCTCTCATCAATCATGTTGGCATACACGATACCTGCGATATACTGCTCCAAAATCTTGTAGGCGGCAATCTGAAGATCCGCGTCGATCGTAAGATAGATATCGTTTCCGGCCTGGGGAGCCACCTCCGCATCCTTCATCAAAATCTTTCCCAGGTTATCTACGTACACCGTCTCAGAGCCATCCACACCCTGAAGCTGGAACTCAAAGGATTTTTCAAGCCCTGCCTTTCCCACGATGTCCGTGGAGCTGTAAACCTCATTGTCCTCGTTATACTCCTCCAGCTCCTCCATGGAAATCTGGCCGGTATAACCGATCAGCGGCGCAAAATAAAGGCTTTCATTGTAGACGCGCAGGGAATCCTCCACCACATCGACGCCCTCATAAACGTCCTTATTTTCCATGATCACAGCCATGGTCTCCTCGTTAATATCCTTGGCAATGGTGGTGGCCATATATTTCTGGTAGCTGTTGGCGGCTACCTTGCTCCTCATGATCGCAAGCTTCAGAACCGTCTCCTTGTCCATCTGCTCCCGGAGGGGAAGCCCTGCCTGAAGAAGCTGTTCGTCCGTGTAGTCGGGATCCAGGATTCCGTACATCTTCTGGCCGCACATATCCTCAATCATCTGATCGGCTGTGGCTTCCGCCTGCTCATCCGTCATATCTTCGATATAGGCCTCACCGTAAATATCAGCCTTGAAACGCTGCAGGCTGACGCCCTCCCTGGTAAACTCATATTCCTGGTTTTTGTTGAGTTGGATACCGAAATCCATCAGGATGCTGTTTCCGTTGTCCTCGATCACCCGCAGCAGCCCGTACATACTGCTGTTCAGCGCAAGATTTTTCTCACGCATACTGGAATATGTGCCGCTGTCCTCAAAGGTAACGGAGTACGCCAGCTTATTGTAAGCAAGGGGATAGCCGTTCCTGTCAAAGATCTCGCCCCTTGTGCTCTTTATGGTCTTTTCCTTTTTGATCTGCATGGTAAAATCTGTCAGGTAGCTCTCCCCGTTTACGATCTGTAGGTTAAAAAGCTGTTGTATGAGCACAAAGGCAAGAACGCCGAAAACGATCACCAAAACCGCTCCTCTTGACTCTCCCGCCTTTGTAAGTTTCTCTTTTAAAAATCTAAACAAAACTATCTACACTCCTTTGTTCTGCTTTCTCCAATTTACGGTTCAACGCCAGTAACAGCCGATAACAAAGCATGGTTAAGATCGCCGTATAAATGACCTCCGGTATGATGATGCGCCCCAGATAGAAGAAAAAGTCTGTCCTTCCCCTCAAAAGGAAGCGGAAAACATATACCAGAATATTGAGCGCCAGGTCACTGCCGCAAACAAGCAGGATCGGCATCTTGATATCGTCGTCATAGAAGATCCTGCAGCAAAACCCATTCACAAACCCTACGTACGTATATAAGAGGGTATAGAACCCCAGTCCGCTTGAAAAGAAAATGTCTGTTAAAATGCCTCCCAAAAAGCCCACAAACATTCCCTCCCGTTTCCCCCGCATCAGAGCGAAGGATACTGTGATCACAAGCAGCAAATTCGGGGATATGGAAGCCACAGCTATGGCCTGGAGGACGGTACACTGCAAAAGAAATGACAGCAATACCAGGAAAATCATCACAATTCTTCTTTTCAATGCTATTCCTCCTCTGTCCCGCTCTCTGTCTCCGTCTCACTCTGGGATGTATCAGCCGTTACACTGTTCTCTGTGTCAGACTGGGCATCTAAAGATTCTTTTGCCGCATCAATCTCCTTAAGCTGCTTGATCACGAGAACCTCATGGAGATGACGGAAATCAACCACCGGGGTGATCGTTCCGGACTTTGTAAGATTGTTGGAATCCATCCCCACCTCGCTGATATAGCCAATCAGAATTCCCGGCAGAAAACGGTCACTCACATCGGAAGTCACGACCTTATCTCCTACCGTGACCTTGTCATTGGTATCCGTAAGCTTCACCAGCCGGATCTTTCCCTCGTCGATCAGACGGAGATCTCCCGCAATGATACAGTTGTCCGAGGTAGATGTAACCGTGGCGCTCACATTGCTGTAATCATCGATAATCGAACGGACGGTAGCCCAGTTCGGCCCTGTCTCCGTAACGATGCCCACCAGCCCGCCTTCCGTGATCACATTCTGGTCCACCTGTATGCCGTTCGCAGAACCCTTGTCAATGGTAAACACATTGAACCAGTTTCCCGCGTCCTTGGCTATGATCCTGGCTCCAATCTTTTCATAATCCTCATACTGCTTATCCAGCTCATAGAGGGAGCGAAGCCTGTTCAGCTCCTCCTTATCCTGAAGAAGCTGGTTGTTCTCAGCCGTCAGGGTGTCCACCTTCTCCTTCAGCTCCTCGTTTTCGGCTACCAGGTCCGTGGAGTTCTGAAGATAGGCTCCCCTTTCAGTAATCCAGTCCCCCACCTGGTTCAGCCCGTTCTGGACGGGAGTAATCACATATCCCGCCACATATCCCACAGGGCCGGAAGCCATGTCCGTCACGAACGTCAGCACAATGAGAATCAGGCAGAGCACTGTGATCACAATCAGAATATATTTGCTTTTTAATGAATCATTAAACTTCTTCTTCATGAAATTTCCTCTTTATGATTGATTCCCGCAAGCAATGAGCCAAGTGCCGCGCTTGCAGCGGGATATTTGACTTTAAAGCCCTTACAGGTCTTTCACTGAAAATGTAAGCTTCCGAAGCTCAGGGTCGTTCATGATCCTGACAAGCCCCCGGACGGTGGACGCCTCAGGCTCCGGCACGTTGTAAGTCGTCACTCCCAGATGCTGCCCCACATACTCGGCGCAGTTAGGGATCTGCGACAGGCCGCCGGTAAGATACACGCCGTTTTTGTAAATGTCAGAGGCCAGCTGGGGCGGCGTCCGCTCCAGTGTCGTCTTTACATTCTCCGCGATCTCCAGTAGCGAACCGGCCACAGCGTCGTTCACATCCTCGGAGGAGACAAGCACCGATACAGGAAGCCCCGTCACCGCGTGAATACCGCACACCTTCATCTGCCTGCTGACGCCCCGCAGCATATAGGCAAGGTTGTTCTTCAAAAGCTCAGCTGACCGGTGCCCGATATTCAGATCATAACGCCTCCTGACGATCGTGACAATGTCCTCGTCCAATCGGAAGCCGCCAATGCCCAGCCTCTTCCCGACAATAATCTTTCCCTCAGAGATCACGCCAATATCCGTTGTGGAGGCACCCATATTCACCACCATATTTCCCATAGGATGGAGAATAGGCATGCCAAGCCCCGCCGCGTCAGCCAGCCCGTTTTCAATGAGCGCCACCCGCTTTGCCCGTATGCTGCCTGTCAGCAGCTGGCCGAAAGCCATGCGCTCCAGCTCGCTGATTCCCACCGGCACGGTAATAATAATATCCGGATGCTTCGCCAGCAGGTTCGTGTATCGTTTCAAAAGCTGTGTCAGCACAATCTCAAGGTTCTTTACATCCGCAATCGTTCCGTGCTGCATAGGACTTCCCGCTTCCACATTTGCCGGTGCTTTCTCATAAATTTCAAAGGCCTTGCTCCCGACAGCGATCACCTTTGCCTGGTTGCGGATAGCAATCATATTTTTTTCACATACATATTTTTTTTCATTTTTATCGCAGATCTTGATCGTATCTGTCCCCAGATCTACTCCGCAGATTTTTCGAAAAAGCATAGCTATCCCTCTTATTCACTCTTCCAGAAGGCAGCTCTCCCGGAAGCTCATGTATTTTCTGTCTCCGATAATGATATGATCCAGCAATTCTATGCCGAGAAGATGTCCCGCCTCCTGAACCCTTCTGGTAAAGGCGATATCATCCCTGCTGGGAGCCGGATCCCCGCTGGGATGGTTATGAACCAGCACAACAAAGACTGCATGATAATGCAGCGCCTGCAGAAAGATTTCTCTGGGAGAGATCATGGAAGCATTTGCTGTCCCCTTGGAGATGATCTGTTCTCCCAAAAGCCTGTTCTTCGTATTCAGCATCATAAGTATCATCTGTTCCTGGTCGCTGTGCCGAAAATCTTCCATAAAATATGCCGCGATGGTGGACGGCTTATGAAAATGCAGCGTCTCCCCTGCCCGTTTCTTGGCAAGCCTTCTGGAAAGCTCCAGAATACACTGAATCTGCATGGCTTTGACCTTGCCCACGCCGCGGATCCCCATCAGATCAGGAATCGTCAGCCGATGAAGGCCGAGGATCCCCTCCTCACCGCAGGCAGCAGCCAAAATATTTTTCGACAGCTCAATCACTGTCATCCCTCTTGCCCCCGTCCGCAGGATAACGCTCAAAAGCTCCGCGTCGCTGAGGGCTGATGAACCCAAGGCCATGCACTTTTCATAAGGTCTCTCCTCGTCGGATAGTTCCTTCATTGTCAATTTTTCATTCATACTGTATACTGCATGGCTCTCTCCCGACAGAAAACATGGTAATACATTATGAATCCCGTTATATTATAAACATGGTTCATTTTAGCACAAAAGAGGGATAATGTATACCGTCGGAATCCTTAAATTTTTGTGACCGAAAAAAAATGTCCCTTTAACGCGGGCCGCCCCAGGGGGCATACAGCCGAATGATACTTTCCGCCACGCGGAGGCCGTCCATGGCGGCGGAGGTAATTCCCCCCGCGTACCCGGCCCCCTCCCCGCAGGGATACAGGCCGGCTATGGAGCTTTCGCATTCCTCATTCCTTGGAATCTTTACGGGGGAAGAGGTGCGGCTTTCCACTCCTGCCAGAAGGGCGTCCCCTCGGTCAAAGCCTTTGATCAGTCGGCCGCAGCCCGTGATTCCCTCCCGCAGGGACTCGTAAAGTTCCGCCGGAAAGCAGGGCTTCAAATCCCCAAGGGCGTACCTTCCCCGGACAGCCGGTTCTACCTCCCCCAGGCTTCTGCTTGGCACCCCCCGGCAGAAATCCCCCAGAAGCTGCACGGGAACGCGTCCCTCCCCGGCCCGGTAAGCAGCCTCCTCGAGATGCCTCTGAAATCTCATGCCGGCCAGGGCATCCCCGCTTCCGTAATCTGCAGGGCTTACCGTCACTACCATGGCGCTGTTGGCATTCTTTCCGTCCCTGGCGTGATAGCTCATGCCGTTGACGGCCGTCCGCCCCGTCTCTGAAGAGGCGTCCACCACGTATCCCCCGGGACACATGCAGAAGGAGTAGACGCCCCTGCCGTTGGCAAGCTTCCTTGTCAGCTTGTAATCGGCGGCGGGCAGCTCCCTCCCCCTGGGCCTTCCATACTGGGAAAGATCAATCATAGGCTGGGGATGCTGGATGCGCACGCCTACGGCAAAGGCCTTCGCCTCCATGCGGAGGGGCTTTTCTGCCAGCATCTCAAAGGTATCTCTGGCACTGTGGCCGATGGCCATCACCAAAACGCCGCAGTCCATCCAGGACTCCCCGTTAATCTCGATCGCCTTGACCTGCCCTTGTTCCGCGCGCAGGTCGGTCATCCGGCTTTGAAAGCGCACCTCTCCCCCCAGGGACAGGATCTCCTCCCTGATATTTTTTACCACATCCCGCAGGATATCCGTACCGATGTGGGGCTTGTTCAGCCACAGGATCTCCTCCGGCGCTCCCGCCTTCACAAAGCTTTCCAGCACATAGCGGTTCCTTCCCGTGGCGTCCTTCACAGCCGTGTTCAGCTTTCCATCGGAAAAAGTACCTGCGCCGCCCTCCCCGAACTGTACGTTGGAAGACGTATCCAGCATACCTGTATGCCAAAAGGCTTCCACCTTCCTCTGCCGTTCCTCCACCCGTTCTCCCCGCTCTAAAAGAATCGGGCAGTACCCGGCTCTGGCAAGAAGCAGGCCGCAAAGAAGCCCTGCGGGGCCGGTTCCCACAATCACCGGGCGGCAGGAGAGCTTCCCCTCTCCGTGGACAGGGGGACAGTAGCCCTTCTGTTCCAGCCTCTGGATATTGGAAGACCGGACACGCGTCAGGACTTTCTTCTGGTCCCTTACCTCCGCGTCGATGGAATAGACAAACATCACCTCCGGCTTTTTTCTGGCGTCAACCGATCGCCTGGCGATGCGAAAGGAGAGCAGGTGGTTCTCCTTTATTTTCAGCGCCTTTATAATTTCCCGGCGAAGCTCCTCCGGCGTATGGGATACCGGCATTTTCAACTGTCCGATACGTATCATGCTTTGCTCCTTCCTAACCATTCTTCCGTTTCCGGCTATACCTGCCCCCTAAAATCCCCAGGCCCCAAGAGCGGCTGCCGCGCTGCTCCCCGCCGTATAGCCGCTGGACCAGGCCCACTGGAGATTGTAGCCTCCGCAAATGCCGTCCACATCCAGAAGCTCTCCAGCCAGATACAGCCCCGGCATTTTCCTGGATTCCAGGGTTTCAGGAGAAACCTCCTTCTCCGGGACGCCCCCTGCGCAGACCTGCGCCATATCAAAATCCTTCGTTCCCGTGACAGTGACCGTCAGATCCTTCAAAAAGGCAGCCGCAGCGTCAGCAAAGGCCTGTCCTCTCTCCTGACAAACCTTTTTTCCTGTCAGCTTTACAAAAGCCGCGATCGTTTTCTTCTTCATAAATCCCGCGAGCAGCTCCTCCGCCCCCTGTTCCGGGCAGAGGGAACGGCGGCGGGCCAGCATTTCTACCAGTTCATCCCTGGAATACTCCGGCATCTGGTCAATATGAAGAACCGGTCTCTTTTTTTCGCTTAAAGCAGCCGGGAGAAATCTGGACAGCTGAAAGACCACGATCCCTGACACACCGTAATCCGTCCACTGAAGTTCCCCCGTCTCCCTGCAGCAGATCCTTCCGTCAATCTCAAGGGCCAGGGCTGCCTGGGTACGTGTCCCGGAAAGCATCCGCGGCAGCGGGCCCTCTGCCTTCAGCGGAACGAGGGCCGGATAGATGGGCGTCAGGCTGTGTCCGCAGGATAGCGCCAGTTCATAGCCGCTGCCGTCAGACCCGGTCTGGGGGGCAGCCTTCCCTCCGGCGCAGAGAATCACCTTGCTGCAGGGATAGCTCCAGGTATCGGTGCGCACCTGGAACCCTTCATCAGTCCGCAGGATCTGCCGCACGTTCTCATTATATTTCATCTTGACCTTCAGGCGGCGAAGCTCCAGAAGCAGCAGCTCAAGCACGCTTCCCGCCTGGTCGGTGTAGGGATACACATAGCCCGCCCTCTCTCTTGTCAGAAGGCCAAGCCCATGAAAGAAATCCATCGTATCCTGTACGCCAAAACGCCCCAGAACCTGCCGGACGAAGGCCTGGTCCGCTCCCCGGTAGGCTGCCTCCGCAGGCAGTGTATTCGTAAGGTTGCATCTGCCGTTTCCGGTGATCAGAAGCTTCCTGCCCGGTTTTTCCATCTTCTCAAGAACCGTCACAGACGCGCCCTGCCTGGCGGCGGCGATGGCCGCTGTCAGTCCGGACGGGCCTGCGCCGATAACGATAATCTGTGTCATGGCAGTTTTGCGATCCCGGCGTCGATCAGTTTCTGAAGGGCCTTCAGGATGCCAAGCTTGGCATGGTACCAGGTAAGTCCTCCCTGAAAATATACGGCGTAGGGGGGCTTGATGGGGCCGTCGGCAGAAAGCTCGATGGAGGAGCCCTGCACAAAAGCGCCGGCCGCCATGATCACCTCACTGTCATAGCCGGGCATCGCCCACGGCTCCGGCGTCACATAGCTGTCCACCGGTGCCGCGGCCTGGATCCCCTCGCAGAACGCCACCACTCCCTCGGGAGATCCAAAGGTTACGGCCTGTATGATGTCGTGACGGCTCTCGCTGCCGTCCGGCACCACGGGAAAGCCCAGCCTCTCAAAGACATTGGCCGCGAATACTGCCCCTTTTAACGCTCCCGCCGTCACCGTGGGCGCCAGGAAAAAGCCCTGGTAAAATGACTGCATGACCCCCAGGGAAGCGCCAACCTCCCGTCCCAGGCCGGGAGAGGTAAGCCGGTAAGCCGCATTTTCAATACACTCCTCCGTGCCCGCGATATAACCGCCGATGGGCGCCAGGCCGCCTCCCGGATTTTTGATCAGAGAACCAACCACCATATCGGCTCCCACATCTGAAGGCTCCGTGCGTTCCACAAACTCCCCGTAGCAGTTATCTACCATACAGATGATATCGGGGCGGATTCCCTTTACGAAGGCGATCGCCTCCCCGATTTTTTCCACTGACAGAGTGGGTCTGGTCTGGTATCCCTTCGAGCGCTGAATGGCCACCAGCTTCGTGGCAGGCGTGACAGCCTGCCGGATACCTTCCAGGTCAAAGCTTCCGTCTGCAAGGAGATCCACCTGACGGTAGGTGATGCCGTACTCAGCCAGGGAACCCTTTGACGGGCGGATGCCGATCACCTCCTCCAGGGTATCATAGGGCTTTCCTGAGATAGACAAAAGCTCGTCCCCCGGCCTGAGATTTGACATCAAAGCCAGAGCCAGGGCATGTGTGCCGCAGGTAATCTGGGGACGCACCAGCGCCGCCTCCGTATGAAAGGCCGCCGCGTAAACCTCCTCCAGCTTATCACGTCCCAAATCATTGTAGCCGTAGCCGCTGCTGGCATTGAAACACTCGGCGCTTACCTTGCATTTCTGCATGGCCCCGATCACCTTCAGCTGATTGTACTCCGCAGTGGCGTCAATGGCCTCAAATCTCTCCTTCAGCTCTGATTCAATCCTTTGCCCGTAGTCCAGCACCTCACTGCTGATGCCGAGGCTGCGGTAAACACTCTCCATTGTTTCCATTTTTACCTCCCTGGCAGAATCTCTTTTTCTCTCAGAATTTCCGCCATCCTTTCCAGTATTTTCTCATGATCGTAGGCAAAAGCCTCTTTGTCGATCCAGCAGACCTCCTTCTCCCGCCGGAACCAGGTAAGCTGCCTTTTGGCAAAGTGGCGCGTATCACGTTTAATAATATAGACAGCCTCCTCGAGGGTGCATTCGCCGTTCAGATAACTCAAAATTTCCTTATAGCCAAGGCCCTGCATGGACACCATCTCCCTGGTGCATCCCCTCTCCCTGAGGGCCTGCACTTCCTCCACCAGGCCGTTTGCCACCATGATGTCCACCCGCTCATCAATCCTTTGATACAGCCTGTCCCGCCTGTCATTTAAGACAAAGTAGGCAAACTGATAGGGGGAAACCTTTTGGCGCTCCTTCTCGTTGTGCCTGGAAATAGGTTCCCCGGTCTCTTTATAATATTCCAGCGCCCGGATCACCCGCTTCACATTATTGGCATGGATCTGTTCTGCCGAAACGGGGTCAACGCTTTTCAGCATCTCATGCAGCGCATCCGCTCCCTTTGTCCTAGCCAGGGCTTCCAGCTCCCTCCGGCAGCTGCCGTCCCCGCCGTTCTCCGTAAAATCAATATCATAGAGCACTGCCTGGATATAAAAGCCCGTGCCGCCCACTAATACCGGGACGCGCCCCCGGCTGTAAATCTCCTCCATACAGCGGCGGGCGCATTCCTGAAACCGGACGACGTGAAATTCCTCCTCCGGCTCAAAAACATCCACCAGATGATGGGGTACGCCCTGCATCTCCTCCGGGCGGATTTTCGCGGAACCGATATCCATATGCTTGTATACCTGCATGGAATCCGCGGAGATAATCTCCCCGCCCACCATCTTTGCCAGACGGATCGACAACTCCGTCTTCCCTACAGCCGTAGGGCCTGTCAAAATAATCAATGGTCTTTTCATCATGTTATACGACTCTCTTAAATTTTTTCTCCAGCTCATACTTTGTCATGGAGATGATCGTGGGCCTGCCGTGGGGACAGTTGTAGGGATTTTCCAGGGAAAGGAGCTCGTCGATCAGCGCCTCCGCCTCCCTGGCAGACATCCTGTGCCGCCCCTTCACAGCCGCCTTGCAGGACATAGAGGCGATCCTCTCATGGATGACCTCCGCCTGTATCCGCCCCGTCTGCTCTGCCAGTCCGTCCAGCATCTCGAGAAACAGCTCCTTCTGGGCAATTCCATAGAGGTTTGCCGGGACGGCGCTGACCGCGTATTCCCGCCCGCCGAAGGGCGCGATCTCAAAGCCTAGGCTTTGAAACTGCTCCTGATACTGGGACAGGAGGGTCTCCTCCTGCATATTCAGCGTGAGGATCAAAGGCGGCGAAAGCTGCTGGGAGGTAAATTCCTTCTGCTTCAGGCTTCGCATAGTGCGCTCATAGAGCACCTTCTCGTGGGCGGCATGCTGATCGATAATGTAGAGCTTTTCCCGGAACTCCACCAGCCAGTAGGTATCAAAGAGCTGGCCGATCAGACGATGCTCCCTGATATGCTCCTTAGACAGAAGCTTTTCTTCAAAAAGATCCATCTGGCGGGCCAAAACACTCTCCTGTTTCACCCCAGTCTCCCCAGAAGGATCCGTCACTTCCTTCGGGGCTTCTGCCCTTTCTTTTGGATTCTTCGGGGCAGCCTCCTCCGGCGGCAAAGCCTTCTCCTGCGCAGATGCAGGCACCTCTGCCGACACCGGCGCGAGTGTTCCCGGTTTTTTCTCCGTAAGGTAAGAGCGCATCCTCTCCTCCGGCTTCCGGTGATCCTCCCGGCTCCTCCCCTCCTTTACAAACTCCTCCACAGGCTTCAGCACAGGCATTTCCAGACTGCCGGTCCGATCCGTCCTGTAAGCTCCCCGTTCCTCCCGGATCTGCTCCATGCGCTTCTTCTCAAAAGGCTCCGGCACCGAGGAGGGCTGCTTCATAGGGGGAAGATCCCTCTTTTTCTGCTCCTCCACAGCCACCACCGGAATCAGCTCCCTGTGAAAGAGCCCCTGCCTTACCGTGTCATGGACCAGCTGGTACATGCCCTGATTGTCGGCAAACCGCAGCTCCATCTTTGTGGGATGCACGTTGATATCCAGAAGCCCGCCGTCTATAGAAAAATGCAGGGCCGTAAAGGGGTATTTATGCTGCATCAAAAAGGTCTTGTATCCGTCCTCGATGGCCTTTGAGAGAATCCCGCTGCGGATATACCGCCCGTTGATAAAGTAATTCTCATAATTTCTGTTTCCCCTGGAGATAACGGGTTTCCCGATAAAGCCGTCGATGGAAATGTCTCCCTCTTTCCTGTGGATCTCCACCAGGTTGGCGGCAATATCCCTGCCGTAGATGCCGTAGATCACATCCTTCAGGTTGCCGTTTCCCGAAGTATGGAGCTTTGTCTGGTTATTGCTGATAAATTTGAACGCGATTTCCGGATGGGACAGAGCCATACGTTCCATCAGATCGCTGATATAGCCGGCCTCCGTAGCCGGCGTCTTCAGGAACTTTTTTCTGGCAGGCGTATTGTAAAAAATATTTCTCACAAGAAAGGTGGTTCCCTCCGGCGCGCCGATCTCCTCTGAGCTCTTTTCTTTTCCACCCTCGATCACATAGCGGACGCCTGTCAGGCTCCCCGCCGTCTTTGTGATAAGCTCCACCTGGCAGACGGCGGCAATGCTTGAGAGAGCCTCCCCGCGGAATCCCAGGGACGCCACGCTTAAAAGATCCTCCACTTTCTGGATTTTGCTGGTGGCATGGCGCAGAAATGCCAAAGGCACCTGAGACGCCCCGATGCCCTCCCCATTATCGGTGATGCGGATCAAGGAAATCCCGCCCTCCTTGATCTCCACAGTGACGGCGTTTGCCCCTGCGTCTATGGCGTTTTCTACCAGTTCCTTGGCGATGGAGGAAGGACGCTCAATCACTTCCCCCGCCGCAATCTTATCAATCGTATTCTGATCTAATACCGCAATCTGTTTCATTCTGGAAATCACCACCTGTTTTTCAGCTTCTGCTGCAGCCTGTAAAGTGTATTCAGCGCGTCGATAGGCGTCAGATGCCCCACATCGATCTCGCCAAGCTCCTTTAAGATATCCTCCTCACGCACCGTCTCAAAGAGCGACATCTGTTCCACATCCACCTGGTCGTACTTCTTGACTTTTTTTGCCTTTTTCCTGGCGCCTGTGTCTGCCTTGATTTCACTGACCTTCTCCGTAATATCCGCGTTGCTCAGCTCCTCCGCCAGCTCCTTGGCCCTCTCGATCACCGAATCAGGCACGCCGGCCAGCTTTGCCACCTGGATCCCGTAGCTCTTATCGGCACCTCCCTTTACGATCTTCCGGAGGAACACAATATCATCGCCCTTTTCCTTCACCGCGATGCAATAATTGTTCACAGAGCTGATCTTTCCTTCCAGCTCCGTCAGCTCATGGTAGTGTGTGGCAAACAGGGTCTTCGCCCCCAGAAGCTTTGGATTGCTGATATGCTCCACCACGGCCCAGGCAATACTCAGCCCGTCAAACGTACTTGTGCCTCTGCCAATCTCGTCTAGGATCAGCAGGCTGTCCCTGGTGGCATTGCGCAGAATGTTGGCCACTTCCGTCATCTCCACCATAAACGTGCTCTGGCCGGAAGCCAGGTCGTCGGAAGCCCCCACACGCGTAAAGATGCGGTCCACGATACCGATCTTTGCGGCGTCCGCAGGAACAAAGCTTCCCAGCTGCGCCATCAGCACGATCAGCGCCGTCTGGCGCATATAGGTGGATTTTCCCGCCATGTTGGGCCCGGTAATAATGGACACCCGGCTGTTCCCGTTGTCCAGATACGTGTCGTTGGAAATAAACATATCGTTGCTTATCATCTTCTCCACTACGGGATGACGCCCGCCCTTGATGTCGATGACGCCCTTTTCGTTGATCTTCGGCCGCACATAATGATTGTGCTCTGCCACCACGGACAGGGAGGCGAACACGTCCGTCTGGGCAATGGCCCTGGCCGTCTGCTGGATACGGACCACCTGATCCGCAATCTGGTCGCGGACGCCGCAGAAAAGCTCATATTCCAGGACAGACAGACGGTCTTCCGCCCCCAGAATCATATCCTCCAGCTCTTTCAGCTCCGGCGTGATGTAGCGCTCGGCGTTTGTCAGCGTCTGTTTTCTCGTATAGCGCTCAGGCACCAGGTCCTTGAAGGAGTTTGTCACCTCCAGATAATAGCCGAATACCTTGTTAAACTTTATTTTCAGGTTTTTGATTCCTGTAGACTCCCGCTCCTTCGCCTCCAGCTCGGCCAGCCAGGTTTTTCCCTCCGTCTTGGAGCTGCGGAGCTTGTCGATCTCCTCATGATAGCCGTTCTTTATGATACCGCCCTCCCGCACCATAATCGGCGGCTCATCCACAATCGAGTCCTCCACCAGCCTGCAGAGATCCTCCAGCGGGTCAAGCTCCTTCTCGATCTCCTTTAGAAGCTCAGACTGAAACCCTTTCAATATGTACTTGATATGGGGAAGCATCGACAGGGAGCTTTTAAAAGCGATGAGATCCCTGGGATTGGCCGACTTGTAGCTGATCCTGCCGATCAGGCGCTCCAGGTCATAGACGGGATTCAGATACTCCCGTATCTCCTCCCTGGAAATGGCATTTTCGTTCAGCTCCTGGATTGCGTCCAGACGGCGGTTGATCTCCTTCTTTTCAATCAACGGCTGTTCAATAAAGCTCCTTAACATCCTGGCTCCCATGGCCGTCTTTGTCTTATCCAGCACCCACATCAGGGAACCCCTCTTCTGCTTTTCCCGGAGAGTCTCGCACAGCTCCAGATTCCGTCTGGTGGAGCTGTCGATAATCATATATTTCCCCGTCACATAGGGTACAAGCCTGGTCAGGTTCGCCAGAGAGCTTTTCTGGGTCTCCATCAGGTAACGGAGCAGGGCTCCCGAGGCGATCACACCGCAGTCATAGTCCGACAGGCCCAGGCCCTCCAGGGATTTCACCTGAAAATGCTCCATCAGCGTCTGCCTGCACAGATCATCGTCAAAATACCAGTCCTCCAGGGAATAGACGCTGATCCCCATCCTGGACTTCAGATCCTCCATATCCATCCCGCTCACATAGAAAGATTCATTGCAGATAATCTCCGCCGGGACGAATTTTGTGATCTCATCCATCAGCTTTCTGGCTCCGTCCAGCTCAGTCATAAAATAATCTCCGGTAGTAATATCGGAGATGGACACGCCGTATCGATCCGCCGTGTATACAATACACATAATATAATTGTTTTTCGTCTCATCCAGAGCCTGGATATTCATGTTCGTTCCCGGCGTAACGATACGGATCACGTCCCGCTTCACGATGCCCTTCGCCTGCTTCGGATCTTCCAGCTGTTCGCAGATCGCCACCTTATATCCTTTGCCCACCAGCCGGTTCAGATAACCATCCACCGCATGATAGGGAATCCCGCACATAGGCGCCCTCTCGGGAAGGCCGCAGTCCTTTCCCGTCAAAGTGATCTCAAGCTCTCTGGATGCCGTAATTGCATCCTCAAAAAACATCTCATAGAAATCTCCCAGCCGGTAAAAAAGGATGCAGTCCTGATACTGCTCCTTTGTCTTTACATATTGCTGCATCATCGGCGTCAAACGCGCTGTGTCAATGTTCATGTTTACCTCACTTCAAACTAATTTCCTTCTAATTCTCCAAGATAATAAAAGCCCTTGCTCTCGGTCAGCGTCACATTCACGATCTTTCCGATCAGCTCCTCTGTGCCCGGAAAGTGTACCAGCAGATTGTTCCCCAGGCGCCCTGTCACAAGGTCTGGATCCTGCTCGTTGATCTGTTCCACCAGGACAGGCACTGTCTGTCCCTCAAAACGGCTGCTGGTTTCCTTTGAAATGGCCTGGACCTCCTTTAAAAGCCTGTCAAACCGTTCCTTCACCACATCCTCCGGCACCTGGTTTTCCATGGCTGCCGCCGGAGTTCCCGTTCTCTTGGAATAGATGAATGTAAACGCGCTGTCGTAGCGCACCTTCCGCACCACATCAAGCGTCTCCTGAAAATCTTCCTCCGTCTCCCCCGGAAATCCCACGATAATATCCGTCGTCAGGGAAATGTCGGGTATAGCCTCCCGGAGTTTTTCCACCAGGCGCAGATACTGCTCCTTTGTGTAACGGCGGTTCATGATCTTCAGGAGGCGGCTGCTCCCGGACTGCAGCGGAAGGTGCATATGATGGCAGACCTTGGGAAGCTCCTTCATGGCCTGGATCAGCTCGTCCGACAGATCCTTGGGATGGGAAGTCATAAAACGGATGCGCTGGATGCCGTCAATCTTTGCCGCCTCCCGCAGAAGCTCCGCAAAGGTGACGGGCATTTCCAGATTTTTTCCGTAGGAGTTTACATTCTGTCCAAGAAGCATGATCTCCACCACGCCGTCCGCCGCCAGTTTCTCAATCTCCCGCAGGATATCCTGAGGCTTGCGGCTTCTCTCCCTCCCCCTCACATAGGGGACAATGCAGTAGCTGCAAAAATTGTTGCAGCCAAACATGATGTTAACCCCCGATTTAAAGAAGTATTTTCTCTCCGCCGGAAGATCCTCCACAATCTTGTCCGTATCCTTCCAGATATCGATGACCATCTCCTCAGACTCCAGGCTGCAAAAGAGAAGCTCTGCGAATTTATAAATATTGTGAGTGCCAAAGATCAGATTGACAAAGCGGTAGCTCTTTTTCAGCTTTTCCACCACCGAGGGCTCCTGCATCATGCAGCCGCAGAGAGCGATCCGCATACCCGGATTTTTCTTTTTCAGGCTGTGAAGAAACCCAAGTCTTCCGTAAACCTTCTGGTTCGCGTTATCCCGGACTGTGCAGGTATTGTAGATCACAAAATCCGCGTGTTCGTCGGAGACGGTCTCATAGCCCACCTCCTCCAAAATACCTGTCAGCTTCTCGCTGTCCCTTGCATTCATCTGACAGCCCATGTTGACTACACAGGCCTGGGGACGGCGGCCATGTTCCTTTGCGAAAGCATCCGTCCACTCCCTGCATTTTGCCATAAAATAATACTGCCTTTCAGGCTCTGCCAACGGAGGCTCCTGGGCGGTATCGATTTTTGTAATATCTATTTCATTATACATTTTTCTATCTTTTATCCCTTTCTGGCATACTCATTTTGCTGGCTGCGCGGTAACCACTATCCCCATTATACACAAAATAAAGCAGTTTGCAATGAAAAAAGGTTACCGCGCAGACCTGCCTGAACGGTTAGTTACTGTGCACAAAGTGAACAGTACCAACGGTTACGCTCAGACTCCATATTTTAAAAAGCACAGGGGAAGCCAGCGAATCTCCCGATAAACCTCCTTCTGATATGCCAAATCCATCGGAAATCCTGCCTCATCCGCCACCGTCTCCACTGTGACAGCAGGCCGTCCATACCTTTCCGAATAATAGTTGACGGAGTTTCCGCCGTCAAACGTTGTCTCCCTCTCCTCCCTAGGGCTGCCAAGCCGATAGCCGGAGAGCTTCTGCATGCGCTTCGCCAGACGCTTTCCCCTGCGGTTGTACCTCCAGGTCATAGCCCTGCGATAATAGTACAAAACCTTCCCTCTGGAGTGGACGTCAAGATACCCCACCGATTCCGGGAACTCCGCAAATGCCCGTATCAAAGCCCTGGTTTCCGGCTCACTGGCAGCCTCCTCCATCCCCTCCCTTGGCAGGAAGGAAGCACAGGGGAAATTTCTGTTGATATCCACGCCTCGTCCATTCCCTTTCCACTCCTTCCAGGGAATGCCCTGGTTTCCGGCCTTTTCCCGGAGAGCCGCGTTTTGCAGTATCCCCCCGTCTCCCAGGGCGATCTCATAGCCGTCCGGATTCATAAGGGGCAGAAAATAAATGCTGTATTCCCGCAGAAGCTTCTTTCCCGGCTCAAACAGGGGATCGCTGTATTCATTCTCCCGGATCAGCGCGTACGTCTCAATCATCTGAAGTATCGCTGCTGTGTTGGCGCTCTCCCTTCCATGGATTCCCGCGCTCACCAGCAGGCACTTTGGGGAATCCCCCAGAAGGACTCCCGGGATTTCCCTGTCATCCGCGCTTTCTCCCGCAGGCCGATAGGACAGGTGCGCCGGATACCTGTGCGACATCTCCTTCAGTTTTTCTGTGATCTCCTCCGCCGTATACCTTCTATCCAGTTCTACCATCCGATCTCTTCCCGTCTCCCTCTTTCTTTATCATATGGAAAGAAGCAAAGAAGGTTACAGCCGATAAATCCGGGACTCCGTTATGAGCATCCCGGGGGACAAATCAAAGGGCTCTGCCGGAACCTCCGGCACAATCTGGAAATCAAAGGCCGGGGCAATGGTGGAAAGCTGGGTATGGATGTTCAGAAACCTGTCATAAAATCCGCCTCCATAGCCGCAGCGGTGAAGCTTCTTGTCAAAGGCAACCCCCGGCATGATCATAAGCGCCGTTTCGCAGAAAGCTTCCTCTCCCCCCACGGGCTCCGGGATCCCGTAATAGCCAGGAGCCGTTTCCTCATAGGATGTTATATAGAAGAAACGCATTTCTTTTCCAAATACTTTCGGTACGGCCACCCGCTTTCCCTGGTTCCAGGCAGCTTCTATCAGGGAACGCATGCACACCTCCCCTTTACAGTCCATGTAGGCGTAAATGCAGGAAGCCTCCTTCCAAAGGGATGTCTCCATGATCTTTTCGCAGATGACGCGGCTCTTTTCCTCCAGCTCCTCCCTTTGGAGCAGGCGCCTGGCCGCAAAAATCTGTTTTCTAATTTCCTTTTTTTCCATAGCGCTCCCCCAGATTCGTAATGCTTCCGTCCTTCTCCTTCACATCAATATGATCCAGCTGCGCCCGAAGATTCATCTTCACAGCCTCAATATATTCCCGGCGCAAAGCGGCCTGCTCCTCTCTCTCTGCTCCTGTCAGGCCCTCCGCCTTTGCTTTTCTTGCCAGCTCATTAATTCTCTTCAGCTTTTCCTCATTCATCACTTCACACCTCATTCAAATAAGATACCGCTCTTATAAACGATCCAGATAGTCAATCAAATAAAATTCCTTTTTCGGGTCGCTGACAAAAAGCGTCCCGTGGTTCCTTCCCTGCATGATCTTATGGATCACATGGAAATCCTCCCCGTTGGCAATCACCATATCTACGCCTGCCGCCCCCGCCAGCTGGGCAGCCTGAAGCTTTGAGGCCATACCGCCTGTCCCCACACCGCTGCCGGAACTGGATTTCCCCATATCCAGAAGGTTCTGATCCAGCTTCGTCACCACATCGATAAACTCAGCGTCAGGATTTTTGTTGGGGTCATCCGTATACAGCCCGTCGATATCCGACAGCAAAATCAGAAGATCTGCTTCCACCAGAGCCGCTACGATGGCGGACAGGGAGTCATTATCTCCAAAGTGGATCTCGTAGGTAGCTACCGTGTCATTCTCGTTGACAATGGGGATCGCCCCCATGCGCAGAAGCTCCCGGAAGGTATTCAGCGCGTTATGGCGGCTCAGATTATCCATCACCGTATTTTTCGTCATAAGAATCTGGGCGGTCAATTGGTCGTATTCCATAAACAGCTTCTGATAGATCATCATAAGGCGCGCCTGGCCGATGGCTGCGCAGGCCTGCTTTCCCTCCGTCTTTTCCGGACGGTTTTCGAGCCTGGCCGCCCGTACGCCCACTGCGATCGCTCCGGAGGATACAAGAATAACCTCCTTCCCCATATTGTGAAGGTCGCTGATCTCCCGAACCAAAATTTCAAGCTTCGTCAGGTTCAGCGCTCCCGTCTCTTCATGAACCAGGGATGAAGACCCCACCTTAATCACGATGCGCTTCTTATCCTTCAGTCGTTCTCTTACATTCATGGCTAAATTCCTCTCCTATTTCCATAGATACCTTAAATTTGGTTCCAGCAATACGCCCTGCCGTACAGGATAGCCCCAGGCATCCCCCGTGCGGATACAGCGGCACACAAACTCGTGGGCCTTTTCGGCGGCCGCAAACAGGCCGTCCCCCAAAATCCTGCGCCCCAAAAGGACGGCCGCAAAGAGATCCCCCGTCCCCGGGTAGGCCCGCCCCGCCGCCTGTCTCTCTAAGATCTGAAGCCTTCCCTTCTCATAGACGGCCAGGGACATCTCTGCTTGAGGCAGCGGCACACTTGTGATCACCGTCTGCTCTGCCCCCAAGGCCTCCAGCCTCTGGCAGACGAAAAGCAGCTGCTCTTTCGTACAAACGTCCTTCCAGTCCAGGCCGGCCAGCAGACAGGCCTCCGTATAGTTCGGCGTGATAAGATGGGCCCTTCCCAAAAGCCTCCCCATGGCCTGCCCGTAGGCGTCGTCAAAATTCATATAGTAGGAGCCGTGGTCGGCCATAATCGGATCCAGCAGCACCTCCGCCCTCGGGTACAGGCTGAGAAATTCCCCTACACGCTCCACCATCTCCAGGGTTCCCAGATAACCCACAAAAATATGGGAGAATTCCACGCCGTTTTCTTTCAGATGAAACGCGCACCGCCCGGGAAAATCGGTCAATTCCTCCATCACAGGCCGGCCAAACCCTCCGGTATGGGTGGAAAGAACCATCGTAGGCACCGGGCAGGCCTCGATTCCCAGCACAGACAGCACAGGAAGAATATTCGTCATCGCAGCCTTTCCCACACTGCAGAGATCATGGATGACTGCAGCCCTCGGCACAGGTTTTTCCTTCGCTTCCATGGTTTCCATTCCTTTCTTTATTCTCGTCAGCCATTTGTTCCATGGCTGAACCGTCAAAAAGACAGCAGGCAGACCGCCTGCTGTCACAAAATCCAGACATCATACTCCGCAAGCTTAAAGGATGCGGCATCTTTGCAGGATATATACCAGATATGCCCCCTTCGGCAATCCCCGGATCTCCCTCTCCGTGATCCCCCGTAGCTTCACCAGCAGCACCACATAGACGACCATTCCCATCAGAATCGCTATCACCGTGGAAATCAGCACGCCGGCAAAGAGCGCAAAGAGGCGATACACGCCATAGGCCGCCAGGCCCATCAGGCCCGACACAAAGACAGGAATAATAAAGGAACGCATCAGCTCCTGCCGATAGCCCAGCGTCTGCCGGATTGCCCAGGCATTCAGCAGGCAAATGACAAGCGCAAAGAAGATGTTGGCATAAACCACACTGTAAATATTCATTCCGCTGAAATTCAGCATAAGTACCAGGACAATGATATGGAGAACCAGCGCCACTGCGGAATGAATCAGGGGTTTCTGCATCTCGCCCAAGCCCTGCAGAATTCCTGTCGTCAATGTCGACAGCGCATAGAGGACGATCATCAACGCGCCGCTCTGCATGATGCCTGCCGCCAGTGTACTGGAATCGTTGTAAACAAGCTGCATGACGGGAGAGGCCAAGGCTGCCAGCCCCACCGCGCAGGGAATCGTAAACACCATGGTGTAACGGATGGAATCCCTCACCTTGATGCCCGCGCCCCTGTAGTCCTCATCCAGCATCGACGCCGTCAGGCTGGGCACCACGGAGGGCGCCAGGCAGGAGGCGATAGACAGCGGCACATTCATCAGTACCTTAAACTCCACGAAGATTCCCCAGACGGTGCTGTATTCCTTCTCCACAAACCCCTGGCCTGACATGATCGTACCGAAAATACCCTGGTCAATCACGGTGCTGATATTGTAGATTACGGTACTTAAGACTACGGGAAGGATCGTGGCGACCAGCGCCCGGTAGATCCTCTTCTCCGATTCAAGACGCGGGGTATGATCCCGCTTCATCTGCCGTCTGAAGCTTCTCTGATACGAAACATAGATAAAACCTAAAAAAAACAGAGCCACCAGAATACTTATGACAGTTCCGAGTGTGCCTCCCGCCGCCCCAAAGGCCGGCCCCAGGGAGTCATTTCCCTGCTTTTCGCCAAGCTTCGCTCCATAGCCCACAAGCAGTGCAGCCCCCGCCACAGATACCACGGCGTTGACGATCTGCTCGATCACCTGGGAGACGGCGGTAGGTATCATCGTCTCATGGCCCTGGAAAAATCCCCGCAGCACGCCTACCACGGCGTACAGGAAAATAGCGGGAGACAACACCCGCAGGGCGAAGGACGCCATCTCAAATTTCATGAATTTCGTGATGACTCCCCCCAGGGCGAAGGTCATCACCGACATGACGCCTCCCACCAGAAGGCCGAATTTCAGCGCGCAGATAAAGACCCTGTGGGCATTTTTCTTCTGTCCCTTGTGCAGCCTTTCCGAAACCAGCTTTGACACGGCAAGGGGCAGGCTGAACGAAGAGATCATCAGAATGATGGAATAGATCTCATTTGCGGTTGAATAGTACGCGTTTCCCTGGGCTCCCAGGATGCGGGTAAGGGGGATCCTGTAGATCATCCCAATCGCCCGCGCCACAAAAGAAGCGATCACCAGTATGGTACCCTGTACTAAATAGTTATTATTGTTCTTCTTTCCCAAAACATACCTCTTTCATCCGGGCAGTCCCTGAAAAATTTTAGTCTAATGCGTCGCCCTTCCGACAGTTACTCAATCACAATATCATCCGCGTAAGTATCCTGGATAATGCACACCCAGGTTTTTCCCCTGTTCAGGATGATCTCCTCTCCGTCCTCATCGTAATACTTTGCCGGGGCATCCTCGCTCTCCCGCTTCCAGGTACATTTTTCGTAGGTCCCGTTGGTAAAATAGTACGCGTCCCCGCCGGATAAGGTATCAATGTTCAGATAGCCGTGGTCATCGTAATTCTGCCACTGGGAAATCTGGAAGATCACGTTCTCATACGTGAGCTGTTCCCCTGTCAGCTCGTCCACCTGGGCGTCTCCGTACTGATAACGGTAATACTCCCCGTCCCGGTACTCAAACCAGGGCTTGTTGACCTGATAGCCAGGCTTGATCGTGGTGGCCGTGCCGTCCTCAAGGCTCACAGTCTCCCCATCCGGGGCAAAGGTAAATTTCGCCTCATGGTCTTCTTTTAAAAGCCTGCGGTATCCCAGCCTCGTGCAGGCGTTGTCGATTCCCTCACCGCTGGTGTAGCAGTTGTGGGGAGCCGGCCTGTCTGAGGTTCTGTAGAAAATATCCTCCCCGGCATAGCCATAGATCTCGCCTGCCCCTTCCTGCATGGAAAGGCCGCTCACATTGTCCACCTTATCGGAATTTAAAAGCTCCACCGCATAGACGGCCTGTCCATAGTGGACGTAGATCGCGTCAAACTCCCTGGCGTACATAGGATAATACGTACGGCAGCTCCTGACGGCGCCGATCTTCTCCATGCCGCTCACATCATCAAAAACTGCCATCAGACGGGTGATGGCTCCCTCCACCGGAGCCTCATACACCACGCCGGCCTTCTCGATACCGGCCTGGGGAACGGCGTTGATGATGTTATTCATCATCACTGCGATAGGCCTCCTGCTGTGGAGCTCTTCTCCCACCTCAAGTCCCGTCAGATAGCTGCGGTCCGTGGGCTCGGCCTCTGTTTCCGGCTCCATGACCACAGGTGTAGGATCTGCCGCAGTCTCCTCCTGTGTCTCCGTAGGCGGTTCCGTCGCCTCTGTCTCCGGCTGTTTTTTACATCCTCCTAAAATCATGGCTGCTATCATGAGCAGCGCTGCTGCTTGTCGCTTTTTCATGCCTTTTCTCCCTTATCGTAATATATTCATCTGAGCAAGAATCTCAGACTGTCTTCTCTCCATTTCCCTGGCCTCCTCAGGTTCCATGTGGTCATACCCCATAAGGTGGAGCATACTGTGGGCCACCAAAAAGGCGAATTCCCGTTTGGGGGAATGGCCGTAGGCCGCGGCCTGCTCCAGCACCTTATCCTTTGAGATCACGATATCCCCCAGAAGCAGCTCTCCTGTGTCGGGATGGAAGCTATCGCCTCCGTCCTCCTCCAAAAAGCCGAACTCCCCCGGAGTCTCACACTCCACCATGGGGAACGACAGTACGTCCGTGGCCCTGTCAATCTCCCGGTATTCCCGGTTCATCTTGTGAATCTCCTCGTCGGAGGTGAGCAGCAGGCTCACTTCCGCCTCATAGGGGCAGCCCTCATAGTCCAGGCAGTGTTCCGCTACCTGCAGCGCCAGCTCTTCCGGGTCAAAAGGAAGGGAAAGCTCATATTCATCTTCAAAATCCAGCGTCATTCCCTGCGCCTCCTGTTCGTTTTCGCGGGCCTGGCGGCCTGCTTTTCATATTCCTCATACGCCTTGACGATCTTCTGTACCAGAGGATGGCGCACCACGTCCTTGCTGGTAAGATTGCAAAAGGACACTTCCTCAATCTTGCTAAGGACACGGATGGCCACATCCAGTCCCGATTTCTGGCTGGAGGGCAGATCCTTCTGGGTCAGATCCCCCGTGATGATCACCTTCGAGCCGAAGCCGATACGTGTCAGGAACATCTTCATCTGGGCCGGGGTCGTGTTCTGCGCTTCATCCAGAATGATAAACGCGTTGTCCAGGGTGCGTCCCCTCATGTACGCCAGGGGTGCCACCTCGATCAGCCCTTTTTCCATATTTTTCATGAAGCTGTCCGGCCCCATAATCTGGTAAAGAGCGTCATAAAGTGGCCTCAGGTAGGGATCCACCTTGCTTTGGAGATCTCCCGGCAAAAATCCCAGCTTCTCGCCGGCCTCAATGGCCGGGCGTGTGAGGATGATCCGTCCCACCTCGTCATTTTTAAAGGCCTTGATGGCCATCGCCATGGCCAGGTACGTCTTTCCCGTTCCGGCCGGGCCGATCCCAAAGACGATCATCTTCTCCCGGATCGCGTCCACGTACTGCTTCTGCCCCAGAGTCTTGGGCTTAATGGGTTTTCCGTTAATCGTGTGGCAGATGCAATCCTTGTCGATCTCAACAAGAGAAGCTTCTTTATCTTCAAAAGCTAAAGAAAGGGCGTAATCCACGTTCTGGGCGCTTATGATATTTCCCCGGCCAGACAGCTCCACGAGTTGCATAAACACGCTCTTTGCTTTATTTGCCGCTGCCTCGCTCCCGATAATTTTCAGCGTCCCGTCACGGGCGATCAGCGTTACATTCAGAGTTTTTTCGATTTTTTTTATATGCTCATCAAATTGCCCAAATACGTTCCGTTCATGCTCCGCAGGCACGGATGCTATGGTTTCGATGATATTGCTCATTCGCTAAATTCCTTTCTTCGCCGCGGTCCCTCCCTCCGGCCGGACCACAGCTGTTCTTTTACTCTCCCAACGAGCGCATAACCCGTTTGCCGGCCCTCTCTATCAGCACAATCTCTCCTTTAGCTGTACAGCTTTTTGAACCTGTTTCTATTTTAACATTATTTTGCAATATTTGAACCCCTTTTTCTTGTATTTTCCAAAGAAATTTATGAAGGAATTCTTGCGCTTTTCTGATAGCTTCTTCTTTTGTATAGACCTTTTCTGTCAATACATATTCTCTGCTCCTGATACTTCCCCAGGACAGGGGAAGATAAAAATTTTCTGTCAGGTGAAGCTGTTTCTCTGCCCGCACCACATCATAATGGCCAAAGCCTCCGGGAGTCCCCAAAAAGGAAATATGTCTGCCGAGAATCGAAAAAAAGACTCCCTTTTTCAGCCTGCCCGTATATTCCTTTTTTATGTATTTCATGGAAAAGGACTCCTGATAGGGAAGCCTCGTCTCGATCTCAATGTCCGCGTCCGCGGCGCAGTACTGATAGTCCGCCACCTCCCCCGCGTCATCCAGAATCGGCACCTGGCCCACCACGAGAGGCTGCCCTTTTTTCACTTTGTCCCCCACCTTCACCAGGGGCGTACCGGAACGGGTGATCATGCCCCTGACCGTGCCCTCCACGTCTGATACCAGGTCGCTGGGAGCGGCCGCCGTTTTCTCGTCCAGGGTCAAATCGGTGTTTTCCTTGACGTCGATCACCAGGCTTGTTCCCTGGATTTTTACGGAGACCCAGATAAAGTTGTCAAAGGCCTTGCGGATATCCGCCGCCAGCGCCTTGCAGTCCAGGCTGGATTTTAAGATCCCATGGGAAACCTGCCGGCTCTTCAAAAAATCAAAGACCACATCATCCGTCCTGGCTTCATTCCCCTGAATCCGGATATCCCAAATGAAACAGGATAAAAAGAGCATCAGGAAAATGCCGAAAAGCACCCCCGCAGGCAAAAGCTTTCTCTTTCTGTTGGCATAGAGGAAAAAGGGAAGCCCGCGTTTTTCCAGGATGCGGATCTTCGTGCCGCTTTTTCTAGCCAAAGGCTTCAGGTTTTTAAAGCTCTTGATGGACAGACTGGCCTCGTAGCCTGCGTCACACGCCTTCAGATCCCACAGAATGATCCGGTGGCTGGCACACATATTCAGAAAGCGCTCGTAGGATCTGCCTGTTACGCGGATTCGCACATGGCCCCTGGCGTACTGCAACATTTGTTTTACCAAACAGATACCTCCGCTCACAGATAGTTGATCTGTTCGATATGTCCCTCCACCTTCATCTCATCCTCTGTATAATAGGAAATATAAAGCCCTGCCCCCAGCACCTCCAGGCGGCAATGCTTTGCCAGGAGCAGCAGACGGCACTCCGTATATTCCAGAATGCCCTTATAATTTTCTATACAGGCCTCCTCCTGCCCTGTCACAGTGACCAGCACAGCCCCGTCGGCGAGATCCCGCGGAAGCTGGGCGGCGGCAGATATTTTATGGTATAGGGATTTTGTTTTCGAACTCATGGACTATCTTCGCTTTTTATTACTAACTATATGTGGGCGAAGGGCAGGTTATACCAGCCCCTTTCCTGTATCGGAGGAAAGAAAGAGAATTCCGTACCACACCACAGTCCTTCCGTCATAGAAAAAGTCCATGGACAGCTTCTCCGCCGCTGCCGTGACGAGAATGCCATAGCTCTCGATACAGGGAAGCATAGCCTCCGGATGCCTGCAGGGGCCTTCCGGCCATGCGCAGTGGCTGCAGAGCGCGCAGGAATCGGAGGACAGCGCCAGAAATCCCATTCCCTGGGCGGACAGGTCCTCGCAGAGGGCATGAACGACACCCTCATGCTCCTTCCTGGTGGCCAGCGTTTCGTTCATATTTGAGACGTCAGATACCTCTGCCAGGGTGGTAAAGACGAGAATCTTTTCGTAGGCCGCGCATCTTTTTTGGCACTCCTCCACAGTCCCCACCGCCGGCGGGCAGGACCAGGAAGTATTGTACCGGGGACATTCCTGAAGGCAGATCCGGCGAACCT
This sequence comes from Lachnospiraceae bacterium UBA3316, assembly GCA_002361955.1. Lineage (GTDB taxonomy): Bacteria > Bacillota > Clostridia > Lachnospirales > Lachnospiraceae > Hominisplanchenecus_A. Next base: position 60,684 of record DESK01000059.1, read on the forward strand.
CTTCCTTGAACTCGATCTCATCCACATCCAGGAAACCGTACTGAAAGACAGGGTACGCCGCAAGGATTTGTTCTATTTTCTCCTGTATTTCCGGTGTAAAACTCATAGGGTTCCTCCCTCTGCAGCCTGGCTTTTGGCCGCCTCAAGCTCCATGTTATGACAGCTGCCCCAGCAGCTTTTTCGCCTCCCGCATCCTCTCTTCAAACTGTACATAGAAGTCCTCCTCCTGATAAGGCTTCCTGTAGAAGCTCTGCAATATATACAAATTCAGATTTTTAGGGCTGTCCGTATCCTGACTCTCTGTCACCAGCCTTGCGGCATCTTCCAGAAAGTAATGCCAGTCCGTTATGTACGCCTCATATTGTTTAAGATTCGGCGTATCGATCCACTTTTTGACCTTCACCTTTGTTCTATCAGGCTTCGGGCACTCATGCACCTGAAGAAAATAGCGGAACTCTCTCTCCTGATAATATCTGCCAAGAGGGAAGAGGCGGCAGATGCCGGGACGAAACGAATGAATGCTGCACCGCCCCCTGCCGTCCAAAAAAACACAGGCTTCTTCCGGCCCTGTCATCCGCAGATTGGGCAGGATCGCCCCATCCACCATGCCCAGCTCCAATTCCTTCTCCAACAGCTCATCGAAGCTTTTCCCCAGGTTCACCGAGAGCCTGCAAACATCCAGAGGATCCAGAATGATGGAGCTTCCCATCCCCCGGCAGCAGGCCGAGCATCCCCGGCAGTCATGGCAGTCCGCCTTTACCATATCATTTAACGTATACAGCTTCCCGTCGGAGATCTCCTCCAGACTTACGTTTCGTTTCATGTGCTTCGTCCTCCATATCTCCTTTTGAGACAGCCGCGGCTGCCCCAAAGCGTCAAATACTTCACAGCAAACCGGCAGGCCTGCACAAAATGGCACAGGCCTGCCGGATCATAACCGCATATTAAAGCATTGAGGCCCGCAGCTCCTCGCCGCTCTTCGGGCTTAAATACGCAGGCGCGATATCAAACACCGTACGGCAGCCCGTTTGCCCCTCACAGGCCAGGCGGCAGGCCGCCCTGGCATAAGCCACGATTACAGAGGAGGTAAACTCCGGGTTAGAATCCAGCTTCAGCCTGTATTCGATCAGATGGCTGTTCTCTTTCTCCCACCCTGTCACGCCGCTCCTCAGCACAAAGCCGCCGTGGGGAATTCCGCTGTGATTCTTTTTCAGCTCCTCTTCGCTGATAAAATGCACCTCCGTGTCGTAGTCCGCAAAATAGTTGGGCATCGTCTTGATCTCTCTCTCCACCTTCGCCGGGTCCGCGCCCTCTTCCAGCACCACAAAACACTCTCTTGTGTGCTTCTCCCTGGTGGTAAGGTCGGGATTCTCTCCGGCCCTTACGGCTTCCAGGGCGGACTCCACGGGAATGGTGTACTGCTTTCCGTCCTTCACGCCCTCGATCCGCCGGATAGCGTCAGAATGCCCCTGGCTGACTCCCTTGCCCCAGAATGTGTAATCCTTTCCCTCCGGCAGGATCGCGTTGGCATACATTCTGTTTAAAGAGAACATTCCCGGATCCCAGCCCACGGAAATGATACCGATCTTCCCGCTCTTCCTAGCCTCTGCGTCCACCGCCGCAAAATGCTCCGGAATCCTTGCATGGGTATCGAAGCTGTCGATCACGTTAAAGAGCTTCGCATACTCCGGCGTCTGTTTCGGCAGGTCGGTAGCGCTTCCTCCGCAGAGGATCAGCACGTCGATCTTGTCCTTCCAGTCCGGCGCCTCCTCCACAGAGCATACCGCCGCCGTCTCTGTAAGGATATGCACATCCGCCGGATTCCTTCTTGTAAAGACTGCCGCCAGCTCCATATCCGGGTTCTGACGGATCGCACACTCCACGCCCCGTCCCAAATTTCCATAGCCTAAAATACCGATTCTGATACTCATCTTTCATGTCTCCTTACTCTTTTAAAGTCGCACATGCGACATTGGACAAATATATCGACCCATATTATAACCTCAGAAACGCATTCTTTCAAGAGAGCTGTTTTATTTTTTCGCAGCTGTTTTCCATTTTTGTGAACGGAGGAAGCCGCAATACGCGATCCTCATGAGCATGCCTGTGGGAAGCAGCCTGCATGCCAGGCGGAGGGCCTTCATACTCCCGCCGCAGACCGACAGCTGCTTTCCCCTGGCAGCATCCCGGAGGGCCTTTTCCACCACAGCCTCCGGAGAGGCCATGAATCTCTTCTTGTACTCCGGCACAGGATATGCCTGATGGTCAAAAAAGGGCGTGTCCACCGCGCCGGGGCAGACGGCCGTCACCGTGATCCCCTCCCTGCGCAGCTCCACCCCCAAAGCCCTGGAAAGGCTTAAAACGTAAGCCTTGGAGGCCGCGTAAACGGCAAACCCGGGCTGGGGAACGAAGGCGGCGGCAGAAGCCATCTGGATGATCCTGGCTCCCCTGCCTATATAAGGAAGGCAGAGACAGGTGACGGCTGTGAGGGCCTCACAGTTGACGCGGACGCAGGAGCATTGCTCCCTTTGGGAAAGCCCGGAAACGGTGCCGATTCTCCCCATTCCGGCACAGTTTACGAGAAGCCTGATGTCGGGACGCTCCCGTTTAAGCAGCCTTCCCAGAGTCTCCAGGTCTTCCTCCCTCTCCAGGTCAAGGGAAAGGGGACGGAGGGGTTTTCCTGAAACAGCCTGCAGACAGGCAAGCTTCTCCTTACTCCGCCCGATGACCCACAGTTCATCCAGGGAGGAGCGGCCTCCCCCAATCCGGCGCGCAAACTCCCGCCCCATGCCGGAGGTCGCCCCTGTCACCAATGCGATCTTCATCCTCTGCCAACCTGCCTTTCTCTTTTACTTCCGCGCTTTTTTATGGACATTTCGGATCGTTCTCTTTTTCGGGCCCCCTGACCCTGCTTTGGCCAAAGGGGCGCCGGACGTTCCTCTGCTGTTCCCCGGCTGCGCCCGCCGCCCCGTTTCTTTCGCGGGCCGTATCAGGCACTTCTTATCATATCCGATGAGATCCGTCCTGTGGGCGATCCGCAAAGCCTCCGCCACCAGCTCATAATTCTTTGGATCCCTGTACTGGATCAGAGCCCTCTGCATGGCCTTCTCATGGGGATTTACCGGCACATAAACCTTCTCCATGGTTCTGGGATCTACCCCCGTGTAATACATACAGGTGGAGATCGTGGAGGGCGTAGGGTAAAAATCCTGTACCTGCTCCGGCATATATCCCAGATCCCGCAGATATTCCGCCAGCTCCACGGCTTCCTTCATGGTAGAGCCCGGGTGGGAGGACATCAGATAGGGCACTAAAAACTGATTCTTCCCGCACTGCCTGTTCAGCTCTTTGTACCTGTCGGCAAATTTCTGGTATACGGCGTGCCTCGGTTTCCCCATGCGCAGCAGCACTCTGTCCGCCACATGCTCCGGCGCCACCTTCAGCTGGCCGCTGACATGGTGCTGTACCAGCTCCCGGAAGAAGGTCTCATCCCTGTCATAGATCAGATAGTCGAAACGGATGCCGGAGCGGATAAATACCTTCTTCACCTTCGGCAGCGCCCGCAGCTTCCGCAAAAGCTCCAGGTATTCCCGGTGGGTGATCCGCAGGTTTTTACAGGGCTCAGGAAAAAGGCACTGCCTTCCGGGACAGGCCCCCTTGGTGAGCTGTTTGTCGCAGGCCGGATGGCGGAAATCCGCCGTAGGCCCTCCCACATCGTGAATGTACCCCTTAAAATCCGGATCCTCCGTCATCTTCTTCGATTCTTTTATAATGGATTCCTGGCTTCTGGCCTGAATGATCCGCCCCTGGTGAAACGTCAGGGCGCAGAAGCTGCAGCCGCCGAAGCATCCCCGGCTACTCACAAGGGAAAATTTCACCTCCTGGATGGCAGGCACTCCCCCCAGGGCCTCATAGGAAGGATGGTAGGCGCGCTGGTAGGGCAGGGCATACACCTGATCCATCTCCTCCCGGCTCAGAGGCCTGGCCGGAGGGTTCTGCACCACCACAAGCTGGCCGTCGTAGGGCTCTGCCAGCCGCTTCCCGGAAAAGGGATCCGTATTGCAATACTGGGTGTAGAAGCTCTTGGCATAATTCAATTTATCCTTTTTCAGCTCCTCATAGGAGGGCAGCTCCAGGTAATCGTAAAGGATCGAACGATCCCTGGTCTTAAATACCGTCCCCGGCACAAAGGTGATATCCTTCACTGCGATTCCACTGTTCAGCGCGTCGGCAATCTCCACAATCGAGCGCTCTCCCATCCCATAGGAGATCAGATCTGCCCCGGAATCCAGCAGAATCGACCGTTTCAGGGAATCTGACCAGTAATCATAGTGGGCCAGGCGGCGCAGGCTGGCTTCGATCCCGCCGATAATCAAAGGCGTATGCTTATATTTCCGTCGAACCAGGCCGCAGTAAACGACCACGGCATGGTCGGGCCGCTTCCCCATGACGCCCCCCGGCGTGAAGGCGTCTGAGCTTCTCCGTTTCTTTGACACTGTATAGTGATTCACCATAGAATCCATATTTCCCGAGGATACCAGGAACCCAAGCCTCGGCTCTCCGTAAACGGCGATGCTCTCCGGATCATGCCAGTCCGGCTGGGAGATGATTCCCACCGAATAGCCCCGGGACTCCAGAAGCCGGCTGATGATCGCATGGCCAAAGGAGGGGTGGTCCACATAAGCGTCCCCGATGATGTACACAAAATCAAACTGCCGGATCCCCCTCTTCTCCATATCCTCCCGTGAAACAGGCAGAAAATCCATCTTATCGCGCCTCCCTGCTGTAAAAAACATCATTTCTGGCATTCAGGACCTCATAGGTCCCATCAAAAATGTCCGTGAAGCTCTTAATATAAAAATCCGCGAACCGCCTCTTATCCTCCGTCTGGTCAAGAGAAAAGGCGTCCTCCACGGCGCACACGGTCATCCCGGCATTTTTCCCGGCCAGAATCCCCATAGGAACATCCTCAAATACCAGGCAGCTCTCATACTCCGCCTCTAAATCCTCCGCCACCTTCATATAAATATCAGGCGCAGGCTTCCCGGCAGATACGTCGCAGGCGGTACACACGGCGTCTATATAGCTCTCCAGCTGATTGGCCTTCAGAACAGCCTCCACCAGCCGGATGCCGTTGCTGGTGGCAATCCCTGTGCGGATTCCCCTTTTTCGCAGGAATTTCAAAAAGCCCATAGCGCCTTCTTTCAGGGGAACCTGATGGGCATATTTCTCATAAGCCATCTCATACCAGTCCTCCTTGATCTCCTCCGTACTTTTGGGTATCTGAAACGTCTCCTTAAAATAGACGGCCGTCTCGGTAAAGCTCATTCCCTCAATCTCCTGCTGCAGAGTCTCCGGAACGGAAATGCCGAACTGCCCCAGATATTCAATATCAATATCCTTCCACATCCACATGGAATCCACCAATGTGCCGTCCAGGTCAAAAATCACTGCCTGTATTTCGTCTAACATATGCCTTCTCCATTCTCAATCATTTTTTCGTGGCATCCAAGCGTTTTCTTTCTTCTTCCGTCAAACGGCGGTACGCCCCCTTCTCCAGCGTCCCATCTAAAACAATCCCGCCCATGGACAGACGTTTCAGATAGATCACCCTGCAGCCCACCGCCGCGAACATACGCTTCACCTGATGGAACCGCCCCTCATGGACCGTAACCTCCGCCTCAGAAATTTCGCCGGAGCTTAAGATCCGAAGCTGTGCCGGAAGGGCAGGCTTAGGGTCTCCGATATCCAGCCCCGCCCCGAAGGCTTTGCCGTGCTCCGGAAGAAGCCGCCCCTCAACCTTCGCGTAATACGTCTTATCCACATGCTTTCCGGGGGACAGCAGGTCGTGGGCCATCCCGCCGTCATTTGTGATCAGCAGAAGCCCCTCCGTATCCTTATCCAGCCTTCCCACCGGGAAAAAGTGTTCCTTGCCGGGAATGTCCAGATAGTCCATGACCGTCCTGTCATGGCTGTCATTGGTGGCCGTGACGCAGCCCGCCGGTTTATGGAACATGTACGTATCATACTTTACGTAACACACTTCCCGGCCATCCGCCAGGATCCGGTCGCGCCCATCCTCCACCTTCATCTCCGGCTTTCCGGCAATCTCGCCGTTTACCGACACACGCCCCGTCCTGATCATCGTTTTTACCTGGCTCCTTGTGCCTACTCCCATATTTGCCAGAAGCTTGTCCAGCCGCATTTTACCCATTTACTGCACTCTCCATCCCGGATAATATTTGTTTTTCAGCATCCCGCCGGCAGCCTTGGCCCAGCCCAGGGGATACCCGTCGCATCCCACCAGAACCCAGCCCTTCTTTATGGAAGCTTCCTCTTCCAAAAGCTCCACCGTCTCCCCCTTTAAATAGCGCATGACACGGCCGTCCTCCGACGACAGGGACAGAGACTGGGGAAAATCCTCCAGCTTCAATGCCATGGCCAAAGACTGGCTTGGTTCAAAGCGGTTTCTTTTCCATTCGCCGAGATAAAGCCCTGTCCGCAGAAAACGAAGTCCCCTGGCAGGGGACAGCGCCTCCGGCAGCAGATAGGCCCGCCCTTCCAGCAGACGGATCTGTTCCTGCCGCCGGAAGGATGGGGGAAGCTGCTCTAAAAACTCCAAAAGCTCCGCCGGTAGCTTCTCCTTTTTTCTTTCCACAGCCCGAGCAGGGCCTTCGGCCTCCCCCGCCTTCTCAAGCAGAGCGGCAAAATGCCCCTCCCCCCGGAGCTTGTGGGGAAAGGCGCGGACGCAGCCCGGAAGCCTGCCCTCCAACAACCCGCCGCTTTTTTGAATCGGGAGCAGCGTAAGCTCCGGATGGGCCAAAAGCAGTGCCTCCACATTCTTCTCATTTTCCATCGTTGAAAAGGTGCAGGTGGAGTAAAGCAGCTTTCCGCCGGGAGCCAGAAGCCGTACGGCAGACTCCAGGATCTCCCGCTGAAGCTGGGCGTAATACGCAGGCCCGTGCTCCTCCCAGCTCTTTACCATGGAGGGATCCCGGCGAAACATCCCTTCTCCCGAGCAGGGAGCGTCGATCAGGATCTTATCAAAACACCCCTCATAGAAACGGCACAGCTTCTCCGGCGTTTCACTGGTGACAAACATATTTCCGATCCCAAAAAGCTCCAGGTTTTTCAAAAGCCCCTTGGCCCTGGAATTGCTGATGTCGTTTGCCAGCAAAACACCCGTTCCCATAAGCCTTGCCCCAAGCTCCGTGGCCTTTCCGCCGGGAGCGGCGCACAGATCAAGCACCCTGTCCCCGGGCTCAATGGGAAGCCTCGAGGCGGGAATCATGGCGCTTGGCTCCTGGATATAATACAGCCCCGCGTAATAGTGGGGATGCCTCGTGACAGCCTCCCCCTCCTCATAATAAAAGCCGTTTTCCGTCCAGGGAACAGGTGTCAGATGAAAGGGCGTCAGCTTTAAAAAATCCTCCACGGAGATCTTCCGGGTGTTTACGCGCAGCCCCAGGGACTTTGGCTCCTCAAAGGAAGCCAGGTAAGCCTCATATTCCTCTCCCAGCAGCTCCTTCATGGCCGCCAGGTAGTTTTCTGGAAGTTTCATAGATTCTCCTCATAGCGATGTTCATTTGATTGGGCGCGATACCCTTCCGCGATAACGTCCAGCTGCCTGTGGAAACGCCTGAGCTGCTCAATATCGTTCGTCTTGTAAATCCTGTAAAATTCATCCTGGATACGGATGATCTCCCTCTTATTTGCCAGACGGTAAAGATTCTGGATATTGTTCAGGATATCGCTTACAAGATTTGCCTGGATCTGGAAGGAATTCTGGGCGTCCATAATCTCCCCCCGCACGGAGGACATCTCGTTGTCCAAAAGCAGGATCGCGTCTGAAGCATTCGTCAGCCTGGTGCGGATATGTTCCGGGATGCTGCCCTTATACTTATATTGCAGGGAATGCTCGATCGTGGACCAGAAATTCATAGCCAGGGTCCTAATCTGTATCTCCGCCTGGATCTTCTTCCCTCCCCCCAGCGTCTGTACCTCATAATAAATAATCATATGGTAGCTTCTGTACCCGCTCTTCTTCGTGTGGGTCACGTAATCCTTCTCGCTCTTTACCACCATATCCGTCCGGTTCCTGATGATCTCCACCACTTTCTCAATATCCTCAACGAACTGGCAGATGATGCGGATGCCTGCGATATCTTCCAGCTTTTCCTCGATCTCCTCGATGCGGATATTCTTTTTCTGGGCCTTATCCAGGATGCTGGAAATGGTTTTCACACGGCCGTGTACCTGCTCGATCGGAGAATAGAGTCCCTGGGATCTGTGTTCCTGGATTAAATGATTAAACTTGACCGTCAGTTCCTTGACTGCCAGTTCATAAGGATCCAGGATCTCCTTCCATAACTGTATTTCCATGTATTCTTAAATCTCCTTTTAGGCTTATTGACGTAACAGTTCAGATGCCTGAGCTGTTGTATTTTTGTTAGTATAGCACATCTAATGCCTGTATTTCAACTTGCGGCGCTCCAGGCTTTTTAAAATCCAGTAAGGATTGACGCTGATCTCCTCCCCCTCCCGGGAATTGACGTAAATGCCCAGATGCAGATGAACGTCAAACTTTCCCCTGGTAGGCTCCGGGCCGTACCCCGTATCTCCCATAAAGCCAAGGACCTCCCCCGCGCGAACCCTCTGCCCCACCGAAAAGCCGCCTCCGTAATCCGATAGGTGCGCATAATAAAAATATCCGCCCTTGGGGCTCCTGATCCCGATGCGGTAGCCGCCCTTCTCCAGCCAGCCGATCTTCTCCACCACGCCGTCTGTCATACTGAAAACGGGATAGCGTCCGCTCACATTTTCCGGCGGCATCAGATCGCAGCCTTCATGTCCCCGCCGCCCGCCATAATTTCGCTCAAACATCCAGGAATCTTCATAAGTAACTCCCGTTTCTGTGGGAAAATACACCAGATCATCCCAGATGGCCCCATACAGGGAGCGAAGAGACGCTGCTTCCTTTTTTCGGTACCTCTCAAAAAGCTCCTTCTGGCTGCTAAACTGCTCCGTCGGCAGACCCTCCGGGGAAGAAAGGTCAAACCGCTTCGCTGGCATCCACACAGACAGAAGTTCACCTTTTGACAGGCCAAGCTGCTCCTCTGCCTGTTCCAGGTATTCCAGAGTCTCCGCGGACAGCTCCTGCCTGCGGAAGGCGTCCATCCGTTCCGCGTCCATATCCAGCTCCATGACCGGGGCAAACAGGAGGCACATACCGATCATCTCCACGCTGGCTCCCGCCAGAAACAGAAGCAGAAGGATCCTGTATAAAAGATCGATCCATGGGGTTCCTTTCATGTTCTCTCTCCGCCTTTTAGATTGCTGTACTTCCTAAAAAGTATATGCGGCGTCTTTCTCCGGGATTCCTGGGTAAAAGACTTCCCTTTCGCCCTGCCTGTCCGCCTCTTTTGTGGAATAGCTCTCCCGCCTGCGCATATAGTGTACAAAGGAGGCTGCCCATGAAAAAACTTTGCTTTGAACTTTCCCTTGCCGCCATATTTCTTTTTCTCTTTCTCTATCCCTCCCAGGCGCTGGCCGCCTCCAGGGTCGGACTGCATCTCTGGTTTGACACCCTTCTGCCCACTCTGCTCCCCTTTATGATCCTGTCAGGGATCTTTATCCGCGGGGATCTGGCGCGCCCTCTCGTCTCCCTTCTGGCTCCCTTTTTCAAAAAAGCCCTGATGCTGAGCCCCGGCGGCACCTACGCGCTGCTGATGGGCTTTCTCTGCGGATGCCCCATGGGAGCAAAGACGGTCAACGACCTGCTGGAGCGGGGGCAGATCGCACCGGAGGAAGCCCAATACCTGGCCGGCTTCTGCAACAACTTAAGCCCTTCCTTTATCGTCACGTTCCTGGTGACGGAAAAGCTTGGCCGCCCCGCCCTGATGCTCCCTGTCCTTGTGATCCTCTACGGCTCCCCCCTGCTGTTCGCCATACTGACAAACCCTGCCTACCGCCGCCTGGCGGCCTGCCCGAAGGAAACGCCCGCCCCCAATCCCCCTGCGGCCAGAGAAGCCTTAAGCTTCGTCATGGTAGACCACTGTATTCTGGACAGCGTCCTCACCGTCGTTCGCCTGGGCGGATATATCATGCTCTTTGCCATACTGGCCGGAGCCGTCCGGCTTCTCCCCTTCCCTCCAAAGGCAACGGCAGTCCTGACGGCTCTGGCTGAGATCACCAACGGCATCCCGGCCATCCTGGAGGCCTTTCCCTTTCCGGCCGCCTTTCTGCTGCTCATGACGCTGGCGTCCTTCGGCGGCCTGTCCGCCCTGGCCCAGACTGACAGCGCCGGAGGATTTTCAGACAAAAAAAACGCACATCTTTCCTTATGGAAATATGTGCGCTCTAAGCTCCTGATCAGTCTAATCGCCGCGTTTCTATCGGTATGCTTTTTGCTTTAATGCATCGGATCATTCGTCGTCATAATCCTCGGCAGGCACGGAAGCGTAGCTTCCCGGCGCTGCCTGGGGCGAAAGCTCCCGGCGGTTCTTATTTACGATGTCATAGCAGGACTGCAGAGAATTGATAAAATTGCTGTACCGTCCGCCTGCCGTCTCAATCGTATGGCTCATGATCTTTTCCAGGTTCTCCAGCATCTCGTCTGTGTACTGAAGGGCGCCCATGCGGATGCTGTTGGCATCATTCGTGGCATTGTCCAGAATCTCCTGAGCCTGGGCGTTTGTCTTTTCCAGAAGCTCATTTGACTGGGCATAGGCCTGCTGCATAACCTCGCTCTCCTCCACAAGCTGCTTCTGCTGGGCCTGAGCGTCGGCAATCAGGGCGTCCGCCTTTGCCTGGGCGTCCGCGAGGATCGCGTCCTTGTTGCTGATGATCTTCTGGTAGCGTTTGATCTCATCCGGCGTCTTCATGCGCAGCTCACGCAGAAGCTCTTCAAGCTCCTCCTTATTTACCACGATCTTCGTAGAAGACAAGGGCTGAAATTTACAACTGTCTACATATTCTTCGATATCTTCGATGATTTGTTCAATTCTGCTGCTCATTTACATTCTCCTTATTCTTATATTTATTCCCATATTTTTCCTTCATCCGTCTCGCGGCAACCTCCGGAACAAACTTGGAGATATCTCCCCCATAGGCCGCTACTTCCTTCACCGTGCTGGAACTCAGATACGCGTATTCCAGGCTGGTCGTCAGAAAAATGGTGTCAATTTCAGGATTCATAATGCGATTCGTCTGCGCCATCTGAAGCTCATAATCAAAGTCCGTGATCGCCCGGAGCCCCCGGACGAGAAAACCCGCATGGCATTTCTTTACAAAATCAACAGACAGGCCGCTGAAAGACTCTATGCGTACATTGCTGATATCTTTCGTGACCTCTAGTAGAATTTTAACACGTTCTTCAACAGAAAACAACGGTGTTTTCGTATGATTGTTTAAAACTCCCACAATTAATTCATCTACCAAAGCCGCCGAACGCCTGATTACATCCAGATGCCCGAAAGTCACCGGATCAAAACTTCCGGGATAAACTGCTCTTCTCATTCTTCAGCCTCTCTATCTGCCAACTGCAAAAACAGGTGGGCATTTGTTTTATATTCTTTTCTCTTTTGCAGAAGGAAGCCTGTCCCGCCCAGAAAATCAAAGGACGTTTCCATGGCTGCCTCCACAATCACCAGTGATTCTTTATGTACCAGCCCCAGCTCCCTCAGGCGGGTGAGCACCTGCTCCTCCCATCCCTCGTGATAGGGCGGATCGATAAAGACCAGGTCAAAGGGCCTGCCGCCGGAAAGTCTTCCCAGGGCGGCCATCACATCCATCTGTAAAAGCTCTCCTCTGTCCGCAAGCTTTGTAAATGCCAGGTTCTCCCTGATACAGGCAGCCGCCCGCCTGTCATTTTCCACAAACACGGCTCTTTCAGCCCCCCGGCTCAACGCCTCAATGCCGATTCCGCCGCTCCCTGCGAACAGATCCAGAAAGCGGGCGCCGTATACTCTGTCCTGGATCATATTAAACAACGTCTCCTTAATCCTGTCCGTGGTAGGCCTGGTGTCCTTACCCGGAGCCGTCTTTAGCGGCAGCCGTCTGGCTGTCCCTGCGATCACTCTCATAAAAATCCCGCTCCTGTTTCTAGATTGTTACTGCTCACTTCCTTTACAGTAACATTCGCAAATCCATCTGCAATCTGCTTTGCGGATAGGACTTGCTCACACCTGAATCACTTTCTTACGGCCTGTGCAGTAAATGCACATACCCGTGTAAACAGCAACTCCAGATTTCTTGTTTATTATAGTTGTTTTGTATATTCTTGTCAACAGATTAAAATAACAGAGGCGCGGCCTTTCGCCTTGCGTTTGCCTTATTCCGCCGCATCTTCTCATTGCCGTATTTTCTATTTTATGATAAAGTACGATTGAACGCAAGAAAACTATAAAGGATGATATCATGAGAAAATTAGCATTAAGTGATGAGATTTTATTGCAGGTGGAAAAGCCTGCCCGCTACATCGGAAACGAAGTAAACGCGGTCATGAAGGATAAAGACAAGGTGGACGTCCGGTTCTGCATGTGCTTTCCCGACGTCTACGAGATCGGCATGTCCCACCTGGGCATCCAGATCCTCTACGATATGTTCAACCGCAGGGAGGATATCTGGTGCGAGCGTGTATACTCCCCCTGGACGGACCTGGACCGGATCATACGGGAACAGAAGATCCCGCTGTTTGCCCTGGAATCCCAGGATCCCCTGAAGGATTTTGACTTTATCGGAATCACGATCCAATATGAAATGTGCTATACAAATATTCTGCAGGTGCTGGATCTGGGCCAGATCCAGCTCCTTGCCAGAGACCGCTCCGACGGGGATCCCATCGTGATCGGCGGAGGCCCCTGCGCCTCCAACCCGGAGCCCCTGGCCGATTTCTTCGATATGTTCTATATCGGGGAGGGGGAAACCGTATACTTCCAGCTGATGGACCTGTACAAGGAGTACAGGAGCAAGCACCTGGGAAGAAACGCCTTTCTCCGCCAGGCCGCGAAGATTCCGGGAATCTACGTGCCCTCCCTGTACGAGACCACCTACCACGAGGACGGCACCATCGCTTCCTTCCGTCCTTTGGCAGAGGACATCCCCTCTGTGATCGAGAAGCAGATCGTGATGAACCTGACAGACACCTACTACCCAAAGGCTCCCGTAGTTCCCTTTATCAAGGCAACCCAGGACCGTGTCGTCCTGGAGATCCAGAGGGGATGTATCCGCGGCTGCCGCTTCTGCCAGGCCGGGATGCTCTACCGCCCCTTAAGGGAACGCCGCCTTTCTATGTTAAAGGAATACGCGGCGGCAATGTTAAAAAATACAGGCCACGAGGAGATTTCCCTGAGCTCCTTAAGCTCCAGCGACTACTCCGACCTTGAAGGCATCGTGAATTTCCTGATCGAGGAATTCCAGGACCAGGGCGTAAATATTTCCCTGCCCTCCCTGCGCATCGACGCCTTCTCCCTGGATGTGATGAGCAAGGTGCAGGATGTGCGGAAAAGCAGCCTGACCTTTGCCCCGGAGGCCGGTTCCCAGAGACTCCGGGACGTCATCAACAAGGGTCTCACGGAGGAGGTTATTCTGGAAGGGGCAGGCGAAGCCTTCGCGGGAGGCTGGAGCCGCGTAAAGCTCTACTTTATGCTGGGACTGCCCACCGAGACGGAAGAGGACATGAAGGGGATCGCCCATCTGGCGGAAAAGATCGCCAAGCGCTACTATGAGATCCCCAAGGATCAGCGGAACGGCAAATGCCAGATCACGGTGAGCACCTCCTTCTTTGTGCCGAAGCCCTTCACCCCCTTCCAGTGGGTGTCTATGAACAGCAAGGAAGACTTTCTGGCAAAGGCAAAGATCGTCAACCAGGAGATCAAAGAACAGCTGAACAAAAAGAGTATCAAATACAACTGGCACGAGGCAGACGTGTCCGTCCTGGAAGGCGTTCTGGCCAGAGGCGACCGCCGGGTGGGAGCTTCGATCCTGCGCGCCTACGAAAAAGGCTCCCTCTACGACGCCTGGGGGGAAAACTTTGACAATGAACTGTGGATGTCGGCCTTCCGGGAAACGGGCGTGGATCCTGATTTCTATACCTGCCGCGTCCGGGAGGAATCGGAAATCCTTCCCTGGGACTTTATCGACATCGGCGTGACAAAGAAATTCCTCTGGAGGGAATGGCAGAATGCCCAGGCTGCGTCCGTCACAAAGAACTGCCGCCAGGGCTGCTCCGGCTGCGGGGCAAAGACATACGGAGGAGGTGTGTGCTATGAAGGTTAGGGTGAAATTTTCCAAACACGGAGCCATGAAATTTGTGGGCCATCTGGATATCATGCGCTATTTCCAGAAGGCCATCCGCAGGGCCGCCATCCCCATCCGGTTTACGGAGGGCTTCAGCCCCCATATGGTCATGTCCTTCGCCTCCCCCCTGGGATTGGGCCTTACCAGCGACGGGGAATATATGGATATCGAGGTAAAAGAGGCGATCCCCTCAAAGGAGGCCGTAAAGCGGCTCAACGAGGTCATGGTGGAGGGGATGCAAGTGCTGAGCTACCGGCAGATTCCCGAAGGGAAGGCCAGCAATGCCATGTCCCTTGTGGCCTACGCCGACTACACCGTCTCCTTCCGGGAAGGAAAGGAGCCCGCAGGCGACTGGCAGGAGGCTCTTTCCCCCTTTGCCGCCCTGCCCTCTATCACGGTAATAAAGAAAACAAAAAAGAGCGAAAAAGAGGTGGATATCAAGCCCATGATCAGGGAGCTTTGCCTGACAGAGGACGGCCGGATTTTCATGCGCCTGTCCTCCGGCAGCGCGAGCAACCTGAAGCCGGAGCTTGTGATGGAAGCCTTTGCTGCCTATCTGGGCATCCCCTTCGCCCCCTTCTCCCTTCTGGTGAACCGCGTGGAACTCTATGATAACCAGATGGTATCGCTGGAAGATCTGGGGGAACCCATTGGAGAATAAGCTTGCGATCCTCCGGGAGAACGGACGGATCATGACCTATCTGCTGGAAAACGGAAAGGCAGTCTCCATCTCCTGCTTTTCGGCAGCGGACGCCTCCCTTTTGGGAAATATCTATATAGGCCGTGTCCAGAAAATCGTAAAAAACATCGGCGCGGCTTTCATAGAAATCGAAAAGGGATTTCCCTGCTACTATGCCCTTAGCGACTGCGAAAGCCCCATCTACACAAAGAAGCTGAACTGCCCCTCCATGGCGGCCGGGGACGAGGTGCTGGTGCAGGTAAAGAGAGAAGCCCTGAAAACGAAACCCCCGGCCCTGAGCGCCAACCTGAACTTTACCGGGAAATATCTGGTGCTTACCACCGGAGACCGCCATATCGGCGCTTCCGCCAAGCTGGACAGTGAAACGAAGGATCGGCTGAAGGCCCTGGTGACGGAAGCCCTCGGGGGGCGGTACGGCTGCATCATCCGCACAAACGCCGGAAGCGCCTCCGATGAGGAGATCCTAAAAGAGGCAAAGGAGCTGCTGTCCCTGTGCGATTCCATCATTGAAAAAGCCAGGTTCCGAAGCTGCTTTTCAAAAATGTACCAGCTTCCCGCCCCCTGGCTGTCCATGCTTCGGGACACCTACGACCAGGGACTGCAGGTGGTGACAGACGATCCCGGGCTGTACGCGCAAATGCAGGCGTATCTGCAGGATACCCACCCGGAAGATCTCCCCAGGCTTTCTCTCTATGAGGACGACCTTCTCCCTCTTTCGAAGCTCCTGAACCTGGAGCGTGAGCGAAGAGAGGCCTTGAGCGAGCGCGTCTGGCTCAAATCGGGCGCCTACCTGGTCATCCAGCCTACAGAAGCCCTCACGGTGATCGACGTGAACACCGGAAAGTATGAGAGCAAAAAGAAAAAACAGGAAACCTTCCGGAAGATCAACCTGGAAGCCGCCGTGGAAATCGCCAGGCAGCTCCGCCTCCGGAACCTTTCGGGAATCATCATCGTGGACTTTATCAATATGGACACGGCTAAGGATAAAGCAGCGCTGATGGACACCCTCCGTGCCTCCCTCCGCCGCGATCCCATCAAAGCCACCCTGATCGACATGACGCCCCTGAACCTGGTAGAGATCACGCGAAAAAAAGTGCGGAAACCGTTACTGGAACAAGTTATAATAGCAGAAAAGGAGACTTTGTAAATGAAAAACAGAATATATCAACTGTGCCCTCTCCTCCTTGCGGGATTCCTGGCGGCAGCCGCCCTGACAGGCTGCAATCCCGAGAAAGCACCGGAGACAGGGGCCGAAACCACCCGGGAGACAGAGCTCCGGGCAGAAACAGAGACGGAGGCAACGGCCTCCCCGGAAAACCTGGGAAGCTTCACCCTGACAGACATCAACGGTGAGAGCTTTACGGAGGAGATGTTTCAGGACTACGACCTGACCCTTGTAAACGTGTTTGCCACCTGGTGTTCTCCCTGTATCAACGAGATCCCCGATCTCCAGAAGCTTTCGGAAGAACTGGCCGATAAAAATGTCCGCGTCGTGGGCATCATCCTGGATGCCGCCGGCGGCTCCGGCGATGACGCCATCGGCGCCGTGGAAACGGCAAAGATGATCGCGGAGAAGACAGGGGCCTCCTATCCCTTCCTGATCCCCGATGAGACAAATCTGAACGGCCGCCTGGACAGCATAAACGCTGTGCCGGAAACCTTCTTTGTGGACAGAAACGGAAACATCGTAGGAGAAACCTACGTGGGCAGCCACAGCCTGGAGGAATGGAAGGCCTTCGTGGAGGAAGAGCTTTCGAAGCTCGCAGAGTAACTATTAGAAAAAGTGCTCATCCGGCTTGTATCGGATGGCATTGCTATTCCGTATAAGCATGATGGAATGGATACCACAATTGACATTAGATTCTTCCCGCATGCTGCAGAAAGCCCGGTGAAAAAGAAGTAAAAATAAGACTGGGGCAAATCTGTTTCTATCATACAGGTTTGCTCCAGTTTTGTATAGGTACCGACTATCGTGTCTTTATTGCCGTTTCTATGGCAGTTCAAATAATTCCATTTTTCTTTTTAAAACTCTTCAACTATCTTTGCCGCGTACTACAGAATCATCACTACATCTGAGAGTCAGGAATCAATGTTTCCCGGCTGCCTCTTTTTATGTAATGGGATAGAACACTTCTACTGATAATTTTGTTTTATGAGAACATTATAGCCTCTTCTGTTTTAAAATTCAATTTCAGATTGCAACTCTCAGATGTGCTATTTACACATCCATTTTGTGTGAGCTAAATCGCTATTTTTTGTGTATACCGATTTAGCTCCACTCACATGAAATCTTTATTCCCCAAACAGCAGGAAATCCCCGCAGGGCCGCTCCGCCCCGTCGGTGGGGCTGTTCAGCACATAGCCTTTGTAGGACATGGTAGCGGAACCGCCGCCGTCCAGGTTGTAGGCGAAGGTGCAGCCGTAGCTGCGGAAGATGCTGCGCATCTGGGCAAGGGTCAGTCCCGGCCCGCTGGACACCAGAAGCACATACTCCCCGGGGTGCACCATCCCCACCGCAGAGCGGGGATAGCTGCCCGTCATATCCGGGCCTGCGTAAACCTGGGGGTATCCCTGCTCATAGAGGGAGGCCGCACGCCCGTCCTTCAGCAAGATGGGGCCGAAGTTGAACGTATCCCGCACGCCCCCTCTTTTCAGCTGCGCCGCGCTTAATCCCTGGGGCGGGCTGAACATGGTGCCGTCCGCGGCGATGGCCATCAGGGAATAGCTGGTTCCCAGGGCCTTGTTATAGATCTTTCCGTTTTTCAGCATCACGGCGTCAAAACCAGGTTTGCCCGTGTCATAAGAAAAGGCGCTGCCATTGATGCCGATCACAGCGTTGTTGCTCTTGACGGCCTCGGAGGTGCGCTGTCTCGTCCCCCCGTAGGTTCCGTAAGAGAGGGCCGCCTTCATTTGGCTTGGGCTTGCCGTCTGCACCTGGGCCGTCCAGAAGCTCGTCCCATAACTGTAGAACTTCTGCAGACGCAGGCGCAGAGTGCTGCTGTTATATTCAATCCGCGTGGCGTCCATCAGGGCCTTTGCGTTGATGCGCTCCTTGGTATTCAGCCGTCCTCTCTCATCTGCGTAATAATACCAGCCGCCGCTCTTTACCCAGCCGCTGTTTTTCAAAATTCCTTTTTTTGTAAAAAGATATGTATTTTTATTGATGGTCTGAAGCTTTGTCACCCGCACGCCGTTCGCGTCCAGATAGTACCTGTTTCCTTTATAGGTGATCCAGCCTGTCCGCTTCTTCCCCTTTTTCGTATAATAATACCATTTCCCGTCGATCTGCTGCCAGCCGCCTTTAAAATTTGGAATCCACCGTCCGTTTTCGCCTAAAAATTTCTTTCCTACCCAGCAGTTCGACAGGCGGACTCCCTTCGCGTTCACATAGTACTTCCCGTTGATCCACTGCTTCTTTGCCATCCGGCCATTCGAAAGAAAATAGTAATACTTCCCATTGATCTGCTTCCACTTACTTCTCAGCATATTTCCCGTTTTCAGGTGAAAGTAATACTGATACTTTCCGATCGTTTGAAGTCCCAGAAGCTTTTCTCCCCTTCTATAATAGCAGCGCGCGCTTCCCTCCTGGACCCAGCCCCTCACCGGCGCGGCGTGAACCTTTGCCCCCGTCTGCATCCCTGCTGCCGCAAAAAAAAGACAGCCGGCCGCCAAAAGCGCCCGCGCTCCGTTACCCTTGATCCTCTGTTCCATACGTCTCCCCTTTCATGCTTTGCCAATCTCGCCTCCCAGACATTTTAACAAACTTTGCATCTGCCTGCAACATTGACTTCCCGCCCGTTCTGCTCTATAGTAAAAGAAAACAGACGCGAGGTATCCCTATGGAATATATTTCTTACTACCATTCACCCTTTGGAGCCATCACCCTGGCAAGCGACGGAGCTTCCCTGACAGGTTTATGGTTTGATACCCAAAAGCCCTCCAGGGCTTTTCTCACCGGCCAGTACACGGAAAAGGATCTGCCTGTTCTCCGGCAGGCAAAGACCTGGCTCTCTGTCTATTTTGGCGGCAAAGACCCCGGCTTCACCCCTCCCCTGGCCCTACAGGGCACCGCCTTCCGGCAGGAGGTCTGGAAGCTTCTGCTTTTGATTCCCTACGGGGAGACGGTATCCTACGGGGAGATCGCGAAAAAGATCGCGGCCCAAAGGGGGCTTTGCGCCATGTCTGCCCAGGCCGTGGGCGGCGCTGTGGGCCATAACCCTGTTAGCCTCATCGTCCCCTGCCACCGGGTAATCGGCAAGGACGGAAGCCTGACAGGCTACGGCGGCGGCATCCCCCTGAAAAAACGGCTGCTGGCCCTGGAGCAGCAGGGACAAAGCCTGTAAGGAAAGGATGAAGCATTTTTCCGTAAGTGACGCGCCAAGTGGCTGCCTGCACACATTTGGCGGCTGCCGTAAAAGTTAAGTATCTCTCTGTAAGAAACAGATTTGACGCCGCGCTGCTTACCGCGGGGTCTTTGTTTTTACCACCCCACGTCCTCGAGCCCGCAAGAAAATATTTCCGCGTTTCTGCCAATCACCTGCGCCGCCTGTTTGGCGCTGTACCCGAAAATATCTCTCCCCTCCAGACGCCCCCACAGAAACCCGGCGAAAATCAGCAAGGATAAAACCAGGCGCAGAAAAAACGTACTTCCTCCGCTCTTCCTGCCTTCCTCCTTCCTCTCCCCATCCTCCAGACAGCCCAGGCAGCAGCCATACTGATCCAGCATCTTCACACACCTCATTGTTTTTTTACACTATATCCCTCTGTATACAAAAAAAGAACTGTTTCTAATCCTGCCCGTTCTTCTCCCTGTCGCTCTTGATCTCCACTATGACAATATAGTACATCACCAATATATAGATCAGCGCCGCAAGTATAAGAACGATGGCGAACCACTCCAGGGATGGCGGCAGTGCGACTGCAAAGAACAAACCAAGTACGAACAGTATATACCCCGCCCATTCCATAACAGGAGCCATTTTTCTAAAGAAATATCGGTATACCCTCTTTTTGCAGATCTCGTTACGTTCCGATTCTCTATATCCTTTTTTCGAAAATGCGAACCACAGACCCTTTACCAATACACTACAGCCGACAAAGCACCATATAAATCCGTAAAGCTCCCTCTCTTTCATTTGGGGGATAGCGTCATAAATGATAATGAGACCTAAAAGAACCGCTACAATCAAGTTGCCCCACCTTTTCCACCTACTCTTCCTTCTCAACTTCATATCTTTCCCATCTCCTATCTTTCCAAAAACCTTACAGGCCTTTATTTAGAGTACGACTCTAATCCTGCCCGTTCTTCTCCCTGTCGCTCTTGATCTCTACTCTGATAATATAGTACATCACCAATGTATAGATCAGCGCCGCGAGCAAAAGAACGGTGACAAACCAATCCAAGGATGGCGGCAGCACAACTGCACAGAGCACCGCAAGCAAAAGCAGGATTTCTCCAGCCCATTTCATAACTGGAGCCATTTTTCCAAAGAAATATTGGTATACTCTCTTTACACAGTTCTCCTTACGCTCCTCTTCTTTTTGCTTTTTTTCTGAAAACGTAAGCCACAAACCATCCACAAACCATTTCAGGCCAATAAAACACCAGATAAATCCGTATAGTTCCCCTTCTCGCATATCTGGTATTGCCTGAAGAATAATGATAGGACACAAAAGAACCGTCCCGATCAATGTAGGCCACCTTTTCCTTTTCATATTTTTCCTATCTCCGTTCTCTCTTTCTGTTTGTTTACCTGTTTTTCAGCTTATGTATTCCCCTTTAATTCCAACTTACTACACTATAAGATGTGTATCCAAATAGCTGATCATGGAACAAAGCTGCCATTGCCTGGTTGCCCCATTTTCTAGGACATGTTCCTTCATAATAATTCTTGTTTGTATTGTAGCTGCTATCTATAATATGATGACGACAGCCATTGGTATAATATGTATAATGCTTGGAATCTTTTGTATCTATCAATTTCCACTTAAAATCTGTATTTTCTGAGGCAACAGTTGTAGTTAATACCCCTTTTATTATCCCATTAACTATTGTAACACCTGCATTACCACACATCTCGCCCAAAAATTTTTTAATAAATTTGGAAATAACATGTACAGATGATACAACTATGGTAATCAAATCGACCAATGGTCCTTTATATTTATTAATTGTATATGTTCCTATCGTAGTTGTTTTGGTATACAAACATCTCATTCCATAATAAACTATACCACTATTTGTTGCTGCACGATATTGAATTGTACCCTTTGTTGTCCATGTAGCTGCCCTTGCTAAAACAGGCTCTTCCACTTCTTTTTCTTCCACCACAGTAATATAATCGCTTGGATGAATAACATCTGTATCACTGTTTTCACTTATTGTTTCACTGGAACCGTCAAAGAACTCGCGAATCACTATATCTTCCTGATCATGAGGAATTGTATTCTTTTGTGTCAGCACCCCGTCAACATACTGCAAAAATACTGTATCTCCCTCGCTGGTGTCATATGTCTCAATCCTTGTATTCCCGATCTCAATGGTGCCATCCTCTACATCCTCTACATCCT
>DESK01000005.1 GCA_002361955.1 Lachnospiraceae bacterium UBA3316
CGGCTGTGCCGTGAATAATCTGGGATAAAGCTTTTAAAAAACGCATGAAAATAATGAAATGCAAATTTCACATCAACTGAATTATCTATAAAATGAATCCGATAAACTCTCTGATGGATAGCATATTTTCCATTCACATAGTGGTATATATCTCCAATACCTCCTTCTCCCGGTATAATAATTGCTTCTTCATCATATTCCCAATTATTTTTACGTTTCACTGTCTGAGAACGTATAAAAAATGGATATTCACCATCTTCTTGGGCTTCATTACCGTTACTGCTACCCGTTCCAACTTCAGCCAAATATTTTATCGCCTTATACTCAACACCATCAGGACAGAATTCTTTAATCAAATCATCGATCTTACTCATCCCCGTCACCACCATTCTCCTGCAGTCCAGGATGCTGCATATAAAAGATTTCTTTCTGCCGTTCAATCTCTGTTCTAAGCTGCTCCTTTGTCGGCAGATAGGTCAAATATTTCGACATAAACAGTCTGTCATTGTCATGCAATACAGAATATCGGGCAATATCCTCATCCGTTTCTGTACAAAGCAGGATTCCAAGAGTGGGATTATCCCCTTCCCTACACTTCAGTTCATCGTACATACGCACATACATATCGATCTGTCCCACATCCTGATGCGTAATTTTCCCCATTTTCAGGTCAATCAGCACATAACATTTTAACTCTATATTATAAAACACCAGATCAATAAAATAATCCTCTGTTTCTGTAACAATATGCTGCTGTCTGGCAACAAAGGCAAAGCCTCTTCCCAGTTCCATAAGAAAATCACGAATATGAGACAAGATTGCTGTTTCGAGATCACTTTCAAGATAAGAATCTTCATTCTTAAATCCAAGAAATTCCGCAATCATCGGGTTTTTCAACAATTCAAAATTATTTTTTTGATATTTGTTTGTCTTCTGCTTCATTTCTGAAATAACTTCTTCCTTCTTAGGTGCTTGAAGAAGCCGATAATAGTATTGTGTTCCAATATTTCTATCCAGTTTCCTAACACCCCAGCCTTCACGGGCTGCCTCATTCATATACCATAATCTTGCATTTTCATCCGATACACGAAGAAGTGTTCTAAAATGAGACCAATTCAAATTGTGAACACACGTGTTCACAATTTCTTCATCCGGAAACAACAAATAAAATTTTCTAAAATATTGAAGATTTCTTTTTGAATAACTGGTACCATATTCTGCTGTAAGTTCATAGGCCAGCGTATCCATAAGCGCCTTGCCATATTCCGCCCTGTTTTCTCCATTCTGTTCTTGTTCTATGATTCGCTTTCCAATATGCCAATAGGTTAACACGGACGCCTTGTTTACAGCGTTATAGGCCTGCTTCCTACCAACTGATATAATCTCTTTTATATCGGAAATCATCATCCGAAACCTATTATCAGAATCATTTTTCTGCATCGGTTTGTCTGATATATTCAATAACTCTTTCTTCATATTACCCCTCTATTTCTGCGATGATCTTATCAATCTCATCACGAAGCACTTGCTCACGCGCCACGATTGCCTTTATTTCCGCATTCAGCTTCACAATGTCTATTTTCTCTCTGGTATCCTCAGCCTCAACATATGTAGACACAGATAAATTATAATCATTGCCGGACACTTCGTCATAACTTGCCAAATGTGCAAAATACTCTACTTCTTCACGCTTTGCAAACACATCTACAATATGTTCTATATTCTCAGGTGTCAGCTTATTGTTATTCGTAACCTTAACACATTCCCTCGTTGCATCAATGAACAACGTCTTGTTATCTGCCTTATTTTTCCTCATGACCATGATACAAGTAGCAATAGAAGTTCCAAAGAACAAATTACTTGGCAACTGAATCACACAATCCACATAGTTGTTATCAATCAGATATTTTCGGATTTTCTGCTCTGCACCGCCACGATACATAATCCCCGGAAAGCATACGATGGCAGCAGTTCCGTTAGACGCAAGCCATGAAAGACTGTGCATGATAAATGCCATATCCGCCTTACTCTTTGGTGCCAAAACTCCTGCAGGAGCAAAACGAGGATCATTGATCAGCAAGGGATTTCCATCTCCCGCCCACTTGATAGAATAGGGCGGATTTGAAACAATCAATTCAAATGGCTCGTCATCCCAATGCTGCGGGCTAATGAGCGTATCCTCACAGGCAATATTAAATTTATCAAATCCCACATCATGTAAAAACATATTGATTCGACACAGGTTATAAGTCGTGATGTTAATTTCCTGCCCATAGAAACCGTTGCGGATGGCGTCTTTCCCAAGAATTTTCTCAGCCTTCAAAAGCAGAGAACCTGAACCACAGGCCGGATCGTATACTTTATTGATCTCTGTTTTTCCTACAGTTCCAAGCCTTGTGAGCAATTCTGACACATCCGCCGGAGTAAAAAATTCTCCACCGGACTTTCCGGCATTTGACGCATACATTGTCATGAGGTATTCATACGCATCCCCAAAAGCATCAATGGAGTGGTCTTTCACATCTCCGAGGTTCATTTCGCCCACGCCATTTAACAGTTTGACCAGTTTCTCATTACGCTTGGCAACCGTAGAACCCAATTTGTTGCTATTCACATCATAATCATCGAACAGTCCGGCAAAATCGCTCTCTGCATCACTACCTTTCGCAGATTCTTCAATATGGCGGAACACTCGCTCCAACGTTTCATTTAAATTTTCATCACTCGCCGCATTGGCACGAACATTGCAGAATAATTCACTCGGCAAAATGAAAAAGCCTTTTTCTTCTACCAGTCCGTCACGAGCTTCTTCCGCATCCTCGTCCGGCATTTTTGCAAAGTCAAAATCAGAGTTTCCTGCATCCGCTTCTCCACTGTTTATGTAATTACACAAATTTTCAGAAATATATCGATAGAACATCGTTCCAAGAACATAATTCTTAAAGTCCCATCCGTCAACTGCTCCCCTCAGTTCATCTGCAATTGCCCAGATGGCACGGTGCAGTTCATCACGCTCCTGTTCCTTTTTGGTATCAACCATTCTCTTTTCCTCCGTTATCCTCCGGTATAAATTCCAGAATATCGTCCACGCTACAATTCAGAACACGGCAGATGCTTTCCACGCTTTCAAGGGAAATATACCCGCCTCGTTTCAACCGTGTGATAATATTTGCGGAAAAACCCGCTTTCTGCTGTAGCTGTGCATTCGTTATATTTTTCTCTATTAATAAATGGAATAATTTCTTATAGCTGACTGCCATGTCGCACCTCCATTTTTTTCCAGTAAATATAAGAAAAGCATATCACGAAAAAGTGAATTTTTCAATTCAAGAATACATATTGAAATACAGATTTTCCTCTCGGATAAACCATAATTTACAACGAAAAGGCATTGCACCTTCAGTTCAAGAAAATGCAACGCCACTCTGTTTTCCACATCCTATCCCCCTGGGTAAATCAATTCCCTCATACCCATTCTGCGGAAACTGAAACACACATCCCTTTTATAATGAACAATAAACCCCCTTCATTACAAGTTCCGGAAAGAGCACCAACCATTTTTGATTGATGCTCTCTTCGTTCACTTATAAGGATTAGTCGAAATCATATGGATTGCTATAACACATCCAGTCAATAGGATACATAATGCCGCATTCTTTTTCCAACGCAGAAAAAACCTCAAAAAGTTTGATTATCCGGCTCCCCTTCCAGAAACGCTTCCGCTTCCTTCTGTGTCAAATGATACCTACTGATCAATTCCTTTTTGATTTCCTCATCTGAAATGTGAAAAGATCTCAGACTTCCTATCAAAGACCTGATTCCTTCTTTAATTCCTTCCCGCATACCTTCGTTCCTTATTGTCTTTGCCTCATATTCTAAAACTCTTCCGCCCATCACAGACTTCACCCCTTCCTTGACGCAGGCATATTTTGCCGCGATATGCCCCACTACTTTATTCGTCATATCTATCATAGTACACTTGGTGTATTCCGTTATTCCTTGTTTCCTCAATATTTTTTTCGAAAAATCCCTTGTCCGAAAAATTTGAAAAATCTCAAAAAACGCGCAAATTCAAGCCTTTTCACTATTCCACCCTTTGTAGACATGTCACGGCTTCCACATGCACGCTCATAGGAAATTGGTCAACGCCCTGCCCTCTCACCAGCTCATACCCTCTCTCCTTCAGGTACTTCAAATCCCTGGCCAGGGTCGCGCTGTCACAGCTCACATACACAACCCTTTGGGGATTCATCTGCACGATGGTATCCAGCAGGCTGCTCTCACAGCCCTTCCTGGGCGGGTCTACCACGATCACATCGGCGGTGACGCCTTCCTGGGCGTATTTGGCGGGCAGTACTTCCTCCGCCTTCCCCACGAAAAACTCGGCGTTTGTGATTCCGTTCATCCGCGCGTTTTCCCTGGCGTCCTCGATGGCCGCAGGTACGATCTCCACGCCGCAGACCCTCTTTGCCTGCCTGGCAAGAAACAGGGAGATCGTGCCGATGCCGCAGTAGAGATCCCACACCGTCTCCTCTCCGGTGAGGGCCGCGTACTCCAGCACCTTCTCATAAAGCTTCCTGGTCTGCACAGGATTGACCTGGAAAAAGGATAAGGGTGAGATTCTGTAGCGGATGTCCCCGATATAATCCTCGATGTACTCCCGTCCCCACACCGGGAGGATCTCACGCCCAAGGATCACATTTGTCCTCTGGGTGTTTACATTCAGCGTCAGGCTCGTCATCCCGGGAATGGCAGCCAGCTTTTCTGCCAGGCGCTCCCCGTGGCGCAGCTTCCTCCCGTTGATCACCAGGCAGACCATCAGCTCCCCGGTCGTAAAGCCATAGCGGATCAATACGTGACGCACCAGCCCTCTGCCTGTCGTCTCGTCATAGGCCGGGATGTGCTCCTCCTCCATAAATTCCACTACTGCGTCCAGGACCTTCTCATTCTCCGGCACGCCCAGCAGACATTTTCTGTTCTCTATGATGCTGTGGGTGCGGCCTGCATAAAATCCGGTGATGATCCTTCCGTTTTTGTCCGTTCCCACCGGAAACTGAGCTTTGTTGCGGTAGCCCAGGGGATGTTCCATGCCGCAGATGGGTTCAAAGGGAATCTCCTCCATACCGCCAATGCGCCTCAGATTATTTTCGATCTTGTTTTCCTTGAACCTGAGCTGCTCCTCATAGGCCATAGCCTGAAGCTGGCAGCCGCCGCAGCGGCGGGCCACCGGACAGGGCGCTTCCACCCGCCAGGGGGACGGTGTGAGCACCTGCGTCAGGCGGGCATAGGCATAGGTCTTTTTCACCTTCATGACCTTAGCTTCCACCTCATCCCCGATGACCGCGTCCTTTATAAAGACAGCAAAGCCGTCCATCTTTCCGATGCCGGCTCCGTCTGCTCCCATATCTTCTATTTTTACCTGTATCAAATCATCCTTTTTCATATGCTCGTTTTCCTGATATTTGATTCAAAGAACCGGTTGTATCCCAGCCAGTCATTTGTAGTGCCGCTTCCCTTCAGAGCCTCCTTGAAGGTCTGCATTTTCGCGTCTGTATTATCTGCCAGATTCAGGGCGAGGGCCTCCATGAGGGCAGGCTTCTTGGGGGAGCCGTACTCCAGCTCACCGTGATGGGCAAGAATGCAATGCATCAGCTCGGAAGCCAGCTTTTTCGGAAAGCCCTGGATACGTCTGGCCGTGGCTCCCACCAGCTCAGCTCCCATATAGATGTGGCCCAGGAGCTGCCCGTCATCCGTATAATCATTCTCCGGAAAGACCGAAATCTCCCGCATTTTCCCCACATCATGGAACAGGGCCGCCGTGAAGAGAAGATCCCTGTTCAGCACAGGGTACTGCTTCACATAATAGTCACAGATCTTTACCACTCCCAGGGTGTGCTCCAAAAGCCCTCCCACAAAGCCGTGGTGAACGCTCTTAGCCGCCGAATGGAACTTAAAGGCCTTCACAAAGCCCTCATTTTCACGGAAATACAGATCCGTGAGCCGCTTCAAATACTCATTTTCAATCTGGGCCGCATACCCCATCAGCTCCCCGTACATCTCCTCAATGTCACGCTCGCTGACCGGCAGGTAATCCTCGGGGGTATATTCCCCGGTCCTGGCTCTGCGCACACGCTTGATGTTCAGCTGCAAAGCTCCCTGGAAATTTGTCACGTCACCCACCACATCCACATAGTCCAGAGCCGCGAAATCATCGATGCCCTGGGACTCCGGATCCCAGATCTTTCCGTCAATCACACCTGTCCTGTCCTGAAGGAGTACATTTTCATAGGCCTTTCCGTTTTTCGTGACGGCCGCCTGCCTGTACTTGCACAGGTAAATATCGCTTACCTTCTCGCCCTCCCTCAATGTCTCGATAAATTTCATAATTTTCTCCTCGCCTTTCTATATTTCTCAGCGCAGCCCAAGCTGCACAGGAAGCTCCATATCCACATAGCCGTCCATCGTCGCCCGCTTGATGCCGAGCCGGACTACTTCCTCCGGGCTGTGCCGCATAATCTCCTTTTCATATTCGTCAATGCTGTCAATGCTTATGTCATTGATGCTTGTGATAATGTCCGCCTGATAAACGCCTGCGTACATGGCCGGGGAATCCGCCGCCACGCTCCGCACATAGATTCCCCTTGGCATATCGTATTCCTGGGCCGTAGCCTCGTCAATATCCTTCCCCGTGATCCCGATGGCCGGTCTGTCCTTGATATTCACAAGATCCGTCACCAGATCCTGAATATCACCGGAGGCAAGGGCCGTAAGGGTCATCTGGGAACCGGATGGGGAAAAGCTCTGGGCAATGACTCCCACTACCCGTCCCTCCAGGTCGATCAGGATGCCGCTGCTTTTCTCTCCGCCCAGAATATCCGTGCTTATCACCCGGTACTGGGAATCCACCGCCGACGTGCCTGCCACAGAAGTGACCATTCCAAAAAACATGGACATCTCATTCCCCACCGGAGTTCCCAGGGCGATCACAGGTTCTCCCCTTCCTGCCTCCTCCTGGCTCTCCAGCTTTGCCGGAGCGATTTCCTGGGCCCCGGCCCCCAGCTCCTCCCGCCGGACACTGAGCACCGCCAGGCCTGTCACACTGTCAAGCTTGCGCAGCTCTGCCTCCGCCACGCTTCCGTCCGTGAAGGCAGCCGTCATATGCTCTGCTCCTGAGAGCTCCTGCCCCCCTGCCAGGATCAGATACTCCTGGGCGTTTGCGGCGATCACAAGGCCTGAAAACTGCGCGTGATCCTCGATCACCTCATTAAACCAGTCCCGGCTGCTCGTCTTGCAGGTCACAATTACCATCGCCGGGGAAACCTTCTCGGCCAGGGCGGACATTTTTTGATAGAGCATCTCATAATCCCCTATCTCCAGCTCTTTCTGTTCAATGACCGTCTGGGGGGCTGCTTTTTCCTCCGTCTCTGTCTGGGGAGCTTCCGTCTCCGTCTCTGTCTCCTCCCGAACCACATAGACCTGGGCGGGATCCTCCGGCTTTCCAAACTGCTCCTTTGCCCAGGGCTGTGTTACAGCAAAGACCACTCCAGCCATCGCGCCAAACACCACAGCCAGGGTTACGGCCTCAGCCCCTTTCTGAAACCATCGCTTCTTATAGAATGGCTTCTTCTTCAGCTGCTCGCTCATAAAGGTAAATTCTTTTTGCTCTCTATTCGGCATAGAAATGATCTCCTTTTACCGCTGCTCATCCCCGGACGGCCCGGGCCTCATGGATGAATCATTGACAGGTTACTGTAAACGGAACGAACCGCAACGCATGATGTTCTGTTTAGTGTATCAAAAACTTATGAACAAATCATGAATTCAGGGAAAGTTTAGGTTTTCTTTTGCGCAATTGTAAGGTAGAATAAGTTGTGGCCGTTTAGCCCATGGCTGAACTGCCATAAAATTTACGGTTTTCCCACAAACCGATGATAGGAATGATAAGATGGATAAAAAAACATTTAAAACTTTAGAATATGAAAAAATCATCGCCCAGCTGGCATCCTTCGCGGCCTCACCGCTGGCAAAGGATCTCTGCCTGGGACTCACTCCCCGGACGGATCTCTATGAGATCGAGGCCGCCCAAAGGGAAACCAGCGACGCCCTTACCAGGCTGCTGAGGAAAGGAACCATCTCCTTCTCCGGCGTCACAGACGTGCGGGGCATCCTAAAGCGTCTGGAGATCGGCAGTATCCTGGGAACAGAGGAGCTTCTGCGCGTGGCCAAGCTTCTGGAGGTCTGCGCCAGGGTAAAGGCCTACTCCCGCAGAGATACGGAGGAAGAGGGCCGTGACTCCTTAGACGATTTATTTGACGCTCTGCAGCCCCTGACTCCCGTTTCTTCCGAGATCCGCCGCTGCATCGTCTCCGAGGACGAGATCAGCGACGACGCCAGCAGCGCCCTCTTTAAGATCCGACGGGCCATGCGCCAGACAAATGATAAGGTACACGCCCAGCTCATCTCCATGGTCAACGGCTCTGCCAGAACGTATCTTCAGGATGCCGTCATTACCATGCGCAACGGCCGCTACTGTATTCCGGTGAAATCAGAATACCGCGGGCAGGTTCCCGGCATGATCCATGACCAGTCTGCCACCGGTTCCACCCTCTTTGTGGAGCCTATGGCAGTGGTGAAGCTGAACAACGAACTCCGGGAGCTGGAGCTAAAGGAGGAACAGGAAATCGAAGTGATCCTGTCCACCTTAAGCAGCCTTGCGGCCTCGGAGCTTGAAACGATTTCAGACGACCTGACCCTTTTGACGCAGCTCGACGTGATCTTCGCCAAGGCCAGGCTTTCCCTGTCCTACAACGGCAGCGAACCCAAATTTAATACCCAGGGCTGGATCCGCATCAAAAAGGGACGCCACCCTCTTCTGGATAAAAGCAAGGTCGTTCCCATTGACATTCACCTGGGCCGGGAATTCCAGCTTCTGGTGATCACCGGCCCAAATACTGGCGGAAAAACGGTCTCCTTAAAAACCGTGGGACTCTTTACTCTCATGGGCCAGGCCGGCCTTCATATCCCGGCCTTTGACGGATCGGAGCTTTCCGTCTTTGAGGATGTCTTTGCGGATATCGGAGATGAACAGAGCATTGAGCAGTCTTTAAGTACCTTTTCCTCCCACATGACAAACATTGTGTCCATCCTGGGCAGGGCCACCGACCGCTCCCTGGTACTTTTCGATGAGCTGGGCGCAGGGACAGACCCCACCGAGGGTGCCGCCCTGGCCATCGCCATTTTGTCAAATCTCCACCGCCGGGGAGCCCGCATCATGGCCACCACCCACTACAGCGAGCTGAAGGTCTTCGCCCTCACCACCCCCGGCGTGGAAAACGGCTGCTGTGAGTTCAGCGTGGAGACGCTGCGGCCCACCTACCGGCTGCTGATCGGTATCCCGGGAAAGAGTAACGCCTTCGCCATCTCCTCCAAGCTCGGCCTCCCTGATGAGATTATCCTGGAGGCGAAAACTCACCTGACGGAGCAGGATGAAAGCTTTGAGGATCTGATCGCCGACCTGGAAAACAGCCGGGTGACGATCGAGAAGGAGCGGGAGGAGATCGACCGCTATAAGCAGGAAATCCAGGTTCTGAAACAACGTCTGGAGCAGAAACAGGATAAGCTGGACAACAGCCGCGAAGCCATTCTCCGGAAAGCCAACGAGGAGGCCCGGGCGATCCTCCAGGAAGCCAAGGATTACGCGGATACCACCATGCGCAATTTCAACAAATTTGGAAAGGCCAACGTGTCCGCCAAGGAGATGGAGCAGGAGCGGGACCGTCTGCGGAAGAAGCTCTCCGGCGTGGAAAAAAATCTTTCCATCAAGCCTGACACAAAGCCCAAAAAAGAGCTGAAGCCTAAGGATCTGAAGATCGGCGACGCCGTGAAGGTTCTGAGCCTGAACCTGAAGGGCACCGTCAGCACCCTCCCCAACAGCAAAGGAAACCTCTATGTGCAGATGGGCATTCTCCGTTCCCAGGTAAATATCAAGGATCTGGAGCGCATCGACGAGCCGGAGATCACAGGCCCCGGCATCGGAAAGGGCACCGGCGGCAGTGGAAAGATCAAGATGAGCAAATCCTCCTCTGTGAGCATGGAGCTGAATCTTCTCGGAAAAACCGTGGATGAGGCCGTGGCGGAGCTGGATAAATATCTGGACGACGCAAGCCTTGCCCATATGCCAAGCGTGCGCATCGTCCACGGCAAAGGCACCGGCGCTCTGCGCAAGGGCGTCCAGAATTATCTGCGGCGCAACAAGCATGTAAAGAGCTTCCGCTTAGGAGAATTTGGTGAAGGCGACGCCGGCGTGACGATCGCGGAATTAAAATGATACTAGGGTCACAAGGTCATGCGTTTCA